>NZ_JBLGBE010000015.1:0-52345 GCF_047617445.1 Congregibacter sp.
GCCTCATGCGCTATTCCTGGCCGGGGAACGTGCGTGAGTTGTCCAATCTGGTAGAGCGGCTGGCGATTTTGCATCCTGATAGCGCCGTGAGTACGGCAGATCTGCCCGCGAAATTTGTTGCCGGGTGCGCGGTATCCCAAGTTGATGTTGCCGATGTCGTGCTGCGGGGTGATGAGGCCATGGCGATGGAGGGCTTGCTACGCGATAAGCCGAGCCCTGAAGAAACCGCCTCACCCGCTGCGCCGGCTCAGAATTCACCGACGCTATTGGGCGGTGATGGCATGGATCTCAAAGCTCATCTTGCTGAACTGGAGCGCTCTTTGATGGTTCAAGCCCTGGAGCAGAGCGTCTGGGTGGTTGCCCGGGCGGCCAAGATGTTGAATTTGCAGCGCACGACGCTGGTGGAAAAAATGCGTAAGTACGAGATAGTCAGGCCTGAGGGAGCGCCAGAGTCTTGACGCTAGCGGGCTTAGATAATCCTAAGTATTTGAAATAAAACAATAAACTTTTTGGGCACAAGCTTTGCATAGACCTGTATCGAGATACCGGAAACGGAATGTACAGGAATGGCACAGATTTCCACCTCAGAATCGGCTGAGAACCAGGGGCCAGCGCTACTGGATGAGCGCTCGCTAGCCTCGCTTACTCAGGTTTCCCGCGAACTCGATAGCAGCTATCGATCAATGCAGGAGCAGGTTCTGCGCTTGCGTGGAGAGCTGGCTATTAGTCGCAGCGCGCGATTGCGCGAACTCGCAGAGAAAGAGCGACTACTGGGTCGGTTGGCTTCACTGCTAGCGGTACTGCCCGGTGGCGTGATGATTCTGGACGCTGAACATACGATTCGTGACGCCAATCCCGCTGCCCTGGATATGCTGGGCGAGCCCTTATTGGGTGAGACATGGCCACAGGTAGCCCAGCGCAACCCCGAGCTTTACGAGAGCCAGCCAGGCCAGCGACGTTTATCCATTAACGGTCGCCCCCTGGATGACGATGGCGAGCAGGTTGTGTTGATTACCGACACAACCGAGCTTCACG
This sequence comes from Congregibacter sp., assembly GCF_047617445.1. Taxonomy (GTDB): domain Bacteria; phylum Pseudomonadota; class Gammaproteobacteria; order Pseudomonadales; family Halieaceae; genus Congregibacter. The sequence goes on from NZ_JBLGBE010000015.1 coordinate 1,036, forward strand.
ACCTACAGGAGCAGCTTGGCCGACGTCAGCGCCTCGCGGCATTGGGTGAAATGGCCGCGCGACTCGCGCATCAGATTCGAACCCCTTTATCGTCAACCACCTTGTATCTGGCGCAGCTTGCTCGGGATGATCTGCCCGTGGAACAGCGCACAAAGATTTGTGATCGACTGTCGGGACGATTGCAGCATATGGAAGGCTTGATTGAATCGATGCTGAGCTTTGTGCGTGGAGGCAGTCCTGAGATGCGGCCCTTATTGCTTCGCGACGTGATGTCGGCTCTGGAGGCGGTGGTGCGTCCGACGCTCCCCGCCGCGACGACGTTCGCGGTGACACCCATAGATGACACAGTATCTTTGAGCGGAGCCGCCGACGACCTCGTGGGGGCTCTGGCTAACCTGATTCAGAATGCCGTGGATGTGGCCGGCGCAGCGGTGCGTATTGATGTCTGGGCCGGCGCTACCAGTCACAACTCCCTGCAAATATGCGTGCGGGACAACGGTCCGGGGATTTCCGCGGATGTCTTGCCGCGTCTATTCGATCCGTTTTTTACAACGCGGGCCCAGGGTACGGGTCTGGGATTGGCTGTTGTTGCCAGAACAGTGAGCCATCACGGAGGCGAAGTGCGCGCTCGTAATCACTCCCACGGTGGTGCCGAATTTTTGATTGATCTTCCCTTGCTGGATACCGCGACATCCTGCGGTGATACCGCGGTATCCAGCTCCCTTCTTAGTTCTGAGAGAGGCAAACCATGAACCAGGCGACAAGCGTATTGATTGTCGAGGATGACGACACCCTCCGAGATGCTCTTTGCGACACTATTGAGTTTGGTGGCTACCGAGCGGTTGCCGCCGGAAACGGTCGTGAGGCTTTATCGCGAATGGACGCAGAAAGCTTCGATATAATCATCAGTGATGTGCAGATGGATGGGATGGATGGTCACGGTTTGCTCCGAGAGGTTCGCAACCGGAAACCCGAGATGCCCTTTGTTATGATTACCGCACATGGCTCAGTGCGTGATGCCGTGTCGGCGATGCGCGATGGCGCTACCGATTATCTGCTCAAGCCATTCGAGGCACAGGTGCTGCTGGATATGGTGGCCCGCATGCAGCCTCCCGCAGAGTCCGACTTACCCATGATTGCCGAAGACCCCGTGAGTCAGCAGCTGTGTGCCCTCGCGAAGCGTCTCGCTCCGAGTGACGCCACGGTCTTGATTAGTGGTGAATCGGGAAGCGGCAAAGAGGTGCTTGCCCGTTACATTCACAGTGAGTCAAATCGTGCAGATAAGCCATTTCTTGCCGTTAACTGCGCTGCGATTCCAGAGAACATGCTGGAATCCATGCTCTTTGGTTATGAGAAAGGCGCCTATACCGGGGCGTATCAGTCACGTCCGGGGAAATTTGAACAAGCCAACGGCGGCACGTTACTCCTGGATGAAGTCTCAGAGATGGATCTGGGACTACAGGCAAAACTATTGCGGGTGCTGCAGGAACGTGAAGTTGAGCGCTTGGGCGGCAACAAACTGATTCCTCTGGACGTGCGCGTGATTGCGACCACGAACAGATTGCTGGAGGAAGAGGTACGCGATGGCAACTTCCGCGAGGACCTTTACTATCGACTGAACGTATTGCCGCTGAACGCGCCGCCTTTGCGGCAACGCCCCAGGGACATTCTGCCTCTCGCTCGACTGTTTCTTGATCGTTATGCACCGCGCTCTGGATCGTGTTTTGATGCTTCCGCTGAGGTGGCCCTGCAGCAGCACGCCTGGCGAGGCAACGTGCGAGAGCTAGAGAATTGTGTGCAGCGTGCGGTCATTCTTGCGCACGGCGAAGTGCTCGGTGAGGCTGATCTGATTCTCGCCGATCGGCTTTGTGCCGCTGTGGAACCTCTTGCCACTCTCTCGTGTGAGCGTCCGGCCCTCGAAGGTGACCTCAAGCTACGTGAGCAGGAGCTGATTTTGCAGGCGCTTGATTCAAGCGGAGGCAGCCGCAAGGAAACCGCTGAACGCCTCGGCATTAGCCCGAGAACCCTACGTTATAAATTGGCCCGGCTGCGAGAGCAGGGCATTAGCTTACCGATATCTGCCTGAGGGCAGTCTTTCTCGGGTAGAGAGTGAACACGGAGATAATGGACTATGAGTGATATAGCAATTAATCAGGTGATTGCGCAGATGCGTAGCATGGCATCGGCGGCGGGCAATGCGTCCGAGCTTGCCGGCCCTGAGCAGGTGACCGGTGCGAATTTCTCCACCTTGATGCAGGACTCTATTGAGGAGGTCAATGCGTCAATGATGCAGTCGAAGGCACTGGCGACTTCTTTTGAGTCCGGTGATCCGCAAATTTCAATCACCGAGGTGATGGTGGCTTCTCAGCGCGCGGGTCTGGAATTTCAGGCGATGACGGAAGTGCGCAACAAGCTGCTGACGGCCTATCAGGAAATTATGAGTATGCAGGTCTGACTTTTGCTTTTTATAGGCATCCACAGACCGCTGAATTAATGAGAGCGCAGAACCATGGCTGAAGCTACCGACAACACTTTATTTGCCCGCTTTAACGGGTTTTCCCGCCAGCCGGCGACCCGTCAGCTCGCGCTACTGATCGGCTTGGCGGCAAGTATTGCCATGGCCATGGGATTGGTTCAATGGGCTGTGGAGCCCAATTACAAGCCGCTCTACGGCACCATGGCGCCCGCGGACACCAACGATGTCATTGCTTCATTAGAGGCCAATGGGGTGGATTATCGAATGGATCGACGCAGCGGCATGGTCGCTGTGCCGGCCGGGGAGATTCATCGCGCGCGTTTGCTTCTGGCTGGTGATGGTTATCCCCGGGGAGAAGGTGTCGGTTTTGAGAGTCTTTATCGTGAGCAGGAAATCGGCCTTTCCAGCTTTATGGAGCAAGCGCGTTTTCACCGCGCCCTGGAATCTGAACTCGCGCGCACCATCGGGGCCATGGATAGTGTGCGGGGCGCTCGCGTGCATCTAGCCATGGCCAAGCAGTCGGCCTTTCTTCGCCAGCGGGAGCGGCCTGCAGCCTCGGTGATGCTTAATCTTTATGCTGGGCGAACACTAAATGAGCGTCAGCTTTCCGGAATTATTCACCTCGTAGCGTCCAGTGTGCCTAACCTTGATTCTGAGCAGGTGTCAGTGGTGGATCAACAGGGCAAGCTGTTGTCGGGCCAGGGTACGGACGAGGAGTTTGGGTTTACCCAGGATCAGTTTAGGTACACGCGGCAGCTTGAAGCGAACCTTAACCAGCGTATCGTCGATATTCTCGAACCTATTCTTGGTGCGGATGCGGTTCGAGCCCAGGTTGCCGCGGATTTGGATTTCACTCGAGTCGAGCGCACCTTAGAAACTTACGCGCCGGATACTCGGGTTCGCAGTGAGCAGACCTCTGAGGAAATTTCCAATCGGCCCTTCTCGGGAGGCGTGCCGGGGACACTGTCGAATGAGCCGCCCATTGATACGACGGTTGCGCTTCAGCAAGCGGCACCCACAGCGGGTGTAGGCGTTGAGGCCGCAGAGCAGGCTGCAGGGGTTCCGCCGGCGCGAACGAGCCGTCGATCAACCATTAACTACGAAATGGACAAGACCATCAGCCACGTTCGCGAAACACCGGGGACCCTGCAGAAGCTGTCTATCGCGGTAGTACTGGACTACATTGAGTCCACCGCCGACGATGGTACGACTAGCCGGGCAGCTATGCCTCAGGAGCGTATAGACGAGATAACATCTCTGGTGCGTGAAGCTGTAGGCTTCGACGCCAATCGAGGTGATACGGTCAGCGTAATCAGCGCATCGTTTATCGAGGTGCCAGCGATTGAAGATACCGTGATCGAGAGTTCACTCCTTGAACAGGATTGGATTTGGCAGCTAGCCAAAGGCCTGCTGGTTTTGATTGTCCTGTTAACTTTGGTGTTTGTGGTGGTCCGTCCGCTGGTGAAGTTTGCCGCCGTACCGATGCCGCTGATGCAGTCGCATCAGGGGCTTGCGGGTCTTGGGCAGCAGGCCATGGCAGGGGGCATGACTGACGATCAGGTAACCCTGGGTGGTCAGGGGCAGATGGGTCTGCCGGGCGCAGCTGGCGGCGGTGCCGGTGGGTATCAGCAACAATTACAAATGGCACGTTCCGTGGCAGCAGGTGAGCCGGATCGCGCTGCGCAGGTAGTAAGGGGTTGGGTGTCAGACGATGGCTGAGGCAGGTTCAAAGCTTAGCGGCGCACAGCGCGCAGCAATATTTTTGCTCGGCGTGGGGGAGGATTCCGCCGCGTCGATCATGCGTCATATGGAGCCGCGTGAGGTGCAACGCGTGGGTGAAGCGATGGCCTCACTGTCGGGCGTTTCTGATGACCAATTGACCGAGGTGCTTGGAGAATTCAACACCAAGGCCGGCGCGATCAATCCTCTGGGTATGGGGGCCTCGGATTTTGCTCAAAGGGTAATGATTCAGGCTCTCGGCGAAGAGAAGGCGAAGAGCATGTTGTCCAAGGTGATGCCGGGCAAGGCGAAAACGCGAGGTATCGAAGCACTTAAATGGATGGATGCCGGCAGTGTGGCCGATATCATTGTTGAGGAGCACCCCCAGATTATGGCCATTGTATTGGCCTCGCTGGAAGAAGATCAGGCGGCGGAGGTGCTGGGAGAGTTGCCCGAGCACATGCGCTCGGGTCTAGTGTTGCGGATTGCCAAGCTCGAAATGATCGACCCCGCGGCCATGGAAGAGCTCGACAAGGTGCTGGAAAAACAGCTGGGTCGTGTCTCCAGGACGCCACCTCGGTTAGTGAACGGTATGACCAGTGCCGCAGCGATTATGAATAGCGTAAATGCCGATCTCGAGGCCTCGGTAATGGGGGCATTACGCGAAAGTGATGCAGAAATCACCGATAGGATCGCTGAGCTGATGTTTGTGTTTGATGATCTTATGGGGCTCGATGATCGTGGTATGCAGCGCCTGATTCGTGAAATATCGGTGGATACCCTGGTGGTTGCGCTCAAAGGCGTGGACGATGAATTGCAGGAGAAGTTTTTTGGCAATATGTCGTCGCGAGCCGCGGACATGCTCCGTGAGGACCTCGAGGCCAAGGGACCTATGAAGTTAGCTGAAGTCGAGGCGGCTCAAAAAGAAATCCTGGGTACGGCCAAGCAACTGGCTGATGAGGGTGAGCTCATTATTGGTAAGGGCGGTGACGATTTTGTCTGATCCGATCGAGGCAGACAGCAGCTGGGCGCCCTCGGTCCTGAGCGCTTTGTCGCAGCACGGCGGCGCCGCTAAGCCGGCCGCTGATCGCGGCGTGGATGTTCAAGCTGAACGACAGAAAGCGTACGACGACGGTTACGTCGAGGGCCTTGCTGCCGGGCGCGCGCAGGCAGAAAGTATCGTAGCGGAGATGGGATCGTTGCTAGAGGCGATGTCGACCCCCTTTGAGGACACCGATGCAGTCTTGTTACGAGAGTTGCTGGCTGTCACCGAGCAGGTGGCCCGGGCGGTTATTCGTCGGGAGCTGGAGGCCGGTGTGGATATCGAGAGAGTGCTCTTCGATGCGCTGGCGGCCCTGGGATCCGTTTCTACCGCGGTACAGCTAACATTAAATCCTCTGGATGCATCTGTTTGCAAAGATCTGGGTCTGCTTGCCAGTGAGCGTTTTGAAGTACTTGAGAATTCAGATATGCAGCGCGGGGGATTGCAGCTGCGCGCCGGTCACAGTTTTGTCGATGCGTCGGTGGAGTCGCGCATCGAAGCGTCCTTTGCCGAGCTTCGATCGAATGCGGGCGTGCCAGAGCAGGCTCCTGGGTCGTCCTCTTTAGACGCTTCCGTGAGTACGGAACAATCCAGTAATTCTCCAGAGAGGGCTTAAACGGTGCAGTCGGCACAGCGACACGGTGAGGCTCAAACACAGCGACTGGGACTGCGCTTGCGGGCGCTGGCTGAGCACGTGAAGGCACCTGAGCTGCTTCGCGAGGGCCGGCTCATGCGTATGGTAGGCATGAAGCTCGAGGCCGAGGGCTGCGACGGCGCTATTGGTGAGCGTTGCCGGGTGGTCAGCGGTAGCACGGTGGTTGATACCGAAATTGTAGGCTTTGCCGAAGGTCGATTGGTGTTAATGCCCGAGGGTGATGTATCCGGGCTCCAGCTCGGCGCTCGGGTGCAGCCTCTGGGCGAGTATGCGTCGGTTTCGGTGGATGAACAATTGTTCGGACGGGTTATCGATGGCGCAGGCAGGTTCCTCGACGGCGGGCCCGCACCCAACTGCAGCCACAGTGTGGCTCTGCGTGCCAAGGCTTTAAATCCACTAGATCGAAGGCCGATTCGTGAGCCACTGGACGTGGGCGTGCGAGCGATTAATGCGTTTCTTACCATGGGTAAGGGGCAGCGCTTAGGCCTGTTTGCCGGCAGTGGCGTTGGAAAAAGCACGCTATTGGGCATGATGACACGCCACACCGATGCAGATGTCATTGTGGTGGGGCTGGTGGGAGAGCGTGGTCGCGAAGTGCGGGAGTTCATCGAGGATATTCTCGGTCCCGAAGGTCTGGCTCGGGCTATCGTCGTGGCTACTCCTGCGGACTATCCTCCATTAATGCGTGTTCACGGCGCCTGGCGGGCAACGGCGATTGCGGAGCACTTTAGAGATCAGGGGCGCGATGTATTACTGCTCATGGACTCTCTAACGCGCTTTGCTCAGGCGCAGCGCGAAATTGGACTTGCTGTGGGAGAGCCTCCGGTCTCCAAGGGCTATCCGCCATCGGTGTTCTCCCTGCTTCCTAATCTGGTGGAGAGGGCGGGTAACGGTCCCAAGGGGTCGATTACCGCTGTCTATACCGTGCTCGTAGAAGGCGATGATCACAATGATCCCATCGCGGACGCGGCGCGGGCGATTCTTGATGGGCATATTGTGCTGTCGCGGCAGGTGGCGGACTCGGGCTTGTTTCCGGCGATCGACCTTGAAGCATCGGTCAGTCGCGCCATGCCGAGCATCGCGGATGAAAGTCAGCAGGAGCTTGCCAGGGCACTCAAAGAGTTATACTCGGTATATCGTCAGAACCGGGATTTGATATCCATTGGTGCTTATGAGCCTGGCAGTGACCCCAAGATCGATCAGGCCTTGCGTGCCCATGAGCCCCTGCGCCAGCTTGTTCGTCAGCCCCAGCATCAAAAGGTGGGGATGGAGCAGAGCGTCAGTGACCTCCTTAACATGGCGCGGCAACTCACCAACATGCACCCGGGTAGCTGATGGAACTTGATAAACTGGACAAGGTTGCCATGCTCGCGCGCTCACGGGAGAGCCGGGCAGCGGGTAGCTTTCAGCGGAGTCAGCAAGCGCTTGACCAGTCCGCGGCGCGTCTTTCGCAGCTTGAGCAGTTCAAACAAGAGTACGAACTGCGTCTGCAGGCCGTGGCGAGTTCAGGGATGGATGCCCGACAGCTCGCCGATTACCGGCACTTTCTGCATAACCTCAATGACGCGATAAGTGTTCAGGATCAGGAATTCAGCCGCAGCGAAAACGAAGTCGAATCCAGTCGTGAGGCATTGGTGGATCGCAGCTTGCGTCGTTCCAGCGTCGATGAGTTGATTAATCGCGGTCGATTGAACCTCCTCAGAGAAGAAGATAAGCGCGAGCAGCTGCATAGTGATGAACTGAGCCTGCAGCGTTTTGAATCTACGAACTGATTTGGCATAGCGTTTGCTCTATGTATGCCAATAGAGAGCCCGAACCGAAAGAGACCGTCATGGCAGACCCTGTTAACGCCCGATTGCTAAGCGTCACGCCCACCGATTCACCGGGCGTAAAGAGCGCGAACGTCGGCAATTCGGCAACTAAAAGTGGCGAAAATAGCGAGTTTTCACGTGTTTTGGATACGCAGCGTGCCCGTGACAGGGATTCTGCTCGAAGCACGGCAGAGTCGTCCTCCGGTACCGATTCTAGCGGCAAGGCATTGCCGCCAGAAGGGAATGAAACTGCCGATTCACCAAGCAGTGGCTCTGCGGTAGCCGCCGATAATGCTGCTGTAGCGAACGACGATGGCCCTGCCGAAGCTGATGTAGATACCAGTGCGGGCCAGAATACGCCCGCGGGTGATGAGCCTGCGGAGCAGGGAACCGGCCAGTTTTCTTCTTCGCTTGATGATTCTCTGGCGCGGGAATCGCGGCTATTGCCTTCGGGTGATGCACAGGCGGGAGCCCTGCCTGAAGCCAGGCCCTCTAGCTTAAACCCGGCACCCGTTCTTCCGGGTGATGCATTGCCCAAGAACGCCTTAGCAGCGGCCGGGGTCGCCTCTGCCGCCAAGTCAGCATCTACTAATAGTGATGTGAGTTCTGCGATTCAGTCAGGGCCGGTTCAAACGGCCACGACGGCGCTGTCGTCGCCCACCAATGCGCCTCTGTCTGGCCTTGGAAATTTGAGCGGTTCTACTCCCGATATAGTCTCCAGCGCAGCTGCGGCCGCCTTGTTAACACCGGCTCTTAAGGACAGCGATGCGCTGGCTAGGTCACCTGCGTTGGGCGATACACTTTCCAGAGCTGTTGGGGCTAATGGGGCTAATGCCGGAGAGCGCAGTACTCTGTCGCAAATTGATTCCGGAACACTCAACCGGAGCACCGCAGATTGGTTGGGTTCAGGAATGGGATCGGAGGCAGCAGGGCAGCGTGGCCTTGCTGATATGCAGCTTGATAGCACGGCTGATCTCGCCCGCGGCCTGCTGTCGTCTCAGCGTGCCGACGGTTCGGCCCCGGTACTCGCCGCATCTACGGCAGCCGGTTTGACGCCGGCATCGAGTGTGGCGGGCTCCACTTTGCCTGCGGCAACAGCTACAACAGGGGCCATGGCAGAGTACTCCCTCGCTCGGGCTCCCGATGATACTGAGTTCCCCGGGGAACTCACCGCACGAATGAGGACCCTCGTGCGTGATGGTGTACACGAAGCCCGGCTTAACCTGCACCCCGCGGAACTGGGTCGCCTGCAGGTCACTGTGACTACTGAGGGTGACCTGACCAAAGTAGCTTTCACCACGGAAACCCTCGCTGCCCGCGATGCCATTGAGCAATCAATGCCCCGGCTGCGCGAGATGTTGGAGCAAAGCGGACTGCAACTGGCGCAATCAGATGTGGGTCAAAGGGATCTGCAGGGCAATGGTGAGCGAGGTGGAGATGAGCAGTTTGCCGCTCAACAGGGGGCGTCAGAAGACGCTGATGCCGATGCCCCGGTGCTTGTGACAGCACATCCCGCTAATTCGCGAATCGACACTTATATTTAGCCCGAGCCCGGGATCTACCTGTCGCCGTTTGAACCATTGGTGATAGCTGTCACCTAGAATCGTTTTTCTCCGAGCCCAATTCGTTCTACCATCCCCCCCCCTTGCGACAGTAACAGGGCGCTACAGCGCGCTGGTTTGCTGACGCCGGAGCGGTGTTCGTGCGTCAAAAAACCGGCGAAAGGCATCGCTGTAATACTATAACTCATTGTATTTATTGTGGATATTTCCACTGGTATGGCAATTGCTGAGTGTTTCCTGTGTATTCGTGCGCGGCGGACTTTCGGTAAGCCGATGACACGGGAGAGAACTGATGGCCGACAAAGGCAACTTGAATTTAGGTGGTGACGCTCCACAAGCCGAAGAAAAGTCCGGCGGCAAGGGAAAGCTGATCATTATCATCGTGGCCGTGGTAGTTCTCCTTGGCGGCGGTGCTGGAGCATTTCTATTCCTCTCTGGTGGCGATGAAGCCGAAGGAGAAGAGGCTGTAGAAGAGGTCGTGGAAGAAGCACCAAAGATTCCGCTGTACCGGGATATGGAAAAACTGTTGGTGAACCTGGAGCACGGTGGTCGCACGCGTTATGTGCAAGCCGAAATGCAGTTGATGTCCTACAAGCAAAAGGCCATCGATCAGGCGGCACGAGATATGCCAGCCATCAGAGATGGATTGATTACTTTGTTCAGTAGCCAGGATTTTGCGGCGCTGAAAACCATAGAGGGCAAGGACGCACTACGTGCGGACGCGCTCCAGGCGGTAAATCAAGCGCTGGGCCTAACGCCCCCGGACGCGATTGAAAAGATTTACTTCGAGAACTTTGTCTTGCAATGATCATGGAGCGGGAATGGCCAGTGACGACGTCCTGACAGAAGGTGAAATCAATGCGCTTATGGAAAGCGTTGACGATGGCACCTCGGCGGCTGATGCCGCCGACGACGGCCAGTTCCGCCGCTTTGATTTTGCCGCGCGGGAGCAATCGCTGCTCCGCGAATTTACCGCGCTTGGGCCTCTCATCGAACGGCATGCGGAGGTTTTGGGTGTAGCGCTGGAGTCCGGCTTTTCTATTGAATTTACCGTCCTTGCAGAAACTCCCGAGTTGCTTAGCGTTGCCGACGCGTTAGCCTCGCTGGAGCGCAGCGTTGCAGTTACTACCTCAACTTTGTCGCCCTTGGTCGGGCCGGTGTTCGCTATCGCGCCGGCCGCGCTACTTTCTTATGTCGTCAACGCCTATTTTGGCGGCGGCAGTACATCACCTTCCGAGTCAGCCCGCAGCAATCTGACGCCTACCGAGCTTCGCCTAGCCGAGCGTATCGCCGAGTTTCAGCTAAGCAGTATCAGCCAGGCCTGGGCGGATAAGTTGTCCCTGGAGGCTGGAGAGCTCGGCACGCTGGGTGTGCCGGATCGTCTCGAAATGGTGCCTTCTTCAGACATGCTCCTGCGTCTGGCATTCTCGCTCCGCGCGGGCGAGTTCTCGAGTCAAATCAGCTTGATGCTTCCATTCGCGGCTTTAGAGCCTTATCGCGAGCGTTTTTTTCCTCCGCGCAAAAAAGACGTAGTGTCGAATGGTCAGACCTGGGAGCCCTTTTTCCGACGAGAGCTCCCGAATATTGAATTGGAAATTGCGGGCGTGTTGGCCACTCAATCGATTGCGCTGGCAGATCTTCTGCAATTGCAGGTGGGCACGGTGATACCGCTAAAGCCGCCGGAAGAAGTGAGCCTGAATATTGACAACGTAAGCCTTGCAGAAGGGCGTTATGGAAGTTTTGACGGCGTTAAGGCCGTGCAACTCCATCGACTGGCCAGCCTGCTTCTTCCAACGAATTAGGGCAAGGAGAAACCTATGAGTGACGAGCAAACCACCGAAGCTGTTGCAGCACAGCCCCTCGAAGAACTGCAGAGCGCTGCGGCTCCCTCGGTCAGTGCCGGGGGCAAGATTGACCTTGATTTGCTAATGGATGTGCAGGTCACGTTGTCTGTGGAGATAGGCCGTACACGGCTCCCCATCAAAGACTTGCTGGCTCTCAATCAGGGGTCCATCGTCAGCCTCGATCGCGGTGTGAAAGAGCCTCTGGACCTAATGGTCAATGGCACGCTGATAGCCCGGGGTGAGGTTGTGGAATCCTCGGGACAGTTTGGACTTCGGCTCATTGATGTGGTGAGCCCCTCAGAGCGCCTTAAGAAGCTCAAATGAATAAAGCCATCCCACAGCTAAGTCTGCCTGGCTTGTCTCTTGCGTCCGTTGCAGGGGCTCAGGAGGCTGTGAGTACCGAGTCGGCCAGCGCGGCCCCGGAGCTGTTTAGCGCAAGCTATCTTTTCCAGGTGCTGGGTTCTTTGGTACTGGTGTTTGTGTGTCTGTTCGCCGTCGTCTATTTTCTCAAGCGATTTAACGGTGTGGGTGTTGGCTCAGGTTCTGCCTTGCGTGTCTTGGGTAGTGTCAACGTCGGGCAGCGAGAAAAAGTCGTGCTCATGGAAGTCGGTGGGGAGCAGTTGCTCATTGGCGTTGCTCCGGGGTCGGTGCGCAGGATCCATGTTCTTGCAGAGCCTGTGCTTGAGGGCGTGGGCTCAGAGTCGGCTTCGCCGGATTTTGCGGCCGTGTTGCGTGCGGCAAACCCATTGGGTAGTAAGTCATGAAGCGCTTGCTGCTGCTGTTGCCGCTACTGTTGTCACTGGTGCCTGAGGCCGCATTGGCGCAGACGGGTATTCCCCTTGTGTCAGTGCAGCCCAGCGCTGCGGGCGGCAGCGATTATTCCATGAGCATCCAGATACTGTTGCTCATGACGCTGCTGACTTTGATTCCTGCAGCACTGATTACCATGACCTCGTTTACGCGGATTCTGATTGTTCTGGCGATCTTGCGTCAGGCTCTGGGAACTGCACAGACGCCTTCTAATCAGATTATTTTAGGACTATCTTTGTTCTTGAGTCTCTTCATTATGGCTCCCGTTTTTGAAGTTGCCTGGGCAACAGCGCTAGAGCCTTACATGAACGAGACTGTGGGTTTCACTGAGGCCCTGGATGCAGCAAAGATACCGTTTCGCGAATTCATGTTTGGGCAAACGCGTGAAACTGATCTTTTGTTGTTCGCAGAACTCGGCGGTTACCCCGCGTTTAACACGCCGGACGATGTGCCCATGGTTGTGCTTCTGCCATCGTTTCTCACCAGTGAGTTGAAGACGGCATTTCAGATCGGATTTTTGATGTTTGTGCCATTTTTGATCATCGATCTCGTGGTGGCAGCGGTACTGATGTCCATGGGCATGATGATGTTATCGCCCATGCTTATTTCCTTACCGTTTAAACTCATGTTGTTCGTCCTCATTGATGGCTGGTCGCTTGTCGCCGCCACGCTCGTTACCAGTTTCGCGGTGTAGGAGCAGACTATGGGGCCGGAAACAGTACTTGCCATCGGAAAAGACGCCCTTTGGCTCGCAGTGCTCCTCGCGGGTCCCTTACTCTTGTCCGCCCTGACGGTGGGTCTGCTTATCGGTATTTTTCAGGCTGCAACCCAGATTCAGGAAATGACCCTTAGCTTTATCCCCAAGCTTCTGGCGCTTGTTGTGGCGCTGCTTGTGGCAGGGCCGTGGATGATTCAGGTGGTGGTTAGCTTTTCGCGACGCCTGTTTTTGGAAATTCCGTCCCTTCTGGGATGAATCCTATGGTGTTTACGCCAGATGAACTCATCCTCCTGTTCCATACTTATCTCTGGCCGTTTTTGCGCCTGTCCGCGATGCTGCTGGCAGCGCCTATTTTTAGCTATTCGTCGATTTCGATCAGGGTGCGTGTGCTGCTGGCGGTATTGGTATCAGCATTGGTTGCGCCGCTCTTACCTGCGACTCCCGTGGTAGAGCCCCTGTCAGCGCTGGGTCTGGTGCTGGCATTACGTGAAGTCGCCATTGGCCTTGTGATGGGCTTTGTTATGCAGTTGGTCTTTGCTGCGGTGGTGGTTGCCGGGCATAGCGTGGCAATGAGTATGGGCCTGGGTTTTGCCATGGCTGTGGATCCACAGAACGGGGTTCAGGTGCCGGTAGTGAGTCAGTTGAATGTGGTGCTGGCAACGCTGCTGTTTCTGGCGATTGATGGCCATCTCATGCTGATTACGGCGGTGGTAGATAGCTTTGAACTGATACCCGTGGGTAGCGGATTTAGTCCTGAAGGTATGTTTTCCAATGTAGCGGCGCTGGGTACACAGCTGTTTGCCAGCGCGTTGTTGTTGGCACTGCCGGTGCTAACGGCAATTCTAATGATCAACGTGGCGTTTGGCGTAATCACACGTGCTGCGCCGCAGCTAAATATTTTTGCCGTGGGCTTCCCGGTCACAATCATTGCCGGATTTGTATATATGCTCCTGGCGCTTCCTATGTTCATCTCCACCTTGCAACGTTTTCTCAGCCTTGGGCTGGAGCAGACCTTGCTGGTGTTGGGCTGATAAGGGGGTTCTGGCATGGCAGAAGAACAAACCGGTCAGGAACGCACGGAACAGCCGACGGAGCGCCGAAAAGAAGAGGCGCGACGCAAAGGCCAGGTTCCTCGATCCCGGGAGCTAAACACCATGCTCTCTTTGTTGATCACGGGCGTGGGCCTTTGGGTGCTCGGTGGTGGCTTGGTAGATAAACTCTTCGCCATCACTATCTCGGGCTTTAGTGTTGATCGAGCGCAAGCCTTTGACACAGAACAACTGCCGGTGCACTTCATGCACATGGCCATATCGGCGCTACTGGCGCTTGCTCCGCTTTTTGCCGTCACCGTTGTTGCTGCGCTCGCAGGCCCACTGATGATGGGGGGTTGGTCGTTCAGTCTTGAAGCGATGGCTTTTAAGTTAGAGAAACTCGACCCGGTAAAAGGCCTGGGCCGCGTATTCTCGCTAAAGGGACTGGCTGAGTTGGCTAAGGCCCTGCTGAAGTTTCTCCTGCTCATGGGCGTAGCCTATTTGATGATTAGGTCCTTCGAGCGCGAAATTCTCACGCTGAGTGCTTTGACGCCGGGGGAGGCCAGCGGCCGAGTAGTCAGCATGCTTGTCACGGCTCTGATTATTCTGAGTTCAGCGATGGTGCTCATTGTGATGTTCGATGTACCCTTTGAATTGTGGAACTATAACAAGCAGTTACGCATGACTCGCCAGGAAGTGCGCGACGAAATGAAAGAGACTGATGGTCGTCCCGAGGTCAAGCAGCGTATTCGAAACCTGCAACGGGAAATTTCCCAGCGGCGGATGATGCAGGACGTACCGACTGCCGACGTGGTGATCACCAACCCCACTCACTATTCCATCGCTCTGTCCTATTCCGATGGGACTGGTGCGCCCCGGGTTGTGGCTAAGGGTCGTGATTTGATCGCCCTGCAAATACGCACCATCGCCATTGAGCACGATGTTCCTCTCTATGAGGCGCCCCCGTTGGCGCGTGCACTCTATGCAAGCACAGAAGTCGGTGACGAAATACCCGGTGATTTGTATTTGGCGGTAGCTCGCGTTCTCGCCTATCTCTTTCAGCTGCGTCGATCGCGTCCCACAGATTACGTGCCGCGACCCGCAGAATTAGATGTACCTGATAATTATCAACACCTGATGGATGAGGAACCAAGTGATGGCGACGACTAACGCTTTGCCCGGTGCCACGACTGGCTCTATGGGCGTACTGTCGGGCATTGGTACGCCAATGGTAATGATGCTGTTGTTGGCAATGATTGTATTGCCACTGCCTCCGATCATGCTGGACATTTTGTTCACCTTTAACATTGCATTGGCGATTATCGTGCTGCTGGCCGCTGTTTATGCGGGGCGGCCGCTGGAATTTGCGGTGTTCCCTACGGTCCTTCTGATATCAACGCTGCTTAGACTTGGTCTTAACGTGGCCTCCACGCGGGTGGTGTTGCTGGAAGGTCATACCGGCACAGCTGCTGCGGGAAGCGTGATCGAATCCTTTGGTGAGTTCGTGGTAGGCGGCAGTTACGCGGTGGGTCTTGTGCTGTTTACCATCTTGGTCGTGATCAACTTTGTGGTGGTCACCAAGGGCGCGGGACGAATCTCAGAAGTTACTGCACGCTTTACTCTGGATGCAATGCCGGGCAAGCAAATGGCGATCGACGCAGATTTGAATGCCGGATTGATTACCCAGGATGATGCTCTGAGGCGACGCGAGGAAGTGGGCAACGAGGCCGACTTCTATGGCGCGATGGATGGTGCCAGCAAGTTTGTGCGCGGTGACGCGGTGGCCGGCATTCTGATCTTGTTTATCAACATTCTCGGTGGTTTTGCTATCGGGACCCTGCAGCATGATCTCAGTGCGAGTCAGGCGGCGGAAAACTACGTGCTGCTGACTATTGGTGATGGCCTGGTCGCGCAGATTCCTTCCATGCTTCTCTCCACTGCCGCGGCGATCATTGTTACCCGCATGTCCGGGACCGCTGATATGGGCGCTGAGGTGGTGTCGCAGCTGACGGACAAACCGCGGATTCTATTTGTCGCCGCGAGTATTATCGGCATCATTGGTCTTGTTCCCGGTATGCCTAACACCGTCTTTTTGGGGATTGCCGGAGTGCTCGGTGTACTCGGTTATCTCCGCGCCCAACCGTCACCGGAGGCCACGCTGGAACCTGAAGTCGTTGATACACCCAGGCCCGCTGAGTCCAAGGAGCTCAGTTGGGATGATGTTGCTCAAGTTGATGAAATAGGCCTGGAGGTGGGCTATCGACTGATTTCACTGGTAGATCGAAATCAAGGCGGCGATCTTTTGAGTCGCATCAAGGGCGTGCGCAAGAAGCTTTCCCAGGAACTTGGTTTTCTTGTGCACTCGGTGCACATCCGCGACAACCTGGATCTATCCCCCAATAACTACCGCATCAGTCTTCACGATGTAATCTCCGGCGAGGGCGAGGTGTTCCCGGGAAGAGAGCTGGCGATTAACCCCGGTCAGGTCTTTGGGGAGTTGGAGGGTGTGGCCACCAAGGATCCTACTTTCGGCCTGGATGCCGTGTGGATTGATGCCTCTCAGCGTGACGATGCGCAAACTATGGGCTACACAGTGGTCGACAGCAGTACGGTTATCGCCACGCACCTGAGCCAGATTTTGAAAAATCAGGCCCATGAACTCATCGGGCAGGATGGAGTGCAGCAATTACTGGATAAGCTCGGCAAAACGTCGCCAAAACTTGTGGAGAGCCTGGTGCCTGGCCTTATGAGTCTCGCGGAGCTCACCCGGGTCGTGCAAAACCTGTTGGAAGAGGGTATTCCGGTGCGTGACATGCGCACTATTACAGAGGCCCTCGCGGACAACGGGGGTAAAGGTCAGGATTCTGACGCTTTGACCGCCAAGGTTCGGGTCGCTCTGGGCCCTGCGATCTTCCAAACCGTCAATGGTACGACGCGCGAAATGCCCGTTATGGTGCTTGATTCACAACTGGAACAGATCTTGCTTTCTTCTGTACAGGGCTCTCCGGGTGGATTGGAGCCTTCGCTGATGGATACTGTGATTCAGCAGGTTATTCAGGGGTCGGGCAAGCTCGAAGCTGATGGCCACAATCCGGTGCTGCTGGTTGCCAGCAATATACGGTTGTTCTTATCGCGATTGTTGAAAGGGCGGATGAGTAATTTTTACATCCTCGCTTATGAGGAAATACCGCCCAGCAAATCAATAAGGGTTGTTGCGACTGTAGGCAGTAACCCTGGCGCTGATGCCAGCAAAGCAGCAGGTACAGGTTCCGGGACTGCCACGGCAGCGGCCTGAGAAGGAGGCACGAACTTATGAGAATTGAACGTTACACAGGACGAGACAGTCGCAGCGCTATGGCGCAGGTGCGTGCTGAGCTCGGATCAGATGCTCTGATACTCGCTAACAAGCGGGTCGGGGGGCAGATAGAAATAACGGCTGCAGTCGATGTTGAGCACGCGGTGGCATCTGCCATACCCGCCAGGTCTGGCAGTCCCGTGAGTGGGCGACGCGTGGTCAGCGCTGATACACCCACTAGTGAGATTCAGCTCAAGGCTCTGGAAAAAGAGCTTGACCGTCTTCGTGGTATCCTTGAAAAAGAGCTCGGTGGCCGCAATTGGCAGGAAGCAACAGTCGCGCGAGGTCCTTCGTCAGCACTACGTCAGCGACTTCTGCGCATGGGCTTATCGCGAGTGTTGGCCGGCGAGTTGCTGGATAGTCTCCCAAGCGTCGAAAGATTGAATGAGGGCTGGCAACTGACACAGCTATCTCTGGCTGAACGTTTACAGGCTAAAAGTATTGAGCAGATCCCGGGCAACATTACAGCGGTATATGGAGGCACCGGCGTAGGGAAAACCAGCACCGTAGCCCGTTTGGCCGGATCTCATATACAGCGTCTTGGACCTGAGATGGTGGGTTTGATTACCCTAGATAACTATCGCATTGGTGCGCAGGAGCAGTTGGCGAGTTTCGCAGATACTTTGGGCATCCCCTTGTTTACTGCGAATGATCGTCAAAGCCTGTCCTTGGCTGTGCGCAAAATGCAGGGTCGGCGCATCTATATTGATACGGCTGGCATGAGTCAGCATGACTCCCGTCTCAGGGGGCAGTACGCACTCATTCGCGAGCTGCGTAAGCCCGTGAGGCACTTGTTGGTGCTGGCTGCCTCCGCGCAGGCGTCGCAATGCCGGGCACTTGCAGCGAACTTTGCTCCTCGAGCGCTTAGCGGTGCTATTATTTCAAAAGTAGACGAAGCTCAAAGCCTTGGCGGCGTTTTGGATGTTGTGATTAGCGCGAATTTGCCCGTACTCGGATATAGCGACGGTCAGCGCATACCTGAAGATCTTTACGAGGCTGATGGCATAAAGCTCGTGCGTCGTGCGGTGCAACTCGCTGAAGTCGGTAGTGCTTCGGTAGTAAGCAGGCCACTGCGGTCCGCGGGCTAGCGAGCTTCCCGAACGTGCGCAGCGAGTATTTAGCAGTCGGCGCACAAAAAGCGAGGATCGCAAGTAAGCGATGACATGCGACAGGCATTGGGGCAGGAAGCAGTGATGAGCAGGAAGCAGTGATGACAGATACAGCCCCGGTAAATGTGATTGCTGTCACCAGCGGTAAAGGTGGCGTTGGTAAGACTAACGTGGCGGTGAATCTTGCTGTGAGCCTGGCTGAAAGCGGTCAGCAGGTGCTTCTCTTTGACGCCGACCTGGGGCTTGCTAACGTGGATATTGCGCTAGGACTCAAACCGCAGTTCGATATACAGCATGTCATTAGTGGTGAGCGCAGTCTCGAAGAAATTCTCATTCTAGGGCCTGCAGGTATTCGTGTGATACCAGCCTCGTCGGGTGTGGCTCGAATGGCCGCTTTGTCACAGACCGAGCAGGCAGGTCTGGTGCGGGCTTTTAGTGAACTTGCTATTCCCGTTGACACTTTGATCGTGGATACCGGAGCGGGAATCGATAACACCGTATTGACCTTTACCGCAGCCTGTCAGGAGCTGATTGTCGTTGTCTGCGATGAACCTACCTCTCTGACTGACGGTTATGCACTGGTCAAAGTGCTGAACCAACAGTGCAATATCAAGCGTTTTCAGGTGCTGGCCAATATGGTCGACAACGAGCTTCAGGGCCGTCAACTTTTCGAAAAACTCTGCAAAGTCACCGATCGTTTTCTGGATGTGCACTTGGGCTATCTTGGCGCCATTCCCAGAGATGAGTACCTCCGGCGGGCGGTACGGGCTCAGCGAGCGGTGGTTACCGAGTTTCCTCGCAGCGACTCAGCTAAAGCATTGCGTGCAATGAGCGAGCGGGTGCTGGCACTTCCAAAAATGCACTCAGAAGGAGGGCTGGGATTCTTTGTTGAGCGGCTCATCGAATACCGCAGCGGTAGCGTCTGAGCTGCAGATGAGCCCCGTGTCGGCCTACGCAGAACCGGTGGTGTCCAGTGCTGATGCACTGGTGCGCGAGTATCTGCCACTGGTTAAAAAAATCGGTTTGCGTCTTGCGGCCAAATTACCGGCCGAAATTGAACTCGACGATCTCATGCAGGTGGGACTCATTGGCTTACTGCGGGCCCGGGAGAGTTACGATGCCTCTCAGGGAGCCAGTTTCTCTACCTACGCGGGCATTCGCATTAAGGGCGCGATGCTCGACGAAATTCGTTCTCATGATTGGTTGCCGCGCTCCGTGCAATCACAGCTTCGGCAGGTATCTGAGGCCATAGATCGGGCCGATGCGCGCCTTGGGCGACCGGCTCAGGATGCTGAGATCGCTGCCGAACTCGACATGCCTCTGGACGCGTACCAGCAGCTTTCAGGGAAGCTTGCTTGCGCGAGAATGACCCATATAGAGGATAGCGTCGAAGCAGAGACTGCTGTATCGAATACCCATACGCCTCTTGAAGAAGTGGGCGAGGAAGGCTTTCGGGATGCATTGGCGGAATCTGTAACACAGCTTCCGGAAAAGGAGCGGTTGATGATGTCCTTGTATTACGCCGAGGGTCTCAACTTAAAGGAAATCGGTGCGGTACTGGGGGTCTCCGAATCTCGAGTATCTCAGTTGCACGGCCAAGCGCTGGCGCGGCTGCGCGTTACGCTTGCACACTGGCGCGGATAGGGGGCCAGAACGTGGCAAAGGAACCGGCAAAGTCGGCCAGGAATAAAGGCAATCCCGCGGGAGTCAGTTTTGACTTTTTGACCCTCATTGGGGTCACCATGGCTGTGGGTGCGATTCTTGGTGGCAACTGGCTCGAAGGCGGTCACATCACTGCGCTCCTGCAGCTCACGGCTTTTGTCATTGTTCTCGGCGGCACCCTCGGCGCTGTTCTGATTCAAACGCCGCTGCGCGATTTTCGTGAAGCGCTGCGTCGCTTCGCCTGGGTTTTTCTGCCGCCCAGCTACGATCGAGAGGCTGTTCTTGCTAAGACTATTGAGTGGAGCCGCACGGCGCGTCGCGATGGACTACTAGCACTGGAGCAGCTTGTGGATAAAGAGTCCGACCCCCTGACTCAAAAAGGCTTGCAGCTGCTTGTGGACGGTCTGGAGCCAGAAGCCATTCGCACCGTGATGGATGTGGAAATTGACAATGCTCTGGCCAAAGATGCTCGGGCAGCTAAAGTATACGATGCCATGGGAGGGTATTCCCCGACCATCGGTATCATCGGTGCGGTACTGGGTCTCATCGACGTTATGAATAATCTTTCAGACCCCACGCAGTTGGGGGCGGGTATCGCCGTTGCGTTTGTCGCTACGATCTATGGCGTGGGCTTCGCCAACTTGTTCTATCTGCCTATCGCCAATAAGCTTCGAGCGGTTTCCGGTGATCAGATGCAGTATCACGAGATGGTGGTTGATGGCATCGCGATGATCGCTGATGGGGATAACCCTCAGACGATACAGAGTAAGCTCGAAGGGTATCTCGATTAAGTATGGGCCGACGTAAGCCGCCAGAGAGTGTCGATAACCAGGATCGCTGGCTGGTTTCCTATGCGGACTTCATTACGCTCTTGTTTGCATTTTTTGTGGTGATGTACTCAACGTCGGCAGTGGATGTGGGCAATTTTCGGGTTCTGTCTGACTCCATAGTTCGTGCCTTTGGGCTTCCCGGAGTGTCCTATGACCCGAGTCGACCGGACGGTGATGGCGCGCAATCTTCGCGGTTGGGTATGCCTCAGCTAACTGCACAGAGTGAACAGGTACGAGTACCTTTACAGGCTGCCGCAAATATCGACTCTACGACTGCGGCACTGGGCGATGTTAAGGCAGAGGAAGAGATAGCTGGCGTTGAGATGGCCCTTCAGAGTGCCATAGGTGACCTGGTTGCTCCGGACCGCCTGGCCATCACCGGTAATGACAAATGGTTGGAGATCAAGATCCCGGCGCGTTTGTTATTCCCCTCGGGCTCTCGCTCACTATTGGCAAGCTCTATTCCGATGTTGCGGCGATTGGCAGAAACGCTCAGGGCGCTGCCCAATGAAGTCGTGGTGCAGGGGCACACCGATAATCAGCCGATTCGCAATGGCCAGTTTCCTTCGAACTGGGAGTTATCTACGGCGCGTGCGGCGGCGATCGCTCGGGTGTTTGAGGATGAGGGCGTTGATCCGGCCAAGCTAAGCGCCGTGGGCTTTGGTCCTAACAGGCCCATCGCTGATAACGAGAGCGATGAGGGTCGCACCGAGAACCGCCGAGTCGTTGTGCTGGTACGTAGCGCGCTATTGAGTCAGGTAGTGGGCGATGGCTGATCCCTCGGGACCTGGGCCTGTGACCGGGGTGTCCGGTACGCCGCCGCTGCGTAGGCTCCGGCGCAGCGGTGAGCGCAAGACGCGTAGAAAGCAGGAGCGAGAAGCGGAGCGTTCCGATCATGAAACTGCCAAGGATCCCCGGGGACGCAAGGGACGTTTTCTGGATGAGCGCTGTTAGCGCTTGTTATCAAGTGCCGGGCTGTCTGAGAGCAGGGCACCTTGTTTTTGCACAACATGCTGGATCAGTTGCTCCTGCGCCAGCAGATCATCATCAAAGTCCACACGAATCCAATACGGCATTGTGGCTGAGTCGAGTCGCTGCTCGCCGCTGATTACCGTTCCGGCAATAGACAGCGTTACCTGCGATGGCTTTAGAATAATGCTCAGTTGCAATCTGGTGCCCGGCGTCAATTGCTGTCGAGCCTCAAAGGCTATTCCGCAGCCGCTTAGATTGACCATGCTGCTGTCATAGGAATGTACGCTTGCTTCTTCGTATTCCAGTGCCTGGGTGGCGATGACCGAGACCTTGCGGTTGAGCAAGCCCAGGGCCTGAGCAACCATGGGGTTGTCGCGCCACACCGCGTTAATACTCTTGTTGAGTTCACGGTCCAGTTCAGCCAATAGCGTGCCGGTGCCGATTGCAAGTCCGCCTGTATCCTCCAGGGGTTGTTGTCCGGCCGGAGACTCTGGGGTGACTTCGTAACGCAGCAAGACCACGTCATTGATTCGGTAGTACTTTCGTCTTTCAACGCTATTAATGTGTGGCTCGCTCATAAATCTACTTTAGTCCCAGTATGTCCAGGGCGTCTGAGTTTATCTCACGAATACTGTCTAGTTCGGAGCTCTCAGCGCTCTCAATGCCCTGACGAATCACGATCTCGACGCGCCGGTTGGATGCTCTGCCCTCAATCGTATCGTTAAAAGTGAATGGGCGCGTGTCAGCAAAGCCAACGACCCTCATGCGCTCATCCTTAAGTAGGCCGTCTCGAAGCAACTCGTGGGTTACCGAGAGAGCCCGACTCGACGATAAGCCCCAGTTGGACTCATAGCGGCCCCCGCGTAAAGGTGTGCTATCGGTGTGCCCTTCAATAGAAATGGTGCCCGGAATCTCGGCAAGTGCATCGCGGATACGCTGCATGACCGGGACGAAATCGGTGTTCAGCGTCGCGGAACCGGAAGGAAATGACCCTTGCTCCCGGATGCGTACGGTGATGGTACGGCCATCTGATTCGACATCAACCTTGCCGGTTTGTGTCTCGTCTTCAAGCATATCTTTGAGTTTTTCGGCGTCGACCTGTGTTTCTGCAAGCAAAGCGGTGATCTTTTTCTGTAGCAGTTCCTCGGTTTCGGCGTCGTCCATTTCTCCGTCACCGACTCTCAATGAAGGGTCCGTGGTCTCGTCTGTAATTTGCTGGATTGTTTCGATAGGGGTATCGCTGGTCTGACCGGGGCTGAACTCCGTGGCCACGACACTGGTCCCCTTGGGGATGTCCTCGAGCTCAAATTCGCTCTGAACACCGAAGGCTACTTTCATGGAGCCGGCGATTTGTTTGAATTTTACTACATCCATTTCGGCGAAGGACAGCAGCAGTACAAAGAAGCACAGCATCAGCGACATTAGATCGGCAAATGTCGCCATCCATGCCGGTGATCCTGCGGGGCGGTCGTCAGACATGCTGGCTATACCTCGCTGCCGCGTTTTTCAGGCTCGAGGTAGGCTTTGAGCATTGATTCAATAATCCTAGGGTTTTGACCTTCCTGAATGGCTAAAACGCCATCGATGCACATGGACCGTACCCGTAACTCATCGGCTTTGCGCAGAGTAAGCTTGTCGGCAATGGGCATGGCAATCATGTTGGCCAGCATCGCACCATAGAGCGTGGTCAGCAGAGCAACAGCCATCGCCGGACCAATAGACTTGGGGTCCGACATGTTCGAGAGCATTTGTACCAGGCCGATCAGCGTCCCGATCATGCCCATAGCCGGTGCAACATCAGCGGTAGCGCTAAAAACTTTTGCTCCCCAGGTGTGCCGCTCAATGGTTTGCTGCATGTCTTTGCTCAGAACGGTGTTCACCACTTCGCGGCTGTTGCCATCGATGAGCATTTTGACCCCTTCATCGAGGAAGTGGTTGTCAACCTCCTGATTCTCCAGAGCGAGCATGCCTTCTTTGCGTGCAATGTTGGCGAGCTCAACGATCTTCACGATGAGAGCTTCTGGATCGACTGTCTTATTGACGAAGGCGGTGAGCGCGACTTTAAAGGCACCAAAGAACTGCCCCAAGGAGAATTTGATCATGACTACCATCACCGTGCCTCCCAGCACGATGAGAATCGATGGCACATTGATGAACACCACCGGTGAGCCGCCGGTCAGAATGGCTGCCAGGACGACTCCAATTGCCCCAACCATACCAAGTAGTGTCGCCAGATCCATTTCAGTCCTCAGTAAAGATCGTTGTAAATTTTGCCGCTAAAGTATACACAGGCTATGTAGAGATAGCGGCACTGTAACAACAATCTGAAGCGCGGTTTTGCGAAAGCGCTCCGGGCATTAAAGTTCGCACGTTCTTGGTACCGAGGTGGTCGTGGAAGAATTGCAACTGGCGTTAACGACGGCCCGTGTTGATCAGCGAAACTTCGGTTTGTGGATCAACAACTGGCAGATCGGTCAGACGCTCAATGCACTGGTGACGAATCAGTTGTCTACGGGGGAGTTGGTCCTGCGCGTCAGTGGTCAGCAGATCACCGCGACGGCTGATATTCCCATACAACAGGGCGCACGACTGAAACTGGAGGTGAGTCAGCTGCTACCGGTTCCGACCCTTCGTGTCTTGAATCCTGTGGTCAGTTCTGGTGCGGCAAATGTTGGAGGAACGCTGCAGTTGTTGCCGGGGAATTCCTCTGGTATTGCCAGTCCTCCGCTGGCAAATGTCGTTCAGGCACTGCAAACGAATCAGTTGGCCTCCGCGCTGCCGGCTATGGTCACGGAGTCTCTTGGGCAGTTGTTGAAGCAGGTCGGTCGTCCGGGCCTGGTGTCACAGCCCGAGGGCCTTGCAGCGGCCATGCGGGAGTCGGGTGTCTTTTTTGAGAGTGGCTTGCGTGCTTCGCTGGCGGGACAGCCTCCGGCCGTAGAGGGAGACTTCAAAGCCGGGCTGTTTCGGGTTCTTGCAAGGGTGGAGGCGGCGCTCGCGCGGATAGAGGCATTGGGTATGCCTGCAGCGGATGCCGAAGCGCTGCTCGATATGAAACGCGAACTCGAAGCCGGTTTGGGGCGGATTACCCTCCATCAGTTGAACTCCCAGCCCGACGAGATCCAAGCGTCCCGACACTGGCAACTAGAAATTCCGCTGCAGGTGGGAGGGTCTCTGCATAGCTTGCGCATGGAAATAGACAGGGAGGCTGGCGGTGGACCGAACTCTCAGAGCGATTCTGAGGAGGAATTGTGGCGAGTGAAGCTGCAGCTGGAGCCTAGAGCGCTAGGGGCGCTAGAAGTATCCATGCAGCTTCAAGGTGACCGGCTCTCACTGCGCATTGCAGCGGCTAACGACAGTGTCCGGCAACTTATCGACGCCGGAATGCCTGGTTTGGTGCTTGCCCTGGAGAATCGTGGGATCGCACTGACCACCAGTCCGAGCGCTGAGCTTGTTCCTAAAAAAGTCAGTACCGAAGGGCTGCGATCAAGCGCCGGATTGGATTTGCGAGCATGACAGATAAAGATAAGCGCTCTTTCGGGGCGTCGACTCATTCCGCGGCACTGTCTTACAGTGGAGAGGGTGCGCCGATACTAGTGGCAAAAGGAGAAAATGCTATCGCCGATCGTATTGTGGAGCTTGCTGCCGAAAACGGCGTGCCTATTGTGCAGGATGCGCAATTAACCGAGCTCCTGTGTCAGATACCTCTAGGCGATGAGGTTCCGCCCGCCTTGTATGTCGCTGTCGCAGAGGTTCTTGCCTACGTTTATCGCCTTAATGCACAGCTGGATCGTCGCGTCTAGGCCACTTTAGTACTGTCGCCTAGCGCGCATTGCTGTTGTATGCTTACTGGCGTTATTCTACGTTTGGCTACGGCAATGGACAAAGTAAAAGCGCTTGAACAACTGGTAACTCGCCTCTCGCATATGGCAGATGGCGTAGACGAGGAGGTCGATGCTCTTCTTGTGTCTATCCGCAAGGAGTTAAAAGATGGCGGTGACGCGAGCAAGATAGAAACCCTTTCCGGGCGCTTGGCTCGAACTATGATGGCCAGTGCGGGTGTTAATGCCGATAAAGGCAGGACGGTCGAAAGCGGGCACGACCTGTCAGGTTTGCGCAAGCTCATAAAGACCATGCCTGTGCGTTGTGACGAGCAGGAACGGATGGGTAGCTTGGTGCAGCAAGTGGCGTCGGGCACGACGGCCATGGCTCGACAGAAAGCACTCGTTGACTTACTCGGCACTGTTGCAGAAGCATTCCGTGAAGTCGCAACGCCAGACAAGTCAGCCAGTGGTGTGTTGGGTTGGCTGGGTAAGAAGTCAGGTCCCGGCGGCACGGATGATCGCTACGTCGCCTTGTTCGTCCAGTTATTGCAGCGGCTCTTGGAGCATATTGATGTTGTGAACGGCAACGCCCTTGGAAGTCATGCCATTAAAGAGTCTCTTGAGCAGGCGGTGCATCCCGAGCAGGCGCAAAAACTGCTGGCTGAGGTCACCGACGAAATAGAAACCATCGATGCCAGGATTCGCGCGGAGAGAAATCAAACCACAGACTTTCTCGGCGACCTTCGGGAGCGTCTCGATGGATTCGAGGAAGTAATTAATTTTCTCGGAGACGATTGCGACAGCTCTCTTAAGCGTTCGGAGCAGTTGCAAAGCAGTGTGGATGAAGACACCCGGGAAATGGGTGAAGCGGCCAAGTCCGATGACATCAATCAGGTTCGAAGTGTTATCTCCAGCGGTTTAACCAAGTTAACGAAGCGCCTGGCCGAGCATGTCCTGTCCGAACGCCAGCAACACGAGACTTCAAAGGCTCGGGTTACAGAGTTGAATGAACGTCTTTCGCACCTGGAAGACGAGGCTGACATTCTGCGAAGCGAAATTCGAAACAAGAATGATCTTGCACTGAAAGATGCGCTCACCGGGGTTTACAATCGCGCGGGCTACGATGAGCGCACGCATGAGTTATATGCGCGTTGGCAGCGCTCCGGCGCTCCGTTGTCAATCGTGTTTGTGGACTGCAATAAGTTCAAGAGAATCAATGATACTTACGGACATACTGCTGGTGATTTGGTGCTCGTAAAGATATCTGATGTTCTGCAGCTCAGGGCGCGGGCCAGCGATATCGTATGTCGATACGGTGGGGACGAGTTCGTGATCTTGCTGCCTGATACCCGTGTGCAGGGCGCTGAGGTATTTGCTCGAAGTGCCTGCGATGAAGTACGCAACGCCGGCTTCAACGACAATGGCAAGCCATTAGATGTATCAATTGCCTGTGGAGTTACCGAGCTGACCAAAGGTGACACATTGGAAAGCGCCGTCGGTCGCGCCGATGAAGCGATGTATCAGGCTAAAAAAATGGACGGCATGAAGGTCTGCGTAGTGACCTAAGAACCTTAGGGTTTCGCTGTACGCAGGACCATCGTCTTACTCTATAGCCTCCCTAGGCTCTCCCGCTTGATTCAGCGGATCGAGAATAGCGGGCCTCTTGGCTGCCCTTCTATTAAAGTTATCTAATATACAGCGTGGTCAATGCGCTGTTTGCCGCCTTCGGTCCGTAGGCGTTTGCTTACGGTTAGCCCCTTGGCTTATTGCCAAGGGGCTTTTTTATGTCTAACCAACAGGCGCGAATAAGCCGCGAGCTGGCTGTAGACCTGTTCGTCAGACCTTGTGCCAGCTTGCTGCCTTACATGCTCGGATCAAGCAGCCAGTGCCCGCAGCATCCATGCCGTCTTTTCATGCGCCCGCATACGGTCAGAGACCAGGGCCGCCGACGATTCGTCGTCTGCCCCCTGAGCTTTCACCAGAACTTCTCTGCAGGTTTTAACGATCTGCTCATGCCCTTGAGTGAGAATACGAATCATCTCCGAGGCGGATGGCACACCATCGACCTCGTCAATATTTGAGAGCTGTGCAAAGGCCTTATAGGTTCCGGGAGCGACTACATCCAGCGTTCGAATTCGTTCAGCAATCTCGTCAACGGCGAGTGCCAGCTCGTTGTAGTGCTCTTCAAACATCAGGTGTAACTCTCGAAACTGTGGGCCGGTTACATTCCAATGGAAATTGTGGGTTTGCAGGTACAGGGTGTACGAGTCCGCAAGTAAAATCTTCAGTCCGCCTGCAATACTCATTCGATCCGCTTCGTTGATACCAATGTCGATGCCGCTCATAGCTACTCCTTTACTCACTAATATTCTCTGGTTTCGTATGTATTATGCTCTTTGTTATGGTGGCGGCCTACCTAATTTCAAGTAATGGAATCCTATACTGTGACCACTCTAAAAGAACCGCTGACGCTGCCTTGTGGTGCTGTCGTTCCCAATCGTCTAGTCAAAGCGGCTATGACCGAGGGGCTTGCGAGTATCGGCGGTGTTCCCACGGGCTCGCTTGAGCGTCTCTATGGGATCTGGTCTCAGGGTGGATCGGGTGTATTGATCACCGGGAATGTTGTCGTAGATGCTCATCATCTGGAGCGTCCCGGCAATGTTGTGCTTGATCGAGTTCCGGATGCTGTGATGAAGGACGCTCTTGCAAGCTGGGCTTCGGCGGCGACAGCAGCGGGCAATCATGCCTGGGTTCAGATCAGTCACGCGGGTCGACAGACACTGAAGACCGTTAACCCTCACCCTAAAGCTCCCTCTGCGGTAAAGCTGGGACTGCCCGGAGGGCAGTTTGGTGAGCCTGTGGCCCTGACAGCTGATGAAATTACTGAATTGGTGCAGCGCTTTGCCATTGCGGCGAAAGCCATGAAAAATGCTGGTTTTACGGGTGTGCAGATTCACGGCGCCCACGGTTATTTGATCTCACAGTTCCTAAGTCCAAGAAGTAACCATCGTGATGATAGCTACGGCGGCGAGCTCGAGAATCGCGCACGTTTCCTCCTTGAAATTGTCGACGCAACTCGCGAAGCCGTGGGTCCAGAGTTCCCGGTATCGGTGAAGCTCAATAGTGCCGATTTTCAAAAGGGTGGTTTCGCCTTTGAGGACAGCCTCCGAGTCGCAAAGTGGCTTGAAGAGCATAGTGTTGATGTCATCGAGATTTCCGGCGGCACCTATGAGCAGCCGAAGTTGTTGGGCATGGAAGGTGTGGAGCCGGTGGAACAGCAACACGTGGCTGAGTCAACGCTGCGCCGGGAAGCGTACTTTGTTGACTTCGCTCTAGCTATGCAAAAACAGGTGTCTATTCCGCTGATGGTCACGGGTGGCTTTCGATCCCGCGCGGCTATGGAACAGGCGCTGGAGGAGGGCGGAGCATCGCTCATAGGTTTGGGTCGGCCGCTCTGTGTCCAGACTGATGGGCCCACAAGGTTACTGGCTGGCGCAGAATCTTTGCCTCGCTACGAGGATGATTTAGCGCTATTGCCATCCTGGCTTGGCTTCTTGAAAAGCATAAGCCTCATTCGCACCTTGAGTACCTTCGCAACGACCTACTGGTTTTATGCGCAGCTGGATTCTTTGGGGCAACGAGGTGAAGTCATACCTAAGCTATCTGTTTTCAAAGCAGCACTGCAGGTGAGCAAGCAACAGGCTTCGTTTATGAAAGCGAGGGAGCGCCAGGCTTGATCGTTGCGCCTGTTAACGTTTTTTCTGCGCAACCCATGAGACTTAGTGCTCTTGGGGGTATTCGCATGGCTGTAAACAGTGGGACGCTAGTCGACGAGCTCTAAATCCATCCAAACTAAGCGATGATCAGAGGATGAGTTACGCTTATTTACTAGGCGCCGCAAAGGGTCATCCGGTGCAGGCCAAAACACCCCTGCATCGATTACCCGCCATCCCGCCTTGCTGGGCACTACGTAATCGGCGCGCATGCCCCAGCTTGCTGTATGCGTGGGGCCAAAGGTACTGTCAGTTCGGTTTGCTCGTCCACCATCACTGGTGGGTAGGAGGCCCCGGCGAACCTTCTCGTGGCCTAGCAAGGCGGTTATTCCTTCGCGTCGCGCGTCGCCTTCTTCCGTGGAGGCATTGAGATCACCAACGACCACAAAGCGGTCGTCGGTCAGACCCCCGGATTGACCTTTATCATCGTAGATGTAAGCACCTTGCTTGCCGCCCTCAATGTAGTCTGCCCAAAAGCGAATTTCATCGTGATTGCGACGACCATTGCGATCTTCCGGCCCATCGAATACCGGAGGCGTGGGATGACTCGCTAACACATGTAAAGATCGGCCATTGATGCGTACGGGAATGTCCCAGTGCGACTTGGAGGACAGACGCAATTTCTCCTGCACGGCCTTGGGGTACCAAAGTTCGCCATCCGCACCACGCATGTCGGCCATGAGGTTTTCCGGCATGTCTTTCCATTTGAACAATTGGAAACTGCGAATGGCTTCGAAATCGATGGGGTAGCGACTCAGGATGAGCATGCCGTATTGACCGGGATAGAGGCCAAAGCCAAAGGCGTCGTTGCCAGTTCCTGACGCCTTACCATCTCGATCGAGATCCATGCCCGAATCAACACCTGCGTTGACGGGACCCTGATAGAAGTATGGGTAATCAATTGCTTCGGTTCCCGCTCGGGACTGTTGGAGATAGCGCTCGAGGAAGGGCTGCACGCCGCGGGCGGGGTCCGAGTGATAGTCAAACTCGTTGAGGAGCAGTATGTCCGGGCGCACGCGCTGGATAATCTCTGCAATATTGCTGATCTGCGGGTGGTCGCTATTACTCAGCGCCGCAGGTAGTTCATGGCCACTGGGCGTGACACCTTTGCCGACGTAATTACCCCCTTCCATGCTGACGTTAAAAGTGGCGACGCGGATCACGCGGCCCTCGCTGTGCGCACCTACGGGCACTAGCAGCGCAACAAGCAGTGAGACAACGCGGAGGCTGGGCATTTGAGCTCCATCATGGATTACTGAGTTATTCCCCTGAAAAGAGGGGCGTCACGTTAGCATGCCATTGGCAATTTCACCCATGGTTTTCGCAGCGTATCGAGTCGTGTTGACGTAGAATATGCCCTTCAATAGCGACATTGATTTAGTTGTTTGCCGGAGTAAAAGTTGAATGAGTATTGATGTTGATGCCGTAAGGAAGTTTCTGTCCCGGGATTTTATGGACTTTTGCATCAGACTGGGTTTGATCGTGGCGGTTGTCGTCGCCTGTGAGCGCATTTTCGCGCCCTTTATACCGATCATGCTCTGGGGCGTTATTTTGGCGGTCTCACTCTACCCGGTGTTTTTATCACTGTGTCAGCGCACAGGCTTTAGTGCCGGCCGCGCAGCGACTCTGATCGTCGTATTGGGGATATTGTTGTTAGGCGTCCCAAGCGTGATGTTGGGGAGTTCTTTTGCGACGCATGTTTTTGATGTTGTCGGTAACTTCGACGTTAATACGTTCACTGTTGAAGCCCCGGATGCTTCCGTAAAAGAGTGGCCGATTGTTGGCGAGAAAGCTTACGCCGCGTGGTCCGCCGCCTACACTGATTTGCCGGCGTTTATCGAGGGCCTTCAGCCCCAGCTGGGTAGCTTTAGTAAGAGTGCACTTAGAGCAGCTGCCAGCACAGCGGGAACTCTTTTGTTTTTCTTTGGTGCACTGATCATTGCAGGAATCATGATGGCCTACGGTGAGTCCGGGACCGCTGCCATGGGGCGTATTTTTTCTCGTATGGTTGGAGACCAAAAAGGTCCAGCGATGCATACGATTACCACGCTCACTGTCCGTTCAGTGGCCATGGGTGTCGTGGGTGTCGCATTTATTCAGGCGTTGCTACTAGGTGTCGGATTTATGCTGGCAGGTATTCCCGCTGCAGGGTTATTGGCATTGGTGGTACTGGTAATCGGGATTCTTCAGCTCCCGGCGTTATTGGTCTCTATTCCGGCGATTGCCTTTGTGTGGGGTATGGGTGATGGCGGTACTGTGGTGAATATCGCGCTCACTATTTACTTTGTAATTGCCGGGTTTGCCGACAACGTCCTCAAGCCGATGCTACTGGGTCGCGGTGTGAGTGTGCCAATGCCGGTTGTGCTCCTGGGCGCCTTGGGTGGAATGATGGGGGCTGGCATTGTGGGACTCTTCGTTGGAGCGGTCGTACTGAGCGTGGGTTATGAGCTGTTTATGGGTTGGGTGGATGATGAGTCTCTCGTGGCTGTGGCGTCCGAAGGAGAGGCGACAGGCACTTCCGATGGCGCAGCGGACTGATTGACTCTTTTTGATGATCTCTTCGATGCTGCGCAGTAGTCTTATTGCACTGATCGGTGTGGCGCTTATTGGATGCACGACACTGGGCCCTGACTACCAGGAGCCGACGCCCAGTTGGCTTGCCGAGTGGCAGCCGGATCTCTATGGGCACCTTGATAGCACAGTCGACAATACAAACCTGGAGTTGTCCGACTGGTGGCTGCGTTTTGACGATCCTGCTCTCAACGCACTGATCCAGCGGGTCGTTACGCGAAACCTCAGTTTACAGGTCGCGGGGCTGAGCGTTCTTGAGGCTCGAGCGCGGCTCGGTGGTGCGCAGGCGCTGCGCTTCCCTCAGTCTCAACAGTTAGGCGCGTCCGCAGCCTATATACGCCAGCGTCGCAGCGACGGCTTGCTGCCAGCCAGCGAAGACAATTTTGGTAGCTACGATGTGGGCCTCTCAGCGGGTTGGGAGATCGATTTTTGGGGGCGGTTTGCCCGGGGCGTAGAGTCTGCCGATGCTGCCTTTCTGGCGTCCATCGCGAATCAGCGAGATCTACAGGTGCTTCTGATCGCTCAGACCGCTGATGTTTATTACGCCTACCGGACGGTGCAGCTGCGAATTACCATCGCCGAGAAAAACGCGTCGATACAAAAGCGCAGCTTCGAAATCACGCAGCAACTGTTTGACAGCGGTCAGGAATCGGAACTCGATTTACAACAAGCTCGCACCCAGTATCTTGCGACTCTCGCTACGATCCCGGATTTGGAGCGCAGCCGTGTTCAGCTGCGCAATGCTCTTGCCGTACTACTTGCAAGACCTCCGGGTCCTATCCGCGAACTAGAGGGCGAGGTAAAGGCATTGCCAGGTATGGCGCCTGTCGCACTCAGTGGCATACCCGCGCAGTTGGTGCTTCGCAGGCCTGATGTGCGAGCCAGCGCCTGGCAAGCGGGAGCTCAGTCCGCGCAGATTGGTGTTGCCAAAGCGGACTTGTATCCCGCCCTATCACTGTTTGGAAGCTTTGGTTGGAATGGTGACAGTTTGGGCGTTACCAGAGATGGATTGACCTTTGCCGCGGGCCCTGCGATTAGCTGGAATATCTTTGATTATGGGCGGATCCGTTCAAATGTTCGGGTGCAGGACGCGCGACTACAGCAAGCTCTTACCGCCTTCGATGCGACTGTTTATCAGGCAGCTCGAGAAATTGATGACGCCGCAATTGCGGTGATCAAAACTGCCGAGGCTCGGGATGTGCTCAGTGAGTCGCGTTCCGCTGCTGAGCGGGCACTCGAACTTGCGAACCGACGGTATCGGGAAGGCTACGCGGATTTTCAGCGGGTACTTGATGCACAGCGATCGCTGTTTTCTCAAGCCGAAAAAGAGCTGATCAACGAAGGTGCGCATATCTCCGCGGTTATCACACTTTATAAAGCGCTGGGGGGCGGTTGGCAGTCCCAGTCCCTGGAAGACATGATTCCCCAAAGTGTGCGCGAGACTATGCGCAGCCGAGTTAACTGGGGTGAGCAATTGGAGGCTACGGTACCCGAGGTGCTGGACAACGCCCAATCAGGAGGAAGTTCGCAATGAGTGATACACAGGCAGAGGCGAACGCGGAAACAGAAACAGCCCCTGCGATCAAGCGTACTACCTGGATAGTGCTGGCAGTGATTGTGGGCAGCTTGGGCTGGTATCTGTTGTCTGATCGCTATGCACCGTACACGAGCCAGGCGCGAGTGCAGGGCTATGTGATTGGCGTTGCTCCAGAAGTTGCCGGCACCGTAAAAAAGGTTCTTGTCGGGAATAATCAGGAAGTAGAGGAGGGCGATGCACTCTTTGAGATTGATCCGTCGCAGTACCAAATAGCATTGTCCCGCGCTGAGTCCGACCTCGTGAATGCCCGCAGCCAGGTAGAAGCGGGCAACGCTACAGTGGCAAGTGCTCGCGCTAATCTAACTGCCGCGCAAGCCAATGAGCTCCGAGCGAGCCAGGATTACTCACGACTTAAGCGGCTTCGGGAAACGGACCCGGGAACTCTCTCTTTGCGTCGATTGGAGTCGTCCAAAGCCTCGTTAGATCAGGCCCGAGCCAAGGTCGTGGCGGCGGAGTCGGATATTCAGCGTGCCATCGAACAAAAAGGTGGGGATGACGTTGGCAGTAACGCGATTTTGCTGTCCGCGCAGTCCGCGGTGGAGAAAGCGCGATTGGATCTCGCAAATACTGTGGTCAAAGCGTCGTCACGAGGACTCATTACTGATTTGCGCGCGGATGTTGGTCAATATGCAGGAACCGGTAAGCCGGTCATGACGTTGATTGCGATTCATGATCTTTGGGTCAATGCTGCCTTTACCGAAAACAATCTTGGGCACATGCATTCCGGTAGCAGCGCAGAGATCGTGTTTGATGCTTTGCCGGGTACGGTTTTTGCTGGCAATGTTCGCAACGTCGGACTTGGCGTCAGTGCTGGGCAGGCTCCAGCGCCTGGCACCCTGCCTACAGTGAGCAACAGTCGCGACTGGCTTCGTCAGGCGCAGCGCTTTCCCGTGGAGGTAGGTTTCAAAATGACGGATAGTGCAATGCTCAGCCAGTTGCGAATCGGTGGTCAGGCCTCGGTGATTGTTTATAGTGATGATGCGACGGTACTGCGCCTGCTGGGTCGGCTGTACATCCGACTCATGAGTTGGTTCTCCTACGCCTATTAACCGCGACGTCCAGTTAAACGTGATCCCGTCATTGCTAAGAGCCTATCCAAAGTGAGCGTTGCCGAAAATCGCGCATTGCGATTTGCTTTTGCCACGGCTCTCGCTCTGGCGATGGCCTACGCTTTAGACTTTCCGCTGCCATTTCTGGCGCCTTTGTTCGTTGTGTTCTTGAGTGCCATGCCGGGCCCCCCTATGGGGCCAAAAGGCTTGTTTGGCTTGCTCATGGTCATAATTGCGTCACTCACGGTGGGGGTTCTGCTCATACCGTTGATTCGCTATTACCCCTTCAGTGCAGTCCTGATAGTTGCTGTGGGCCTGTATTTTTCGATGTATTTGACGCTGATACATGGAAAACGGCTTCTGGGTACTTTTTTGACGATCGGCTTTACGCTGATTTCTGTTGCGGGGAGCGTCGACTTTCTTCTAGCGACCACGGTCATCAAATCGCTTGTCTTGGGAATTTCTGCCGCCGTGCTCTGTCAATGGTTGGTGTATCCCTTTTTTCCCGAAAAGGCAACGGCGGTGCCTCCGTCAGAGGCTCCCAGTGGTGAGGCGCTTTCGAATTGGTT
Source organism: Congregibacter sp. (assembly GCF_047617445.1). Classification (GTDB taxonomy): domain Bacteria; phylum Pseudomonadota; class Gammaproteobacteria; order Pseudomonadales; family Halieaceae; genus Congregibacter. Next base: position 36,012 of record NZ_JBLGBE010000015.1, read on the forward strand.
TGCCGTTCGAGCAACGCTCATTGTGATGCCAGCGTATTTGCTCGCGCTAACGAATCCCTCGCAGTACCTCATGACGATTATGAAGTCCGTGTCTCTTGGACAACAAACGTCGGCTATGGACGCGCGACATGCCGGGAGAGAGCTCATTGGATCGACCTTTGTGGGCGGGATCATGGCAATCCTGTTTTGGGTGCTACTGACTATCGCGCCCAATTTATGGATGTTTTCTTTGTGGATGTTCGTATTTGCGTTTTACACCGCTGCAAAGTTGTACGGCTTTTTGAAAACCCGGGTGGCCCCTTCATTCTGGATTAACGCGCTGGTCACTATGCTCATTCTCTTAGGGCCGGCGGTCGAAGACAGCGCAAATGGTAAAGATGCTTTGACCGCGTTTGTTCAGCGTTTTGCGACATTTATCGCCGTGACGCTCTACGCCTGGGGCGCATTGGCGTTTCTGGAGAGCTGGCGCAAACGCCGTCTTGCGAAGGCTGAGGCAGTAATAGCTGCAGGGCCCTAACGATAGTTTGGCGGCTTAGCGCGGTACATCTCGGTACAGCGCCAGCCTGGAAACAGCTACCCGGGCGGGTCCGGGGTCGCCAATTGAAATCAAGCCAATACGCCGGAGCCGACAACGGTCCAGCGGCTTTTCAATTCGGTGCGCGATAAAGTCTGAAAACGGCAGGTAGTGAGTTTTCCACTCCTCGGTGCTATCCATACGACTGCGGTAGCTCTGCCAGGGCCGCTGCGTGTCCGCGGTTCGCAGGTTGATCGCGTAGCTCCCACCATCGCCACACAGACAGACGGCAATGCCTCTTGCAGCACTAGCGTCGACAGTCTCCCCCAAGGCACCGAGGTCCAGAGCGACCTGAATAAAGCCTCCGTTGTTCTCGAGGCTCACAGTGCCCCCCAGTTGCAGTGCCGGGCGACTGGCCAGAACGCCGTGCCGGGCTGCGCCCTGAGAAACGCCACCCATCACCGTATCGCTGATGTACTGCCATTGAAAACCATTACTGGCGCGCTGTGGCTCACTGAAATCATCGAAGAGAAAGGTCTCTTCTACCGCTAAATTCATGCCCCGTTGACCCTTATCTATTGTCTCCCGTCTGTGCTGTGTATACGCTCGGTCCATCGCCGTGGCTCAGCGTGATTTCCTTTGAGCTAGTGACAACTCAGTTGCTGTCTAAAAATAATGAGAAACCTACACAAAGGACTTGCCCCATGAATCAAGCTCTCTCGACATCTACCAAGTTGGCGCTCGGTGTAACGGTGCTCTTTGGACTGCTGTACTTAAGCTTTGGATTAGCGTGGCTTGCGGCGCCTTCGACCATCGCAGCTGCTTTGGGTGCGTCTCTTTTACAGGGAACAGGTCTGACGACCCAGTTGGGCGATAGCGCTGCGTTTTTTCTCTGTGCAGGTGGGTTCATGCTCTACGGCGTTTTTCGACGTCAGCCTGACTATCTCATGGCTGGAGCGCTGATGATCGGTGTGGTGGCGCCGGCCCGTCTCGTAGCATGGCAGTTCCATGGCGCGGCCTTAACTGTCGAGCCTATGGTTGTAGAGATCCTTACCTTTCTGGCGGTGTTCTGGGCATCTCGTGCTCTGCGATCCGACTAATCTCCAACCAGGATTTGAGCTCCGTTGTCGCTCGGCGATTAGTTAAGTCGTGAATTATCTGGCGCATGCGCTACTTGCTGAGCCGTATGCACACAGTTTGATCGGGAACATCGCGGGTGATCTCGTAAAGGGCCCGTTGAGCAGACACGCTTTGCATCCCCGGGTTGCCGATGGCGTGCGCCGGCATCGTCGCGTTGATACACTTACCGACCGGCACAGCGCGTATCTTGCGCTTAAAACTCTATTTCCCAGTGGGTATAGGCGTTACGCCGGTCTGGTGTTAGACGTGCTTTTCGATCATTACCTGGTGCAACACTGGCATCGCTACAGCAATTGGAGTCGTGATGCCTTTTTGGACGACACCTATGCTGTGCTGCGCAACAATCCGCAACTTCTGCCCGAGGGTCTTGCAGTTGTCGCTTCGCGTTGGGTGGATGCTGATTGGCTGCGAGTGTACGAGACTCGGGAGGGTGTTGCCGCGGTACTCGAGCGCCTTTCCCAGAGGCTGTCGCGACCGGTAGATCTTGTTGCTCTACTGCAGGTAGCCGATGAGCATGCTGATGAATTTGAAGCGGGTTTTCTTGAGGTATTCACCGATGTGCAACTCACTATCAGTTATTAATAAGGATTGATCCATGACACTCACAGCTGAGCTCAGCCTGTATCCCCTTGATGAAGACTATATTCCGGTCATCCAATCGCTCATTGACAGCCTTAACGAGCGCGAGGGATTGCAGGTTGTCACCAATGCAATGAGTACGCAGATACAGGGAGAGCATCATGCAGTGATGAGCGCTGTAAGCGATACCTTGCTGGCCAGCTCCCAACGCTATGGTTCGCGGCAGGTCCTGGTCTGCAAGTTCATACCCATGGCTTTGGATATTCACTAGGGACCGGTCTTTTCGGTCGCGTACTGAACCAGGTCAATAATCCACTCTCGCGTTACGCTCAGGAGTCGGTCATGACTGGTGACCTTGGTTTCGAGAGCTTCATCGGGGGTAGCACATTATAAATGTGGTCAGCGCCGGCCAGCAGCACCAGTTGGCTCATGGGATGCGTTGACTGGCTGAGCAGATCCACGCTTTGTTGGTAGGGCGCAGTGGTGTCAGCGGCGCCGGCGAAATCAATGCGCAGCGATGCTATGCCAGCATCCATCAGCGGTTTTGCGAGTCGCATATATAGGTCGTCGACTTCGTTTTTCTGGGATGCAGTGCCGTGCAATAGAAGTACCGCGGGAGCCGGGCCTGCGGTGACCGACGGGAGAGAGAGCATCCCCGGTATGGAATAAACCCCATTTGATATTGAAATGCTTTGTTCTTCGCTGACGGCAGGGAATGCAGCAACTGCTGCAAGCGTGAGTAGCAGTCCGCTTACCCATGAATAGCGCATGCTTAGTCTCCAAAAACGCATAGCTACACTATAGCCGCTGACGCTTGGTTGCCAAATTCATCGCGTACAATGAGTCGCATGAGCGACCGATATATCCATGTAAAGCGGGGTGTTTTTGAGAGCATTCCCCTATTCATCCCCGCGCTGCCCTTTGCCCTCGTTTTTGGTGTGGTGGTAGGAGAGTCGGGTATTGCACCCTGGCTGGGTTGGAGTTCTTCGCCGCTGATATTTGGTGGCGCTGCGCAGATCACGATCATCAGCTTGTTGGGGGAGGGAGCTTCCATCGCCGCAGCGGTCACTGCAGCATTGATCGTTGGCGCACGCCATTTGTTGTACTCCGTCAGTATCGCACCGCGTTTTAAGGGACAGCCGCGGTGGTTTCGTTGGCTGGGCCCTTATGTATTGACTGATCAAACCTATGCCCTGGCGATGGTCCGCCAAGATGAAGATCCAGCAGCTTTTCGCGCTTACTTTTTGAGCGCAGGTTTTACGTTTTGGGGGCTGTGGATGTTGTGTACTGCCGGAGGACTGTTTGTGGGGCCGCTGGTGTCCCCACAATGGAATATCGCTTTCGCGGCGCCAGTGCTGTTTACCGCGTTGTTGGTGACGGCGATTGATCGTTGGGAAAAGATTGCTGTAGCGCTGCTGTCGGGAGTGTTCACCGTGATGCTCACCGATTTACCGAACCGTTCTGGTCTTTTAGCCGGAGCGGTAATCGGAGTGTTGCTGGGTTTGTTTCTGGAAAACAGGCGAAAAAGCGCATGAGCGAGTTTTTAGCGATCGTGCTGGCAGGCCTTGGTACCTACCTGAGTCGGGCGATATTTATCGTCGTACTCGCCGATCGAAGTTTTCCGCCCTTGGCGTTGCGGGCTCTGGAGTACGTTGCGCCGGCGGTTATGGGCGCGCTGATCGTGTCGATGTTGACCACAGCCGAGGGCGAGGTAGTGATTGGGGCACCCGAGGTAACGGGGCTGACTTGTGCGGCGCTGGTGGCCTGGAAGACCCGCAATCATATTTATACGTTGTTGACGGGAATGACGGTCTTCTGGTGCGTCGCTGCGATTGTTGTCTAGCCCGGCTTAGAGCTGCGGTACTAGCGGCTAAGCACCGTTAGCACTTCGATATGTGGAGTTTGTGGAAAGAGATCCAGTGGCTGCACCTCGCGCAGTTGAAATTTGTGGTCTATAGCTACCTGCAGGTCTCGGACGAGCGTTGCGAGATTGCAGGATATATAGATGATCGTGCTCAATTCGGGCGCTAGAGACAGGTAGTCCTGGATATTTTTTAGGCCTTCGCGCGGAGGGTCTAACAGCAGAAGCTTCGCAGTGGACAGCGGCGATTCGAGTTCGGAGGCGCTGCCGGTCCGGCCTAGGTCACTACAAAGTCCAGTAACGCCCGCTAATGATCGCTTCTGAAGAGCTTCGATGGCCGGGTGGTAGCTGTCCACGGCACAGACAGGTTTACAGCCAGCGGCGACCAGGACATCGGTGAAGTTCCCTGATCCGGCGAACAGTTCTACGACTGGCGAAGGCGTCTGCAATTGCAGGATCCGGTCTTGCAACCAATCACGCATACGCTGATTTTGCGCGCTATTGCCCTGGCGAAAGGGCCGGCGTTCATTAACAGTAACCTTGTCCGCGTCAATGTCGTCATCGATGTCCAAAGTCGTCCACTGTTTTGCGCGACCGGGCTTCCAGGATGGATCGGGTAGCTGGGCACGTAACTCGCTCAGGGTTTGACGATTCTTTGCGTTCAGAACCAGGCAATCACTAACCTCCACGAGGTCTCGGGAGCTTCCGGCGACATAGCCTAAACGCTTGCCATCCGATTTCAATTGCGCCCGGTTACGGTAGCCAAGCTCTTCCGGAGCGGCCCAGATGGCGGATAGTTCGAGTGCGGTATTCAGAGGCTGGAGCACTCGAAGCAACTGCTGTTGCTTGCTTTGTAGTTGTTCCTGGTAATCCATAAACAGCCAGGGGCAGCCGCCGCAGCTGTCACTGGTGAAGCCGTGATGGGGGCAGGGCGGGGTTCGACGCTGCTCAGATTCCTCGGTCAAAGAAACCACTCGAGCAAAGCCCATGCGGCCCTTCAGACTGGTGACTTCAAACAGACCGGATTCGCCACGCCAGGCCCCGGGCACAAAAAAGACGCGTCCACTAGGATGCGCGACCACGGCCTGCCCATCGCTACTGAGGTCACGCACCTCGCCCTCGAAGCGATGACCGGGCCTGAGTCCGGTATCGTGTTTCTTAGGTCCCTTAGGTATCTTGCGTAATGGTCGCTTAAACAATGACATTCTCCCTAGCACGCAAATTTAACACGCGATCAGTAATCATGACGCGCGATGCCAGGTGGCGGCGATAGCGGCTTAGGCTGATGTTGCTGAGGTGAGCGATAATCCGCCGCTCTCCCGTCGAATGCGCACACCGAGGCCCATGATCACTGCCAGCAGTATCGGCGCAAACACAATCACAAGGCCGAGCAAAGTCACCCGTATGCCCTGGGTATCCAGAGACCAGCCCAATAAGGGGCCGGTCACGATAAACAAGCTACGCACGGCCAAACTCACCAGCGAGTTGACGGTGGCGCGAAAATCTCCGGGGATTCGTCGATTCAAGGCATCATAAAACAAGGTAAGACTCATGCCGCGGCTCAGCTGGATAGAAAATCCAAACATCACACCTACCCATCCTCCCGCGTAAGCCATACCCATCAAGCCGATGAGCGGTAGGATTGCCGTTATTATCAACAGCCGTCGCCATCCCAGCTTGCTCTCGATGTAACTGGCATAACGTGCTCCCACGCTCACCGTAAGGGCAAACAGCGCCCATATGTACCCAAAGTGCTCAATCGGGATGCCCTGCATTTCCCAATACTTTTGATAAACCCAAAAGGCATACATGGCCAGAAGCCCAAAGGTCGCGATCGCAAAAGCAGTCCACAGCACCACCGGCTTACCTCGCAGGAGCATTTCTAGAATTGCTGCGGTATTTGCGCTGTGACTTTGTGTGAGCGTGGGTCGTGGCGACTCCATGAGCAAGAAACCCAGTATTAACGGTATGAAGCCGCAGAAGGCCTGCGCCGCAATCAACACTTGCATGTCGCCAATCAGCAACAGTAGCGCCGCGCCAATACCGGCTAGTCCGGAGGCAGCTGCTTCGATAGAGATTAGTCGGCTAAGTGCCTTGCTTGCGCCTGGCCCAGCTTCCTCAGTGCCTTCAAGCTGCTTCTGTGAGTCATAGAGCAACGCGAGGTCTGCGCCGGAGATAAGGCTGACACCTATACCCAACAGCACTTCGTAAATCAGGAAGTCGCCAAAGCCATCCGCAAAAATCAGCCACAAGAAACCACAGCCATTGATGCCAGAACCGATGATGATTACGCGGCGTCGGCCCCAGATGTCCGCGATATAGCCCGAGGGAACCTCGCAGCAAGCAATTGTGAGCGCGTATAGCGCTTGGGTCTGCAATATCTGCGTCATGGACAAGCCGTGCGCCTGCACCAGCGGCACAAAAATAGGCACGATCAGCACGAAGCTATGAAAGAAGCCCATGAGATAGATGACGTTTGCGTTGACTCTTAATGACCGTTGCACGGTACTCACCCTTTTTGCTACCGGGAACTCGGGCAGGGAGAGTCTTATTTCGGGTCTTAAACGAAAAAGGCCTCCGAGCCCTAAGTTCTCGGAGGCCTTTTTAAAACAGCGTTTAATTACGCGTTTAGCTTCCTCGAACCACTTATTGCGTGGCGCATGCAAACCCCTACGGTCGTCTGCGTTTTGCGCAGAACCACAGGTACCGCCCCAAAGTCAGGGGTATGCGTGCAGCAAGTGTGTGAATGAAGCTTATTCATTGGTCCACAGATCCGGACGTATTTTTACAGCCGCGCATCATCCTCTACCTCGCGGCCACTACGCAATCAGTAAATGTCTGCTTGTGACTTTTTCACCACGAACGGAGGCAACATAGATATCGTGACGTAATTCTTTGTCAGGCAGGCCAGAGGCTTCCCAAAAGGATAGTCAGGCCTACGGTCCAAGGACGACCGAGGCCTGACTATCCAGGACTAGAACGAGTAAGAGCCCGTAAGTCCGTAGGAGCGTGGCGGTAGCATGGAGCCTACGCGCAGGGAGTTGTAGAGTGGAGCGGTGATGATGTTGTTAGAGATAACTTCTTCGTCACTCAGGTTGCGACCCCAGAGGCTCAGCATCAACCGTCCATCGGGACCAAAACTGTAGTCCGCATTGGCATTGATGAGCCCGTAGCCCTCTTGAAAGGCGTCACTACGATTCCACTCGGTAAAGTACACATCATCCTGGTAGTAGCCTTCGCCGCGAACTCGCAAATTGCCGTCGCCAAGAGCCGTTTGATAGGTGACACCGAGTTTGAATGTGTATTCCGGCGCGTTCGGGAGCGTGTTTCCACTCAGGTCCGTTGGGGTGAAGCCGTTGGCATAGTCGCCGTTGATGAACTCTTTATATTCGGCGCTCAGATAGGTCGCAAACAGATCGACGGTGAGTGTTTCGGTCATAGCATAGGTCAGCTCAAGCTCTGCGCCGTAGTTTTCGGCCTCTGCTGCGTTGACGGTGCTGACGGTGCTGGTTTCGTCCACAAAAGATATTTGTACGTTCTGGTAGTCATAGAAGAACGCGGCGAGGGAATAGTTCAGCCGGCCGTCACTGCTGCTGCCTTTGTAGCCGAGTTCAAAGGCATCCACGGTCTCGGGATCGAGAGGGGGGCTGAGGCTACCAGTGTTGATCACGCCGGATTTAAAGGCCTGATTATAGGTCGCATACATCAAGGTATCGTCGTTGGGTCGATACTCTAAGGTGACGCGCGGAGTAATGTCATCCCAGTCAGCTTTTGCATCAGTAGGTACGTTTATTCCCGCGGCATCAAAGATGAATGCGCCGGTCCCTTCCCGCTCTTCGTAGTTGTAGCGAGCACCGGCAATCACTGTGAATTGCTCGCTTAGGGGAACCGTGACCTCCACAAATGCCGCGTAGGCCGTGATGTCCACATTGCCATCTTGCAAGTATTTGCCGCTGTTCAGAAAATCTCCGATGGGGGTTCCACAGGTGGCTGGCGCAGCGAAGAAGCAAAAGTTTGTGAGAGGTACAAACACTTCACCAAATAGCTCCTCTTCAAAATACATCGCTCCTGCAAGAATGCTGTAGTTGTTGCGCTCTACGTTGAACGTAAATTCCTGCCCGAAGGAGTCACTCTCTTCTGTGTAGTTATTCTGACCGAACAGATCCACTTCGGTGGAATCCAGGTCGTCACGAAGGAAGCGCTCCATATTCTGTGCTGAGGTGGTTGAGCGTAGCGATACGTTCTCGGAAAATTCAAAGTTAAGGATCATGTTCGCCATGAAGCCTTCTCGGGTATTGATGGCTTCCTGATCGGAGTAGATGTCATACGGTGAGCCACCCACATCGAATATGGTGCTTCCCCCTAAGGCTGTTACTGCCGGCGGTAGGCCGCCCGCTGTGCCTGCAGAAGGTCCGAAGTAGTGGAAGGCATAGTTGTTGTCGTCTTCTTCATAGTACTGATAGGACAGCGTTGCATCCCAGTTAGCGTCTGGGTTGTAGCTCAGCGTCGCTCGATAGGCTTCCGCATCCCGATCATCGACGTCATTGCCGGTAAACAGGTTGGTTCCGTAACCATCACGACGCTCTATCTTGGTGGCGAGGCGTAAGGCAAGAGAGTCGGTGATAGGGAGGTCAACAGCACCCTCAAGCGTTCCCATGCTGTAATTGCCGGCGGTGAGGTTGATGTAACCACCTAGCTCATCTCCGGGTTTAGCGGTAACAGCATTAATGGCCCCAGCGGTTGCACCTCGTCCGTAGAGTGTGCCCTGGGGGCCACGGAGAACTTCGAGCTGCTCGAGGTCGAACATTCCGACCAGTTGGGCAGCGGGGCGCGGAATAATGGCGCCATCTTGAAGTATTGATACCGCACCTTCACCGCCGATATCGATACTGGTCATGCCAATACCGCGCATAAATATTCGGGCAAAACCAAATTGGTCACCGATCGACATGTTAGGTACTTCGGTATACATGTCCCGAACGGTTTGCACGCCACCCGGCCCGATAGCATCGGCCCCAATTACGTTAGCCGCAACGGATAGGTCCGAGAGGCTGGCGTTTCGTTTAGTTGCCGTTACCACCACCTCTTCGAGTGCGTTTTGCGCGACGGCCAGACCTGGTGTTAGTACTGCGGCCGTGACGGCAGCGGCTAATATTTTCGACGGTATGCTTTGCATGATATTTCCCTGCCCTGTTATTAAATTATGGTTTTGCATGGGTGAATTCTGCAGTTTTCTCGTGTGTTGTCTTTTAGTTAGTTGCCCAGTGTCTCCCGTTTTACTTTGATCCCTGCTTTTTCTCGGTCCCAGGTATCGTTTGTGATGGCCTCCGCGCGGAGTAGGTGTTTTAAGACCTTCGCCGATGGGGTTTTTGGTAGTTCGTCCATGATTCGGATGTATCGCGGTACCATAAAATAGGCCATGCGTTCGATCAGGAACTGCGTCAGCTCCGCCGGATCAATACTCCGCCCTTCGACGGCGGCTACGCAGATCATGACATCGTCTTCACTGAGTGCGCTGGGTACGCCATAGGCTGCGGCTTCGCGGACTTCAGGGTAGGCGACCACCTCTGCTTCAACTTCGAAGGAGGAGATATTCTCACCCCGACGACGGATGGCGTCTTTGCGACGGTCAACAAAGTAGTAATAGCCTTCGTCGTCTTGACGGAAACAGTCGCCCGTATGAAACCAGCCATTGCGCCACGCTTCAGATGTTGCTGCCGGGTTTTTGTAATAGCCCGAGTTCATGCCCCAGGGCCGGTCGGTTCGAACCAACATTTCGCCAACGTTTCCTATGGCTACTTCGCAGTCGTTTTCGTCCACGAGACGCACGTCAACGCCCTCGCGCTTTTTGCCGCAGGTCCCGCGGCTGGTGGGGTTGGGGTCAGAGACAATCGGTGACGAAATTTCAGTCATGTTAAAGATCGTGTAAATATCCATCCCAAAGCGCGTATGCAGGTCGCCTGCTGCTTCAGTCATGGGCACCATGAATGCGAGCCTCAGGCTATGGTTCTGATCATCCGGAGATGGCGGTTGTTTGAGCAAAAAGGTCGCCATCACTCCCAGCAGGAATGCAGCGCTGGTTTTTGTTTCGCGTACAAAGGGCCAAAAGCGCTCGGTGTCAAAAGTCTCCATTACCGCTATGGACCCACCGCGCGCCAGCATTACCGAAATGATGCCCATGCCCCCGATGTGAAATAGCGGCATATTGATAAGAAAGCGATCCTCACCATTTACAAAGTGCCAGGTCTCTGGTCCCGCATTAGTGAACAAATGGAGGTACGAAGACAGCACGCCCTTGGAAGGGCCCGTAGTGCCCGACGTGTAGATTATCGATTGATTGTTCCAAGGTTCGATGGGGTGTTGCAGTGCCGGGAGTTCGTTGCTTTGGTCGACGAGCTGTTCGAAGGCTTCACAGGGTAAGGGCGAGCTTTGTACGTCGCCGCCCACAGCGATAACGGCGCTAAGGTCTGCGGTATTGACATCTGCCAGCCGCGGAACCAGATCGCGATGGGAAACGAGTAGTTTTGCATCGGAGTTGTGGAGTACATGCTCTAAAAGCCCGCCTTTGTAAGCGGTGTTAAAGGGTACGAAAACGGCACCAAGATAATTGATGGCAAAGAAGGTGAGAATGCCTTCTCGACCACCAAACAGCCAAACGGCAACGTGGTCACCCTGACACACACCACGCTTTGCCAGCCCAGCGGCCACGCTGATCACCTCATCGCGTAGCTCTTTGTAGGTCCAGGTGTCACCATCTTCAAAGATGGCGTATACGGTGTCGGGGATTTCCTTGGCCCACTTGTCGATGAGGTAACGTATAACGCAGTCTTCTCGCGCTGGCACTCGTGGGTCCTGATGAACTGCACTCACAAAGCTCTCCTCTATTGATTGGTACCTGTTATTGGGGTTCCCAGGGTCTTTTTGGAGGTGGCCTGGCCTTCTTTTCGTAATTCAAGGTCAAGGGTCTCGATACGAATCGGCGAGCAGACGATTCTGGCAACGTTTTGTATGAGCGTTGCCAAAACTTCGGTCTCTGACCAGTGTCCGCCCGGGGTATACCAAAGCGCTACCCAGCTCATCATGCCGCCAATAGTCGTGGCGGTGAGGCCAGCGTTGTCGACGGTGAATTCGCCGGCATTGATGCCCTCTAGCAGTAAGGCGGCAATACGATGATCAAAGAGTGAGCGTAGTTCGCGGATTTCTCTCGCTGACGCCTCATCGAGGTTTTTCTCTTCGCGAAGGTAAACCACGATATTTTCTTCGTTATCAAGAATCAGTCGCGTGACGTTGTCGACAATGAGCTTTAGCCGGTCCCAAGGTGATCCGGGAGACGCCAGGCAATTGTCCAGCGCTTCCAATGACAAGCTGATGCCTAGATTGGATATGTCGAACAGGATCTCGCCTTTGTTCTTGTAGTAACTATAAATAAAGGGTTTGGTGACTTTCAGACGTTCGGCGATGGCATCGATCGTGGCGCTTTCATAGCCTTGCTGAAAAAAGAGATGCGCAGCTTCCTCGCGAATTCGCCGGCGTTTAAAAGTGGCGAGCTCGCTCTTGAGCCCGCCCCCCGCGGATTGTTTGTCGGCCAGTGAGGGTTCTGCTGTCACCGCGTGTTTTATCCGGCGGCCATTTTTAGTACCGGCAATACATCTTCGGCTTTTTCTACGGTTCGTGGATTGGTGCGTGCCCAGAAGTCATGCATGGTGTTTTCAGCAACCAGCGCATGGTCGGCCTCGGTGACCCCTACAGCCGCCAGCGAGCGTGGCATGCCCAGGCTCGTGATGAACTCATCGACGATTACTGAGGCAGCCTCGTCCGGGCGGCCAAAGGCCCGGCTAATACGCTTTTGACGATCGCCGTTGACGGATGCATTAAAGGCCAGTACCGCGGGTGCCATGACGCAGGAGCAATATCCGTGAGGCACATCAAAACTGCCGCCCAGTACATGCCCGACAGCGTGACTGAGGCCCATTTGGACGCCGCCAACAATAGGGATCATGGACTGCCAGGCGCCGACCTGACACTTGAGTCGTGCTTCCAGGTCGCTAGGATCAGCTTTAACGCGGGACAGGCCTTCGCTTAATAATTCCAGCGCGCTGGCCGCCATGCCGTCAGCAAAATGATTGGATTGCAGTGAGCCCAGTGCTTCCAGGGCGTGATCAACGGAGCGAACGCCGGTAGATAACCATAGCCACTCGGGTGTGTGCACAGTGAGTGCGGGATCGAGAATCACCGTGACGGGGGCCATGAGACGTGTTTCGTAAGCCTGCTTAAGCTTCACTTTCTCGTCGGTGGCGCCGCTCAAGGGGTTGAATTCTCCGCCGGACAGGGTCGTAGGGCAGATGATGGCGCGCACATCCGGGCCGTCAAATACCGGCTTGATGACTTCGCCTTCATCATTGACGTAAACCCGAAAGTTATCCATCTCATCGTGCTCGCGGATATTGTGCTTGAGGCAGATAGTGACTATTTTTCCGGCATCTGTGACGGATCCACCACCGACGGTAACGACCAGGTCGGCATTGGCATCCCTGGCAATAGCCGCCGCTTCCAGCACGGCAGCGCGCGGAGCATGGGCAGGCATACCGTGATAGGTCGCTACGACTTTGCTTCCCAAAGCCTTGCGGATCTGGTCGATCTCATCGGTTTGTGCATTAAGGCTCGAGCTTACGAGCAGGAACACCCTTTGGGCTCCCATTCGATCGGCTTCCTGGGCGATAGCGACGGAAGCACGCTCGCCCATATACACCTTTTCTGTGGCCGTCAGATCAAAAACTGAGGGAGACACCATTGCTGGATCCTTATATTTATTTATGTCAGCTTGCGCGGTTACATAGCTAGAGTAATATTTTCTTATTGACAGTCAAGCAAATCTTTACTCAGTATACAGGGGTTCATTGGAGTTAGTATCTTCGGCGGGGTGTTCCCATCGAATAATCCAACAATCAGGGCGTCTTATGCAGCAACCACCCGATGATTCTGGCGACTGGGTCAGTGCCTCCGGCATCCCCCTAAAAAGCTATTACATGGCAGAGGACATTCCCGCGGCGCACCAAAAAGTCCTCGATGCGGCGCCAGGCGAAGCGCCATTCCATCGCGGCAGCTACCCCACGGGATATCGCACCAAGCCTTGGCGTATTTTTCAGCTCAGTGGTTTCGGCAAGCCCGAGGACGAAAACGCACGTATTCAGTTTCTGCTGGAGCAGGGTGAAACCGGTTTCATCATGGAGCATGACCGCAACACTGGGGATCATCTGTACAACGTTGATCACCCCGAGGTTATGGCTCGCCGCGAGGATGTAGGTTTGACCGGCGCGGTGATGCAAAGTGTGCGGGATATTGATATCTGCATGAAGGACCTTCCCATTGAAACCAGCTACGGGCATGCCGGCGGCGCGGTGGTTCAGCACGCGCCTTTCGCCCTTGCGGGCTACTGGACAGTGGCCAAGCAACGGGGCTTTGATTTGTCTCGACTTCCCGGTACGGGTCAAAGCGACTTCTTTTTGACCTACCTCGGTTGCGTTACCAAACAGCAAATTCCCACGGATGCGGGGTTACGGTTTAACGCCGATATTATGGAGTTCTGCGATCAACATCTGCCTCGGTGGGTGCCCGTATCAATTGCAGGCTACAACGGTGCCGATAGCGGTTTGAATGCCCCGCAGGAGCTAGGGGCCTTGTTTGCCAATGCTGTGGAGTATCTCGATGAGATTAATCGGCGGGGTACGATGCCTATCGCCCGTGCGGCCCGTGCCTGCGGTGGTGTGAGTTTTCGTATGTCCATGGATATTTTTGAGGAGGCGAGTAAGTTGCGAGCGGCACGTCTTATGTGGACACAGCTGCTCAGAGAGCGCTATGACGTACACGACCCCAAAGTCAGCAACTTACGCATCCACTGCGTAACAGCGGGCTCTCGCATGACTTACCAGCAGCCTATTAACAATATCGTCAGAGGTACCTTAATGGGCCTGGCAGCGGCACTTGGCGGTGTGCAGTCGTTGGGGGTGAGTGGCTATGACGAGGCGCTTTCTATTCCGTCTGAGCATGCCCATCAAATGTCTGTGCGCATTCAGCAGGTATTGCAGGAAGAGACGAATATTGCCGCGGTTACGGATCCTTTGGGTGGTTCCTACTACGTCGAAACCCTGACGGCACAACTGATTGAACGGGCTTGGGTGTTCTTTGAAGAGATTCAGGAGCAAGGTGGATTCTTGGCGGTACTGGATAGTGGCTGGATACATCAGAAAGCTGCGGAAAATCAGCATAAAGAGTTCATGGCGCAATCCGATGGCACCCAGAAAATCATCGGTGTGACGCATCATACAGATGATATCTCTCCCTACGAGATAGACGGCTTTATGGGGGTCGATGATGCCTTCGACGTAGCGCTTGCGCGCCTCGAAGAAGTCAAACGCACTCGCCATGAAAAAGCGGCAGGGAATGCTATGCGAGAACTTGAGACGGTGCTTCGATCGGATAGCAATATTATGCCGGCAATGATGAATGCGCTGGAGTCCGAAGTCACTCTGGGCGAAGTCGGTGATATATACCGAGACGCGTTTGGCGACTGGGCAACCCCCATACAGACCTAAGGACAATAAGAATGGCTGACACTGGTAAACGTATTCTCATGGCCAAAACGGGTCTTGATGGACATTGGCGCGGCCCTACGATTGTGGCGACGGCACTTCGAGATGCTGGCTTTGAGGTCATTATGATCGGCATGGCCCGCTCGGATGAAGTGTTACAAGCCGCTATTGATGAAGATGTTGATTTGGTCGGCCTCAACATAGGCGGACACATTGACGTCGCACTTCGCGCGGTGGAGTCAGTGCAAAAAGAATGCAAAGGCATGCCGATTTTTTGTGGTGGTGTTGTTCCTCCTCACGCAAAACGTCGGCTTGAGGCGTTGGGTGTCGAGGTGTTTCCGCCGGGCTCGCAATTACCTGACATCGTCGATTCAGCGCGTCGTCTCACCGGAATTGCCTGAGTCGTTTCTAGCGTGACGACGTCAATGGATACTCTCGTGAGCATGCTCGATCTAGCTCGAGCCGGCGATAGGCGTGCCTTAGCGCGTTTAATCAGTGCTGTTGAGCGCGGAGAGCGGCTCCCGGGTATTCCCCTGGGCGATGCAGATGACGGGAGCAGGCTTTGCATTGGCATTACCGGCGCCCCGGGTGCCGGGAAGTCGACCCTGGTGAGTGGGCTTACGAAGGAGTTACTCAAGACATCTCCCTCGGCGGCGGTGCTCGCCGTGGATCCTTCATCACCGATCAGTCGTGGTGCTTTGTTGGGGGACAGAGTGCGGATGCATCAGCACGCGACGCGTCCCGAAGTTTTTATCCGCTCCATGGCCACCCGTAGTCACCACGGAGGATTGGCCGGTGCTACACAGGCCGCACGGCGCCTACTGCAGTATTGTACCTGGCCTCTCGTGCTCATTGAGACCGTCGGTGTTGGACAGGTCGAACTCGATATTGTGAACACCGCAGATATCGCCGTGGTCGTACTCAACCCTGGCTGGGGTGATGAGATACAGGCCAATAAAGCTGGCTTAATGGAAGTCGCCGATATTTTTGTTATCAACAAAGCCGATCGACCCGGTCTTGAGTCGACGCGGCGGGACATTGACGCCGTGATCATGACTCGCCCGGAATCCCAGCGTCCACCGGTTATCGAAACGGTGGCTACGGAAGGAACCGGCATGGAGTCCCTTGCCGAGGCTATTGTTAGTGTTCATCAATCCTTGCGGGATTCCGGGGAGCTTGCACGTCGTCGATATGCGCAATTGGGTATGGAGCTTTCTCAGCAGTTGAGTCGTCGTTTTACTACGCACCTCCAGCGGTATGAGGGTTGCCCGGACTTTGCCGCTTCCGTCGCCGAGCTGGCCGCGGGTTCTCTAAACATTGAAGCTGTTATTGACGACATGTTGCCACAGGTGCTCAACTGCGAAAGCCTCACTCAGAATACGTCTGTTACCCACCGGGAGAGCAATACGGAATGAGCAGTAATCCTGTGTGTTTTGAGCGCGAAGACGCGTTACTCACCGTGACCCTCAGTCGCCCGGGCAATGGTAATGCTCTGGGCACGCAGGTGGTGGAGGCGCTGGTCGAATGCCTTGAGGAACTCGCTTACGACGAATCCGTGCGCGTGGTGCTTTTGCGGGCTGAAGGTAAGCACTTCTGTAGTGGACTGAATCTCAAAGATCCCAGCATGTCACCGACGCAGCAGACACCTGCT
>NZ_JBLGBE010000016.1:0-52217 GCF_047617445.1 Congregibacter sp.
GCGAACAGACGCGGGCCATTCCTGTATTGGTCGGCCCTGCAAACTAATGTCTCCCCTAAAAGCGATATCCCCTGCAAGTGCAGAAAAAAAACTGCTTTTACCAGCGCCATTAGCGCCAAGAAGCGCGTGGAACTGCCCAGCTTTTACTTCCCACTCAGGCACAGTCAGCGTGAATCCGCCTCGACGAGCCTCCAATGAATTGACGGTAAGAGTCATAATCCGCGCCTGCGAACCTGCAGTAATAAGAGCATAAAAAACGGCGCGCCGATGAGCGCTGTAACAATACCTACGGGCACCTCGGCCGGCGCCATGAGCGACCGCGACAAGCCGTCGGCGACGATAAGAAGCAAAGCGCCCCCCAGGGCGGATAAAGGCAACAACACGCGGTAATCAGGCCCACACAGCATGCGCAACATATGCGGCACAACCAGGCCCACAAAGCCAATAAGGCCACAGGCAGAAACAGCGAGTCCTACACCGAGGGCAACCAACACAATTAGCTCAAGCTTCAACCACTCCACAGGAATCCCAAGATGCCGCGCTTCGGACTCCCCCAGGAGCAATGCATTTAGGGCTCTGGCACGCATTTGAAAACGTAGCGCTACGGCGACAGCCGTAAGAGCCAATACCCCGAGCAAGGCATCCCCTGCACGCCCGAGCGACCCCATTTGCCAAAAGCTGATATCTCGCAGACGCTCATCGTCAGACAGATAACTCAACAGCGCGATCGCACCGCCCGACAACGCAGAGATGGCAACCCCGGCGAGCAGCAACAACACTACCGATGTGCCGCGAACATCTCTGGCCAATGAATACACGATCATGCTTGTGAGAAATCCACCGGCGAACGCCGCCAGGGGCAAAACGATCGACTCCCCGGCATGCGGTAAAAAAAAGATCGCCATCGCCGCGCCCAGTGCAGCGCCAGCAGACACACCGATAATCCCCGGATCCGCCAAGGGATTGCGAAACAAACCCTGCATCACGGCCCCGCACTGCGCAAGAAGCCCGCCCACCACGATGGCGAGCAAAGTCCGTGGCACACGCAACTCCAGCATAACCGCCCTTTGATAGCCTTCCAGAGAGCTCATACCAAGGCCAAACAAAGCGTCTGGCAGCGCCAAAACGGCGGCGCTAAAGGGCACGGACACAGCCCCAAGGGTAAGAGACAGCGCCGCTGCAGCGAGCAATGCACACAGCAAAACAATCCCCGTTGTGCGCGGGGAAAGTCGGCGTATGGGAGGCGCATCGACTGTCACGGCCCGACCACCTTCTGTGTGCCGGACATAAGCTTGAGTATGCGCTCCGCCTCGGACAGAGCAGTCAGGCTCAATCCACCGACCAGCGCTCGACTATCCACACTTATCACCGCCTGAGCCTCAGCCGCTTGAGAATAACGTAGCAGTGGATAACGACTCAGCCATTGCGCACCGGATGGGAGCGTTTCATCGGCGATGAGCAAGACCTCCGGGTTTAGGGCCAGCAAGCCCTCGGCGGTAAAGGTTCGGTAACCACGGTAGTCCACTACATTCTCAGCACCCAACAGGACAAGCAGCGCATTGCCCGCTGAGCCCTGCCCTGCAACGCGTAGCTCGCCGTTGCTTTCGCGCAGTAACACAGCCCGCGGCGCTATGCGGGGCGCATAAGTATTGATAAGCGCCGCACGCGTATCGATTTGCCCAAGCAAGCTTTCGCCCTCTTTCGGTATAGCCAGAGCCGCCGCAATCGAACGCACATTGGATTTGAGTCCGGCCACGTCATGCGCGCTGGGCAAACGCAACAGGGGTACCGATGCCGCCTCTAAGGGCGCCAGAGCACGAGTCGGTCCGGCATGCTCCGAAACCAGCAGTTGATCCGGGTCGAGAGACAGTAAGCCCTCAGCGCTCAGTGCCCGATGGTAGCCAAGACGCGGGAGGCTTGATTGCTCCACGGGGATCTCGCTCGTGTCGTCCACGCCGACAAGACGATCAAGCGCACCCAAGGCGATAACAATTTCGGTGATTGCTGCGTCCGTGCTGATCACCCGCTCCGGGGTTTTGGCCCCAGACGCTGCCAAGGGCACAAGTGCCGCAACGATGACACTCAAAAGGGGGGCAAATGCAGATCCGCGACCTTTGAGGACGCGCGTAAACGCAAGACGTGGGACAACGAACGCCGACGCAGCTTTGAGCATGACAATCTCCTTGATGGAACACAGTCAGGGATTTTGTCAGAGCTTTTGAGTTAAATCAAATACGAATCATTATTATTTACATTAAGATTAAGATTGATTATCTTGGCTGCTCAAAAGGACATTCTGCGACTCACAGGACACACAACATGCACGGCATCCATATCCTTTCCCAAACTACTCGTCCAGCGCCCAATCATCCGGTGCAGTCCCTGCTCGTGCGCAGCGTAGCCATTGTGGTTGCACTGATAGGCGGCGCAGCGAATGCGGCCGAAAAAGAAAAAGACTCATCGGCACAGCAAGAGCCAGAAGTAAAGCTGGAGCAAGTCATCGTCACTGCTACCCGTCTCAACACCAACCTTGGAGATGCTGCGCGGAGCATCGCCACGCTCAATCGACTGGATATCGAAAGCTTGCAGGCGCAATCCGTGGCGCAGACCTTGCATTATGAACCCAACATTAGCGCCGCAGGTGGCCCCCGAGCAGCCAACCAAGCCGTGAATATCCGAGGATTGACCGGCAACAAAGTTCTGCAGACGGTAGACGGGGCTCGCCAGAGTTTTGAGTCGGGTCACCGCCCGGGATACTTTCTGGATCCGGAGTTGCTCGCCTCGGTAGAAGCAGTGCGTGGCCCCGTATCGAGTCTGTGGGGCTCCGGTGCACTCGGCGGGGTGGTAGCGCAACGAACGCTCCGTGCCAATGACTTCTTGGCTGACGAGCAAGCTCTGGGAGGTTTTCTCAAGAGCGGCTACAACAGCAATAACAACCAACAAACCACCACCGCCGCCCTCCTCGGCCGATACGGTAGCAGCGACTGGCTGCTATCCGGCTATACGCGAGACAGTGACGACATCACCTTGGGTAATGGCGAACAGCTTGATGGATCTGCGGCAAACACCCGCGGCGTGCTCGCCAAACTACACCAAAGTCTGGGAGACAATCACAGCGTGCAATTGATCTATCGCGGTGCCGAGTTCGATGGCGCTGTTCCATCCAACGGCACCGCTCCCATTAATCCCAGCAGCAATTTTTTAATCCAAAGAGAGCAACAAACTCACAACGCAAGTCTGGACTACCGCTACAGCCCCCCTAGTGAACTACTCGACACGCAGGTTCTAATTTACACAAACCGCGTCTCTATGGATGAGCGCCGCGTTAGCGATGCCCGGGACGATAACACCGAGCTCAACACTGTCGGAGTTAACCTGAGTAACCGAACCACTCTCGGAAGTGCTCAGATGCTGTTCGGGGTTGATAGTTACCAAGAGTCCTTCGATGCCCGGCGCAGCGGTCTCGACCGCCCGGAACCACCACAGGCCGAAACGGAGGTATGGAGTGTATACAGCGTGGCCCAACTGCCTCTCAGCCAGCATTGGCGCCTCGATCTGGGTGTGCGATATGACGATTTTAAAACCCGCGCCGACAACCTGAACAGCGAGCGCAGCGACGATGCGATATCGCCATCCGCCGCACTGCGCTTTAGCCCCACAGATACCATCAACATCACTGTGCGACACGACCGGGCATTTCGCGCACCCAGCGCCGAAGAGCTCTACAGCGGTGGCACTCACTTTTGTATGGGCCCAGGATTCTGTAACAGCTTTGCGCCTAACCCGGATCTCGATGCCGAAACAGCAGCAAACACCGAATTGCTGGGTAACATCGATCTACCGGGCTTGCGCTCTGGACACCGGCTAAGTCTCTCTGCCAGCATCTTCGAGAACAAGGTCGATGACTTTATTGAGCAAGTGGTTCGCGGTCCTAGCTTTATTGGCCGCCCCGACCCTGGCAACACCAGCTGGGTCAACGTGGATGCTGCCACACTTCGCGGCGGTGAGATCTCTGCAAGCTATGCGGCCAACAATCTGCAAATGCGCGTCGGCTTTGGATCAACACGCGGCAATGATGAGGTTACCGGCCAGGACTTATCCAATATTCCTGCCGACACCTTTAACGCCGACCTACGCTATCAGTTCACCCAAAGGGACATACTCACCGGACTGCGTTTCATTCACGCACGAGAGCAAGGTCGCATTGATGTTCCTGAGCTAGACCCGGACACCCGCTTTGACGGCTACAGCGTTGTGGATCTGTATGCCCACTGGCGCCTGCGGAGTTTTGATGCCCTGCGCATTGACTTCAACGTCAACAATCTTGGCGATCGCTTTTATCAGCGCGCCTGGGATCAGCTTCCTCAGGCCGGCCGTGAAGTCATCATCTCAGCCGTTTTGAGCTTTTAGGAGTCTCTTATGAACAATCCCTTATCGCAACACGATTATCTGTCCTGCGAAGACACTCTTGCGCTTCTTAGTCACCTGCCCTCTGTAGGCCCCATCACCTGCGTGATTTTGCACGGCGGCTGTGTATTTGAATTTAGCGGTGAGTTTCCGCGCGGACAATGCAGTGAGAGTCACCTGAACCTCACCAACAACGGCACAGGCTTTCATGGCCACCTTTCACTGAGCAAGCTGCATCGAGTGCGGTTTCAGGATCGGCCGCATATGGATCGAGCAAGCTACGCCTTTGTTTTTGAAGATGAGCAAGAGCAATGTCTTTTTAAAGTATTTCTTGGCCGCAATACACAAGGAGAAGTCTTAGCGGATCAGCTGGCGTTTTTTCAGCAGCTGCGACTACAAGGATCACTAAGCGCGCATTGGGGGTATGAGGCATGAAAAATACGGCGTTGCAAACCCGTCTAGCCAATGAAGTACTTGGCTTTATCAAACAACGTAAAACGCTGCAGCTGGCGACCCTGGGTGAAGATGGCGCGCCCCACGCCTCCTACGCACCGTTTGCCGTGGCTAACGACCGCTTATACATCGTGCTATCAGACATCGCGGTGCACGGACTCAATCTCCTCAACAACCCCAAGGCATCGATACTGATCATCGAAGACGAGGACAGCGCCGAAGAATACTTTGCCCGCATCCGAGTGAACTATCAGGTGAGCGCCACACAGCTGGCCACTGATTCCCCAGCAGGAGACACCGCGCTATCGCATCTTGAGAAACGCTTTGGCGAGCGCCCCCGGCGCCTGAGCGAACTGGCCGACTTTCGGCTATTTTCACTATCGCCAATACAAGGACGCTATGTAAAAGGGTTTGGACGTGCCTATACCCTAAGCGGCGGCACCCTTGGCGGTGAGGAGATTGTGCACCTTCGCGAGGGTCATCGTCCCCGGGTCGCTGCTACGGTGTGAGTGCAATGACAGATACCAGGCGGCGCTTGCCGCCCTGACCCGTATTCGCATCCCTAGCCTGCGCTAGCTGCGAGCGCCTGCTCCAAATCAGCAATGATGTCATCCACATGCTCAATACCAATCGACAGACGCACCATGCTTTCGCTGACGCCTGCCGAGGCAAGCTCTTCGGCATTCAACTGCCGATGCGTGGTGCTGGCCGGATGGCAGGCAAGTGACTTGGCGTCCCCAATGTTCACCAGACGCAGGATCAGCTGCAGCGCATCGATAAACCGTGCGCCCGCGTCGCTGCCACCATGGAGTTCAAAGCTGATGATGCCCGAGGCTCGACCGCCACAAATCTTTTGGCAGGTCTCGGCGTAGGGACTGTCAGCCAGGGTCGCGTAATTCACCTTTTTGACCGCTGAGTGGCCAAGGAGATAGTCGGCAACCTTTTCGGCATTTTCGCAGTGGCGTTCCATGCGCAGCGCCAGGGTCTCAAGACCCTGCATGATTAAAAACGCACTGTGTGGAGCCAGAGCCGCACCGGTGTTTCGCAGGGGCACGACGCGACAACGGCCGATAAAGGCCGCAGGCCCCAAGGCCTCGGTGTACACCACACCGTGATAAGACGGATCCGGTGTATTCATCACCGCAAAGCGCTCAGGCTGCGCCGCCCAATCAAACTTCCCAGAATCCACAATGGCACCACCGATCGTCGTGCCATGGCCACCAATGTACTTGGTCAGCGAATGCACCGCGATATCAGCACCGTGATCAAACACACGACACAGCAGCGGTGTTGCAACGGTGTTGTCCACAATCAGTGGAACGCCCGCTGCGTGAGCGATATCAGCCCAGCGCTGGATATCGACGATATTACCTGCCGGGTTACCAATGGACTCGCAAAAGAGTGCCCGGGTATTCTCATCGATCAGACTCGCAACGGTGTCAAAGTCGTCTGCCGCAGCAAAGCGCACCTCAATACCCTGACGGGGAAACGTATGCGCGAAGAGGTTGTAGGTCCCACCGTAAAGTTGTGACGTACTCACGATGTTATTGCCCATCTCGGTAATGGCCTCGATGGCATAACGAATCGCCGCCATTCCTGAGGCCACACTCAATGCGCCTATTCCACCTTCTAGCTGCGCGAGACGCTCTTCCAGGACCCCATTTGTCGGATTCATAATGCGGCTGTAAATATTGCCGGGGACGGCCAGATTAAAGAGGTCTGCTCCGTGCTGGGTATCGTCAAAGGTAAAGGAGGTGGTTTGGTAAATCGGTGTGGTGGCGGCTCGGGTGTTGGTACGATCACCCTCGTAGCCCGCGTGCAGGGCGATAGTCTCCGGCTTCATGATCATCTTCTCTGTATTAAGTGAATCTTGGGTAATTTGTCACTGGCTTCAACGCCAAGCGCTATCGTGGGCCCCAGACGCTCTGAATTGCAAGACCGCCCTGCTACAATTTGCTTTTAAACAACACTTTTTGTCGCTCAAGGATCTTCGTTATGCGCTGTGTGCGCTTCTTGGTAATTGCACTAGCACTTTTCTCGCTCAGTGCGCAGGCTCAATGGGCCGACCCAACTACTCAAAGAGCGGGTAAGTGGGAAACCAGCGTGGGCCTCTATCTGACTGGCTCAGAAAGTAGCGACGGCCTCAATGAATCTTCTCTCGACATTGATGGCGGTTATGGCCTGGGCTTTGGTGTGGGCTATAACTTTACGCAGAATCTGGCCCTGCACTTTGACGGCGCCTGGTCCCGTGCAGATTACGATGCACTCCTGGACACAGAGGACAACGGCATCGTGCAGATTAATCATCGCTTATCGGCATTCACCGGCCAGTTTAACGGCGTGTGGAATATGCTGGATGGCGCCTTCACCCCCTATGTTCAAGCAGGAATTGGCTGGACCTATCTGGACTCCAACGTGACCGATGGCCCGCCTAGCACAGGATGCTGGTGGGATCCCTGGTGGGGCTACATCTGCGGCAACTTCTACACCACCTACAGCGAAACAAACTTTAGCTGGAACGTCGGTGCTGGACTGCGCTATGAGTTTGGGCGCGGCATGTTTGTCCGCGGTGGCTGGGAGCAAACCAACATCGATGGCGGAAGCGGCGCCGATCCCACCTTTGATGCTTTTCGTGCAGAATTGGGCTGGCTGTTCTAGCAGCCACTATTGAGGACCAACGACTATGCAGCAAAACACTCTGAAGCGGGTCATCGGCATGTCTTTTTTCGCCGGCCTGATCACAGCACTCGTCATACCGGCTGTTGCTGCCGCGCCAGACGCAGCCTCTTCCAAAAGTAAGAATCCCCTGCAAGGAATGACGCCTGTAGAGGCCAGCAAAGGCCTTGAGTTACCAGCGGGCAGTGACGACGCCACCGTTACGCAAGGTCGCTATCTCGTTGGTTTACTCGGTTGCGCCAGCTGTCACACAGACGGCGCCTTGATAGGCAAGCCTGATCCAGCAAAAACTTTAGCGGGCTCAAGCATTGGTATTGCCTACAGCAACCCCATGGTGAACAACTATCCCGGCGCGGTTTATCCACCCAATCTGACGCCCGACAACGAAACCGGCTTGGGTGAATGGTCGCTGGACGAGATCGTCACATTACTTCGCAGTGGCAAGACCCGCCACGGCCGCCAGACCATGGCCATCATGCCCTGGACCAGCTACGCGCAGCTCAGCGAAAGTGATGCCCGCGCCATCGCCAGCTATCTCAAGTCTGTGGACCCGGTTAAAAACGCAGTGCCCAAGCAGATTTTACCCGGCAATCCGGCAAAAACGCCGCTGGTGCATGTTGGGCTGTATCGGAGTCGCTAACGGGAGTCTCGCGATGAGACGATAAATTGGAGCATCCTCCTGCTCACTCAGCAGATCGGAGGACCAACCGCAGAATGTGAACCAGTACCCCAGGCGTCGGTAAACTTTACAAACGACTTTTGTCTTCAAGTTAATTTAGTCGTTTTTGCCTCAATGGCTGTAGTCCGCCATAAAAAATGATAACGCGGGTCAGCCCGAGAAATCAACAAGCCATTGATTAATAAGTAGTTTATGCAAGCACCGAAGCGGGGCAGCGCCGCGCCCGGGATTACTGGCCTGAATTATGCAGTCTCAAGTGATAATTGAATCTATTGAAGATAAATCACCTATGAAGCCCATTACCCTACTCGTTTCCACAGTAATATCTCTATCAGTCAGCAACCTCGCCATGGGCGTCGCCGACCCCTTCGGCGAGTACACGTTAGGCGACGTGCGTATTGACGGGACCACGTGGACTGATTCCTCGACAGAGGTGACCATTGGCGAGTCGTTTGCACTGGAAATTGATCTGTCTTACACATCATCGCCCTTGATTTTGCTTGAGCACGAATACTTTGCGAATCAGAGCGTTGAGTTGTTCATCGGATCCCCGGGCGGGGAGTCGCTGGGTAGTGCATTAGCGGCAACGCCTGAATCCTCATCCACCGACACAGGCTTTTTAGACGGCGTAGAATACGTCACATCAGCGGCCTGGACACTCGTGGGTACGGGTTTGTTTGATATCTCTTTTGGCGATGCAGGAATCTACGACGTGTTTTTCCAACGCACGCCCGGCAGCTACGAGACCGGCGATGGCCTGAGTCCCAACTTTGTCGAGATCAGCCAAGAGCTCTCCGCCAAGGTTCCAGCCCCCGCAACGCTGCTGTTGCTCGTCGCTGGAATATTTGGCCTGCTGCATACTCGACGTTCACGCCAGGCCTAGGCCTATTCTCGGCGGAGGGTGCACTGCCATTTTGGGGGCATCAGTGCGATGATCCTCCGCTCGGGTTTGTCAGGGTGACGCTAAGCTGAAACGAATTTTTCTGTCTACAGCATCTGCCGCCACATTCGTGGCGGCCTCACCGGTCTTTGGCTACCCGGTTTTATCACTTCTACCCCTGGCGCTACTTTCACTCGCAATATGGCCAGCAGCGCAGAAACTGCGTGTTATCCACACGTTTGGTCTCGGTTGGATCGCTGGCCTAGGCTATGCGGGCGCCTTGTTCTACTGGCTATCGGGTATAAACGCTGCCGGCGCTGTAATTACCATAGCTGGTTTTGCGTGCCTCCCGGGCCTCTTTGCTGTTGGAATTCAGTTCGCTCTGACGCGCGGTCTCAGTGGTGTTTCGTTCGCGTTATGGTTTGCAAGTCTGTGGACAAGCCTTGAATTTGTTGGTTCAGACAACATTGCGCCCCTACCACCCTACGGCCTTGGGTACTTCTGGTGGGAATATCCAATGCTCCTGCAATCTGCCGCATGGGTGAGCGCGTACGGTGCCAGCTTTGTTCTGGCTCTGGGCAATGCAACCATAGCACTCGCGATACGCAGGCACTTAACTCGACCCACTCTCGCGCTTTTCCTGGCATGTAGCACCGGGTTAATCGTCATCGGGGCTATCTCTTTTGCGGGCGCACCGAGCTACGATAGCGCACCGGAGCGTCATCTCACGATCGCCGCGCTCCGTACGCTGCGTAGCGGTGAGGAGAAGCGTGATCCACAAACCCTTCTAGACTTAGTCACTCTGACAGACAGCCTCACGGACATTACAAAAAACGCCAGGCCCGGTCTCGTAGTGTGGCCAGAGACCGCGATCCCCCTATCCCTTCGATCCTACCGCAATCGCGAACTCATCACTGCACTGCTCGAGCAGGCGAAGTCTCAGAACGCCCCCATGCTTGTAGGGGCTCATAGCATTGAAGTGGTCCCCGGCGAAGCCCCTAGGCTTTACAACGCCGCGTTCTTGATTCCTAGCAGCGGTTACATAAATCAGGAATACCACAAAATTCTACTTGCACCGGGCGTAGAGAAAACCCTCATGGCGCCATACCTACCCCCTACTCTCGCCGAACGGTGGCCATCGCGTCTGCAGACCGGAAACACGCTGGGATTGTTTAATCTTGATGATCACAAAATCGGTGTATTCATCTGTTGGGAAGTTTTCTTTCCTGACTTTGTTCGCCAACTTGCGCAGCAGGGAGCAGGAGTTCTCATTAATATGTCGAACGACAATGCGGCATTCGGCGATGCCGAATCGGCGTACACGATCCCCCTACCCCATGTCGTACTACGAGCCATAGAGAACCAGCGCTATGTTGTTCGGAGCGCTAACGGTGGTCCATCAATCGCAGTAGATCCCTATGGTCGTGTAGCAGCGATAGAGAATGGTGCGCAAGAGAGCATACTTTTAGCCACTGTAAATCTTCAAAGTAGGAACACATTTTTTAGCCGGCACGGAGCAGTAATAGCCGGGATTCTCACGGTGGGGACACTCATCTGGGGCCTTCTGCTGACGATGGCACCAAGGAGGCTCACCTAAGCGACCGCAATTACTATCTGTGCGCAACAGGATCTTCGAGCATTGAAGCAAGACTGCGAAACCCGGAGCCAAGACGCGCTCGATTCAGGTCATCGTAAACATCTGCCAACTCCCGCATGACGTCCGGGCGGTCAAACTGCTGTCGCAGAGCTTTTTCGAATGAATCACGAGCACGCTCCGGAGCGCCTTCCAGCACAGCTAACTTGCCATCAAGACGCCAAAGAGCTGTCGACTCGCTGCCAGCGATGGTTCGCAGTCGCGCTAAAGCCTTCTGCGCGGCCCCTACATCCCCCACTTGAATATACGCAGTAACCAGCAACTCATGAAGCACCACAGAGTCCGGTTTAAAGTTCAATGACCACATGATCGCCTCTATGGCCTCATCAGTACGCCCTGTCTCGAGTAACAGCGAGACGTTCGTAAACTGCGCCGCAGTATAGTCAGGTCTTTGTTCAACTACGCCAGCGAGCATAGCTTGTGCAGCTTCTCGCTCTCCGGATTGCATCAGTACATTTGCCATAGCAAAGCGTAATGAAACAGCCTTAGGCAGCTGCTCTGTGAGCACCCTGTAGCCCTTCAGGGCTTTATCCCAATCGCCACTCCGATACGCGCTGTCCGCCATAAGCAGGTTGGCGAGCGGAGATTGACCCTGGGGACCCGACAACGACGACAACTCTTTACTAGCTAACGTGAAAAATCCCAGCTGATGTCGAAAATAGGCGATAGCCAACTGAGGTACATCACCCGGGCGAGAGAGAGCGGAGCCTAGTTCCGGCTGCTGAGCCATCTCGCCGAGAGGTGCACTACTCCTTCTCAAGGCGTCGCGCGCGGCCTCAACTTTTCCTTCCGCAACGTAGACCAGCGCGTAAAGACTGGGATCAATGGTCATCCCACCTGGAATTCCTTCCAGACGCTGAAGATAAGAACGGCTCTGCGCAACGTCTCCCACTGCCAGCGCGGCAACGATCTGCATTCTGATCCGCGCCGCGACCTGCGATCTAATCCCCTCTGCATCGTGCAGCGCTTTTAGACTGCGCTCCGGAAAGCCCGCTAGCAATAGAATGCGGGCGCGAAAAAGCGCTGAGGACGAGCTAGGCAAACTCACAGACTCGAGCATAGAAATCGCCGTATCGACACGCCCTACATTGAGTAAAGCGTGCAATGCCGCGAGCCCCGCCAACTCACCGCCTGTATCCGGATAGCGTGTATACAGTTCCGCAGCATCAGCGTATCGCTGCAGCGCCAAATAGCTTCGCGCAGTTTCATCGAGTATTCGCGGCTCCACAGGCAGCTCTGCCAAAGCGCGTAACGCCAAACTACGCTCGAAATAACGCACAGCCATATCATCTCGCCCGTGCTGAACTCTGATACGCCCGAGTGCCTCAATTAGGCCAACGTCATCAGGACTGCCTATTAGCGCCCGCTCACAAATACTGGCAGCCCAATCTTCTTTGTCGGCTGACAGTAGCGCGTCCACAATGAGTCTGGCCTCATCGGCAGACAAATCGTCGGCCAATTGCAGCAGAGACTCGTAATGCTCAGATACCTCAACCCCGCTCAAACTCAAGGCAGCACTATGTATACCCCGAACACCGGGAGAGAGGGCGAGCCCTGAGCGCATGTTTTCGACACTGAGGATCACAGCGGAGTAATCGCTACGAGCGAACGCTGAGCGAACAGCGGATTCAAACTCCCACTGCATAGTAAGTTGCTGATCGAGTTCACCCTTGTCAACGTTAAGCACACCTGCCTGCGCGCTGAATGGAAGGCAAGCCCCCGTCCAGCATACGCAAACGGCTGCCAACAATCGGCGTGAGGCGAATCGAGTTCTCATAAAGTTTAAGCGCTATCTTCAAGTTGACGAATCAAAAACGTTAACACAGACTTAACAAACCTAGCTCTAGCATCATGCTTTAAACAATGATGTTGTGAGCAACCCCACATTAGTGTGGAATATGCACCGTTCAATCCCCACGTATAGCTCACAAAAAGCAGTAGCTCACGGGTATGAATACTGACTAGAAGCTGGAATCCTGCAGGTTCCAGCGCAGCGGAGTAAGATCATGGAAGCAGCGGCACTCTCCGATCCAGAGCCGGTAATCACACCCACCGTCTGGCATCACCTCACGCATCATGGCCAGGTCGATGAAAAGAACCTGATGACCATTGTGCGTGGTCTGGGTATGCGTATCTGGGACCAGCACGGCAAAGAATATCTGGATGCGACATCGGGCGGCGTCTGGTCCGTGAATGTGGGCTATGGCCGTGAAGAAATTGCCGATGCAGTGCGCGACCAACTGGTACAGATGTGCTACTTCGCCCAAACCCTGGGTAGCGAACCCGCCAGGGCGCTGTCGGCACGCCTAATTGAGAAAATGCCGGGCATGAGTCGCGTGTACTTTGCCAACTCCGGCTCCGAAGCCAACGAAAAAGCCTTTAAAATGGTTCGCCAGATTGCTCACAAGCGCTACGGCGGCGAAAAGAAATACAAAATCCTGTATCGCGAGCGCGACTATCACGGCTCATCCATCGGCTGCCTGTCTGCCACCGGCCAGGAGCAGCGTCGCGACCAATATGGCCCCTATGTGCCCGGGTTCGTCTCTGTACCGCATTGCCTTGAGTACCGCTCGCAATGGGGTGAGGTCGTCAATTATGGGGAGCGGGCTGCCGCCGCGATAGAAGAAGTCATTCTTCGCGAGGGCCCCGAGACTATCGGGGCGCTCTGCCTGGAAGCGGTGACCGCCGGCGGGGGCGTCATTCCCCCGCCCGAAGGCTATTGGCCCGCGGTGCAGGCTTTGTGTCGCAAGTACGACATTCTTTTGCACATTGACGAAGTGGTCTGCGGCCTGGGCCGCACCGGTGCCTGGTTTGGCTATCAGCACTACGGCATAGAGCCCGATTTTGTCAGCCTCGCCAAGGGACTGGCCTCGGGTTATGCCGCTATATCCGCTTTGGTGACCAGCGAGCGCGTATTCGACGCAATCCATGAAGACAGCGGGAACCCACAGATGGACTATTTCCGCGATATTTCGACCTTTGGCGGCTGTGCCGGCGGACTGGTCGCAGCGCTCAAGAACATCGAGATCATCGAACGTGAAGGGCTGGTCGAGAACACGGCAAAGCGCGGCGAACAACTGCTCGAGCGACTCGAAGAGCTCAAGTCTCGTCATGTCGTGATTGGCGATGTTAGAGGTAAGGGATTATTTATCGGTGTCGAGCTCGTTGCAGATCGTGTCAGCAAACAGCCCGTGCGAGAGAGCTATGTAGCTGCTGTGGCCGCGCATTGCCTCAAGAACGGTGTGATGATCGGGCGCACCAATCGCAGCTTTGTCGAGTTCAACAACACGCTGTGCCTGAGTCCGTCGCTGATCATCGGTGACGAAGAAATCGATCGTATCGTTACTGCCATCGACAATGCATTGGCGGCGACTGATCTGAGTCTCGTCTAGCGCCTGCCCACGATAGTCGCGGGAGCGTGGCAAGCACATCACTCCCGGGCTGTGTGATCAGATCACCAGAGTTTTCTGATAACTCATCTCGCGGATGGCGTACTTCACCCCTTCGCGACCGATACCGCTATCTTTTACGCCCCCAAAGGGAAAATGCTCCGCACGAAACCCGGGACCATCGTTACTCGCTAAAAGCCCTACCTCCAACTCGTCGAACAAACGTCGGATAACGCTCAAATTCTGGGTGAACACGCCAGCCTGAAGTCCGTAGGGTGAGGCATTCACCAAGGCAATAACCTCGTCGAGAGTGTCAAACTTTCGTAACGGAAGTACCGGGCCGAAGGTCTCTTCAGCCACCAAGCTTGCATCATCGGGCACATCTTCAATTACCGTGGGCCACAAGAGATTAGCCTCTCGTCTGTGGCCACAGGCGAGCTTTGCGCCCCGGGCCAACGCATCGTCAATGCGTGCACTGATTTCATCGGCTGCCTTGGCGTGAATCACCGGCCCCACAAATGTGTCTTCAAGAGCAGGGTCACCCACTATCAGCGCTGAGGTCTTTGCCACCAGAGCCTCGCGAAACTGCGTGTATATCTCACTGTGCACAAACAAACGCTTGGCCGCGGTGCAACGCTGCCCTGCCGTCGCAAAACGCTGATTGATTGCCGCCGAAACGGCCGCATCAACATCCGCATCTGGCATAACAATCAGCGGGTCGTTACCCCCCAGTTCCAGCAACAGTTTCTTGAAACCCGCCACCGCCGAAATAGCCCGAGCGGCTGCGGTGCCACCGGTAAAGTTAATCGCTTTGACCTGAGGGTGCGCTACAAGATCAGACATGTCCGGCACATCGGGAATGCACAACTGTAATGTTTCCCGGGGCATACCCGCCTCATAACAAAGCTCCACGAGTCGCATTGCTGACGCGGTATTTTGCGGGCCTGGCTTGAACATCACCGCATTGCCTGCGGCAAATGCGGGCCCCAACTTATGCATCGCGATGTTAAGCGGAAAGTTAAAGGGCGTAATACATAGCACCGTGCCCAGAGGCCGCCAAACCACCACTCCGATGCGCCCGCGGGTTGGCGGATAGGCATCAGAGTCCAGAGCCTCGCCAGCAATCTGTCTGGCCTCTTGTGCTGAGGCGATCGCCGTATTGATGGCCCGGTCGAGTTCGACCCGGGCGTCCGAAATAGTTTTGCCAATTTCGGTTGTGATCAACGCCGCGAGCTCTTCCCGATGCGCGCTCAGCAAGTCGGCCAAGCGCTGGAGAATATCTGAGCGCTCGTGCGCAGGCAGGCTGCGTTGGATCTCCTCCCCTGTCCTAAGAGTCTCGAGACACGCTGCAATCGCAGCAGCGTCTGCATAAGCGTATTCACCCAGGAGTTCGTCATTCCAGGGATTGATAACGGAGTAAGTAGCCATAGCTTGTGCCCGACGCCAATATTATTGCGCCATTGTCTGCGCTACCGGCCATCAAACACCAGTCCCTTTCGTCAACAACTGGCAGAGCTTCATCCGCGGTAACTTGTGTTGCGCGCCACAGTCGGTATGGTCTTCTCCTGCGAATCACGAGAAGCCCCGATGCCTCAGACTATTGATGCCACCGTTGAAGCTGCTATTAAGCCCTTTGCGGACGGTCTCGCAGCGTTCATCTTTTATGAGATTCCCATCGCGGGTATGCAGATCCCCTGGATCGTACTGTGGTTAGCTGTCGCCGCCACATTCTTTACCGTCTACTTGGGCTTTTTGAATTTCCGCGGATTTCCTCTCGCCGTACGTATCCTCCGTGGGGACTATCACGACCCCAACGCACCGGGGGAGATCTCGCATTTTCGCGCGGTGGCCACGGCGGTCTCTGGCACCGTCGGCATCGGCAATATTGGTGGTGTTGCCGTAGCGATCAGTATCGGTGGACCCGGCGCGGCGTTCTGGCTTGTGGTCGCAGGCCTACTATCCATGTCTACCAAACTGGTGGAATGTACCCTGGGCGTTAAATACCGACGGCACAATAGCGACGGCTCGGTCTCCGGCGGCCCCATGTACTACCTGGAGCACTGGCTGCAGGTCCGCAACTGGCCCAAAGTTGGCAAAGCGCTGGGCGCGTTCTACGCGGCATGCTTGATGGTCGGCTGCCTGGGTATCGGCAACATGTTTCAGTCTAACCAGGCCTATGTGCAGTTCGTGAGCATCAGTGGAGGGCAGCAGAGTTTCTTTGCCGAGCGCGGCTGGTTGTTTGGCATCGGAATCGCACTGGCGGTGGGTCTGGTAATCATCGGCGGCATTCGCAGCATCGCAGGCTTTGCAGCAAAAGTTGTACCGGCTATGGCCGTGCTGTACATCGTGTCGGCTTTGGTGATCATCACGCTAAGCTACAGCGAAATCCCTCAGGCACTGGGTCTGATTTTTAGCTCGGCCTTTACCATGGAGAGCGCCACCGGCGGCGCCATTGGGGCCATGATCGTAGGGTTTCAGCGCGCGCTGTTCTCCAACGAGGCCGGCATTGGATCGGCCTCTATCGCCCATTCGGCAGTACAAACCCATGAGCCGGCATCCGAGGGCATGGTCTCGCTGCTAGAGCCGTTTATCGACACTGTGGTGATCTGCACCTTGAGCTCACTGGTGATTGTAGTCACCGCCTTTCCCAACGGATTGATGGAGAGCGGACTCGAGGGCATCGCACTGACCTCTGCGGCTTTTGCTCATCACGTGAGTTGGGCGCCCTACCCACTCGCCGTCGCGGCACTGCTGTTCGCGTTTTCTACTGCGGTGTCCTGGAGCTACTATGGTCTGAAGGCCTGCACTTATTTGTTTGGCGAGGGGATGCTCGTTCAGAACAGCTTCAAATTCGTGTTCTGCGCCTTTTTGGCTTTAGGCTGCATGATTCAACTGGAGTCGGTACTGGCCTTCTCGGATGCCATGGTCTTTCTCATCGCCGTGCCGAATATTATCGGCTTGTATTTATTTGCACCGGAAGTCAAAGCCGAGGTCCAGCGCTATCGTCGGGGCATTGCTGACGGCAGTATTCCCCGCTACGAACCCACTGACTGACTCGGGGCAGGGGATCGCAGTACCAAAACGATCACCAAAGCGAACAGCGCAGTACCAGCAAACGCCAGGGGAAACCCGGCGGCATCCGCGACGCTACCTACGAGTACGGCTCCAATAGCGGGTGTACCCATAGCCACCACCGCCCACAGACTCATTACCCGCCCACGGTAGCTCTCTGCGACCGTCAATTGAGTAAGTGCCTGACAGCCCGTACCGATCGTCGTAGTGCAGCCCGCAATCAGCGCAATAGCGACCGCTACAACCCAGACATCCTGCCAAAAAGCCGCGGTGAGGACCGTCATAGCCGAAAGCGTCAGTCCGAAGAGTACCAGGTGATACAGCCTTCGGAGTCGACCGCTCTGGCGCGAGACCAAAAGGCCACCGAGAATTGAACCTGCGCCCGCCGCGGCGGTTAAGGTTGCCAGCGTCGCCGAATCACCGCCCAGAACTCTGCCCGACACCGCCGGTAGCAGCTCAATCACCGTGCGACCCAGCATCCCGCTCGCCAGCGTTAACAAAAACACCTGGCGCAGCATGGAATCCCGGCGCAGATAAACAAACCCCGCCCGCAGCTGCTTCGCAAACGACCCTCGTTCTTCAGTGGTCGCTTCACGCTCCGTGCCGGTTACCCGGGTCAGCAAGGCAACGGCCCCAATACAAATCACTGCAGAGACCGCAAAAGCGGCGGGCACAGAGGATACGACAAGCAGCCATGCCCCTACCGCTGGGCCGATGATTCGCGAACTATTAAAAATGATTGCCGAATAACCAATGGCGCTGGGCAGAGCCCCGCGCTCGACCAGCCGCGGCAAAAACGCCAAACGAATAGGTGTGTGGGCTGAGGTAAGTGCACCAAATGCCAGCGCCAACACCGCAAGCGCGGGAAGCTCCAAATAACCTAAAGTGGCGATTATGGCGGCCAGAGCGGCCAACAAGCCCATGAGGCTTATCGTCACCAAGAGGCCGTTGCGCGGATTAATCCGATCCGCAGTGATACCAAAGATAGGCGTCAGTAAAAATGTCGGCACCAACATAAGGCCGGCAATGCTACCTACCCAAAACGCAGACGCTGTGAGCTCCCAGGCTGCCCAGCCAAACAAAAAACGAATGATCCAGCTGCCCAGGGTGGACAGACAGGTCGAAGGAAAGTAACGGCGAAATCCAGGCTGACTAAAGGCCGAGCGATGCTCGGCCTCTGTGTGTTGCTCTTCTGTTGCTTGAGTTCCTATGCGAGCCCTTACTCGGGCTTTTTGAACAACAGCGTCATACGGCTGGATTCACCGATGGCGGACATTTGCTCGGCGAGCTCCGGATTGTCAG
This sequence comes from Congregibacter sp., assembly GCF_047617445.1. Lineage (GTDB taxonomy): Bacteria > Pseudomonadota > Gammaproteobacteria > Pseudomonadales > Halieaceae > Congregibacter. The sequence continues at coordinate 18,513 of NZ_JBLGBE010000016.1, forward strand.
CGCTTCCAGACAAAGTCGGCGGAAGACGCCATACAATATCCTCGCTGGTCGGTTGATCCAGGGGGTTCACATTGATGTCGGAGTCGCCCAGAAACTCAAAGCCCGCTGCTTCAAACTGGCCAATCACAACACTTTTCTTCAAGTAGCCCGCCGACCCATCAGCCCAGTCATCGGCCTCATCTTCCGGAGCCATATGTTGCACGACGCCCACAATGCCGCCGGGCTTCAGCGCGGTTTTAGTCTCGATCAGGGATGCGGTCAAAAACCCACCCTTTTCTTCAAAACGCGCCATATTGTGCAGAGCGCGAATGAACAGTGCCGCATCCAACGCCCCTTCAAAACGCTCGGGCAGCGCCCCGAATTGAAAGGCATCGATATCGCCCACGGGCATATCAAACCACCCACGTGCATCAGCCAGCCAAGTATCTACCCAGGTGTCTTTTGCCTTGAGCTGCTCCTTCGACATAAAGCCAAACAAAGGAAACAGGGCAGGATCGTAATCCACGCCCACAAGACTGCCCTCGGTGCCCAGATACGGGACCAGGATCTTGGTGTACCAGCCACCACCGGGCAGCGCCTCGAGTACCTTCATACCAGGTTCGATACCAAAGAAAGCCAGGGTCTCTGCCGGGCGCCGATCAGCGTAGCGCGCCTGAACAGCCTTGGGCTGGGCGGTAAGAACGGCAGCAAGACTGGCAGTCCCGGCCATGGCGGCGGCCGGCGCGGCCTCTACGTTGACTTCTGCCACATCAGCGGCGGACCCAGCCTGCGCTGACTCCTCGGACTGGCAGGCACTGAGTGTGAGTACAGCACTGGTGAACAGCAGAGCTGCGACCATAGGATTAAAAGAAAAATTCGACATGGAAACTCCTTATTAGGACGCCATCCCAGTTAAACACGGCGCCATACCTGTCTGGGTGTACTAATGATTATACGCGCTGGACCCCTGACGATGTCTCCCTTATTGTGCCCAGCTTGCTAACGTTAAGGACAACCAATGAACAACTTCGAAAATACGGTGGGCTTCATCACAGGCGGCGCTGCAGGCATAGGTTTGGGCGTAGGCCGCGCTTTGGGGCGCCAGGGCATGACTTTGGTCCTTGCGGACGTGGAAGCCGACACGCTGGATGCGGCGGCCCGGGAACTACGTGCCGAGGGCATCAAGGTCCACACCGAGGTTCTCGATGTTCGCGACGCCGACGCCTATCGCCAAGTTGCTGAGCGTACCTTGGCCGAACACGGCAAGGTGAACTTCCTATTCAACAACGCCGGGGTTGGTGGAGGACACTTCCCTGCCGGCGAGACACCCCTGCAAGACTGGCAGTGGGTGGTCGATGTAAACCTGCTGGGAGTGGTGTACGGCGTAGAGTTCTTTCTGGCAGCCATGCGTGCCCTGGGCGAGCCTTGCTACATCATCAACACCGCCTCTCTGGCCGGGCATGTCGCCAATCCCGGCATGGCGGCTTACTGCGCCACCAAATTTGCCGTCGTCGGCTACTCCGAAGCGCTGCGACACGAACTTCAGGGCTCTGCGATCGAAATCTCGGTGCTGTGCCCGGCCTGGGTCAAGACTCGAATCGCAGAGAGTCGCCGCAACCACCCTGACGCAGAAGAGGCCGCAAATGCGTCAGGCAGTACTGACGGCATGAACAAAGTCGGCGAAATCATCGCCAATGAGGGCATTAGCGTAGAGGCGCTTGCCGAGCGCGTCGTGCGCGGCATGGAAACCAGCACCTTTTACCTATTCACCCACGCGAAGTTTTGGCCGGCAGTACAAGAGCGACTCGAGCGCATCACCCGCGACTACCAGGAAGTAATGCCCGACTAAGGTCTCGGCACTTATCAGGACCAGGATGCCCCGTAAAACCAAGCAGCAAAAGTTTGCCAAAGCCGTCAATGCTCTGAGCATTGCGGCACTGCTGTGTGGCGGGTTCGTTCTTGTGGTCGTTCTTGTGGTCGTAGTTGCGGGCATAGTCACCACCCACCTGCGGGACGCATCTCCCGCCCCTGAGGTTCTGGCCCTCGTCGCACCCCACTGCAGTGATGATCGTGCGCCATCATGGGCCGCGGCGGCAGAACCCTTTTCTATTGCTGTGCAAGCCGAAGCGGCCACGCTCCCTGAGGGTATGGAACAAAAAATAGCTATCGGCGCGGATGCTGCCTACGCACAGTGGCGCGAATGGCTGGGTGAGAACGCCTTGCTTCACTCTCGAATCAATATTCGCTTTCTAGGCGATGAAGATCAATTCAGGCAAATCTACGGTAAACCCAATACCGATGAGTGGACTACTACCGGCTTTTATCGCATGCGCAGCAACGAAGCGCTGATTCTGTACACACCGGCCTATCGCGCCACAGCGCTGGGCAATGCCTTCCACGAATTATCCCATCTCGTTACGGCATCCCACTTAGGGGCAACGCCGCCTTGGCTCAATGAAGGGCTCGCCGAGTACTACGAGACCCTGCACCTGGTTGATGGCAATGTGCAATTTGCAGACAACCTCCTACATTTACAGATGCTACGCAGCCAGGGGCCTATCAGCATCAGCGATATGACCGCGCTTTCGCGACAGCTGTGGATGAAGGAGGATGCGCAAAGGCGCTATGCAAGCGCCTGGTCTTTCATTACTTTTATGATGCATTCAGACGATGGCCAACGCACTTTGCAGCGCGTCGTGCAGCAGGCCTACACGCACCGCTGCGAAGCCAGGCCTGACCTTAGAAAAGCCCTGGAAGATTACCCGGGAGGACTGCAATCTCTCCAAGGCGATTGGTTAGCCTGGCTTGACGAGCAATTTACGGTGCTGTCCGAAGAGACCACAGACCTGGCACCCTAAACTGTCTTCCACCGAGCTATAGAACCGTGAAGCTAACGCCTGCATGATCCTGCAATCGCTGGCGCAAGCTATCACCCATTACCGGTGCCGCCGTGAGACAACCGCCGTGACCTTTAGGCGTTTGGGACAAGCACACCGCCGCCTCGGCAATTATTTTGGAGGTCGATCCATAACCGGGATCGCGATCCCCATAGACCTGCACCGTTGCTGTATCGCCAGCTTCGTTGCTCCCCACGTAGAGAATGTCGTAAAAGCCCGCCTCTCGCTCTTCCTTGCTCGGACCCTCACCCGGCTTAAGGGTCATATCCAAGGACATGTCGCCACCGGCTGACTCCGGCTTGGCTTCTCCCAGCAGGATCATTTCGTCATATACAAGGTCAGCCCCATAGGCATGGCCCAACAGTTGATTAGAGCGATGCACATTCTTGGTGTTAATCGTGGCCATGATAAAAGGACCCGACCAGTTGTTCAGATCTTCCTCAAACAACATTTCATTCCCTGCGGGCTGCTCTGGACCGGTGAACCCATCAGTGAGTACGAATGGATTGGCAAGATCCGCAAACAGCGCAGGATTCGCTTTAATCGATGCCATGGTGGCAGTGAAGGAAGCGACTGTTCCACCGGACGCGGTTCCCTGCATCGCTTTCACACGACACTTTACCCGCGGCAAAGGTGCACCAAATTTGGCACTCGCCACCTGCTGCAAAAGATGCACCCCAAGGTCCGAGGGCAGAGAATCAAAACCACAGGAGAACACGATACGCGCACCGCTCTCCCGAGCCGTCTCATCATGCGCCGCGATCATGTCCTTCATCCACAGGGGCTCACCATTTAGATCAACATAGTCCGTCCCGAGGCGCGCGCAGGACTCCACGACCGCGCTCCCGTAAAGCTGATAAGGCCCGGCTGCACTAAGCAGGACTCGCGTGGAACCGGCCAGCTTGTCGATGCTCGCTTTGTCTTCGCTATCCGCCACCACCAGCGATACGCTGCTATCAATACCCAGCTCATCACGAAGCTGCTCTAGCTTCGCCAGGTTACGAGCAGCCATACCCCAACGAAACTCTGCATTGCTGCCATAGGTTTCGTTCAAATACTCACAGATCAAGCGACCCGTAAAACCCGTGGCTCCAAAAACCAGAATGTCGAAGTCGCGTGTGTCAGTCATGGGGAGGAATCCTGTGCTTTAAAATTATTAAGAGGGCTGGAGAGACTAGACCGGATATGGGCTTCGAGCAACCGTCCACCGCTTTCTCTGAGCTGACGACTAACTCAAATCCAGGGCATGGCGTCGCAGCACATCCATAGGCACGATCTCAATCGCGCGCTGGTGGGTCCGCTGAAGATAGACCCGTGGGGCTTTACCGTGCTGGTGAGCCTCCAGCCAGCGTGATGCACAGAGGCACCAACGATTACCTGCCTTGAGGCCAGGAAAACCATACTCCGGCACGGGCGTCATTAAATCGTTACCGCGGCTTCGAGAAAAATCCAAAAACTCCTGAGTCAGTTCCACACACACCGTGTGCGAACCGCCATCCTGAGTGGACGTGTTACAACAACCGTCACGAAAAAAACCTGTTACGGGATCGTGGCTGCAGGACTCAAGAGGCTCCCCAAACACGTTTAGGGATTCCGTCATATTCATGGTGTAGATTCCGCTGACGCATCTGAGAGCCAGTTGCTCCGCGCGTCATTGATCCAGGCCTGTGCGAAACGCGAGAATTGCAGCATTTGCTCCGCCACCGCGGCATCCAGGACGGCAATAGCCTGCTCTCCACGATCACTGGCGACGGTAACAACAATGGCCGCCTCTTCCCCGGATCCAGTCCATTCAAATGCGGGATCCGACACGTAGCGCGGAGGCATGTTGCTCTGAAGTACCCCATCGAGCTCGGCCCCCGCGTCTACGCTCTCTTTCGTGAGTACTTCACGCACGGTCAGCTCATCAAACACGGGGACGTCTACCGCACTAGCGACGGCTGCGAGAATTGGACTACTCCATTCCTTTTGATCGAGGGACTTCTGTACGCGCTGGTACTGGTAGGACTCCAGTACGCCATGACGATTAGAGACCAACTGGATTGCCTCGTTGGTTTTACCGCGTACCACCGCCCACAGAGCCTCTACCGTGTTAACCCCCGGCAACGGATGAGCGTGATAGGGCTGTGTAAGGTCACCGATGTAGTGCAAACCCCATCCAGCGAATCGCCAACCCCAGTAATCGTGTCCGGTCTCGAAGGCAAACTGCGACAGCGCTCGGAACAAAGAGACGCGCCACTCAGGATAGGTTCGCAGTAGATCCGGCTGTGCTTTGCGAGTCAGCCAATCGAGATGGTAAAAGCCCATATGAAAAGGCGCCTGCGAGCTGTAGTCCAGATTAGGGTTTCCAAAGGGCTGTGTGCCAAAACCATAATCTGACGCAAAATCAGTGTCGTTGTCTTCGAACAGGCCGATATCCAAACCAAAGTCAGGCTCATCACTGCCACTGGCCAGCACATGGGCCGGCGCCACAAGATCCCCAGCGCTCAGAGCGACATAGACAATGGAATCGTGGGACACACCCCCCGCGAGAAAGCTCAACTCATTAAAGTTTTTTACCAAGCCGGGAGCGACAAAAGGATCCTCTACCGTAGTCTGGCGATAGAGCGGATACGCTAGGGTCGGGTTCACGCGAATGGCGCGCAAAAAGGCTTCCCGCAGATCGTCAGCGTCCGCCGTAAATGTCAGTGAGTCTGGACGCGGCGCGTAATGAGGAAAGGTCTCCCGGGACATGGCCTCATGCCCACTCAACAACGCGGCGAGACCCGTGGCCTCGGTGCGCAAAAAGTCATCGAGGGACTCTACTTTTAGCGTGGTTTCAAGCATCTCTGGCTGCGTTCGAACCAACGGCCACAGCAGGCTCGCATGATCAGACCAGGCCCAAACACTGCTGCTAAGCGCGTAAAGAAGTAATGGAGCAAGCCAAGGGCGCATTGTGAAATCACTGTCTTTTTAAGATAGATGAGGGGTGAATCATACAGTCACTGGGCTTTGGCCGCAGAATTCCTTTCACTGCAAGCCGCGTAGATTGAGACCCGATTGTATTCCCGTGCTTCATCCATATCCGGAACGGTACAACTCTCTCGCTCGCAACCCTTTTTATAAGGTGGGACGTCGAAATCGCGAACCCTCGAGTCAGCCACCAAGACCGCTTCCGCGCGGGCAGTAAAGCGCTCAAGCCTGCGCCGCGGCGTCAGCCAAGATCGCTTCTCCTGGGACGGCGCGCGATTTATGTGGCACTGATCACACTATTGCGGATCTAAATGAGAATTAGTATTGACAAAAGTTTGTTTTGGGAAAATAATCCCAAACATGAGCAACGATATTCAAAACGCGCTAAGCAGTGCAATCTTTAAAATCCTGAAACCCCTTGCCCGTGTGATGTTGCACCACGGCATGGCCTATGGATCTTTTGCCGAGCTTGCGCGCAAAGCCTTCGTGGACGAAAGCCTGGAGCAACTGCGACGCTCGGGAAAGCGCAGCAGTATATCCAGCGTTGCAGCCATGACCGGCCTCACACGCAAAGAGGCATCGCGTTTAGCAGCGCTGGACATCGATACGGGGCTGAACAGCGACCGTCGCTATAACCGGGCAGTCCGCGTCATCACCGGCTGGACCGTTGATCCAAGGTTTTTGGATAGCGAGGGTCAGCCCGGGGTGCTTCCTATGCAGGGGGATCACAGTTTTGAGCTCCTGGTCAAGAAATACTCGGGCGACGTTCCTGTGGCGGCCATGCTGTCAGCACTGGAGAGCAGCGGCACTGTGGTCAGTGATGACCGCGGCGTGCAACTCCTTGAGCGTGCTTATCTGCCGACCCAAACCCCCGCCGCGAGCATCAACATTCTGGGCAATGACGTGGCCGAGATCATTACCAGCATTGACCACAACCTCATCCATAAGCGCGCCGCGCGCGTGTTTCAGCGCAAAGTCTCCAACGGCAGTATTTCGGCCAGTGCGCTTGAGGAATTCAAGCAGCTGTCAAACAGGAAGTCCCAGGAACTGCTGGAGGATTACCACGCCTGGCTGACAGCCCATGAGATCCATAGCGACATCCCTACCGATTCCACCGAAAGCGCAAGATACGTCTCTGTCGGCATCTACTACTACGACGACACCATTCACGAGGACCCCCGTTCATGAAGTCTTTCTTTGATCCCAAAGCCTCGCGTACAGCGTTACGCGTTTTAACCGCCGGGAGCCTACTTTGCCTCGGCGCATGCGGTGGCGGTGGTGCCGGCGACCTCTTAGCAGGCGTCGTCAGCGCGCCGGGCGGCGGCGGCGGAATTGGCGGCACGGGACTAACCAGCAGCGGCGTCATAACCGGCACCGGCAGTATCTTTGTCAACGGCGTACGTTTTGATGTGGCCGACGCAGAGATATTCATTAACGGCGAGCCCGCCAGCGAAGACCAATTGGGACTGGGTATGGTGGTCTCGGTGTCCGGCACCGTGCAGGACGACGGGGTTAATGGCACCGCCCAACGGGTCGACTACGATCCCCAGCTTGAAGGCCCTATCACAGCCATCGAGCGCAACGCAGACAACAGCAGTGCACGCATCACGGTCCTGGGCCAGAGCGTCATCCTCGAGCGCACCAGCACCGTATTTGAGGACAGCAGCTTTGATGGCATCACCGCAGGCGACGTTGCCGAGATATCCGGCTATCTGGAGAGTGATGGTCGCCTTCGGGCAACGCGGGTCAGCGGCGAAGACGACATTGACGGGGGCGTCAAGCTCAGCGGCGTTATCAGTAATCTTCAGGGGCAGACATTTAGCATTGGCATACAAAGCATCGATGCTGGCAATGCGGTGCTCAGCGATCTGCCTGCCAGTGGACTTGCCGACGGCCTCTTCGTCGAGGTCGAAGGCGAACTGATTGATGATGTCATTCGCGCCGCCGAGGTAGAAGGTCGCGATGAAGCCCTTGGGTCACTGCAGGTCGACGACCAGATCACGGTAGAAGGTGCGGTCACGAACTTTGATGGGGTCAGCGGCTTCTGGGTAGAAGGTCTTCCCATTGACGCTGCCAATGCCGCGCTGAACATCGGAGGCCTCGCACTGGGCAATGGCCTTATCGTAGAGGTCAGCGGCAGTTGGAATGGCGAACAAATCATCGCCAGTGCCATTAGCGTACGTCGGGGTCGCATCAAGATTGAAGCGCCAGTGGCCGACATCAGCGGATCCCTGCTTAGCTTCGAATTTGCCGGGACCATCATCAACGTGGACACCGATTCGCGAACGCTCTTTGATGACGACCGCGATGGGATTGAGTATCTCAAGATCGCCGATCTGAGCATCGGAAACTATCTAGAAGTCGAGGCGCTCGATAGCGACGGCATGCTTGTAGCGACCCGCGTGGATCGTGATAACGACGATGATGAGAGTGAGCTACAGGCGCCCGTGCAAAGCTTTGTCGATGGTTTGAGTGTTACGCTGCTGGGCGTCACCTTTGATATCACCCAGGCAGAGTTCGAAAACTCCGCGGATAATGACATTAGTCAGGCACGGTTTTTTGCCAATCTGACTAACGGCTCCCTACTGAGCGTCAGTGACAACAACCCCAGCGATGGTTTTGCCGAAGAGGTGGAGTTCGAGTTCGCTACAGCCCTGGACGGTGAACGGGAGTTCAGTGACGATGATGAGGAACGACTCGACACCAATGAACTGCCAGGCAACATACTGGACTACATCAGTGCTAACTTTCCCAACGCAGACATCGCCTTTAGTGAGCGTGATGCCAACGATAACGAGATTGAAATTTATCTGACCAACGGGACCGAGCTGGTCTTCGATCTCAGCGGTAACTTCCTGGAGTCTGAACTGGAGGACGCTGACGATAATGCGGAAGATCCAGAGGACCCTGAAGACCCTGAAGATCCAGAGGACCCCGAAGACCCTGAAGATCCAGAGGACCCCGAAGACCCTGAAGATCCTGAAGATCCAGAAGATCCAGAGGATCCAGAGGATCCAGAAGATCCCAATAGTCCTGAGGAGCCCTCGGGACCGTAATCAGCAAACAGTTCTGACAATCACTGTCTACGCCTGAAGTCGTCGAGGCAGGCGGTAGTCCTTTGAGCTGCTCGCGCATCGACCGATAGGCTCTCACACTGTTAGAAGCGCTCGACGGACGCTCAAAGGACTACTGCCTACCTCGCCTTTGTCAGAGCGATATCCGAGCGCCAATTCGGCAGTGCCGTGTCTAGACGCGTGGTAGTGGCTCGGCGCCGCTTTGCTCGAGCGTCCGTCGAGCGCGTTGTTCAATGCGACAGAGCCGATGGAGATACGCGAGCAGCTCGAGTAAAGCGGGGACGGGCCGCGCAAAGCCGCACTGAGTTATACGCAAAGAAAGACGACCCCAAAAATCCGCGATGAGACAAAAAAGCTCGGAGGTTATCCCCCGATCCTTTTTACTGCGCATTCACACAAAGGTATCGGAAAACAGGTTGTTGGCCCAATCGTACATATCTCCATAACTCTCTCGGTCCCAGCCCTCAGAGGCTCCCAGAGAGTTAGGCGCGAGCTCCATGGCCTGCGCCGTCTGGTTGTACCTGAAGACTGCTGTGAGCCACGCGGCTTCGTTAAAGCTGACGGGGCTAAAGCATGCAGAGTTGGTCGTGACATTAGCCAGGCGCTCAGTACTATGCGTGGGTGATCCCGACGCCTTGCGCAGGATAGCGTCGGCACAAACCTTAGCCTGCGCGTTCGCCATATGAGCACTCTTGGGCTGCCCGGTCGCCTGGGCATCGCCAATCACGTAAATGTCGTCCAGCCCCGGAACACGAGACTCAAAGGTCACCGGGTCCACTAAGGCCCAAGAGCCCCCATCGGTGAGACCCGCGTCGCGCAGTAGAGCCGGCGCACGATGATTAGGAATCACATTTAACACCTCGCACGCATAGGCACCCGCCGTAGTTTCTACGCCTCGATTGAGCGCATCCACAGATAACAACTCTGCATTAGGGACATACTGGATGACATCGCCATACAGATTATTAAAGGCCGCCGTAAACGTGGCCTTCTCAGCCTGAATACCGCTGTTAGCGTCCAGCACCACAACCGTGGGTGATCCATGCACACCACTGTCGCCCGCGTCTATATTGCTCACCGACGCGATGACAGTATCAAAGCCAAAGCGTCCAGCCAGAGGCTCGTGAGAAAACGTTAACTGCGCCAAACTAAGTTGCTTGGTGAGCACCAGATTACTCATGACGCAGGAGCTGTGACCCTCGCGAGGGTCGACCATGGTTATGGAAAAATCACTTCCTCCCCACAGCGACAGGTAACGCGCAAAGGTACTGCCGGCAAATCCACCACCAACCACCACCACTCGATGTGAGGTCTGACCGTGCAGGCGACCCACCATAGACAATGCGGCAAGGCCCTATGCCCCGCGCAGAAGGTTCCGTCGTGAAATACTCATCGCTCAATTCTCCTCATCATCTTTGTCTCGATCACTGTCATCGTCGCGGTCGTCTTTGCGGTCCTCGTCGTCCTTATCCTCGTCGTCACGATCTTCGTCGTCGTGGTCTTCATCACGATCCTGATCGCGATCCTCGTCTTGTGAACCACCACCATCGCCGCCGACGTCACCAGCCACTAATCGAATCGTCGGCGTGCCGGCCGGGTGATTCTCGGGCAGCGCTGAAAAATACTCAGCAATACGTCGGATCTGGTCATCGCTATAACCCAGTGCCTGGTGATCCATAATGTCGTCAGGAGTATCTTCGAACTGCATTTCGTCCATCTCTTCACGAATCTCCCCGGCGCTTTCACCCGCCAGGGAATCGATGCCACCGGCCACATAGCCGTTCGTGCCATGGCATTGGCTACATTGACTGGCCGGCATTCTATTGATGGTTAGGTCGTCCGCGAGTGCAGAAAAGGGCAGTGTGACTGCAAGCGCCAAGAGCGCTTTGTGTTCGAGACCTAGTGTTGTAATTCGCCGCGTAATGGTTGCTCCCGTATAACTGTATTTGTTGTAGTGTTTGGGGATTTAATCCCAATAGATAATTGGGTCATGTAAAAACTGCAACAGACGGCGCCACGGATAAGCATCGGAGATCATTTACACAGCTTCGGTCGCTGATTGAACTGGCTATGGGCACGACTAAAGTCCGCCGCCTCGGTCAACGAAAAGCCGCTGATGGACTCGAGTGTCATCAGCACGTCGACAATGTCATCTCGACGACTGGCGGGTGCCATCAGCACCAGGAGGGCATCATTACTCATGACCGCCACCGTGCCATCATGGGACGCAACTACCTCTCATGCACCTGGTCCAGGAATGGGTGCTTCTGGAGCTCTCGGCCTGCGGCTGCGTGTATCTCATTGTTGATATCCGAAGGCGCACCTCCGGCACGCAGCATCTGAACCACAACCTCACCCCGAGCGACGCTAAACTCGCCAGTCTGAGTGCCGAGTTGCGCGATGCCCGACATGCCTACTCCAGCACCGTTCAGGAACAATGTCTGGCCTGGGCACTAACATCCAGTGAGCAGCAGGTCGCGCTTCTTTTGCTCAAAGGCCTAAGCCTTCAGGAAATAGCGGCAGTGCTCGAAACACGGGAAAAAACCGTCCGCCAACAGACTTCCAATATCTATGGCAAAGCCGGCCTGGAGGGCCGTCATGCGCTGGCTGCATGGTTTCTCCAGGACTTTGTTACCGAGAGTGCGGCCAGCTACGCACTAACCACAACCAAACCCCGACTCTCGCAAGCTCAACGAGCCACACTCTCCCCCGCCTCACCCCCACTTGGGGCTGCTCAAATCAGTCTCGCAGGCCAGTGCTACACGGACATCTTGATGTGTATCAAACAACCCCAAGAAAACCATCGCAAACGCTTCTTAGCCACGGTATGGTCAAAAATAGGTGTGCCGAAACACGGCATAGTGGTGACATGATTACGGACAGCGAACATCCAGAGCCGGGCCGACGAAAGGCCATCGAACACGCTGGGACCCTCCGCGCAGCGAGCGCCCTCGGATTTCCCTCGATAATTTTGGCGCGAAACACCCAACCGCCCGTCCGCGTGTTTGGCATCCATGTGTCACTGCAAGAACCCTTACGACAGCGCGCAGAAACGCCCCAGTGGAACTCTTTGGTAGGCGCGACAGCTCAGTACAGCCGCACTTAAGCCCATGATCCGTAAGTTCACCTTCCTCGCTCTGCTCCTCGCCCTTGCTTACACATTGTGGGCGAGCACGGACTTTGTCGAAATCGCCGCCGGCATAGCTCTCTTCATGTTCGGCATGCTCTGTCTCGAAACGGGTTTTAAGTTCTTTACCGGCGGCCCTATGGAGGCGGCGCTTCGCATATCCACGGACAAACTGTGGAAAAGCCTCAGCTTCGGCATGATCAGCACGACGATGATGCAATCCAGCTCTCTGGTCTCGCTCATTACCGTATCCTTTGTCGGCGCCGAAATGATCACCCTTGCTGCCGGTATCGGCATCATTATGGGCGCCAATATAGGCACCACCACCGGGGCCTGGCTCATCGCTGGATTTGGCCTCAAGGTCAACATTGCCGCCTATGCCATGCCGGTCCTCGTCTTCGGCGTTCTTTTTCGGCTGCGACAATCGCGCGCCGTGCAAGCCCTGGGAGATGTGCTGCTGGGCTTTGCCTTTTTGTTCCTCGGCATTCATTACATGAAAATCGGCTTTGAGGCTTTTCAGGGCAGCTTTGATCTCTCCGCTTATGCTGTGGCCGGTTTTCTTGGCGTTATCGTGTATACCCTCATCGGCATGCTCATCACCGTGGTCATGCAATCGAGTCACGCCACGCTGTTGATTATTATCACCGCCTTATCCGCCGGCCAGGTCAGTTACGAAAACGCCATAGCTTTGGCTATCGGCGCAAATCTGGGCAGCACCATCACCATCGTGCTCGGAAGCCTTTCGTCCAATATTGGCGGTAAGCGGCTCGCGGCGTTTCATGTGCTGTTCAACCTGATCACCGCGCTATCTGCCATGCTCTTCATCACACAGCTGGTAAGACTGGTAGATATTTTCGCGCTGACGCTGGGAATTCCGGCCGATGACACGCTACTTAAGCTAGCGCTTTTTCACTCCCTGTTTAACATTCTCGGCGTCATCGGTTTTGCCCCCTTCGTCAGCTACATTGAGGGATTGCTGCGCCGATTGATCAACGTGCAAGCTCGGGGTGGTCAATATCCGCAATTTCTATTTCCGGATGCTCTGGAAACACCCGCCACAGCGGTCAACGCCGTGAGCAAAGAAGTTGAACACCTCCTGGAAAACGCTTTTGGATTGCTCGCCCACGGACTCAGTCTGCGCCGCCAAACCATCGACTCCGAAGAGTCTTTGTGCTCGGCTGTGCAGCAAACCCGACGCATTTTTCTCATTGATGTCGACGACGACTACGAGGCCAGCATCAAGGGTCTACACAATGACATTGTCGCGTTCATCGCCCGTGCACAAGCACGGGAGACCAACACTTCGGCTAACGAACGGCTGTTCGAACTTCGCAGGGCCAGCCGGAGTATTGTTGAAGCTGTTAAGGCCATGAAACATTTGCACAAGAATTTGCGACGACATGGTCTCTCGGCAAACCCCGCCGTGCGTGCGCGCTACAATCAAATTCGACTGCAAATAGCGCAGCTGTTACGCGAGATGCGACACGCACTAAGAGAGCCGCCGGGAGAGATAGTGGTGCTGTCCCTGGACGTAGCCAAACTCGAGCAAGAGAAACTCGGCAAACAGCTGCTTTTGGATTTAGACGACGCTATTCGCAAGCAAAAAATCCCCGTCGCTATCGTCACATCAGTGATGAACGACGAAGACTACGCGCAGAGCATCGGAGACAGCTTGCTACGGGCCCTGGCGATTCTTCGAAGCGCCGATTGGCGCCCCGCGTCAGAAAGCCTTGCTCTGAGCGATGAGGACATCAATGAACTACTGGAAAAATGAGTTCCGACTCAAACAGCGCTTACGCATTTGGGATCAAGGAGTCGAGTTATGAAAGCAAAGAAACTTCTCAAACGCCTCAGCGAGTTTCTGGATGCTGATGAAAAAACTCAGTACCGGGAAGTGAAATCCACCAAAAAAGTCTTGAAAGCACTTAAACAGAAAGAGGCATCACTCAAGCAAGAGCTCACATTCATGGGCGCTGCGCAGGAGCAAGCAGCGGTTCAAACCAAGCTCGATGTCATCTATGCCCAACGCAAAAAAGGTGTGGGACGCGTAAAGCAGTTGAAAGAACTAGAACGGCCTGGCGATGGTGACGCCAAAGATAAATAGGTGTTCGCCATCCACAAAATCCACATCTATCTGCGGGGACAGCTCATAGGTATCAAAATGGAAACCGTACTCCAGCCCCACTCGCATTAGAAAAACCGACCCCTCTTCTTCTGAGTCTTCGATACCCGGACCCGCATATAGCTTCCATGGACCCCGGTGCATCGCAATGGGCAATACAGCAACATTCGTATCAAAATCACCTGCGACATGTTCGAGGATCGCTCCCACGCCAAACCGCTCATTCATCCGGTACTCGTACTCCAGGCCCAGCGTCAAACCCTGACTTCTGCGTGTTTCAGTGGTGTCGCCAAGAAACACACCTACCGTGTGATGCGGGTAAGCGAGCTCTCCATGCTCATCGGCTTGGGGATCAGAATCTGCCCACGCAAAGCGACCGCCAAAACACATCACTACAATACTCAAACACCAGAGGTTTAAATATCTAGTCATTACCGTGAATCTCCGCATAGGCGGCGTGTCCCCTTGCCTCTATCACCTGTCGCCCGAGGCTGTCCGCCGCGAGAATGGCTGCATGTAGCTTTTGGGCAGTCACCTCCATAGGCATGTTCCCCATAAAAGGGAACTCCAATGCCGCCGCCACGACGGCGGAAATACTCGCATCGTCGTCCTGTGCCAGAGATAGCTGGCCAAGATGTACGGGTAAGCCAATAGCGACAAAAAACTCGGTAGCGCGGTGAGCCTCATCATTCCAGCCCTCCAGTGCCAGTTGTGCCAACACACCCATAGCCACCATTTCACCGTGCAAATACTGCTGATGGACATGCGGTATAACCGTATAGGCCTGTGCAAAACCATGGCTGGCCGCCAGACCTCCGCATTCAAAACCAAGCCCGCTGAGCAGGGTGTTGGCTTCGATGATTCGCTCCAGGGCAGCGTCAATTACTCCGGCTTCCAGCGCTGCCAAAGCCGCTTCACCGTCGCTGTAGATTGTTCGGGCACAGAGTTCTGCAATTGCAGCGCCTGCCAGTGTTGGGCTGGCTCCAAAGGTTGTGAAGGCGTTTGGATTCATGCTGCAGGCCCGCGCTTCGTACCAGGTAGCCATCGCATCCCCCATACCAGCCACAAGGTATCTCGCGGGCGCAGCGGCGATCACCGCGGTATCTACCAGTACCAACGCAGGGCTCTCGGCGAACACTTCAAAGGCCTCTGATACACCCTCAGGCGTGTAAATCACCGACGCCGCGGAACAGGGTGCGTCATTAGATGCCAAGGACGGAACCACAACAGACGGTACCGCGAGCCTGTGCGCTATACATTTACCGGCATCGACAACCTTGCCACCGCCCAAGGCGATCACAGTGGCAGGTGGGGTTTCCTGCGCCCGGAGTACATCGGCATGGGCCTCAATTTCCTCGAAAGAGCACTCTCCCCCAAAGGTGAGGATTGTCGCCGGCACGCCGGCATCTGCAAGACTCTTTAAGAGCTGGGCTCCCTCGGCCCGCTGACTGCGAGCAGACAGCAAAACCGCACAGGACTCGAATCCCAGTTTACGAAGGTAAGCGCCGGTTTGAGCAATGACTCCCGGCGCCTGTACATAACGTCGCGGACTGCCAAAGACCCGGGGCATGGTCTGGGCCGGCGTTGGAAGGGCAAACAACTCCAGCCCCTCAGCCTGCTCGTCGTTGCCCGTCTCTTCTGGATTTTGACTATTATCTGTCATCAAAAAATATCCCTTGTTTTGCATGGAAGTCTAAAGCAAACGGGCACCTTGCGTCGCTTCATGGCAAAATCACGGGCTTGCTAAAAAATAGGCCACCCGCTATGACCAACCCGCTCCTTGAAGACAGCCCGCTACCGCAATTTTCATCCATCATGCCCGAGCACGCAGAGCCGGCTATCGACGCTTTGTTGGCGCGTAACCGCGAGCAGCTTGAGACTCTGATCCAGACCCTGAAAAAGCCAGACTGGCAGACACTGGTTGAGCCACTGGCTCTTCTGGACAACCAACTCTCTCGCGCCTGGTCGCCGATTTCACACCTGAATGGCGTGCTTAACAGCGATGCTCTGCGCGAGGCACACAGTGCCTGTCTCGCGAAGTTGTCAGAGTTCAGCACCGAGATGGGCCAGAACAGTCGACTCTTTGCGGCCTACAAAGCGGTGGCGGAAAACGACCAGGAACTGAACGCCGATCAACGCAAAGTGCTGGACAATATTCTGCGCGACTTCTATCTGTCCGGTGTGGGTCTTCCCGAGAACAAGCAACAACGCTTCAAGGAGATACAGCAATCCCTATCAGCGCTTTCCAGCGATTTTTCGAACAAGGTGCTTGACGCTAACAACGCATGGAGTAAAGAGCTTGCGAGCAGCGATGATCTGGCAGGCCTTCCGCAGTCGGCCATAGACCTGGCCAAACAGACCGCCGGGCAGCGCGAGTTAGAGGGGTATCTGCTGACGCTGGATTTTCCGTCTTACCAGCCGGTAATGACCTACGCTGAGGACGCCACGCTGCGTGAAGAGATGTATCGAGCTTTTGGGACGCGAGCGAGCGACGAGGGGCCCTACGCAGGGCAGTTCGACAACTCAGACAATATGCGTGAGATTCTTGCGTTACGTCATGAAGCAGCGCAGCTTTTAGGCTTCAAGAACTATGCGGAGCGCTCTCTCGCCACCAAGATGGCCCGCAGTACCGACGAGGTCATGGGATTCCTTAAGGACCTTGCCAGCAGTTCTAAAGCACAAGCGGAAGCAGAGTTCGCCGAGCTGCAGGCCTACGCGGCAGAGCATCACGCGCATCCTGATCTGTGTCCCTGGGACGTGGCTTACTTCAGCGAAAAGCTTCGTCAGCATCGCCACAAAATCAGCGAAGAAGAGGTGAAACCCTACTTCCCCATCAACCGTGTCATTCCCGGTATGTTTGAGGTTGTGGGCAGACTCTTTGGCGTAAGCTTCCATGTCGTCACCGATATAGAGAGCTACCATCCCGACGTGAGTTTTTATGAAATACGCAATCCTGATGGCAGCCTGCGAGGTCAGTTTTACTTTGATCTTTACGCCCGCCGGAACAAGCGCGGCGGAGCGTGGATGGCCGACTGCCAGTCGCGTATGAAAACCGACGCACAAGAACAGCCTCCCGTCGCCTATATGACCTGTAACTTCACGCCGCCGTTGGGTGATTCACCCGTGCTACTCACCCACCGCGAGGTGGAGACGCTGTTTCATGAGTTCGGTCACGGCCTGCATCATATGCTCACGCGCGTGGACTATCCGGATATTGCGGGAATCAGTGGTGTGGCCTGGGACGCGGTGGAATTGCCCTCGCAGTTTATGGAGAACTACTGCTGGGAACGCGAAGCGCTGGATCTGTTTGCGGCACATCACGAAACCGGTGAACCCATTCCCACAGAGCTGTACGAGCGCATGATCGCCGCCAAAAACTTCCAGTCCGGCATGATGATGGTTCGCCAGCTGGAGTTTGCGATGTTTGATTTTCGTATGCACCTGGAATACGACCCAGCAAGCGGCGACCCCATCTATGCGATTCTCGAAGAGGTTCGAGCGCAGGTAGCGGTGATTCCTGCACCGAGCTGGAATCGCTTCCCCCATGCTTTCTCGCACGTGTTCGGCGGCGGCTACGCAGCCGGCTACTACAGCTATAAATGGGCCGAGGTCTTGTCGGCGGATGCCTTCTCCAAGTTCGAGGAAGAGGGCGTGTTTAACGAAGCTACCGGCCGCGCATTTCTCGAAAATATTCTGGAGCGCGGCGGCTCGGATGAGGCCATGAATTTATTCATAGCTTTCCGGGGCAGAGAACCCAAGGTGGATGCGCTGTTAAGGCACACGGGCATTGCTGCCTAAGCCTTCGAGTTGATTGATGTGCGGCGTAGCGTAGCAAGGCGCCGCGCTCCGCCAGCACTCTGAGAGAGGACCCTCACCGGCAAGGGGGATAACTACCTGTCGGTCCCTGACGACTCTCAATACTCTCAATACTCTCAATCCTCGCCCGGATGATACTTCCGCACCGCGCGCGCCTCGACGTCCTCTCGGTAGAAGGCCACGTCTTTAAAGTTGCGATCAACATAGGGCTGGGCCTGATCATAAAAGTGCGGAGAGCTTGGGTCACCGCTTTGACCACCCGCGAGAATACTCTTTGCCCTCACTTTGTCGCCAAACTCCACCACCGCCACAAAGCTATTACCCGACACACCATATAGGCGCTTGGTGTTTCGGCGCACGGCCCGATAGGAAGCCAAGGCACCCCAATCGCCCGAAGCCAAGCCTACCGGCAGGCTCGGCTTATCGTCATCAAAGGCCAAATTCATATCACCGGACAAACGCTGAAAGCGGTTAATTTCGCCCCAGGGGGTATCCCATTGGCCAAAGTCTTTGTGCAGACGCTCCACCGCCGAGGCAAACACCGTCAATCGCTCCCCGTAAGAGGACTCAGCGCCAAAGTAGTTAATCAATGCCATTTTGCGAAGTCCGAGAGGATTCTGACCGTCTTCTCGAAACTGCATCCCATAAAAGTACGCCAGGGACATGGGTACAGAATCCTTACTCACCCGTAAATCCCAGTCGCGCAAGCTATCGATCGCAGGCGCTAAGTTGGGGTACTCATTACCCTGCGCGTCAAAGGCCTCGATAAGACCCGGGATCAGTGCTTCGAATCCTGGCAGGTAGTTGTCGTAGGCAAGATCCAATAAACCATCCAGGGTGATATCTGACGCCGATTTCAGCACGCGCTGAGCGTGAATACCGCGAAAGTTCTCTACATCGGGGGCCATGTAAATCGGATAGTCCTGCGGATTAGGGCTGTACTCCCCCGCCGCCGTAAACGGCGTAGAGTTGCAGTTCTGCAGCCAACCGTTGGGTGGATTAGTCAGCGTCACGATTTCGTCGATGCTATGAAGGCCCAGCCAATCGGTCGCAGGGTTACTCCCGTCTACCGGCTTTGAGAAATCAAACTGAGGATCGCGCTTGGGAATAAAATTACCATGGTAATAGGCAATGTTCCCCGAAGAGTCTGCGTAAACCGTATTGTTAGAGGAGTTAGTGCGCATATCCATCATGGCATTAAAGCCTTCTATCCCGTCTTTTTTACTGCGTACGTAGGATTGCTCCAGCGCAGTAACCGGATCCCAATTGATGCGGGTAGCGACCCATTTTCCATCCAACATATGGGTTATGGGGCCGTGATGAGTCCGATAAGTTGGAAAGCTGCGCTCGGCGATCGATTCACCGTCCTTGTAACGCAGCGTCACCTCAGAGACCTCCACAAGACGCAGTTCATCGCCGTAGCGGTACATCAATCGGCCATCCGAATTCTCAACGATCTCTTCAACAAACTCGTCCATAAAATCGACGCCGGTAGATGTATGCATCCAACCGGTATGCTCGTTGAATCCTTGGTACACAAAAAACTGACCCCAAGTAACGGCGCCGTAAGCATTTAAACCCTCCTCGCTGACAACGTGTACTTCGCCGCGAAAATACAAGGAGGTATGCGGGTTGATAAGCAGCATAGTGTTGCCGGACCGGGTGCGTTCGCCTGCGATAGCAAAACCATTGGAGCCAAGATGTTGTTCATAACCGAGCTTTGGAGCCCGCGCCTCTTCCATGGCTGCCAACTCCACCGAGCGTCCTTCGCCGTAAAATGCCCGAATGCCGTCCAGAGGTATTTGTTCTATGTCACCGCCAATCGATCCCTCGAAGAAGAACATGGGCATCCAGGGCTCGAAGCGCGTGAGCACCTTGGGTGTCACCTCTGGATGGGTGGCAAGGTAGTAGTTAAGTCCATCAGCAAAGGCGTCGCATAGTGCCTGCAACCAAGCCGGCGCTGCGGCATACGCCGCCTTTGCTTCGTCGGTGGACATGTAAAGCCGCGCGCGCAGGTCACTGAACAGTGCCGCCTCACCCTCTGCCTCGGCCAGACGTCCTATGGCCCAATAGTAGTTGCGCTCAACGCGAGGAAAATCGTCTTCAGCCTGGGCATACAGGAGACCAAACACCGCGTCGGCATCCGTCTTCGCGTAAATATGCGGCACACCAAAATCATCTCGAATGATTGTTATCGCCTGGGCGCGCGCCGCTAGCCGGTCGAGCTCCGGGGCAGTCTCGGGGATGTCCTTATCCGCGCAGGCCCCAAGACAATTGAGGACGCAAATCACCAATAGCCATCGAAATGCCAGGTATACATTCATAGAACTACTTCCTACTCGTTTTACTACGGTCTTGGGTGAGCGCTCTCACCACTTTGTTTTTCAGCTGAGCCCGACAGACTTTGTAGCACCCTGTCGCTGCCCTTAAGCCGATTAAAGAGCGCCCGGGTAAACGATCATCAGAATACTCAGTTCCCGCGTGGATTGGCAGTGTGAGGTGATCGCAGGGGTAGATGTATTGACGATTGCATAAGCGACTTGGATAAATCAGCATAGCGCCTTCGAAAATAAAACCTTATCCGCAGAAATCGACGAGGAAGGCAGCCATGAAAACGCGCATAACCGAACTACTGGGTATTGAGCACCCGATCATTCAAGGCGGCATGCACTACGTGGGCTTTGCGGAGCTCGCTGCGGCGGTGTCCAATGCCGGCGGCCTTGGGATCATCACCGGGCTGACCCAGAAAACACCAGAAGATCTCGCCAACGAGATCGCACGTTGTAAAGACATGACCGACAAGCCCTTTGGCGTCAACGTGACCTTCCTCCCCGTGGTCAATGCTCCGGATTACCCGGGCATCATCAAAGTGATTATCGATGGTGGCGTAAAGGTCGTAGAGACCGCGGGCAATAATCCTGTTGCCTACCTCCCTGCGCTCAAGGAAGCCGGCATCAAGGTGATTCATAAATGCACCGCGGTCCGTCATGCGCTCAAGGCGCAGAAAATTGGTTGCGATGCGGTCTCCGTTGATGGATTTGAGTGTGGCGGCCACCCCGGCGAAGACGACATTCCTAACATGATCCTCTTGCCTCGCGCTGCGGACGAACTAGAGATCCCCTTTGTCTCCTCCGGGGGTATGGCCGACGCTCGCTCCCTGGTAGCGTCGCTGGCGATGGGCGCCGAAGGCATGAATATGGGTACGCGCTTTTTGGCGACCAAAGAAGCACCGGTGCACGAGAACGTCAAACAGGCCATTCTTGAAGCCACAGAGCTGGACACGCGACTGGTGATGCGGCCGCTGCGTAACACCGAGCGTGTGCTTAACAATCCTGCGGTTGAGCGCATCTTGGCCACTGAAAAGGCCCGAGGTAAAGAACTGGAGTTTGGCGACATCGCCGCCGAAGTTGCCGGCGTGTACCCCCGAGTCATGATGGACGGAGAAGTCGACTGCGGCGCCTGGTCCTGCGGCATGGTTGCCGGACTGATCAACGACATCCCCACCTGCGAGGAGTTGATTAGCCGAATCATGGCAGATGCCGAGCAGATGATTCGTCAGCGTCTGAGCGGCATGCTCTAAGCACTTACTCAAGTTATAGCTTCAAACCCAGCGTTCATCAGAGGATGGATAGCAGCTTCGACACAATGATGTTTGCCCGCATAGCGGGCATTTTGTTTCCTATTGTGGCCATCGTCATTGCGGGCTTTTGGTACGGGCGCAAACACAACCCCGAGATGTCCGTCGCCAACCGGCTAAACATGGATGTCTTTGTGCCAGCGCTCATCTTAGGTGCCATGATGAGCAAGGGCTTCGACCCCACCCGCTACGCGGGGCTTGCAACCGGTGCCGCACTCATTGTGCTTAGCAGTGGGCTTCTGGCACGGCCGGTGGCGCGCATGCTTGGCATCGAGTGGCGGACCTTTGTACCGCCCATGATGTTCAATAACTCAGCAAACATTGGCATTCCGCTAGCGGTATTGGCCTGGGGCACTGATGCTTTGGCCGCCGCGGTGATTCTCTACAGCGTGTCCAACGTCCTGCACTTCTCCGTAGGTCTGCACATGCTGGATCGGGACGCGCAGCTAAAAAAACTCTGGCGTAATCCCACGCTCCTGGCGGTATTCGCAGGTCTTGGTATTTCTCTACTGCAGATACCGGTGTGGCCCCCCTTGGTGGAGGCCTTACAGTTGATGGGCAATGTGGCCGTTCCCCTTTTGCTCTTTGCACTCGGCGTGCGTATGCGCGAGGTGCGCTTTGACGCACTGACCGCGCCACTGCTTGGGGCGTTCTTAAAGCCCGCTCTAGGTATGCTATTGGGCTGGGGCTTTGCCACAGTACTGGGACTCAACGAACAAGACACGGCGATGCTCATTATTTTTGGCGCCCTTCCCCCGGCCGTCATGAACTTTCTATTCGCCGAACGCTACAAGCAAGATCCCCAGCGCGTCGCGGCCATTGTCCTGATTGGTAATCTGGCATCGCTCATTATTCTGCCGCTAGCTTTAGCTTTAGTCCTGTAAAACCAACAACTAAGACCCGGGATTTTTCAATGCTCCAATGATCTAGATACTTGACCTGACTCATCAAGTGCTAGAGGGTGCGTACTCATAGTCGGTCGCAGGAAAACGCCCATGCCAACTGTTCTGATAACCGGAGTTAACCGCGGTCTCGGCTTAGAGTTCATCACGCAGTATGCCGCCGCCGGCTGGTCTGTAATCGGCACTTGCCGCGACCCCAGCAGCGCCAGCGAAGCACAAGCCGTCGTCGCATCAGCAGGAAATGTCACGCTGTACCAACTAGACGTAAGCGAACCCGAGGCGGTGAAAGCCCTGGCCGAAACCCTGAAGGGTACAAGCATTGATGTGCTCATCCTGAATGCTGGCTTGATGGCGGAGCGAACCGGACTGGGAACGTTTAATGCCGAGGACTTTCTCCAGGTGCTGAATGTTAATGTCGTTGCCCCCGCCATTTTTATTCAGGCCTTCGCCGACCATGTCGCGGCCAGCGAGCGTAAGATTATCGTGGGCATGGGTAGCACGCTGGGCAGCATTGCCGGGAACACCAGCGGCGGCATGTACAGTTACCGAAGTTCCAAAGCTGGACTGCATGCAATCATGCGCACCGCCAGCGTTGACCTGAGAGACAAGGGCGTCACAGCCATTGCCATGCACCCTGGCTGGGTCGTGACCGACATGGGCGGCGATGGCGCCGACATTCGAACCAGCGAGTCCATCTCTGGCATGATGTCCGTGATTGATGGACTGAGCATTAGTGATAGCGGAAGACTACTCACTTACGCCGGCGAGGAATTGCCCTGGTAGGATTTTTTTGTCACGTTAGCGCGATAGATAGCCAACAATAACTAAATGGAGAACAAATATGACCCCCTTGCTGACTCTTGTTGTTTATATGACCCTGCTGACGTTTCTCGCGATCATGCTCGGTGCTTTTCTTAGAAATCGCGAGTGGACCCCCGAAGGATTTAAAGCGGGTCTTAGCAATCGTGATGACGTGCCCGACGCGACACCCCTGGGCGGTCGCGCAGAACGAGCAGCTAACAACTCCATCGAAGCGTTGATTATGTTCGTTCCTTTAGCACTGGTGGCACAGATAGCAGCCAGCGCCGAAGCTGCGATGCTGGGCGCAACTGTTTTCATCTGGGCGCGGGTCGCTTACTTGCCTATTTACCTCATCGGCATTCCCTACCTACGTAGCCTCGTATGGGCTGTGGGCGTAGTAGGTCTGGCTATGATAGTAATGACTCTACTGTAAGGCGTTTACGATTAGCGTGGAGTCATGTGAAGCCCGCCGGGATGCAGACTTCTCGCGAGCGGTACTCGAGGAGCTTTATCGTTATCCGCTGAAGCGGCGAGAAATTGCCTGGATGCTCTGGGCATTGACCGGTCTCTTTGGTGGTCATCGCTTTTACCTTGACAGGCCGGCAACAGCTTTGGCAATGGCCTTCACGGTTGGCGGCGGCCTTGTTTGGTGGATCGCAGATTTCTTCTACATTTCTGAAATGCTGCGATCCTTCAATGCCGACCAAAGTGGACGCAAAGAAACAGGACAGCCGCCTCGAGCGCTGTCGTTCATGCCACCCAGTCGAGGCATGGCCCTTCCCCCTCGCCCGGACTGGATAGAGAAACGCAGCGGGCGAGGACGGCTTTCTGGTGATGTATTGGTACTCGTGCTCGCTGGAGTAAGCGTCGGAGCCATCTCATCGGGCACCGGCAACTTTGAGCCAGTCATCGCCATTGTTGCTCTTAGCGCGATCACCCTACTGGGAGCTCGCTGGGACGCTCTAGCGACTATCCCCATCCTTCGGAATTTCGATCGCTGGAGCCATCGACTGCGGCTCTACTACTACGTAAACGACCCCGGCGGCCCCCTAACGCTTTTCTTTCGGCCTATTTTAGGACTAATCACCGCGCCCTTTCGCAAACGCGCGAGGGCCGAAGCATGGCTATATCTGCAAATAGGCTTGTGGTTCACCATCATCTTTACGGGAATGGATCTGCTTCAGGCGATCACCATTGATGCGCAAGGCCTGAGCGTCCACCCGATGGATTTCATCGCCGATGTGGCAATCACCTTGGTTTCTATCTACGCATTCGCTGCACCCATCGGCGCTATTCTCACGACCTACGTACTCCTGAAACAGCGCGACCTAATTGTCTGGGTTTTGACTTGCATCACGCTATCCGCCATTTACTTTGGTGCGGGGCTCTAACATCGTAAAACCCGCAGCAATGTCGGCGCTCTCTATCTTACTGGTAGAAGACCATCTTCCTATCGCCGGTCAGGTGACTGACTTTCTACAGGGGCATGGCTGGCAGGTAGACCACGCTCGCACCGGCCAGCAGGCGCTTACCCTCGCCGCGACGAATCCTTATCACCTGGTACTGCTGGACCTAAACCTTCCGGATATGGATGGCGTCGAGGTCTGCGAGCACATAAAGCAGTCTGCCGAGATCAACATGCCCATCCTCATGCTGACGGCTCGCGACAGTTTCGAGGATAAGGCCATGGGTTTTGGACACGGCGCCGACGACTACCTGACTAAGCCCTTTGATTTACGAGAGCTTGTTCTACGCTGCCAGGCCTTGGCCAAGCGGAATGACTTGCACCATAACAAGCTACTGGAACTCGGCGATTTACGTATTGATACCACGCAAAAAGCTGCCTGGCGAGAAGAGCAGATACTTACGCTCACCAGCATTGGCTTTAAGATTTTGGTACTGCTGGCCCAGGCCTATCCGAACCCCCTGTCCCGCTCTGCCCTCCTCCACCAGATTTGGGGAGATGCGCTTCCTGATAGTGATGCACTGAAGTCGCATATTTACAGCCTGCGCAACGAACTTGATAAACCCTTTGCGTCACCCATGCTCAAAACTATTACTAACGTGGGCTATAAGCTGGATGTTTAAAGTGGTTAGGAAAAAAAGCATCGAACGCCAAGTGACTCGATCCTTTCTGGGCCTGACGCTGGCACTCAGCATAGTTTATTTGGGCATTGTTCTGCTTATCGCCTATATCACCGAAGACGAAATTATCGACAGCTTACTCAGTGCGGAAATCCACCATCTGCAAGCAAGCTATGCCGAATCAGAGCAGTGGCCGACTCCCAGACTGGATTACATGGCGCTCTATCGCAGCGCGGAGGAAACGCCGCCACCGGTGCGCCAACAATTATTGAAAAAACCTCAGAGCCAGGAAATCTTCACACCAGACGATAGCCATTATCACGTCCGCTATCTCTTTCTAAGCGACGAGCGCGAGGCGCTGTTGGTCGCCGAGGTATCGCCGTTATTGGCTGTGACTAACTTCTCCAGTGGATTGTTCCAACTATTGGGAGGGCTCACGCTAGCGACTCTCGCGTTTTCATTGTGGCTGGCTTACCGTATTGCCCGAAAAACTACGCGCCCCATCATGCAGCTCAGCGATGAAGTCAAAAAAAACCGTGAAGATCGAAGTGTCCTGACACTGAGCGCAGCAGGGCAGGATGACGAAATCGGTTATCTCGCCGACACGATTCAAAACAGTTTTCGGCAGTTAAGCGACGCACTTGATCGTGAAAGCCACTTCACGCGGGATGTGAGCCATGAGCTGCGCACGCCCCTTACCGTGATGAAAAACAGTCTACTTTTGCTGGAAAACCGGCAGCTTGCAGCGCAGGACATTGAGCAACTGAGCCACGCTGTAGAACATATGCAAAGTACCGTAATCATCCTACTGGCCCTGGCTCGGCAGGAGTCGGTACCGATGCAGCAGCTCAAGCTACGTCCCATTGTAGAAGAGACAATACTGAGCTTGCACCACGTACTCGAAAAGATGAATTTCTCCATCGAGGTGGCGATAGCGGACGACTACGAACTGCTGGGCAACCCGCACCTGGTCTCTCTCCTGGTAGGCAATCTCATCGAAAATGCGCTGCGCTATGCGAATCAACCCCGCATGGAGATTGCTTTGCGCGATGGCAAGCTGATGTTCAGCAACCCCGTAAACACCCCGCTTATCAGTAAGCCTTTGGAAGCCAACAGCAGGCAGTCCGACAGTCCCGGCTTAGGTCAGGGGCTGTTTCTTGTTGAACGCATTGCCGCGCGATTGAACTGGCAGACGACCACCCGATCGGATTCTCATATGTTTCATCTAG
This sequence comes from Congregibacter sp., assembly GCF_047617445.1. Classification (GTDB taxonomy): domain Bacteria; phylum Pseudomonadota; class Gammaproteobacteria; order Pseudomonadales; family Halieaceae; genus Congregibacter. The sequence continues at coordinate 45,134 of NZ_JBLGBE010000016.1, forward strand.
TACTGGAAATTTCACCTTGATTTGACCTGCGGTCCCCTAGCCTTCACCTATTGCATCGATGAGGCAGGACAAAATGATCAAGAAAATCCTATTGGGCATCGCGCTGAGCATCGCGTGCATCGCAGGCCTTGGCTTTTGGGTCGTCAGTTTAATGCTGCCGGACGACTCGGTTGACCTCAGGACCACTACAGCTGCCGATCTCGCGTATTTTGATAGGCGTGTCGCTGAGCACAGAGGCAAGATTCTGGCGGTAGTTACGAGCACCGCAGTGATGGGCGACTCGGGAAAACGTACGGGCTATGAACTAACCGAACTCTCACGGGCCTACTACGTATTCACCGCAAATGGCTTCACGGTAGATATTGCCAGCCCCCTGGGCGGTGAGGCCCCGGTAGTGATCGACGACGAGGACATGGGGGCGTTTGACTATGCTTTTCTCAATGACCCCGTTGCCATAGAAAAGGTCAGCGACACCAAGCCGGTTGATGGCGTGAATCCCGATGAATACGCCGGCGTCTACTTTGTCGGTGGCAAGGGAGCTATGTGGGACTTCCCCGAGAATACCGCGATCCAGAATATTGTGCGTCAGCTTCACAGAGACAAAAAGGTCGTGGCGGCGGTCTGCCATGGCCCCGCTGCATTAGTGAACGTGAAATTGGACAATGGTAAGTATCTACTGGAAGGCAAGCGGGTGAGCGGCTTTACTAACGACGAAGAACTGTTTTTGATATCAGATGCTCGGACGATATTCCCATTCTTGCTGGAAGACGGACTGCGCAATCGCGGAGCCAAGGTCGAACCAGGGCCGTCCTATCTAGAGCAGATCAGCCACGATGGTGATCTACTCACCGGACAAAACCCTTGGTCGGTATGGGCCCTGGCAGAGGCTACGATTGAGCAGCTCGGCTACGAACCCATCCCGCGGAAAAAAACCGGAGACGAGTACAGCACTCAGATTCTTGGCACCTTTGAGCAGCAAGGCTACCGCAAGGCGCGAGCGCAGCTGGAGTTCTTCATGGGGAACGCTGACACTCCGGTCAATCACAGCCTTATCGCCATGCATGCCGTCGTCGCAGGCATGAAGATGGATGTGATCAAGACTCTCCAGCTGCTCTTACTAGCCTCCGGCGCGAGGTAGGCCGGTATAACGTCAAAATGTCAAAATGTCATGATGCAGGCGGCATCGTCGACAAGCCCTGACGAATAGCCTTACCCACGGCGCCCGCATCAACACTATTGGAATCCTCGACCACCATGCTGATCTGAACCCGCCACAGAACATCAGTTGTTTTGGGGTCGACAAACACCAGCATAAACACTCCGGTCTCCACCGCGCCTCCAAGAGCATAGGCGTTATCCACCGAAGCTCCATCTATCTGCCGATTCACGGAGCTGGGGTAAAGCACGGTGTTAGACGAGACGTGGGCCATCTGCCCGTCGTTGTAGCCAGTGGACGCCATGTACTCAACAAGAAATTCGGCATCGGCTTTATCCACACGACGATAACCGAGCTCGGTCATTCTCGCTTCAAAGCCGGTACGTATAGCAGCACTCGATTGAGGCAAACGATCTCGACCTCGGTCAGTCTGCGAGGGGGGCTCGCTTCGCCATGCATAGCTGCTGTACCCCGTCGCCACGAACGCCTGTGTATCCTCAGGAAGCACCTCGACACCGCTACAGGCACCTAGGAGAATTGACGCTATCAGCAACAATAGTGAGCGGGGATAGAAGTATCTGTGCCTGGAGCCAACAGAGCCAACAGAGCCAACAGAGCCAACAGAGCCAAGCGCGATGGTCATACATATTCTCAACAACAAAAAAACGTGGGGCACAGTAACAATCGCTTCTGGCAATAGCGATTGATCTAGAATCCTGACTTGGCCGTAGACTTGCGCGGCGCATCGGGTATTGTTTGCGACACCAATACAAGAGAAGCCACTCCATGAACACCTCTTCCGACTATTCAATTGGCGAGCCTGGACACCCCTGGGGGCCTGATGATAAGTCTGCATGGCTTTCTCTGCAATCGGCCAAACGCTCGTACCAAGTACTCGTAGAGTCGCGGATCAGCTCGCTCCATGATCGGTTTCACGTGGAGTGCTATGCAGAACTGCATTACCCATCCGGGCATTACAAGCTCTATGCCGTGAGTTCCCAGGACTGGAACCCCGAGCTGCCAAGCGTTCTAATCACCGGCGGCGTACATGGCTACGAAACCAGTGGCGTCATGGGCGCTTTGCATTTTCTTGAACAAGAATATGAGTCCTATGCCGAGACCTTCAATTTTCTGGCATTGCCCTGCGTGAGCCCCTGGGCCTTCGAGACCATAAACCGATGGAATCCGCTGACTATCGACCCCAACAGGTCTTTCGTCGCAGACAGCCCTGCACAAGAGGCTTTGGCGGTTGTGCAGTATCTCGAGCGTCGAGGTCTATCGTTTCTCGCACACTTTGATCTGCACGAAACCACCGATACCGACAACAGCGAGTTCAGACCGGCCTTAGCGGCCCGTGATGCAAAAGCTCAGGATCACTGGGAAATACCCGATGGTTTTTACACGGTGGCAGACACATCGCGCCCTTGCCGGGAGTTTCAGGAAGCGATCATCACTTCGGTTGCAAAGGTCACTCACATAGCGCCCTCTATCGATGGAAGGATCATCGGCGAGACACTGCAGCAACCTGGCGTCATCTGTTACGACGGCATAGGCCTTGGGCTGTGTATGGGCGTCAGCAATGCGCCCTACGTCACGACGACCGAGGTTTATCCGGATAGCCCTCTGGTAACAGAACAAGACTGCATCGCCGCACAAGTGTCGGCTATAACAGGTGGACTGGATTATCTTCTAAGTAAATAGAGGCATTGTGTGAACCTCGCTACGATGGCGTTTCAAGCGCTGTGAGATTGCCGTAACGCGGAGTAGCTAGGTTGATCAACTGCCAGTTGCCCCGCTACGGTTTGACGCAAATGCTCTGCCAAAGCGGGGCTATCCAAGGGCATACCTGCTCTTAGGGCATTAACCAGTTCCCAGCGCAATTCATCCAACTCGGCGTCTTTCTTGAGCAGTTCTTGCAGGCGACGCTGCTCCTGCCTTGCTAGCTGGCCACCGTATTGAAATTCCCGCTGTGCTATGCCCAGGGAATTGGCCGCCACCTTGGCGAGAAATCCGCTGTGACTGTCCAACTGAGCTGCGACATCAGCGGTCAGGAAATCCGCCACGCCACGTAACAATTCTGCGGGCATGGGCAATTGAGTGCCTTCGTCGAGGGCCCTGCCCGACTCAGGCAATTCAAACTCTCCGGGGATAAGCAAATTCACGCAATCCATTTGCCCTTCGGAAGATCGCCTGCCAATAACTGGCCGCTCTAGGCTTGGCGTTTCGCCAGTACGCCAGGCATTGGCCATTTGTAGCGTCGCCATAGCCCACCAGAACGAACCAAACACCTGCCAGTACTTGAGCTCCTCCGGTGGCACCTCCACCCCGCTAGTTTCAGCGTAGCCTTGCAGCAAGTCTTCGATAGTACCGAAGCCGCCTACCGGCAAAGTGTCTTTACCAAAACGCCAGGAGTTAACGCATAGCCAGCCAAGATCCCGCAGCGGATCACCAAGCTGAGCTAGCTCCCAATCCAAAACTGCGGCAATACCCTGCGGCGTAACCATGAGATTACCGTTGCGAAAATCACCGTGGACCAGGGTCATTCTCGATCCCTGAGGTGCGTTGTCGATCAGCCACCGATAGCTATAGTCAATCATCGGTACCGGCACCTTGAGATCTCGATAGGTTTCCCAGGTCTCAGTGACCAGGGTCTTGGGGCTTAGCTGTGGCAACTCCTCAGCCAAACCCGCTGCCTGCCAGTCCAGGGCATGAATCCGTCCGAGGATCTGCCCGCACTCTCGTGCAAGATGTGGACGAACACCAGCGAGCTCTTCGACGCGCACGATACGCTGACCCAGAGTCTCTCCGGCCACCCAGTCCATAACAAAACCGCTGCCCAAGCCATCTGCGGGCTGTAGTAGGTAATGAATATCTGGCCCGGGAATACCCGCGCTCTTAGCGAGCTGAAAAAGACGTGCCTCCGTCGCCAGACTGATCGTCCCGACACTCGATTCAGCATCCAGGGAAGGCTGTGATCGGCGTAGAGCGAACTGTCTTGTCCCCGAGGCGGCTTCCACGACTATTCGGTAAGTCTCCTGACTGGCACCCGCGGTGAGCTGCTCGCAAGACATGAGACTTTGGAAGTCAGCCAGCTCCCGAGCCAGCACCTTGGCAAGCGCAGTATTGAAAGTCTCCGACATGCTTAGTCCTCAACGCCTTTGGGTTTTCTTTGATTCATAAAGCCAAAGAGATAACCCGCAGCTCGTCGTATTTGAATCTCGTCCGCGCCCTCGGTAATTCGGTATCGACGATGATGCCGATAGATGTGCTCAAAGGGTTTATAGCGAGAATAGCCCATGCCACCGTGAACCTGCATAGCAAAATCTGCAGCCTCACAGCACAGCCTATTCGCCTGATAATTGCACATCGAGACCTTGTCCGACACAGAGAATGCCCCGTCGCGATCCATAAGCCAGGCCGTTTTATGAATCAGAGCCCGAAGCATTTCACAGCGCGCGTTAAGCTCCACCAGCGGAAACTGTATCGCCTGATTGGACGCCAAGGCCTTGCCAAAAGGCTTCCTACACTTTGCGTGCTCCACCGCTTCGGTAACGCAGTATTGAGCTGCACCTAAGCTTGAAGCTGCCTGACGCATTCGGTTCTCATTAAAGAAGTGCTGAATCACCATCAACCCTTTGCCTTCGCCACCAAAGACCGTGTCCTTGGATACACGCACATCGGTAAATGAAACTCGAGCATGATCCGAGGGCATATTAAAGGTCCAAAGATATTCTTCGATCTTTACACCCGGAGCTTTCATGGGAACGAGAAACGCGGTGATGCCCTGGGCATCACCCGGCTTGCCAAATGTGCGGGCCATGACCATGTCCGCATCAGCGGTATGTACCCCGGTGTTCCATGTCTTCTCGCCGTTGATCAGCCAGTCATCGCCATCCCGCACGGCGCTGGTTTCCATGTAGGTGGCATCAGAGCCGTGCTCCGGCTCGGTGATGCCAAAGGCGAAACCCTGACGGGCCGTTGCCATACCGTCCAGCCATTGCGCTTTCTGCCCGTGGGTTCCGTACTTCAGCATCAGCAGCAAACCAATGTTATTACCCACGATGGAGTGCTCATTCTGCAGGTCGTTGTGTAGGCCCAGTCCCTTCGCCGCCAAATGCTCCCGGATAATCGCCATACCCAAATTGCCGCCATCACGACCGCCAAATTCCGCAGGAAAAGGGTAGTTGAAAATACCGGCTTCGATGGACAGATCTTTGGCGCTTCGCAGTAAGGCCTCCCACTCCTCATTGGGTAAGCCTCCGCGCTCCCAATCCGTTCTGGCATCCTCACGGCGGTAATCAAAGAAACGGATATTGTCGTCCATATTCTCCAAGGGCTTGATCTTATCTTCTATAAACTGATCTACCTCGACGAGGAACGCACTAAGGTCTGTGGGTATTTCGAAATCCATTGATTGTCCTTGCTATCTACTACATTGCATTTTCTGCGATCAAAAATTAGCCTCGATGCCAAGGCTACAACACCTATGGTAGCTTTAGTCAGCGTTTTAACCTAAGTCGACGACACTCGACTTATTACATGCTCACAACCGCATCCCGTTGAATGGAGCTCCGAATGTCTGAGACCACCGTCATTGTTCACGTTCGCGCCAAGCCTAGGAAGATCGTGACGGATACGTTGCGCAGCTACGGCGTTGCTCATCGGGAGCTGATTCCCGATATGATTCATAGCACTGCACAGTACGAAAATAATCGGGTTTAGCAGTCACAGAGCCTGCCCCGCTTTATGCGGTATGAGGAGATTCAAATCAACTAAGCAGGCTCAGCGATTTGTATCAGCTCATGCAGCGGTCAGTAATCTGTTCAATCTGCGCAGGCATCTGGTTAGGGCTCAGTATTATCGGGATCTCAGAGTAAGTGCGTTTGAAGAGTGGAGCGGGGCGATTGCTTGATTGCAGGGGCCAGATTTCTGCGATCCCAAGAGATTAATTTGCCGAGACCTATTTTTGTTCTATTGCAAGGGTGCAGATCGCAATGCCGATAATGAGGGGGAACCGGTTAAAAACATGGCCCAGCGCAATTGCTCCGCAAGGAGTTCAATTTTATTGACCACCGATTCTGTGGACTCAAGTGCCGGCTGTAAAAAAGGTTGTGCCAGCGCCGCCATCTGAGCACCCAAACGTATGGAGCATGCAATGTCGAGGCCATGGCGAACACCGCCAGAGGCAATTAATTGTGTCTCACTGCACTGCTGACGAACCATAGGCACTAGGTCCACCGTATCCATCCCCCAATCCATGAAGGGCTCGGCCACCTGCTGTACTTTGGTAGCGTTATTGCGGGCGTTCTCAATGCTGGCCCAGCGGGTACCACCGCGCCCGGCAACATCAATCCATCGCACGCCCACATCCACCAAACGCTGAGCCGTAGAGGGAGATATTCCGGCACCCACCTCTTTGATGATTACAGGCACCGGAAGAGATTTACAACAACGCTCAATACCATCAAGCACACCACGCCAATCTTGATCGCCGTTAGGTTGAACCAACTCTTGCAATGGGTTTAAGTGAATAATAAGTGCGTTAGCCTCGATACTTTCAACTGCTCTGTAGGCAAGATCTACTCCCAACTGCGCAAGTTGTGTACCACCAATATTACCCAACAATATTGCCTTTGGCGCCCAACGGCGGACCTGTTGGGCTAGATTTTGTTCAAGTGCTGGCCGCTGCGACCCAAGCGCCATAGGTATAGAACATTGCTCCGCAGCTTCCGCTAAATGTCTATTGATCTTGTCGCCATGTGCGTAACCACCGGTCATGGCGCCAATTAAAAAGGGCGCACTTATTTGCTGACCCAAAAACTCTGTGCTGCTATCAACAGACGACAATGCAAGCTCAGGCAAAGCATTATGCTGAAAACTCATCCGGTCAAAGCCTGCACCTCGGGATGACTGGTGATCTAAAGATAG
>NZ_JBLGBE010000017.1:0-52120 GCF_047617445.1 Congregibacter sp.
AGGCTAGGCTCACGGCAATCCAAGCAGCATCGCGTGCTATCGTTGATTTCGGCATCCCTACTGTTCTTTGGCGTATTAACTTACAAAGCTGTGTGGCTGATCCGCAAAATACAGGAAGACCCCCCCAAACACAGAGAAGGGCCCTGGTAACGCAACACCGGCTAGTAAAGAACCTGAATCAGCGTCGCGGCAAGACCCGCAATGATCGTAGCCATGGCACATCTGCGAAGCAGTACCTGACGATAAAATCCATGAGAACTACGCATACTAAAGTGCCTCGCCGAGCATCAAGGTTTTCACAACGGCTAGTCGTGCCTTAACCGCCACAGCATTGGTAAAAGATCGGAACGCACTGATAAACACAGGCAGCCTCCGGGATGGTTGACTGCCTGAATACGCCAAGTGCGACGGGGAGGATTAACTATTACTGCCTGTTTTTTGAACAACATCCAGCGTTTTTAGCCAGCACCGTCGTCGCTATTCCTAGCGCCGACGCCGCGCAGGCCTCGAACGCTCACGGGATGCCCCCATGTTTCGCGCAGTATGCGCACGATCAAAGTCGTTTCGATTGAAACTGCTGCGGCTTGAGTCTCGCTGCTTCGATACATCGCGAGTCGACGAAGAAGGCAGATTACTTGTTCTCGTTCCAAGACTTTCAGCCTTGTTGCTTGCAGTACCTCGATCCCACTGCCCTTTATTGCGAGTCTCCCAGCCATCGTCGACGCGACGCGCGACGTTGCCTTCACGGTCAGCAAATACATTGTTGGCGCGCTGTGTCGAGGGTCGCGCTTGCTTCAACTGATCTCTCTGGCTCTTATCAGCCAAGCGTTCGCGATTCTCTGGCCGCTGGTATAGGTTCCTGTTGCCGTCTCGATCGCCAACAGACAGTTTGTTGTTACCGATACGATTACTGATGTCTGTGCGATTCCCAACATTGATGTTATTGCCAATATTGATATCGCCCGTGTTGATAACGGTCGGGCCGCGATAGCCCCCACCGTACCAACCACCGCAGCAACCCCCTCGCCCGTAACCACCGCCCCAGCTCATACCCATGGTCATAAAGCCGTTGCTCCAACTCATACCAAAGTTCCAGCCGGTCCAGGGGTTGTATCCCACATGCAGACCCCAGGTAGGAGGACGGGGATAGTAATAGCGGCCCCAGTAGGGTGGGTAATACCAGCCGGTACCGTAGACCGGCACGCCGTAATAAGGAAATGACCACATATAGCCCGGCGTGTACCCGACATACACCACCTCTGGCGTGGACTGATACACATGGACATGGGTGACGTTGTACACCGGTGAGCTGGGTGGAATCGTTGCTATCTCGTCCGCGGGCACTGAGTCGGCTACGGTCCAGGGGCCGGTTGGCGCAGCAGCGACAAACCAGACACCGTCGTCAACTGCATAGTAGCGGTCGTCAATGCGCAGTACCTGAGCAGCGGTGTTTATCGCGTAGGCCACCGATGTCCCATCAATTTTCTCGAACTTGGGGCTGCCGTCATAGTCCACGTTAAGCGTGGCGTCAGCACGGACGATCGCAGCGGTCTGGGGAATCGCCGCATCAAGCATAGCCTGCTCGGCTTCGTCAGTTCCCGCTACCGAGCTTCGCAGTCCGCCAATATCAGAGCCGGGCGGGATCTGTGCAAACGCCTCCGGTAATTCATCGGCTGGCACAAAGGTCCAGGGACCCGCGGCCGACTTGGAGCGATACCAACGCCCGGACAAGAGCAGATACATATTGCCTGTGGGAAGATCACGCAGCCACGGCGTTTCGGTGTTTTGTACATAGAGAATCTGTCCGCCAGTCAAAGACTGCCAATCAGGCTTTCCATCGGTGACAACCAGCTCCGTAGGCTCCGTGGCAGTGATGATCGCAGGGCTGCGATCCGAAGCTTCCACCCCGTCCATGCCGCCACTTTCGCGCACCGCTTTCGCCAAATCCGCCGGTGGATTGCTGGTTAAGGCCCAGGGGCCCATAGGATCATTAGACGCATACCAATGACTGCCGTCACTAAGATAAACCTTGCCTGACTTATCCTTGGCAACCAGAAAAGGCGTATTCAAGGCGCGTTCGTAAGGGGAGTCCTCAACGGGCTCAAATCGAGGCTTCCCGTCATACATCAGCAGTACCGCAAGCTCTTCAGAAAAAAGAACAATCGGCGGATCACTCTTGAGTGACTCCAGACTTTTGCGCTCGATATCGGCAGTTTCCAAAGAAGCCGACAATCGCTCATAAGACAAAGCGAATCCATACTCCGGAAACGCCTCCTCCACCGCTTGCATTAAACGCTGCTCGCCGGCATCTCGAGAATCAGGCCAGGCAGCTTTCGTGATTTTGATATCCAGAACACGAACAATACCGGCGTCCAAGTCAGTGGAGATCCGTGATTCAAACCACATGGCACCAAAAATCGTTTCATCGCTATCTTTGAGTTCGAGAGAGATCGCCGAACGCGCACTGAGCAAATCGCCATCCAGTGCCTCAGGCTGAGGTTGGTAAACCACCAAAGTGCCCTCAGAGCCCGTGATTTCCTGGGGCCAGGAAAGCTCTTGTGCAGACGTGAACGCCGCCCACAGCAAACAAAAAGACAGCGCTAACACTGCAAGAAGGAAGTTGTAGGACCGTTGCATTCTCACTGCCTCTTTAGGTCTAAGCATCTACTGCGATTTGGGTTGATAGAGCGATTCCATAATCTGGTCCACGGTAAAAGTACCGGGTCGCTGGCGCGGCGGGAAGGCCTGCAGAGACTGCACAAATTGACCGACCGCCATACGCGCCATCCCCGCTGCCGGCGCTACCTTGTGATCCCACCACACGTTATAGCTGTTGGAATCTGTATCGGCACGTTCAAAAGGATCGCGGCGCAAATGAAACACCTTAGGAATGCGTAGGGTCACAAAAGGGTCTCTCCAAACATCAAAACGATGTGCCCGCTGCTCGGCAAACACCGTCTTCCAGTCACCGATGCGGGCAGAGACCAACACGCCATCATCACTGAAATAGAAGAACTCCCGACGCGGCGCTGTAGGGGCCTCTCCGGTGAGATAGGGCAAGAAGTCGTAGCCATCCAGATGTACCTTAAATTCCTTACCGGCAGCGCGATGCCCTTCTTTGAGCTTAGCCGCGATGTCAGACTCGCCCGCGGCGGCCATGAGCGTCGGAACCCAGTCCAGATGCGACATCACTTCATTGCTGATCTTGCCCGGCGCGATCTTGCCCGGCCAGCGAACCATCGCGGGCACTCTGAAGCCTCCTTCCCAATTAGTGTTCTTCTCGCCCCTAAAGGGAGTGATGGCGGCATCAGGCCATTGATTGTAGTGCGGACCGTTATCCGTTGAATAAATAACAATCGTATTGTCCGTAAGACCCAGCTCATCAATCTTGGCCAGTAGCTGTCCTACGTGGCCGTCGTGCTCGACCATGGCATCGTTGTAGAAACCCTGTCCGCTGGCACCCAACTGCTCGTCTTTCACATGTGTGTAGTAGTGCATGCGCGTGGAGTTAAACCAGAGGAAGAAGGGTTTCTCTTCGTCATGCGCTGTATCGATAAACTTGAGCGCTTCACCCAGAAATTCTTCGTCCACCGTTTCCATACGCTTTTTGGTCAGGGGGCCCGAATCCTCAATGCGTCCATCTGCGGATGAGCGAATCACGCCGCGAGGGCTCAGCAAGCGATTAAACGTAGGATCTTTTGGCCAGTCAGGATCTTCCGGGTTTTCCTCGGCGTTCAGGTGATACAGATTGCCAAAGAACTCGTCAAAGCCGTGATTGGTAGGCAGAAACTCATCCTTGTCGCCCAAATGATTCTTACCGAACTGCCCCGTAGCGTAACCCAGAGGCTTCAGCAATTCTGCCAGCGTCGGGTCTTCGGGCTGAATCCCGATATCGGATCCCGGTATGCCTACCTTAGTGAGACCTGTGCGCACAGGATGCTGTCCCGTGATGAAGGCGGAACGCCCCGCCGTACAGCTTTGCTCCCCATAGTAGTCAGTAAAGATCATGCCCTCGTTGGCAATGCGATCAATATTCGGGGTCTGGTAACCCATCTGTCCCATGCTGTAACGGCTGATGTTCCAAATACCGATATCGTCACCCCAAATCACGAGAATATTGGGACGATCAGCGGCGCTGACTATACTTGTTAAGCACAGCAGTGCCGCCATGATGGTTAATCGAGATCCAGTAGCTTGCTGATAGCTACGCATGTCAGTTCCTCAAATCGTTATACTTTTGAGGGAACCTTATACCAACTTACGCTCAATAATCATCGTAAAACTGCTTTCTTGCGATTCCTTCCCCAAAGACCAAAGGCGGTCGCGGTCGCTGAGCGCGAGGTTTACGAACTTATCCAGCGTCCAGACAAACATAAGCAGGAAAATGCTCAAACGCAGGAGCAGCGGCACATCAGACACTGCCGACGTCTTAAGGGGGTTTTCCTGATTGATGATACGGCCTATGTTGGCTAGGTATTTTTCATCACCACAGTCCCGAACAGGAACCCTTATGACAATCCCTCTCACTTCGCGCCGTGTTTTGCTCTCAAACCTATTTTTGTTGGCTGTACTTGCGCTGCCGGCTGCGGCTGACAACACCCCACAAAGCGCTATTAATGTGCTCCTTGAGGATTTTCATCAGGCTGCAGCAAACACCGATCGTGAGCGCTACGTGGGCTACTTCGCCGCGGATGGCGTATTTAGGGGACGGACGATTGGGAACGCTGGACACTACCTACGTTCAGTGACGACGTCAGCGAACGCTTTGCCGGCGGCACCGGCTGGACGTACACCCCCGAAGAGCGCTTTATCACCATGGGCCCGAACGGTAAGAATGCAGGGTTTGACGAAATCGTCATGTCAAAGCGCTGGGAACGTTTTCGGGGCACGGGCGTGCTGTTAAGGGGCGGTGACGGCACCTGGAAGATTGCTCACTACTCGCTCACGGCGCTGGTGCCCAATGAGCGTTTCGCCGAGGTCGCCACAAAAGGCCTTGACGCCCGCGCTGCCAATAAAACCAACGAGGGCAACTAGAATGCCAGTAGAACAACAGGCAGACGGCCATACCGTCAGCTACTCGCAAACCACTCTCACGGAACTCATGATTCCCGCCTATGCTAATTTTGGCGGCAAGATTCATGGCGGTACCCTGCTTTCGCTGATGGACAAGGTTGCCTATGTTTGCGCCAGTAAACATGCCGGCAACTACTGCGTGACCGTCTCTGTGGACAACGTGCACTTTCTGGCGCCGGTAGAAGTGGGCGACCTGGTGTCATTGATGGCCTCGGTGAACTACGTGGGATCCAGTTCACTGGTCGTCGGCATCAAGGTCATCGCCGAAAACGTGCAAACAGCCACCGTCAAACACACCAACACCTCTTACTTCACCATGGTGGCAAAAAGCCAAGGCACCGCCAAGGCGATGGTGCCGCCCTTAATTTTGGAGAGTGTCGAGGATATCCGGCGTTTTGCGGGCGCCCTCAGACGTAGACGCCTGCGCCGCTACATGACCGAGCGCATGGATGAATACAGGGCAGGCTTTGTCGTGGATGAGGAAACACGTGCTTTTCTCGCCAACGAACGCTGCGAAATTCGCCTCGGGAGCTGAGGATTCATGGAACTGCAGGAATCACAGGTTTATTGCCCCTACTGCGGCGAGCCTCTTACCTTGCTGCTTGATACCGGGGACAGCGATATGGCCTATATCGAAGATTGTCAGGTCTGCTGCCAGCCCATGGTCGTAAACGTGCGCTCGGAAACGGATGGAGAACTCAGTGTTGATGTCCGGCGGGAAGACGAATGATGCGCCCAAGTGTAGTGATTGTTGGAGGCGGATTTGCCGGACTTGCCTGCGCCAACTCTCTGGAAGCCGAACATTTTGCAGTCACCCTTATTGATCGTAAGGCAAACTTCGAATTCCTACCCAACATTCATGAGCTTCTCTCGGGTGTTAAGAAACCCTCACAACTACGCCTCTCCTTAAAGACCGCCATGCGTGCAGCGGGCCACCGCTTTGTCCGGGGTGACGTCACGAGCATTGAGCCTGAAGAGCGGCGAGTGAAGGTCGGCTCCGAGCAACACTTTAAAGCTGACTATCTGGTCGTCGCTTTGGGCAGTGCCGATGCGGACTATGGGGTCATCGGCGTTGGCAAGCACAGCTATGGGTTCAAATCCGTCGCGCAATGTCAGGCAATACATCAGCGCTTGCAGAGCTTGAGTCGGGACGGCGGCAGGGTGGTGATTATTGGTGGGGGCCTTGAAGGCGTCGAAGCCCTCGGTGAAGTTCTCCGCCGCTATCGCCACAAACCCTTGCAGCTCACTGTGATAGAAGCTCGCAGCACGCTTTTACCGACAGCTCCGGCTGTCGTTGGAAAACACATTGCCGATCACTGTGAGAAATGGGAGGTCAACTGCGTCACTTGCGATCCTGTCGCCCGCATCACCGCTAAAACCGTGCAGTTAAGCAGCGGACGCCGGCTTCGCTCTGATCTGACTATCTGGACCGGTGGCCCGGCACCTCCTGCACTTTTAGCAGATTCTGGCTTAGCGGAAGCCCATCACTGGGCGCCGGTAGAGAACACGCTCGCCCACTCAAGTTATCCGGAGATTTTTATCGCCGGAGACGCTGCAGAGCTCGAAGCACCCATCAGTAAGCAGGCCTACCATGCTCTGGATATGGGTCGCTGCATCGCCGCTAATATCCAGCGCCTGGCAGGCGGCAAAGTTCCACGTCGCTTCAAGCCCTCAGGCAAGCCCACTCTTTTAGCCTTCGGAGATCTGGATAGCGTGCTCATCAGTGATCGCGTTTGTCTGGCAGGCGTGCCTCTGGCCGCAGCCAAAGAAGCGGTATTTGCCGCAGTCATGGCGCAGTTAGACTTGCGCGCATCCAAGGTAAAACTGAATGCCGTCCTGGGCCGCTCAAAGCAGGCGACTGAACAGTTACTATGGCCAGCTCTTAGCAACTGGCGAGAGCTCCGACAGCAGACGAAGGTGCGAAAACTCACATGAAACGCGTTATTTTTGACACCGATATCGGTATCGACGATGCCATGGCATTACTCTTTTTGCACTATGCGCCGGAGCTGCGGATTGAAGCAATAACCACGGTGTCGGGTAACGCGAGCATCGCGAATACAACGCGCAACGCCTGTTATGTCCGAGAGCGCTTTGGCATTGATGCCCGGGTCTTTCGTGGCGCTTCAGGCCCCTTAGGCCCTGCGCTCGGCCAGGGTCATCCAGACTTCGTGCACGGCAAAAATGGGCTGGGCGACATCAGTTTTCCGGATCCGCTGCAGGGCGCTGAGCTGCAGTCTGCACCCGAAGCCATTGTCGAGCTGGCAGAGGCCTATCCTGGCGAAGTAACCGTCGTAGCGGTGGGTCGCCTGAGCAATCTGGCCAAGGCTCTTGATCTGTGCCCGCGACTTCCCCAGCTACTCAAAGACGTGGTGGTCATGGGCGGCGTATTTATGCGTCGGGGTCATCAGGGCAATGTCTCTCCGGTTGCGGAGGCCAATATGGCCGGGGACCCCACGGCGGCCGATCGCGTATTTAACAGTGGGCTGGACGTTACCGTCGTAGGACTAGACGTGACCGAAGAGACCGTTATGGATGAGTCGTTCATCGACGCATTGCGTGAGCAAGCCGGTGACGCCGGTGCCTTTATCAATGACATCACCCGCTTCTACTTTGATTTCTACGAGAGCATCAATGGTGACCGAAGCTGTCCTATCCATGATTCCAGTGCGGTGGCCTATCTTTTGGCACCGCAACACTACCAAGTAGAAACCGGACCCACGCGGGTGGTCTGCGACGGCATCGCCATGGGGCAAACAATTCTAGGCCTGCACCCGGAACGCTATGCCAGTGACTCCTGGCTTGAACGCCCGAGCTGTCGGATATGCACCTCGGTGGATGCAGCAGCGGTCAAAGCACTGTATCTGGAGACGCTGTCCCTAGCGCGCCAATGAGTTCAAACGTTCGCGAAGGTAACTCCCGGCGGTGTGATGCCTGGATAACTGAACATCAAGATCCGGTGCCAGAAAGTAAGGCATCGAAATACGCGACAGATTACTGTCAGTATCGGATGGATTAATAACCCGGTGAGACGTCGACGGTAACTGTCGTGATGATGCCTCCTGCAACATATCGCCAGAGTTCACGATGACATCGCCGGGCCGCCCCGGAACATCTGTCCACTGTCCATCTCGACCCATAACCTGCAACCCTGGCTCCACTGAGACGGGCAACAAGGTGATCAGATTGATGTCCTCGTGAGCAGCGGCACGAACAGCGCCTGGAGGCTCATCACCGGTGAGCGGGGGATAATGCAGAATCCTAAGCAGACTATCTGACGGCGACAGACTCTCTGCCAACTGTCCACGTAAACCTGGCGGCAGCGCACTACCACAGTGGATATCCAGCCAGCCCAACAGCAATCTACCCAAGCTCAGCGCGTCACCCAGATGCGCTTCGGCATCGTCAGCTAAGCGGGCCGGAAGTACGGTCTCTGGCATGATGTGGAAAAACTCTTTTAGATCTTTGCGGTCATGACCTACAGCGGTCTCGGACACATCGGGCGGGATGAATCCACTGGTGTTTCCCGAGGGAGTTTCTTCCGCGATGTAATTCCACTTATCTTCACCGAGGAAAAAATCCCGCCAGTCATCCGCCATTCTCTGCAGACGCGCGGCGTCCATCGGGGGGTTACGCAGTACTGCAAAACCGGTACGCCTGAGAGTCTCCACAAAAGCCATCTCGGCTTCAGCGCTGAACATGTCTACTACTGCGACGGTCATGGCCTTAGGTCTCTCCCGTTATCTGGCCGCATCCGCGGCCCGTATCTACGCGGCTGTGCATTAGCCACCAAGCAACAAACACTAGAATACCCAAGGCAAGATAACAAAGAGAGCCAAACTGAAGAACAGCACGGGTATCCATCGTCCCCACAATAATACTAGTGACCTTAGGGCTGATCGCAGTCCCTGACGTGGCGCCAAACAGTAAGGCCGCTACGAGTCGCGGAGTGGGACTGGGAACCGCCAAAGTCGCAAAAGAAATGACAATCTTTAGCAGGCCCAAATTGGCGACACCCCAAACCAGTGACAGCCAGGGCAACCAAGTCAGTGATTCGCTGAGCCACAAGGGCAACGAGCCCAGAAAGGCCCCGCCTACGCTCAGCAGTACCAGACGGCGGGCGCCGATGCGCAAGACCCACCAGGCCACGAGTAACTGCGCGATAAGCATGCCAGTCCAGAATCTGGCCACCACCGCTCCGGCCGCGTCTCGGGGCGCGCCTAAAGACTCCTCGAGATAGGTGGGCAACCACCAGAGCAGGGAATATTGTCCAAGGGTATAGAGAAAAAGCGCAACGATGCAGAGCCAAACTGGCAGAGGCCAGGCTGGACTCGTTATGTGTACAGCATCGACGCTGTTCGTGCTTGGAAAACGCGCCGTGGCTACGAGAATCACCACCAGGGCCGCGACAACCGCTACGGCAAGATAAGAGGTGGACCAATGCAACCCCGCTGCCACTAGCGATACCGCCAGCGTCGATATAACGATCCCAGCAACACTAAAGGAGCCATCGGTAATCACCAGCATAGAAGCGCGATGATCCTCGGCGTACAGTTGCGTAATTGTGCTGGCCGAAGCCGCTAAACCTATCCCACAGCCTGTACCTACAACGCCCAAAGAGAGACGCAGGGCAAGCGCCGAATCAGACAAGCGCAGAGTCAGTAGCGCGGCTGCGATGGCCAGATACACCAGCAGAATCCACATCCGCACCGTCAACACATCAAACACCACTAACGCCAGCGCAGACCCCAGCAGAATCCCCAAGGTAAGCCAGCTAAATATAGGCGCCACATCTGCTACGGACTGACCCAGATGCTCCGCAAGAGGCGGGAGCACGATACCAATGGGTGCGAGCATCCCAGACATCACGAAATAGGCGAAGAAACAGGCTAGCGTCACGCGTGCGTTATTACTCAAGAAGCTTGACGCCTGTTCTGCAGTAAGAGGATGCTATGGAGCTTAGCAGTGCGCGGTCGCTATGGGCCAGTAAATCTGAGCCCCCAGAACTACGTAGACATCACATTTTAATAAAGGGTCACACAAACATGCGAACCGTTGTAATCACCGGGGTATCTACAGGCATTGGCCACGCGGCCGCAAAAGTTATGATCGGCCGGGGCTTTCGTGTATTTGGATCCGTGCGTAATTCTGCAGATGCCGAGCGCGTTCAAGCCGAGCTGGGCGAAAAATTTGCCCCTTTGATATTCGATGTCGTAGACACCCAGGCGATTGCCGAAGCGGCTAACTGTGTCCGGGAAGCGCTCGCGGGAGGCACTCTGGCGGGACTGGTGAACAACGCCGGTATCGCAGTTTCGGGGCCTTTGCTTGAGGTGCCCGAGAGTGACTACCGCAAGCAGCTGGAAGTAAACCTTATGGGCCCTTTTTTGGTCACCCAGGCATTTGCCCCGCTACTCGGTGCAGACCCGACGCTGCAGGGCCCCCCGGGAAGAATCGTGAATATCAGTTCTGTTTCAGGCATCCGGGCAATGCCGTTCCTGGGCCCCTACTCTGCCTCAAAGTTTGGTCTCGAAGGGTACTCTGACTCACTCCGCCGAGAGCTCATGCTCTTTGGTATCGACGTAATAGTGATTGGACCGGGGCCTGTGAAGACCGCCATTTGGGACAAAGCCGAAGAGGTGGACATGGAACAATACGTCGCCTCCCCTTACCGCCCAATGCTTGAGCGCTTTCAAAAGGTGTTTATCACTCAGGGCCGCGACGGCTACCCCGCAGATCGCCTCGGGGAATTGATTTAC
The DNA here is from genome assembly GCF_047617445.1 of Congregibacter sp. GTDB lineage: Bacteria > Pseudomonadota > Gammaproteobacteria > Pseudomonadales > Halieaceae > Congregibacter. The sequence goes on from NZ_JBLGBE010000017.1 coordinate 10,830, forward strand.
ACAGCCCTCAGCACGGCAAAACCGAAAGCGCGCTACGCAGCAGTGAAGGGGCGCATGATGGAAAAGCTAATGATGAAGATCGCGTCTCCGAGAATGCTCGATAAAGCGATTGCTAAAATGCTTGGTTTGAACAAGAAAGCCTAAACCGGGGGAGCAAAGCTCCCCCAAAGAACGCCTACTCTTCCAGGGCCGCCTTGTATAGCGACGCCTTAGGTGCTGCGAACACGCGACGAACCATAGGTTCAAAGAACTCTATCGGGTAAGTTTCGGCGTCCGGGTCAAATGCCGGCGCATCGTACTTCTCGATAAACTCTTTGGTGTATGCATAGTGAGGGTGGGTTTCAAATTGCTTATGCTGATCGCGATCCAAGCCAATGTGATGGAAGAAGTAGTAGCCCTGGAAAATGGCATGGTGCTTTACCATCCAGTGATTTTGCTCACTCACAAAAGGCTCTAAGTACGTCGCCGCAATATCAGCATGGTTATACGGGCCCAAGGTGTCGCCAATGTCGTGCAGAAGCGCGCAAACAACGTACTCCTCGTCCTTCCCATCCTTGTGCGCCAGCGTAGCCGTCTGAAGACTATGCGTAAGACGATCCACGGGGAAACCGCCACAGTCGCCATCCAGCACACGCAAGTGCTTAAGCATGCGATCAGGCAGCTCATCTGCAGCCGTTTTGAACTCTTTCATGATGATTTGCCAGTCTTCGGCCGTGCCATCTTCCATATGGTGAAATTTTGCGCGCTCGGGCAATACTGTATTCATAGGATCTCCTTCTTAGATACCGCTTTATAGCTAAGCGGGGATAAAACAATACTCTGGGCTCGCGCGCAAGCAGCTAAGAATTGCCGCTACGGCTCTCCGTCCGACCCACAGTATAGTTGAAGCTCGATGGAAGGCCGACAAAGCGCGCTTGCGCTAGACTAGGTCCCCTGGCAAACGGAGGCCCTAAATGAACGATACAGGTAAGAAACCACCGGCGAGCAAATCCATTATCAGTATCGCTGTCGCGGTGTCGATTGCGGCTGCGATGGCGGCAGCCGGCAGTTATCGTGGACAGGAAATTGAGGGCATCCCCGTTTTCGCACTGATCGCCGCGCTAGCCTTTGTTATTCAATGGGTGATTTTTATTCCTGCCTATCTCAGCCAGTCTGAGCGCTACTACGATTTCACCGGCTCAGTCACTTACGTCTCCGTCATCGCCTGCGCACTGTGGATGAACAGCGACCCCCGGTCGCAATTGCTCGCGGCGCTCGTCGCGATTTGGGCACTGCGGCTAGGGAGTTTTTTATTCCTTCGAATTCGTGACGCGGGCTCCGATCGACGCTTTGATCGCATAAAGCCGTTCTTCTTCCGCTTCATGATGACCTGGACCCTCCAGGGCCTGTGGGTTGTCATGACGGCCGCTGCGGCACTCGCAGCCATGACCTCTACGCTCACGCCCGCCATTGGTGTGACAACAATGGTGGGGCTGATGTTTTGGGTCGCCGGCTTTGCCATAGAAGTAACGGCAGACAGACAGAAGCGTGAATTTCGACGTAATCCCGATAACAGCGACCGGTTTATCCAACACGGCCTCTGGGCCTGGTCACGACATCCCAACTACTTCGGTGAGATCCTCTTGTGGTGTGGCGTCGCCATCATCGCTGCGCCCGCTCTGCAGGGTTGGCAGTATGCAACCTTGGTATCGCCCGTATTTGTGTACCTATTGTTAACGAAGATCAGCGGCATACCGATGCTGGATGCGCACGCGCTCAAGCGCTGGGGCGACGAGGATGATTATCGCGCCTATCGCGATGCAACACCGGTGTTGTTTCCACGTCCTCCCAAGGGCCGCTGATAGCGGCTCATGAAGTTTCTTCTGGGATTACTGGCCGCACTTCCACTGCGCATCGGCTATGCGCTGGCTGGGGTGATGTTTTTATTGCTCTACTATCTGTTTCGTTATCGGCGAAACACTGTGCGTGACAACCTCCGCTGGGCTTTTCCAGAAAAAAGTGCAGCCGAACGAAAAGAGATAGAACGCGCGTCCTATCGCCATTTCTGTAATCTATTCTTCGAAATCCTCAGCTCTACGCGCATGCGCCAAGAGGACATAGCTAAACGCGTTACCTTTAAAAACATTGAGCTGTTGGCTACCGCAACAGAGAACTTTGAAAAGCAGGCTATCGTCCTGTTGATTCATCAGGGGAACTGGGAGTGGATGTTGCACGCAGCGATGCTGGAGATAGGCGTGCCTATTGACCCCGTTTATAAGACCCTGCACAGCACTGTCTGGAATCAGTTCATATTCGACGCGCGCTCGCGCTTCGGAGCTTCGCCCATGCCCATAGAGCGCGTTGGCCGAGAGGTTATTCGTGGGCGCAGGCGTAGGCGACTCATTGGAATGCTCGCCGATCAGACCGGCCCCAAGGCAGCCGGGTACTGGAGAAACTTCCTGAATCGGCCCGCGAGTTTTTACCGCGGCGCAGATAAACTAGCGCAAACACTGAACATCCCCGTTGTGTTTGCGAAGTGCCGTCGCGTGAAAACCGGTCACTATGAAGTGCTATTTGAGGAGATCAGCCTGCCGCCCCATGATGCGAATCCAGAGCTCATACTTGAGCGCTATGTGCTCGCTGCAGAGGCCGCTATCGCTGAGCAACCCGAAACGTACCTGTGGACGAATCGTCGCTGGAAAAAAACCCCACCCGATTCTTTCGCCATTCAGCAACAAGAACACATCGCTGCCGTCGAGGCAGATTCGTCTATTAGGGAACGCAATCCATGACTGCTCAACCACTACAACTCGGTGCTGTTCTCTACCCGGGTTTTGAAATGCTTGATTACTTCGGACCGCTGGAACTTTTCTCAGTGCTTGGCTCCTCCCTGATCAACATCAACACGGTTGCCGAACATGGCGGCCCCGTAGCGGCAGCGATTGGCTCAGAAGGCGCAGTGGGCCCGAAGGTGATTGCCGACTACAGTTTTGAGAGTGCCCCCGCGTTCGACATGCTCCTCGTACCGGGCGGCTCCGGCACGCTCACGGAACTGGAGAATGGAGCGATGCTCGACTTTCTGCGAACACAATCAGAAACCGCACAGTGGATGGCCTCAGTGTGTACCGGCTCGGCTCTCCTGGCGAAGGCGGGTTTACTGGATGGGCATAGAGCGACGTCTAACAAACAGCTGTTTGCCATCGCAAGCATGCAGTCGGACAAGGTGGAGTGGGTAGAAGCCGCCCGCTGGGTCGAAGATGGCAAGTTCTTCACGTCCTCCGGCGTGTCTGCAGGCATGGACATGAGCCTTGCGATTATCCAAAAGCTCTGGGGAGATGAAGCCGCGGAGATGGCTGCCAGCTACACAGAGTACACCTGGCATCGGGATGCGGATAACGATCCCTTTGCAGCGGAGCTGAATGTGCTCGCAAAACAGTTGGGGATGGTTTGAGCACGACTTTTGCGTTGCGCTAAGTCAGACTTCAGTTATGCGCCTCGCAAACCCGTACGCATCCTTAGCCTGAAAGCCAGCATAGAATCCTTACCGCTCACTTTGATGCGCGGCAACTCCATCGCCTGACTAACCACATCCGAGGGAACCCCCTCATCGGTCGTTACCGCGGTGGTGAACCCAGCTGCCCGGGCCGCAGCCACATCGTTGGGCCCATAGATTCCAAACGGGTAGGCAAAACTATCTACTGTTGTACCAAATCGTGCGGCAAGTGATTTTCGAGCGTCCGAAATTTCTATGTCACGTTCGGCCGCACTCAGATTGGCCAGATTGGCATGGGTGCGCGTATGCCCACCCAACTCCCAGCGGCCGCTGGCAAGCATCTGCTCAAGCTGCGCGTCGGACAATTTAGGCTCGCGCATGAGCTCACCGCTGTTGTGGTGTGCCTTCTTGCTGGTGGACCAGTCACGATCAAAACGATCTTCTACCACGTAGAGTGTAGCCCTCGCGTCGTAGCGCTCCAGCACAGGGTCAGCGTTCAACAAATTGTCTTCGTAGCCATCATCAAAAGTGAGAACCACGGTTTTCTTGGGAAGGTTCCGTGCACCGCCAAGATCTGACATAGAAGCAAAGTGCCAACCCTGGTCTTTGAGCCAGCGAAGTTGCTGCTCAAAGTTTGCCGGGGGCACGCGTAGCTTGTTGAATTTTGCACCTGGCTGGGGATCACAAACCATGTGATACATGAGAATTCGAGGGCGACGGTAATCCACAGACGCACGCCACCATGCATAGCGGCGACTCAGCATGACTGCGATCAGAGCCGCAATGATCAAAAAAGCAATCACAGCCATCCCCGCTCAAGAATACGCTGAGCACACCGGTCCGCCTCAGCAAAAGCGGCGGCGGGCACAGTCGGCTCGCAACCCGTCGCAAACGCATCAAATGGCGTGACGAGTTGCCGCGCACACAAACCTTCTATGGCACTGGCCACTCGGCTCCCCGCCTGCGCCGGCAAATCAAACACACCCACCGCGCAGCCTGCGGTCAGTGCTTCGTAGACCATAGAGGCACTATCTGGACTGATCCAGCACTCTGCGGATTTGGGTAGCTCACAAGCAAGCCAGCCTGTTGGCAGCGCATCAGCGTCGTGGACTGTAAGACCTGGAATTTCCAGTGTCGACAGTGCTTCTAGAAATTCCGGTGGAGTTCGCCGGGACCCGCTCAGCTGCCACTGACGCTGTCCGTTGCACAAACGTTGAATCTGCACCCTCAGCGCAGCACCATCCCAGACAAAGTGCGGCGATGGTCCACCGATCAGGATGAGGCCGTCATTAGAGCGCGCCGCTGAAGGCTGCATCCGGTTCAGAGGCCCCTCACTGATCCAGCAGCGCTCATTCTCCGCCCCACCATCGTGACGCGGCTCAATACGTAGATCAAAAAATGCCCCGGGAAGACTCGGTCGCATCAACACAATTGTAGGGCAGCCATAGGCGCGACGCAGGGCGAGAAGACTCAAATGTGTAGCATGTCCTGCGCCGATGAGGAGCCGCATGTCTTGTTTGGGATTCCCGGGCCACAGAAGCTCCCCCATGGCCTGCCGCCAAGGCATCGCCGGAATCTCCTGAACATCAAGCTCAGGTCGCAGGCGCAGCAAAGCATCTGCGAGGCCAAGACTCTGGTTCAGATGCCCGGGCTTCCCGTCGCTCAGGATGCCGATACATCCATGCATTAGTTCCTGTGTCGCCTCTTGCACCTATTGATCACTTCACCCTTGGGGATCTGAGAGTATAGTAATGCGGTGCAAAGCCAAGGTGTATCCGCAATGGCAGATACTCATCACGATCGCCACGCCAGTCTAGATTGCGATCAGCAAATAGTACCGGTACTTGCAGGAGGCGGCGCTCGCCTGCCTGCTTACATTGGAATCCTCGCCGCACTAGAAGAACTAAAGATCGGCTTCACGCAAATTGTCGGCGTCTCCGGGGGCAGTATTGTCGCTGCGTTGCTGGGCGGCGGTTACACGCTCTCGCAGATTCGAGAAATCGCCGACGAGACAGATTTCTCGCAGTTTCTGGGACAGAATTTGATCTCACTGCTGAGAACCGGTGGCCTTTCTAACGGTGATCGCTTTGAGCGCTGGATGGATGAAAAAATGCAGGGTCGACGCTTTCGCGACCTGGACATGGATTTACATGTTGTCGCTACTGATGTGCGTTCGGGGAAACCGGTTATCTTTAACGCCGCAACAAAGCCTCAGATGCCGGTGTCTGAGGCTATTCGCTATTCCATGTCAGTTCCACTGCTGTTTAGCTTCAAAAGCCTCGGCGATCAGGTTATGACTGACGGCAGCATTCTCTCGGAGGAAGCCTTACGACGCGACTGGTCTGGCACCGGCACACCTGTTGTCGTGTTCAAACTACGAGGTACCGGGGCACTTAAAATCAAGCACCGTAAATCTCTAATCCCCTTACGGAACTATCTTGCGATGCTCATTCACACTTTTATGACCACGCTCTCCCACGAGTACATCAACGAAGCTTTTTGGCTGTCCACCATTGTGGTGGACACCGGCGACGTGTCGCCGGTAGCGTTTTCTCTGGGAGCCAAGGTCAAGGCTGACCTCTACCAAGCAGGGTATCGCAGTACTTTGGACTTTTTACCCGTCAAGCTGGCACAAAGCGGTAAAAAGACTTTGGGAGCCGCTACCAAACGCTAGGTCTCAGCCAAACAAGGACTTCGCCGCACCCAGCAACCCACCGGCACCGCCAGCCATCTCTAGCAAGCTTCCGCCGCTGCTGGACTTGTCCATCATCTGGGGCAATATGTCCGCAAGGCCACTGCTGGCTGTGCCCGCATCGGTACCGAGTTTACCGGCAAATTCCGCGACCTTGTCACTGCCAAAAATCGAAGAAATACTCTCTGCCGAAATCGCCTGATTCGCGCCATCGCCCAACCAAGACCCTACAATCGCACCGAGGTCGCCACTGCTCGCCATTTTGCTGGCGATTCCTGCAAAGTCGATTTCCCCGCTTGAGTTAGACAATAATCCGCCTAGAGCAGACGCTACCACGTTAGGGTCGAGGTCCACGCCCAGCTTCTGAGAAAGCAGCGACGCTCCCATTTCCATGATACCCATATGCTATCTCCAACTGTTATTGTTGCGTGTGTAATGAACTAGAAAGTGTAGCTTGCGATTCTAACTGATGCGCAATATGGATTGCCCGCCAGATTGGTCGCACTGATAAAAGCTAGCGGCATAATTCTAATAAGGCGTACAGACGCCAGGTGCAAGGAACTCAATCTCATGAACTCGCGACTCCTGAAATCAGCTAGCCTGCTTGGACTCACTGCTCTCCTCATTGCCTGCTCCAGCGATGAGTCGATCGTGGATCGTGCCGCGTCGGTAAGCGAGGGAGAGAATCCCTACAAGGTCCCCTTTTCTTCGCCGGAATATCTTCGGGAACACGCCCGGTACCTCGAAGAAGAATTGTTTCAGATCGGCGACACGCCAGTGTGGGACTACAACACACCCAATCGAGGCTTTGGAAACGTCATCATGATTGAGGGCGACGATGGCTTAATCATTATTGATACGACCACCGCCAATGAACACGCAGCGGTCGCGGAGAGCGCCTTCCGGGAGATTTCTGACAAGCCCGTAAAGGCGGTGATTTACACGCATCATCACGCGGATCATATCAACGGTGCCGGCGCGTTCATCGACCGGGCGGATGCCGAGTCAGGGCAGGTAAAAGTCATCGCCGCCCAGAACTTTCTGCGAGAACTTGAAGACGAGAATCAGGTGACGGCGCCCATCATGGGGATTCGTGCCCTGTACATGTACGGACAGCTTTTAGATCCAGTGACCGACGGGCGGGACTATCACGTCTCCTGCTGTGGCTATAGCTTAGGCAGCAATCTGGGAACTTACATACCCCCCAACCACTTTGTGGATGAGCGCGAAGACTTAACGATCGCTGGCATTCGTATGGAGCTGTTTCAGACCGGCGGCGAGTCAGCCAGTCATCTGGCGATCTGGTTACCCGACTACCAGGTAATGCTCGCGGGAGATGAGGTCCAGGGCCCGAACTACCCCAACCTGCACTCCCTGCGCGGCACCAAACCTCGGGATGCCGTCAAGTGGGTCACGGCCATTGACCGTATGCGCGCCTACGATGCTCAACACCTGGTGCCCAGTCATGGCCAACCGCTAGCCGGGCGAGAGGAGATTCAGGACATGCTCACGGTGTACCGCGACGCCATACAGTACACCCACGACCAGTCTCTGCGTCTCATTAACAAAGGCTATACGCCAGACGATCTTGCGAATGCCATCAGCTTGCCCGACTTCATGGATCGCGACCCCTGGACCCGGGAAATGTACGGAACGGTTAAACACAATGTTCGTGAGTTCTATGTCTCCTACATTAGTTGGTGGAATGGCGACCCGGCGGAACTCGACCCTCTGCCGCGGCTGGAAAAGGCTCAGCGTCTTGTGGAACTCATGGGGGGCCGCGATCGCGTTTTTGCCGAGGCCGAAAAAGCCTTTATGGCCGAGGATGACCAGTGGGCTGCTGAACTTACTGCGTACTTGGTCCGCATTGACCGCGAAGACATGTCTGCCCGTTATCTAAAAGCAGCCGCCCTGCGTCGCATCGGCTATGCGACAGCCAATACCAACTGGCGTGGATTTTATCTAACCTCCGCTCGAGAGTTAGAAGGCTCAGTAGTTCCTCGCGATATTCTCATCGCAATGCAAAAGCAGCGTTTTGATCCCTCGCAGCTAGCGACAAGCCAGCTATTAAGCCTCCTACGGGTTCGTGTTGACCCCGATGCCGCAGGCGACAAGGCGATCAATGTTGCCTACGAGCTGACGGACACCGGCGAGGCTTACACCGTGCAACTACGCAATAGCATTTTGGACATTCAGCCTACGCTGGAATCCGATGTGGATGCGGACGTGACACTAAGGCTTAACCGAGCACTCCTTGATCAATTGTTTCTTGGCGATATTAGCTATGCGGATGCCATCGACCAAGAGCTGCTGAAGGTAAACGGATCCAAACTCAAGCTGCGCAGCTTTGGGCAGGCCTTTGATAGCGATCCCGGCCACCCTTATTTGAGTCTGCGCTAACGTCCAATTTCTCGCGAGTGCGTATAACTCGCATGGAAAAGCCAAATAAACAGGCCAGTGTCGCAAGCCAGATTCCCTCTCTATCCGTATTGCTGGCTTATGGATCTCTGGCCTTCCCCCTTGCCGGGGCGTTCATTGCGCTGCAGGTCATTGTTCCTACCTACTATGCGCAGTCTCTGGGACTGAGTCTTTCGGCCATTGGCGGCATTCTCTTGGCCGCACGACTTTGGGATCTGTTTACCGACCCCGTCGTCGGTTATCTCTCGGACAGAACCCCCGCTCACTGGGGCCGCCGTAAAGCCTGGGTCGTGGGTAGCGCGCCCCTCATCGCGGCGTCCGTGTGGTTGCTGTTCAACCCGCCCTTAAGTGCAGGCAACAGCTTTCTCTTGCTGAGCACCCTCGCTATCTATGTTGCCGGGACTATGAGTATCGTTCCCATGAATGCCTGGGGTGCCGAGCTCAGCGAGTCCTACCACCAACGTAGTCGAATCTCAGGAGTGCGGGTGATTTTTGGTCTTGCAGGGACCCTGGCCGCACTGCTGCTACTAGACAACAGCGATAACGAGTCTCTGGCAAGCTCACTCTTCGCGATTACGATTCTCACCGTCGTGGGGCTGGCGGTAAGCGTACCGCTCGCCGCGGCCGTCGTCCCCGACCAGTCTAAGGTCGATAACCAGGGTAACTCTCTGCGCGAAGCGCTAAGCCTTTTGAGTCGTCCCTCGCCTTTTCGACGTCTGTTATTGGCGTTTCTACTCAATGGTCTTGGTAACGCCATTCCCGCGACCCTGTTTCTTCTTTACGTGACCCACGTACTTGAAGAACCGGCTGTGGCCGGACTCATGCTCTTTGGGTATTTCGTCTGTAGCGCACTATCGGTGCCCATATGGTTGGCTATTTCCAAGCGTTGGGGCAAACATCGCAGCTGGTGTATCGCGGTCATTGGCTCCTGTCTGTTCTTTTGCATAGCGCCATTTCTCGGCAGCGGTGACGTCTTACTCTACGGCGTCGTTGTGATAGGCACGGGTTTAATGATTGGCGCTGATCTCGCACTGCCTTCGGCAATCAATGGCGACCTTATCGAGTGGGATGCGCTGGAGAACAATCGCCGTCGACCTGGATTGTTTTTCGCACTTTGGGGAACCGCATCCAAGCTGGCCTACGCTTTAGCGGTAGGGCTGATGTTTCCGGCCCTGGAGTTTGCAGGCTTCGATGCAACCATCAGCAACACAGCGGACGACGTTCGATTACTCGCCGTGTTGTATGCGGCGCCAAGTCTCATCTTTAAGATTGCCGCCATTGCGATGATGTGGCGATTCCCCATCGATGAAACAGAGCACAAACGCATTCGTGCCGCACTGGACGCACGCGGCATCTAAGGGCAGGCTTGGTGTCTTCTGGCTCGAGGGCGGCGAACCACCCCGAAGGCAAGTCAAGTTTTTAGGGGTAGGAACACCATCAGCGACTGGAACGCGCAGCAGTACGATAGCTTTGCAACGCTACGACAACAGGCGGCCCATGATCTGCTGGCAGCCGTGCCAGCGGAGTCCATAGAAGCAATCAGCGATCTTGGCTGCGGGTCGGGGATTTCCACCGCGCTGCTCGCGCAGCGATGGCCCGACGCTGCCATTATTGGGGTCGATCAGTCTCCGGACATGCTGGCCACAGCAGCCACACGCGTACCCTCAGCCAGGTTTCTACAAGGCGATATCGCAGACTTTAGCGCCCCTGAGTCTCAGGATCTGATCTTTGCAAACGCGAGTCTGCACTGGCTTGCCGATCACAGGCAACTGTTCCCGGCGCTGGTCAATCAGCTAAGGCCCGGGGGGATGTTGGCGGTGCAAATGCCCAACACCTTGCCCGAAGCCAGTCATCGGCTGATGGGCGAGGTGGCGTCTCGTGCAGACTTTGCACAACACCTTGGCGAAATGAATACACACAGAGAAACGCTGTTAAACCCAAACGAGTATTACGACTGTCTGACCCCGAACTGCGCCGCCGTCACAATCTGGGAAACTCACTACTACCACGTACTGGATGGCCCTTCGGATATTCTTCGCTGGTTCTCAAGCACCGCTCTCAAGCCCTATCTGGATATGCTGCCGGCGCACAAACGCGAAGACTTCAGTCATCAGTATCTCAGCGAGTTGATCCGCGTCTATCCGCCACAAGCCGATGGCAAAGTCCTGCTTCGATTACCGCGACTGTTCATCGTCGCCTTTCGTTCAGCTTCATGAATCAATCGCAGATTAAGACTACCATTCGCGTCCGCAGCAGCTAATTCTTAAACAGCTTGGAAACCAACACACTATGGACAGGTCCTATCAGGAAACACTCCGCGTTCGCTTTCGAGACACCGATGCCCAGGGGCACATGTTTTTTGCCAACTATCTGGTATTCGCCGACGAAGTGACGGGCAACTTCATGAAGGAACTGGGTTTTGACTGGAGCAATCCGGACAGTCTGCCGTGCTACGTGTTTACCGCCAACGCCAGCTGCGACTACCTCCGCGAATGCCTCTGTGGAGATGATGTCAGCGTAGAGGTGGCGTACGAGCGTATCGGCAACACCAGCGCGACAGTGGGATTTTCGATGACGCGAGTCAGCGACAGCGTCGCCCTGGCCAAAGGCAGTTTCGCTCAGGTATTTGTGGACAGAAACACCCGCAAGCCCACACCGGTTCCCGATTTTCTGCGCGCGATGCTAAGCACCTCGCTCAGCGAATCAGACTAAGCACGCACCCCCGCCAATCGTGGTGACGCAGCCACCACAAGCATCATAGCCATCAGTATCAAAAGCCAGCGGGGATTCGTAGGTACACTTTGGATCTTAAAGGTGCCCCGGGGCTGTGCTGCACAGGCGGGTGTAGCCGGCGGGTAAGTCACAGTGCCGCTCCCAGTGGGGTTGAACTCCACTTCGAGGGTCATGGCCGGTATACGGTCGTCCGCAACCTGAACCCATTGACCATTGGTGAAGGCCCAGCCCGGCCAGCCGGTTCCATTGCCACTTGTGTCAACACTGGCGCCTGGCCAAAGGAGTCGACCTGAGCCCGGCTGGTTAGTGAGCTGTTCAGCAACCCGGGTACTGGCACCAAGCGTTACCCAACGAACAGTGACACTTGGGGAAGATTCACCTGCGAATCCGACTATGCTGTAGTCCACATAGGGCACGTCGTTTATACACACCGCATTCAAGCTTAAGGCCAATACGCCCGGCGCTATCTCGCCAAAGTTGTACTCAACACCAGCGTCTCCCGGACCCAGCGTGATCAGCGAAATAACGTCACTCAAGGCGTCGTCACCCTCGGGCAATCCACCCACCGTACCGCGAGTATCCTGCCCATCTGCCCAGCCACCGGGCTGCACCTCGGTCACCGTGTAGTCACCCGGCGGCAAGCCGCTGAAGCTCCAGCTGCCATCTGCGGCGGTGGTTGTCGTTACCGTGACGGGACCCGTAAGGCGTATCTCAACACCACCGATACTCGGTTCGCCTGCATCCAAGACGCCGTCATCGTTGCGATCAAAGTAAACGTTTCCGCTAATCGTCGCGGGCACGATCTCTGAGAAATTGTTGTCCGGTGAGCCACTCACTTCTGTGGCGGTGCCGGCGTTATCGCCCAACACAATGCCGGTGATCTGGCTTGTAGTCGTTGAGGGATTAGAGGCACTGCCGGGCGTTCCCGTACTCGCACCAAAGGGCGTGATCGTGCCCTCGGTCGTGATGCTGTTAAGCGTGCTGGGCGGCTGAGTAGTCTGGCAGACAGAGTAAGTCCCAGCCGGCAACTCATCAAAGAGGTAATTACCCTGTGCGTCGGTGCTCGTGGATTCGAGCAATGCGCCGGAGCAGCTGGCGCCATTGCGAAGCTCAATCGTATTCCCGGCAATTGGCGTTGAGTCACCCGCAATGAACAGGCCGTCAGGCACAGTCTGCGGATCAAGGAAGACCTTTCCGGAGATAAATCCGAGCGTGCTCAACTTCAAGGGCGCTTCTGTTGGCGTGTAGTTGGGCCCTAAGTTGCTCTGCAGGGCACCTACGGGAATGTTGTTGAGGTAGTCCCCGGGCTCAGCAGCGGTGACATCAACAGACAGTACACAACCACCCGGAGGAATCGTCGCACCACTTGCCAGAGTCACAAAACCTTCGCCAGCATTGGCAGTAAACGTTCCTGCACAGCTACCTATGTCGTCGTTAGGTGTCGCGGCTACCACCATAGCGCCCGGCAATGTGGGAAACATATCTACCAGAGCATCAGTCAAGGTGCCCGCTATATCGTTGTCATTGCCCAAGGTAATCCTCAATGTAGAGGTGCCATTGGGTGGAATAACGGGCGGATCAAAATCTTTGCTAACCGTAGGCGGCTCACTGACAACGATCTGCGCCTGGGTAGGCGGATCGTTATCTACACCTTCAAAACTCGTTACGTCACCGGCGGGGATTTCGTTGGTATACACGCCGGGTACGTTACTAAATACATCGGCTGTGACCGTACAGATTGCACCCGGACTCCCTGCTGCAGCTAACGTGGCCCCGGTGAGCGTCAACGCCCGTCCATTCCCCGCCCCGGTCACCACAGCATCGGTACAGGTAGTGGCTAAATTGGGAGTGGCAGCGAGCGTTAAACCGTCAGGCAGATTATCGGTGAACTGGACCTCGGTGAGATCAAGAGTGTTGGGGTTTTCCAGACGAATAGTTAGCGGGGCCACCACACCCGGTAGCCTTGTCGCAGTCCCCGAAGAAAACCCGCTTGGCACGGTTACATCAAGCGTTAAGGAGTCGATAGCTTTGTTAACGATGATGCGCTCGCGCACCTGCAATGTCGTTGAAGTCGGGGGATGTGACACTGGCACACCGCGAATCGTAAGGGTATCTGCAGGAATCTCATTGAGATAAGAGCCCTCAGTTGCGGCGCTAACGTTCACCTCAATAAAGCAGCTGGACGCGGCGTTCCCCACTGCCGCCGCCAGGGCGCCATTAGTTAAAGTGATACTGCTGGCGGTAGGCAGGGTAAGTACCGGGGCACCCCCGCAGTTACTGATGGGATTAGGATCTGGCGCATTGACGAGTCCTGCAGGGTAAACGTCAGTCAAGCTCACATCAGTCAATGCCTGCTCATCACCATTGAGAATTTCAATACGCAGACGCGAGACCTCGCTGGGTGAGACTACCGAGGGCGTGAACAGCTTGCTGACGCCTACGCTTCGGCTGGTGGTAAGGCTACTACTGGCACTGGTGCTTGAATTGGTCGCGCCTTGATCAGACTCAATCGCATTAAAGGGAATTCGGTTAATGATAGTTCCCACAGACAAGGACGTGATCTGCACACGTACTTCACAGGCTTGCCCCCCGGCTAATGCGGCATCCGAGAGTCTCACGCTGGAGCCCCCGGGCACTGCTGTAACAATGCCAGACGTGCAATTCGTGCTTGCTCGGGGATCGGGCGCTACCCGCATGCCATTATCGACACCCGTCGACAGGCCATCTTCGGTAAACCAGTCAACGACGGTCACGCCACTTAAAGACTGTGCGCCGTTAGTGATATTAATGGTCAGTGTTGCAGATTGCCCCGGCACAATGGCGCCAGGATTGATTTGTTTGGAAATGGAGGGCTCGGCAGGCGCTTCAAAAATAAGCGTATCAGTGATCGGCGCCGTATTGAGAATACCCTTATCAGCGACAATGTTGCCGGCCGGGATTACGTTGGTCCAATCGGCGCTGCCGGTCACAGACACATCAAACACCAGGGCACAATTTGCCTGCGCCGGTAACACCGCATCAGTAAGTGTTACTGAGCCAGCACCAGAGGAAGCACTAATTGAGAGCGATCCCGCACAAGTGGTGTAAGCATTGGCTGGGCTAGCCACAACCATGCCTGCAGGCAGAGGGTCCGTAACGGATATTCCCGTGAGCGGCTGGTTTGTGCTGCGGTTCTCCAAGACAACCGACACGGTAGATTTGCCCCCGGAACCCGCCCGATCAGGACTGAAACTTTTGTCTGCGACCAACACACTTTCATAGGTAATGTCAGCGTCGTCAGTGATGAAGCTCCCAACCGGAGAAATCAATGTGGTGGATCCGTCAGCGTTGGTTCGCTGTCCTCCGGTGACGCGCCCGGTATTGCTATACACACCGGCAGGACCGACGACATCCACCTCAATGGCACAGACTCCTGCAGAGCCATCAAAGGCGGGAACCACACCGTTATCCAATTCAAGTGATGTGGTCCCTGAAAGCGCAACGATAGATCCACCACAGCTGTTACTAATGTTTGCCGGGCTCGCGATGCGCAATTGCGCAAAAGCATTACCCACAACACTGGGCAAGTCGTCGCTAAGGGCCACACCGGACAATGATGAGGTAGCGAAGTTTCGCACCTCCAAGCGGAGCCGGGCTGCAACGCCCTCTGGCTTGGTGACGCTGTCGAGACCGTCAAAGGTTTTTTCAAACTCTATGGGTGTCCGCAACGACGTCGACACAGTGTTAGATGAGCCGCCGTTGCAAATGGCGCCCGAATTAAAACAAGCCCCGCCAGCAACCACGCTATTAGTCGTGGCGCTGGTCGCATCAGGGTCAATCATCACCCAGAACTCAATCGCACACTGACCAGGACTAGAAGGGCTCGCCCGTCCGGGTAAGCCCTGAAAACCAAAGTTCACTACCGGGTCTACGTTGGGAAGAGCGGTGACTGCTACGGTAAGCGCGTTACAAACCGCGGAATTTGCCGGGTCACTGGGATCAAAAGACACGGGCTCAAAGGATCCGCCCCGGAGCAGCGTTGAAGCATTGGTGAGTGTGTCATTCAATGTCAGGTCGTTCAGTATGGCGTCAGAGAAGTTTTGCACTGTGACCCGGTATCGCACCGGCTCTCCGGGAGCGGCATTGTTTGAAGACGGCGGATCAAAACTTCGGCTTTTCAACACCCGCAAACGATCAGCGATGATAACTGTTGCCGAAGTGTCATCTACAAACACTCCAGCGTTAGCAATATCAACATCCCGAAAGGCGAGATCAGAATCCGTATTGCCGCGTATCAGATTGGTGTAGCCCTCAGGAGTCTCGATATCCGTCACGGCTCCAGAGTATTGGACCGTAATAGAGCAGCTTCCGTTTGTGCTCCCAGCGCGCGCCGGAATCACAAAGTCGTCGAGCTGAAATCCATCGCCAGCATCCAGAACCGTTACTGTAGCTGTGCCAGAGCAGCTCGTACTGATACTGCTGGGGAGTCCATCCAACACCTGCAGACTACCCGCCTGCCCATTGGCGAGCGGATTATCAGTTAAGGAGTTAATCGTTATGGGAGTAGAGCCAGCATTCGTGAAGGTGATCATGAAGCTGTCGGACTGGCCGCTGGCAACGACAGGGTTTGCAAAGGCCTTACTGATCGCCAGGGGCGAGCGCACGGTGACATTGCGAGTGGCTGCTGAGCTCGGACGAAGACCCTGATCACTGGTGAAGGAGCTTGGCTCAATTCTGTTTTGCGCCGTGATTTCAAATGCCCCATCTGTATGCAGGCCGTTCACATCTACCTCGATGTCACAGCTGGTGCCTGCCGCGACATCAACACCACTCACTGCAACACCAACCCCGACACCGAGAGGCCCTACCATCGGTGATCCGGAGCAAGTCGTGGTCACATTGCTAAAATCCGGAGCGATGATTGCGCCGGCACTGCCGCTTTGCGGAAACACATCCTCCAGACTGACGTTAGTCAGATTAACTGCCGAAGCGCCGGTATTGTTAATGCGTATGCGTAGACGTACGCCGTCGCCACCGAGCGTAGCAGCGCTACCGCCAGGAAAAGATTTTGCGACCGATGGAACACTCGCCGAGAGCAACGTGATCGACTGCTCGCCGATTCCAGCTGCCTGCCCGGTATCGAAGAGCACGTCCGCGCCGTTAACGGTATAAGCCAAGGTTCCCGTAAGCCCGTCAAGGGAACGCGCTATTACTGGTAAGTCGACGAAACACAAGCCGGGCGCTGAGCCGGCCTGTGCCGGCACGTCGACGCCTGAAAACTCCACGTCAGTCAATCCGGGCGTGACCAACAATGTACCGCCGCAGGTACTAGTCGCTGCCCGGCTGCCGTCGATAACCAATTCTCGCGACGCAGTGCTCGGAAGAGAGCCGGTGTACCGCGCATTGATTATCGCGTTGACCGGGTCCTCATTTTGCAGCGTAATCCGCAAACTCGTTTGCTCCCCTGGAAGCACCGTTCCACTATTGGGAAGTAAATCTGGACTTGTAGTGACTGCGACAGTAAAAAAATTGTTTACCTGGGCCGATACAACGGGCGACGCTAAGGCGCCGGCGCCAAGAAACGCAGTAGCCAGCACAAGACGTAGCGCTGATCGGGGCAACAGGCTTCGGCGGCGGCTTATAGAAGCAACATTGTTATCATTCAACATTCTAATCTGAGGACCCTTATTCTTAGATACCGCACACGCCACAGTTTAAATAAAAAATTCATTTATTACAGCGTGTTATCGGACTTTCCTCGAAAAACTTTAGGTTTTAGTGTGACCGAAGTCGCGGTTTTGCTCGTTTTTTGAACAAACTTCTCAGAATTTTGTAACAAAAATACGAATTTGCGGATTTCAGTGTCTTTACGCGAGCGTCCACTGTCCATCACGAGCCATGCTAGCCTTTGTTTTTTTGTTCCTACGGCGCAGATATGAATCGAACTCTGGTCACTGGCATCGCCCTTGCGTTTGTCACAGGCTCACTGCTCACAGCATTTGCCTTAAGTCCGCAATTGCGTCAGCTGCTAAGCCCTAGCGATGCTCACGCCAACGCGGGACTGTATGCACCCAGAGACTGGCGCCGATCCTCGCCTTCAAAACTCAATATCTCTGTTTTCGCCTTTAGCGACCGTAATCGCAATGGGGTCTATGACACCGCAGACAAGCCCCTCAATCGCATTGCCGTGAGGCTAACGCGCCCTGATGGCAGCACGCGTGTCGAGCGCTCAAATATCAATGGCTTTGCCAACTTCAGCATGCAGCACGAGGGTGAAGACGCAGACATTACCCAAACCGAACAGGACTACCAGTTCGAACTGCTGGCTCCCCCTGGCTGGGATGTCACCACTGAGAACGCGATCCAGGCCTCGAGTTTTCGTGCGATTCGCGGCGCGATAGCCGGACTGGGAGCGAACAAGCCCCCGGCCGTTGTCGGCCTTGCCCCAGCGTCTGGCGCAAGCGGAGATATCGAACGCGGCTATGCCCCGATTGTGTCAGGCAAAGCCGTAGCTCCGCTCAAAGTACGCGACACAGAGCCAAGCACCGTCACCGTGGGCTTTGACGATATTGATCGCTCGCCCATCGAGAAAATCGCGTCGGGCTACGCCGGGCTGGACTGGGACTACCTTCTGGCCGTGAACAACCAGTTCTACAAAGGCCCGGGGTATGTGAATGGTCTAATGAGCGGTTCAATGGTGGCCTACAACAGCTCAGGCCACCCGGTCACTATTCGCGCGTTGGCACCGGGCAGCTACTTTGATTTTGTGGGTGGGTACTTTTCGGTCGCCTGGCACAACGCCGAAGGAGAGACGCTACATATCAAAGCCTGGCGTGGGGACGAGCTCGTTGCACAGGACAAGCTGACACTTAGCCACCTGACGCCGACCTATTTTCAGGCCGACTATCAGGACATCACCCGCCTGCAGTTCGAAACCGAACACTACTGGCAGTTCGTAGTGGACGACCTGCGGTTTCGCTTACCTTAGCTCTGCAGGATCTTCCCTGACTTCCGCTATCCGTTTAGAACGGAATCAGCGTGTAGCCTTCTTTTTGCAGACGCACGTGGGCTGTCATAGCTGACATCGACATAGTCACGGTAGAACTAAACTCCTCGGTCGCCATACCCCGAAAAGCCGCCGTCTGACTGCAAAGATAAATAGGCACATTCGCCGCGTTCAGCTCTTTGAGTAATTGGGAGTTCGGGTTGGGTTCGTTATACCGGGCCTGATACGCCTCATCGGTCAAAAGATCCTTGGCCGCCTTGCCATGAACAATCAGCGCAAACTCGATGTTGTCCGTCGGTATGCCATTTTGCGCATGCATATTCAGGAAACGTGCCGCGGACACAAGGTGTCGATTCTGCTCATCAGGAAAATCCGGCGTCGTGTTCATGTCCATGGAGACCTTGTAATGCACGTCCGGGTCGAGATTGTAAGAGCCGGGAGGGGGCGCCATCACAGGACCAAAACTTGGAATCACAGGCCCTATCTCGGGTTCCGCTGCCCAGGCCGTATTGAGCGTCAACGTTGCCGCCGCAAAGGCTGTCACCGCAGCTACATGTCTTAGGGAATACCGCATGAAAAACTCCTGATTCAATCGACTCTATCAAATGTCTGTATCGACGCTTCGGCGACTGGTAAGGGCCGCCATCTAGTACGTACAATTATGTTCATTAAGGAGTATCTGCGATGTTTCTGTTGAAAACCAGCACCTGCCTTTCCGCCATCCTGCGGTCCCTGGCCTTGATCCTATTCTGCTTGGGAAGCGCAGAACTCAGGGCAGAGATGATCCAGCTTAATGATCGTCAGCCTTCACTTTCCGGTCGTCTTGCGCGCAGCAGCGCCTGGCCCCAAGGCGATGTAGCAATGATCCTTCACGGGACCTTGTCGCATCGCGACACCGAGATCATTCAGTCGCTGGAGTCACTGTTGGGCGACGAGGGAGTAAGCACCCTGGCCATAAACTTGAGCCTGGGTATCGATAACCGCACACAGGCGCTGCCCTGCGACAGTCCTCACCGGCATCGTGAAAGCGACGCCAGTATTGAACTAGCCCGCTGGTCTGCCTGGCTTGCCACTCAGGGCGTGCGCAAGTTCACTGTTGTCGGGCATTCCCGGGGCGCAAATCAAATCGCCCGCTATGTGCTTGAAACCGCTGATCCGCTAGTAGCTCGCTCAGTACTTATTGCACCGCCGCAATGGTCCTCACAAAAGGCCCGGGACGCCTATGCGGATCGCCATGGACAGTCTCTTGCCAAGCTTGTTGCTCAAGCCAGACAACAGGTCGCCAGCGGCAATGGCGATGCACTCCTTCCCGGACCACTGGGTCTCCTGTATTGCCAGGACACTCGTGCCACGGCGAGCAGCTTCCTGTCCTACTACGAAGACGACCCACGGCGAGACACCCCCACGTTGCTTGGGGGGCTCTTGCAGCCCATCCTTGTCATTGCTGGTAGCGAAGACACTGTCGCTGCCGGACTCCCCGCCGCTATGGCCGAGGGTGCACCGAACGTTGTTCTGGAAGAAATCGACGGGGCCGATCATTTTTTTCGCGATCTTTACGCCGATGAGCTGGTAGAGATCACGGTAGACTTCATGCACAGCAGTAAGCAGCCACAGCCCTAGGGGGTGCCCATGATTCTTTTCGGCAAGTCAGCTTGGCAACCAAGGTGGCCTCGGCTCGCGCTGGCGCTACTGGCCCTACTCTCAATAAGCGGTCATGCCTGGACGCAAACCCTGCCAAAACCCCAAGTCGTTGGCTCATCCTGGGTCTACAGCACCCCCGGGCTTTACCACAATGTTCGAGATGATCTTGTGCAGGCGATCGAAGATGAGGGACTGGTCATCTCTTACACCGCGCACCTGGCGAGCATGTTGCGACGCACCGCTAACGCCACGGGAGCAAGCACCCAAGTTTATGACAACGCCGAATCACTACTGTTTTGCAGCTCTGAGCTAACCTACGAGCTTACGCTGAACAACCCGCACAACATCACGCTCTGCCCCTACAGTATCTCGATCTATTCGCTCAGTGCCGATCCGGACAATGTGCTTTTAAGCATACGAGCCCCGGAACTGGAGCAGGCTGATTACGCCGCCGTGCACCAGCTACTGGAACAAATTATTGCGGCCACACTGACCTGGTGATTAGCGAGCCCCGCGGGGCGAGGGCTCAAGACAGCTTGCCGCGGTAATCAGCAAGCCCGGGATTAGAGCTCACGTTCATCAGGGTGGGTGACTCCAGGCGTTCTATACGCACCGTTTTTTGCGATCGCAGATGCCGCGCCACAACCTCCCACACCGGCTCACCGGTAGACTGAGAGCCCACCGTGGCCCAGCCCGCGACCTTGTAAGACGCGTTGTCCTGCATGCGCTTACCGTTGGCCAGGGTCATATCGGACACCCGAGACCCCATCGCCGCCAGGGGGTTGAGCCGATAGTTAAAGCCCCCGGTACGCACCATATCGCCGCCCTGCTGGTAATAGGGGTCGGTGTTAAAGAGATTGTCAGCCACGCTCTCCAGAATCGTACGCAGTTCTGCACCACTCATCTGGCGAACATAGGTCTCGGGATAGGTCATGCAGGTCTGGTCGAGCAGACGATCCATGGTGATCGCTTCGCCAGGCATCACGGTGGTGCCCCAGCGGAAGCCCGGTGATAGCGCTATCTGCGTATCCAGCTCCTGCCTCATGGCATCAACGATCAACTGATCAAAGCTGCCATTGAAATTGCCACGGCGATAGAGCAATGAGTCTGCGACTGCCAGCTCTTCGTCCAGCACCTCTCGATAAGGCGCTCGCACCGCATCAATATGTGCCTGCATAGCAGTATTAGGCGCAAGCAAATCAGAAAACACCGGCAACAACCGATATCGATAATCACTCACGCCGCTGGCCCCAAAATCCAGATCCAGCACCGCAACAAATTTTCCGTTGCTCCCCGCATTGGTAACCACGGTCTTACCGCCACTGTTCTCCACTTCGATAGGCCGGGGCATGCCATCATGGGTGTGCCCACCCAGAATAAAGTCGATACCCGACACGCGACTCGCAAGCTTCAAGTCCACATCAATGCCGTTGTGCGACAGCAAGATCACGGCGTCAGGCTTTTCCTCGGCGCGAATCGTGTCTACCAGCTGGCTCAGCTCCGCATCGCGAATGCCGAAGGTCCAGTTGGGAATAAAGCGCTTGGGATTAGCGATGGGTGTGTAAGGAAAAGCCTGACCAATCACCGCGACCCGATGCGCCTTGAGCTCGCGCATGGTGTAAGGCTTGAACACATGACCGGTGTCCTCGTCATACATAGGAACGCCATCAAACAAGGCATCCTCGGTGGCATAGGTGTTATGGGCGAGAAACTCACCATTAAAGGCCTTGATGTTCTCGAGAATTTCTTCTTCGTGATAGGTGAACTCCCAGTGCCCGGTCATGATGTCGACACCCAGAAGATTCGTCGCCTCGACCATGTCCCGACCCCGGGTCCACAGCGCCGTGCCCGAGCCCTGCCAGGTGTCACCACCATCGAGCAAAAGGCTGCTGCCGTCGGGCACTTCACCGCGCAACCGGTCGACCAATGTCTTAAGGTGAGCAAAACCACCCACGCGACCGAATTTCTCGGCAGCCTGCACAAAATCGAGGTAGGTGAAGGCATGCGCATCCCGCGCAGAAATATTGCCAAGCTCTTTCAGTAGATTGTGTCCCACAACATGGGGCCAGCGTCCCAGAGCCTCACCCAATCCGATGTTGACGTTGGGCTCGCGGAAATAAATGGGTTGTAGCTGCGCATGACAATCGGTCATATGCAGTATGCGGGCGCTGCCAAAGGCCTCAAGATCATAGAGGGCCCGAGCGCTTGCCTGAATGCTCCCGGCGTAAGCACCGGTGCCGGCAACAGCCGCGCCTTGCAACAGTAGTTGGACAAATTCTCGTCGATTCACGGCCGATTCCTCACAAGGTCTGGGACCAGGAGCTCGGTGCCCGATTTATTTACCTGCTCACTCACCAACCACACGCGCCTGCCAGGCACCCTTTTCAGTCTGCGCCTGTTTGAGCGCCTGCTCTGCAGTGAGCAGCGCGCGGTCTGCCAGTGCCTGAGCACCCTCGGTGTCACCGGCCGCCAGGGCTGCTCTGGCTTCTTCTATTAGAGGCTCCGTCACCGACCATCCGTGCTCCTGCGCCAGGGCCTCCTGATGCAGGGCTGTTGCGCGCTCCAGGGTATCGACGGGATCGGCAAAGACTGCCGCGGCGCTCAGTGAAAGCGACAGTAAGAGACTCTTCGTTATCGTTTTTTTCATCGAAACCTCTTCGCTATTTGCGCGATGCAGGGCCATTCAGGGCCATTCCGTTACTCATGTAGGTCAGGAAATATTCCAGGTTTCTGTAGGACTCACTTTGAGCCTCCAGAGGTATCGCTCGCACCTGGGAATTACATTCGATAAATCGCTTGTGCAAGGGACCCACCTCTTTCCACTTCAGGCGATACACCGGCCAATGCGTGGCATGACCCAGCGCCGCGCTCAATCGCTCAGCGCGTAGGGCGTTACCCGCCATGCTTACGTGGCAACCGCTGCAGGCGAAATTGAGCTGCCCTCTGCGCGTATAGAAAAACTCTTTCCCATCTTCGTAGGCCGCCTGCGCCCGAGGATCCTCAGGCACCTCGATGGCAAAGCGCTCGCCCCGGGACTCATAGGCAATAAACGCCATGAGAGCGCTCATCTGGGGTCCGAGATAATCCCAGGGCTCATCACCAGCAGCTTCCCGGCAGCTATTGATTCGCTGCTCCAGAGTCTCGACTTTTCCGCTCGCCGGATCAAACCTGGGATAGTGATGCTTAACAACGGGGGCGTCATCACCGAAACATTCCGCGTAGCTGCTCCCGTCTGCCAACGGCTCATCGTAGCTATCAGCACCATCATCAATGGCTATCTCGTAAGGTGGGAAATCTTCCATCTCCAGCCACTGCGCTCGCTTGTCCGCATCGAGGGCGTAAGCGCCATCGACATGTGCATCCAGCTCAATCCCCGGGAATCGTTGTTCATAAAAAGCCCGAAGCGCGTTGCGATCCTCTTCGGGACCGGCGATGGCCGCGGCACTGATCGCAAAAATCAGTGCCGGGTAAATCCTATGACTCAGCGTGCGCAGCATAGATAGCGTCCTCGTTTTTTACAGGGTGAGCTCGCCGGAGGAACTATTTCCAAGATTATCCTTCCAGCTAACCTCAATAACGTCGCCTTCCTTGGCATTACCCACAACAAATCCAAAATAAGGGTCTTTGGACACCGAAGCGCCCCAGTCGGCGGTGATAAAGACTTCGCCGTTTTGCGTGCAGGTCACTGTCTCGATGTAATGCGCGGGAATTTTTTTGTCATCAAGATCTTTGCGTACGCCGGTCTCCATGGGATGCGGCATGAGGCACTTAACCGCAGCTGTATCGCCTGTGAGGCGCCCACGAATTTTGATTGGTTTTACGTCCATGATCGATTCTCCGTCGGGTGCTCGTTCAACCGCCGCAACCGCCAAGGGTCACCTTGACGTTCTTGGTGGATACATAGAGTGCATCGGCAGTTTCTATAACCGCGCGCACGTCGGAGCTCTCGCCCATTTTGATCCGCGTTTTAAATTCGGCAACAGCGCCTGGCATAAAGTGAAACCGCGCTGAAAGCGGATTAGGATTCGCATCCACCAGCAGTGAGATGGACTTCACTCCCTCCATCTCAGTACTCACCGTCACTGGAACGATGGATCCGTCTTCAGCGATGTTCGGCACCTTGAACTCAAAGCTGTCGTCTACGGTCATAGGCTTGTCGCCAAACAAGGCTTTGATGGCCTCGTCTGTATTAACCGCCGCAAAGGCTTTGTCATTGCGGGCAAATACGCGCAACGGGATGGTCGCGAGGGCCGCAAAAACCAGCAGTGCCTGGCCGAAGCGACGTCGTGTCAGTGTTCCCGGCATGGGATGCTCCTGTTTACTTATAGTGAATGGATGTAATCGACCACGAGCTCCAGCTCGCGAGCGGTAAGAATGCCGTGCGCGCCATAGGGGGGCATCACGGTGTTGGGATTTCGAACACGCGGATCGGCGATCTGTGCTTTTAGCACCTCGCGATCCGGGAAGCGTAGCTGCATCTGTATCAGCGGCGGCCCACCATTCCCGGTCATCTCGGCGCCGTCGGCCATGTGACAGGAATAACAGTTACCGCGATTTCGATCAGCGGCGATCTCTCGCCCCTCGACAATAGACGGCGACTCAGCGGCCTGCGTAGCGGCTGCAGTCATAGCCAAAGCCAGCATCGGCAGGTATCGCATCGGACGTAATCGCTCGGCACTCATGGACCGGTCCCTCATTGACTCTGCTCCACAATATAGTCCACCGCCAGGTTTACCTCACTGTTCGGCAGATTCACGAAACCACCTTTGGGAGGCATGATGCCGTCTTCGCCGGAATACCCTTCAATGGCGTGTTGGTACAAAACGTCCATTCCCTGATCGAGTCGTGAGGCCCAGGCATCTGCATCGCCCATCATCGGCGCGCCGCCAATACCGCCCGCATGACATAAGGCACAGTGGCGCTCGTAAACCCCACTGCCCATTACCGTCGTCACGACGCCGTCTTCCTGAGCGTCACCCTGGCTATACAGCGCATCGGGGCCGCCCTCTGCAACGTAGGCCGCCGCTTCCGAGGCAACGATCACCTCATCAGGATTCTTGCAGCGCTTCATACACCGCTTGTTGCGCGTGTCGGGACGTTCATCGGGAATAAAATTGTCTTCGTTGGGCAAACGTATACTGGCGAGATTGTCGCGAGTCAGTACAAAGTCATAATCCACAATGTCATTCAGATGCAGCACATAAGCGGTAATCGCATAGACCTCATCATCAGTTAGAGACTCGGGCTGAGTGAAAGGCATCGCACGGTGTATGTAGTCCCAAAGCGTACTTGTGTAACGCCAGTAGCTGCCCACCGTCTTTTTGGGACGCGGATCAGTCAGGCTTCCATCGCCTCCTGCCAGCGCTGGGTAACCGCCGACGCTCTCACCGAAGGAGCCGTGGCACAGCGCACATTTTTCTTCGTAGAGCTCCTCGCCGTCTTCTACAGAACCTTCCCCGGGCGGTAAGCCTTGTCCGTCGGGACGCACATCAATATCCCAGCCAGCAATTTGCTCGGCGCTGGCGGGGCTGCCATAACCAAAACGGGCTTGCTCGGCGGCGAACAGCGTAGGCGTTGCAAAGACGCTGGCACCCAAAGCGACAGCAATAAAGTAATTACGCAAGCTGGGCATTGACCACACTCCCATCGCCGTTGAGTTTCCAGGTGTGGATAGCGTTCTTGTGATAAATCGATGAGGAACCTCGAGCATCGCGCAGCTGACGATAGGTAGGCTGCACATAGTCGGTTTCATCCACGGCACGACTTTGGAGTAGCGCGGGATTACCATTCCAGTCCCATTCAACGCCAAAGCGTGTCAAAGCTCGGGGCTCAACAATGCTGGTAAAGCGCGCTTCGCGCCAGCTCACACCGCCGTCAAAGGACACGTCGACGTGTTTGATGCGTCCGCGGCCGGACCAGGCGAGTCCCTCCACCCAAAGCTTGCCGGGCTTAGTCAGGGGCTTCTCGGGGCAGGGGTTGGTCAAAACGGAGTTCGCCTCCTGCACAAACGTGAACTCCCGCGCTTTTCCGCTGGGCAGCAAGTCCGTGTATTTGGAGGTCTCTTCGCGGTGGTACCAGGGTTTATCGCCAATCTCTAAGCGTCGCAGCCACTTCACACAGGTGTTGCCTTCCCAGCCGGGATTGATAAGGCGCACGGGATAGCCTTGCTCCGGGCGCAAAGCCTCACCATTTTGTGCGTACACGATGAGTGCGTCGTCCATGGCCTTCTCCATGGGAATGCTGCGACTCATATGCGATCCGTCACTGCCTTCGGCGAGAATCCACTTCGCGCCTTTTTGTACACCGCACTCCTGTAGGAGCGTAGACAAGAGCACCCCCGTCCACTCGCAGCAGGACAGCATGCCGTGAGAAAACTGCAGTCGATCCATCTGTGCTACACGCCACTCCATGCCACCGTTGGCCGGACATTCCAAAAATCGAATCATGCTCACCGAAGGGAATCGCATGAGATCTTCCATACTAAATATCAGCGGACGATCGACCATGCCGTGAATCATCAAACGATGCTGGCTGGGGTCAACATCGGGCAATCCCGCGTGATAGCGCTCAAACACCACGCCGCTGGGCGTAATGATGCCCTTGAGATCCGCTAGAGGCGTAAAACTCACCGAGGCCATTTTGTCAGCGGTCAGCCACTCTACCGTGCGCCGCTGCAAATCCGCCTCATGGGGAGAGGGCATGCCGTAAGGATTGGTATTGACGGCGGAGCCAAGACTCCCGGTCCAGGACGGAATGCCGGGGGGCATTGCCTGCGCTGCAGTGCCCGAAGCGGCACTGGCCAGTCCTGCGCCACCGAGCAGCGCGAGGCCATTTTTCAAAAAATGGCGTCTCTCGGCGCCGTTCAGCTGTCCAGCAGATTCCGCGACTGATCGAAGCAGTTGATCCAGCTGCTGTTGTTTTTGCATTATGGCTTCCTTCTTATTAGTTGCTGCAAGCCAGACAGTAGTAGACTCACGAACGCATACACATGCGTTAATATATTATAAATTTCTCATATAACAAACCCGGAATGTTATGGACCTCGAAAAAATGCAGAGCTCCGCCTCCGATGTCAGCGATTTGCTGAAGCTTTTGGGGCACCCAGACAGGCTAATGGTCCTCTGTCAGTTAAAATTCGGGGAACAGTCTGTAGGTGAGCTATGCCGCAATCTTGGCGTCAAACAATCGCCGCTCTCTCAACACCTTGCGCGCATGCGCCATGAAGGCGTGGTCGCCAGTCGCCGGGATGCTCAAACCATGTATTACTCGATCACCGATGACAAAATAGCTCAGGTTATTGGTGTGCTTTATGACCTTTACTGCGCGGATGACGAAAACTAAAGCCTCCATTTGGGCGTGGCTTTAGACCGCGTCACTGGCTATCGAGACCCAATACGACCCAAGCAAATCGCAATTAGTCGTTTACAGCGAGCAAATACGCTATTTGCGGGTGGCGCCATCGCGACCGCACTCTTTATTTCCGGCAATGCTGCAGCCACGAACGGGTATTTCACCCATGGCATCGGCACCCACAACAAAGCCTAGGCAGGATCCGGCACGGCTTCACCAGAGCAGTCTATTGATGCCGCCGGCGTGCTCGTGGGCGACCGACTGGATGTCGGTATTGCTATTTTCTCGCCCCGGCGCAGCTACAACGCCACAGATAGCCCGATCAACGGCCAATTCGGCGCCTTCACAATCAATGCCGACGATGTAGAGAGCGGCAGCGAATACTTCCCCATACCTTACATCGGCAAGAGCTGGGCTCTGGAAAAGGCTCCATGCCCGAACTTTGGAAGGCAACTTTTGGCCCCTCTCAGACAACGCGCTACGTAGCATCGTTTTTTGGCGGTGTGCTCCTACTATTCGGGGCGCGACTCGCAGGTGACTGTACCAGCGGCCACCTGATTAGTGGCATCTCACAACTGGCACTCAGTTCCTTCATCTTTGGCATTGGCTGGGCGATCGCCGGCTACTGCCCTGGGACCTGTGTTGTTGGCAGTGCCGGAGGCAAAAAAGACGCCATTTTCACCCTCCTGGTTGCTCTTGCCGGTGCCTTCCTGTTCTCTCTGGCGCTCCCTTTTCTGGAGTCCACGCTTATCCAGCCGGCTAATTTTGGCGCGGAAACGCTTGAGTCGATTCTAGGGAGCAATGGCATCTACATCGCCCTGCCCTTTAGCATTGCGATGCTTTTCATTGCTTTTTTTGTTCTCAAAGATCGCTACGAGTAGAAACCTGTGGGCGCTAACCAAAGCGCCCTCCTTGCCCTTTCCATCGCTCGCTGATCACAGTAGGCTGGCCGGCTAAAATAAAACGCAGGCCTTAGCCTTCATGGATCAATCCATTCTCTACACCATGGCCGCCGTGCTGGTACTTGGCGTCGGCGCCCAGTGGCTAGCCTGGCGGCTAAAGTTACCGTCGATTCTGCCCTTGCTGGCCCTGGGTATTCTCGCTGGACCGGCAACCGGCCTACTCAATCCCGACGAAATGTTCGGCCCTATTCTCTTTCCCATGGTGTCGCTGGGTGTCGCCCTGGTGTTGTTTGAAGGTGGCATGACGCTCCGGTTTCGGGACATCCGCGGACACGGCGCCGTAGTCACCAACCTCGTTAGCTGGGGCGCAGTACTTAACTGGCTACTGATTGCCGCGGGTGCACACTATTTAGCGGGTCTTTCCGGCGACATAGCAATGCTCTTTGCAGCCTTGATGATCGTAACCGGGCCTACCGTCATTAACCCACTACTTCGCACCATGCGCGCCGAAAACAGTGTCAGTCAGGTGCTCCGCTGGGAAGGCATATTGATCGACCCCGTGGGTGCGCTGTTGGCCGTACTGGTCTTCCAGTACCTGCTCACCGGCCAGAACTCGCTCTTGCTCTTTGCACAGAGCATTGGCGCCGGCACCTTTATGGGTCTGGCGGGTGCTTGGAGTCTGGGATTGGTGCTTCGCCGACATTGGGTGCCCGAGTATCTGCTCAACGTGCTCACCCTTGCCTGGGTGGTCATGGTGTTTGCCGGCAGCGACGCGCTTACCCATGAATCCGGCCTTTTGGCGGTGACCATTATGGGCATCTTGCTGGGTAACATGCGCGACGTCGCAGTGAACGAAATACTCAGCTTTAAAGAGAGCCTCTCGGTCCTGATTATCTCCGTGTTATTTGTGGTCCTTGGCGCCCGGGTAGATCCAGCCGAGATCATCGCCACAGGCTGGCAGGGCGCCATTATTCTGCTCGTGATCCTCGCAGCGCGACCAATCATCGTGTGGCTATCCACCATACGCAGTGGCTACCGTTGGCAACAAAAGGCGCTGATCTCCTGGGTCGCACCTCGGGGCATCGTGGCTGCCGCCGTGTCGTCGCTGTTTGCGATCCGCCTAGAGGAATCTGGGCATGAAGGGGCGTCGACACTGGTCGCCCTAACCTTTTTGGTGATTCTGGCCACGGTACTGTTGCAAAGTCTTAGCGCCCGACGAGTGACCAAGGCATTGGGACTTGCCGAGGCAGAGCCCAATGGCATGCTATTTGTCGGTGCCAACAGTGTGGCCCGAGCGATGGCCAAGGCTCTTCAAGATCAAGGCTACCGTGTGAAAGTGGCCGATACGTCCTACGAAGAAATACGCGCCGCACGCATGGCGGGGCTTGAGGTCTATTACGGCGATCCCATCTCTTCGCATGCGGACCAGTATTTGGAGCTCTCAGGAATAGGACGGCTATTTGCGGTGAGCCGTCGCTCTCGCTGGAACACTCTGGCGTGCATGAAGTTTCGCAGCGAATTTGGTCCCCAAAGAGTGTTCAGCCTTCGCAACAGCGAAGACCGCAAAGACACCGAACGCTCGCGCATTGCCGATGAATACGCGCCGCCGCGTCTCTTCACCTCGGATATCACTTTCGAAAAAATCGCCAGCCTGCTCTCCGGTGGCGCAGAAATGAAAACCATTAGACTGGGCGAAGACTTCAGCCTTGAGGATTACAAGCGGGAAAACGGCGCCCAATTGATACCGCTGTTTAGCCTGGGCGAAAAGCAAAAGCTGCGGGTCATTGACGACCCTGATTATCTCGACAAAAAAACCGGTACGCAGCGCCTCATCGCACTGATTTGGAAAAACAACGACGAAGGAATTCCCGGGAAGTCATCCGGTAGCAAATAGGGGTTTTGGTGCATCACATTCAATGTGATCAGGGGATTGTTTACAGGCGGTGATTGCAGTAGCGTAAGGCTCACCTACTACGAGTAGGAACACATGCAAGCGATCCTCAAGTTGGACCTGGCAGGACAGCCTCGCGGTTGGCTGTCACTGCACGAAGCAATATCCGCCTACGCCCGAGGCGACGTTGTCTACGGCATCGGTGACGTATTACCTCCAGTGTTCGGAGGCGTCCAACGACTCTCCGGCAAACGCTCACGCATCGATCTACAGCCTATTGTTGCGCTCCAGGGGCGTATCGTTCAGGGCTTCACCCCGCCACTTTGCAACCGCACCCTATTTCGTCGAGATGATCATCGCTGCCTGTATTGCGGTAGGCAGCATAGTCGCTCGGAGCTAACCCGTGATCATGTTATGCCTGTGTCCCGCGGCGGCAGCGATCGCTGGGAGAACGTGGTCGCCGCCTGTAAGCGCTGCAACTGGCAAAAGGACAACCTCACGCCCGAAGAGGCCAGCATGCCACTACTGGCAATACCGTTTCGGCCCAATACCTACGAGTGGCATTACCTTGCGAAGGATCGCGTCCTTGCGGACCAGATGGAGTATCTATCCAAGCAGTTTCGAGCACACCGGGACTGGGCCAACTGATTAGCCGCGAAAGTATCGCTGAGGTACCAAGGGCAGCTTACAAACCACTACAGGCAATGCTTTGCCGCGAACATCGACATTCAACTCAGTGTCTAAGGCACCGTAGGCGCTATCAACAAAGGCCATAGCAATAGGCGCATCAACGGTAGCTGCGTAGGCTCCAGAGGTGATCACACCCACCACATCACCGCCGTCATTCAGGACATCCTGCCCCTCTCGGACTGGTCGCTTTCCGAGCACGCGAATACCAATACGTACTCGTGCGGTCCCTTCGCTCAACTCCAGACTTATACGCTCCGCGCCAGGGTAGCCCCCCGCTCGCGCACCACCGGGACGGCGGGCTTTACTGATAGACCAATTCAACTTCGCTTCAATAGGCGTGATAGTTGGCGACAACTCATGACCGTACAAGCAGAGTCCCGACTCCAGTCGCAGCGAATCCCGGGCACCCAGACCCACTGGCGCTGTAGCCTCGTGCGCCAGAAGTTTCCGCGCTAAGGCCTCGGCATGCTCCCCGGCTATGGACAGTTCATAACCATCCTCTCCGGTATATCCCGAGCAGGTAACGTAGACCGGCATGCCTTCCAGTTCGCAATGCACGCCTTGAAGGAACGTCAGGCCTGCGGTTTCTGGCAGCAAGCCACTCAATACCTCTCTAGCTCTTGGTCCCTGCAATGCGAGCAGTCCCTGACCGTCGAGCTCTCTCAAGGTTTGCTCCGGCGTAAGCTGAGACTCTATCCATGCTCGATCCTCGGTTTTGCAGGAGGCATTTACGACGAGGAAGAATGTTTCTGCACCCCAGCGAGTAATGATCAGATCATCTCTCACGCCACCGTCATCGTTCGTAAGCAGCGCATAGCTCTGCCGATGCTCGCCCAATGCCTGCAGATCGACGGGCACGAGAGCTTCCAGGGATTTGGTAATTCCCAGACCCTCGAGAATAAATTGTCCCATGTGCGATACATCAAACAAACCTGCGTGCTCGCGAGTGTGGCGGTGCTCCGCAATGATCCCGTTGCTGTATTGCACCGGCATGTCATAACCCGCAAAAGGCACCATTCGAGCCCCCAATTCTCTGTGCAATGCATCCAGGGGGGTGTGCTTGAGACTCATTTCAGTGCTTCCAATACCAACGTGGTCCGGAACTTTAGCATGCACTCACAGGACTTTGAGCCTTCGTCAGAAGTCGGGATAATGCACCTCCTTGAAAGGAAAGCCTCATGAGCAATATCCGTACACAATTTCAGACCATCAGCCTGATCGGTATGCCCGGCGTCGGCAAAAGCACCGTCGGAGTCATTCTGGCAAAACTGATTGGCTTGGGATTTACCGATACTGATCTCTCGATCCAGGCCCGAGAGGGTAGAACACTGCAAGACATCGTAGATGGCGATGGACACCTGCATCTGCGCAGCATCGAAGAAGCTGTGCTACTGAGCGAGCATGTTCAAGGACAAGTGCTGGCGACCGGCGGCAGCGTGATCTATAGCGAGGCCATCATGAAACGATTGCGTGCGGCAGGGCCGGTGGTGTATATGCGCGCTGACGTAGCAACCCTTGTGCAACGCGTTGCCGCGAATCCTGCACGCGGTATCGCCAGTGGCGCCGATCAAACCTTTGAAGACGTCTACAACGAGCGCACCCCACTGTATGAGCGATTCGCATCGCACACAGTTAATGCCGTTGGCGGCAGTGCGGACGCCATAGCAGCCGTGATCGTACAAGAACTCTACTCCTGAGCCCGCACTACCACCTGGCAACCCACTAACGGACACGTTCGCGACACGCTCCGGTACGTGTCCCTGACTGCGCGGAACGGAGCTTGCGCCTAATAGGTACATCAAAAGCCCCGCGTTTAAGGCATTAGGCGACCAAGCTACTTACGCCGGCACGCTGGCATAGGGTTTGCAAACAAGTTTGGGCGGCCAGCTTTGGACGCATGACGAGGCGCCCGGACACGCGACCCATGGCCCTAGCACAGGGATGTGCAGCGTGAATTCAAGGATGAAATCCGGGATCGCCCGTCAACTTCTCGACAAAATTTGCACTTATTAATCGTAATTTTTCATACAAATCCGATACCTCGATAGATTGACTAGCTCAAAGAGCTGCCGGATATTGAATGTGTGGATGGCTCGTAATTATCAGGAGGTGGTTTGTGGGAGATCGCAATCAGAAATCCGTCCCAGACGGCATGGACGAGTTGTTCGAACCTGTGATCGGGGAGTTTTCGGAAGAGGCCTACGAAGGCCTGAGTACGGACTCTTCGCATAAGCATCAGCTGGCAGAAAAACGTCGGCGTGCGGAGCAGAAAATCGAGGAGTTTCGGCTGCGCGAGGAACTGGGCGATTACGACCTGGAATTAGACGACTACTGAGATAGCGCCCCGCGCTGTAATCGGTATCCGTTATCCCGTTCTGCGATATCTACGCGCGGCTTCAAGCCATTGTCGCAACAATATCCTTACTACTTAGCAAGCTGCGGCTGTAAGTCCTGCGTTTCGCGCTGCCAATCAAACACGTTCAACTCGATGAAGATAAACGCAAATAGCCAGAGGCATGCGTCATAAAAATCGAGAAACTTACCCTCAAACCCCCAGTACACCGCGGCAATAAACAAGGTGGAGTACAGGCAGTATTTGAGATATCGCGTGCCATCTACGACCGCATCGGTAAGGCTGCCTCGCAACTGCAATCGCACTTCGATTTCCAGCACAACGACGACAAGTATCCAGGCCGCCGCGTTGATAACATCGGTCCATGCCAGATATCGCGACAAGCGCAGGGTGTCGGAGTCCGCGACAATATTGAACTCACTGATCCGCAGAGCGGTGTCCGCGACTTTCAGGCAGTTTTGAGCATCCAGAGGTGCGTATTCGTCCAGACGCAATAGCAGTGACCAGTCACCCCCGAGCTGTGCACAACCATTCCAAGCATCCATCACCGTCACCTTGTACAAGGTGATGAGCTCCGCACAGTAACCGGTGAACGCCCAGACAATAGCTGCCCCACAAATTAAACGGGTACCGTGGAGTGCGACTTTTACGAGCCCTTGAATCTTTTCATCATCAAGAACCGAGGTTTCCAGTTCGAACAGCAACAGTAAAATCACCCAGGCGGTGGTATCCAGTGTTGCAGCGAACACCTGCACGTACTGACCCAACGACATGGGTCCCGTGAACGTGTATTCGAGGGAAGCGGACTCCTCCTGAAGAAAGAAGTACACATTACCCAGTAGCAGGAGGTAAGTGAGGTACTTGACGGCTACGAAGAGCCGCCCGCGAAACCCATGACCAAACAAACCGGCGTTCAAGGCCTTACACCTGCAGGAGCAAGTGTTCTCGCTCCCAGGAACTAATCACCCGGTTGAACTCTTCAAACTCATCCAGCTTAACC
This sequence comes from Congregibacter sp., assembly GCF_047617445.1. Lineage (GTDB taxonomy): Bacteria > Pseudomonadota > Gammaproteobacteria > Pseudomonadales > Halieaceae > Congregibacter. Next base: position 44,957 of record NZ_JBLGBE010000017.1, read on the forward strand.
GCCGTATAAGCGCGCAGGAACAAATCACCAAACAGTTCACGCACAGCGGGCGTACTACCCAGGTTGCGCAAGCCCTCTTCCAGCGTTCGCGCGACCTCCACACTGTCTTCATTGGCGGTACCCTGATGCGGTGCCGAGGGTGTGAGTTTTTCCTGCATGCCCAGCAGACCACTGGCCAGCGATGCCGCAATTGCCAAATAGGGATTCGCGTCCGCGCCGGGGAAGCGGTTTTCGACGCGGGTAGCGGCAAGCTCACTGTGTGGCACTCGAAACGCACAGGTGCGATTGTCCAAACCCCAATTAAGATTAATAGGCGCTGAAATATCCGGCGCCAAACGACGATAGGAATTCACATTTGGCGCATACAGGCTGATCAACTCCGGCGTATAACGCTGAAGTCCCGCGATGTAACTCAACAACGCCGCCGAATGCTCACCATTAGCATCGACAAAAACGTTGTTCCCCGAGGCATCCAGCAAACTCTGATGAATGTGCATGGCACTACCCGGCTCGTTCTTCATAGGTTTGGCCATGAAGGTTGCGTACATATTGTATTTATGGGCGGTCTCTCGGACGGTGCGCTTAAATACGAATACCTGATCGGCGAGGGACAACGGGTCGCCATGACGGAAGTTGATCTCCATCTGCGCCGCGCCGTTCTCGTGAATCAGCGTATCGACATCCAGCTCCTGAGCATCGGCATAGTCGTACATGTCCTCGACAAAATCCTCAAACTCCGCAACAGCATCAATACTGTAAGACAATCGCGCCGTTTCTCGTCGACCACTGCGCCCCACAGGAGGCACCAGCTCGTAGTCCGCATCCTCATTGCGGGCGACCAGATAAAACTCCATCTCCGGCGCGATCACCGGTTTCAGTCCCGCTTCCTCGTAAGCCGCAAGCACTTTTCGCAGTACCGTGCGGGACGCCAGGGGGTGTAGCTCGCCGGCCTGGGTATAGCAGTCGTGAATGATCTGCGCGGTAGGCTCGCGAGCCCAAGGCACCAGGCGCATGGTAGACGCGTCGGGCCGCAGCAACATATCCGTGTCCGTGGGCTCAACAAAGTCCCAGTGTTCGTCGCTGTACTCACCGGTCACGGTTTGCACCAGAATACTTTCAGGAAGGCGGGTGTCCGCATGCGAGATGAATTGGTGCGCCGGGATGAATTTCCCCCGGGCGTTACCTGTCATATCCGGCACCAGGCATTCAATCTCGGAAATTTGCTGTTGCTTGAGCCAGTCTGAGATGATCTTGTGATTCGCTGTCATGCGATGCTTCCTACGTTTTAGCCTCAAGAGTATCGCAGTAGCCCCTTAGACCTAGCAATACCCATAAAGGCTAGTTCCGCTGGGGCTATCAGAGGCTATCGCTAGCCGGCGAGGGCTGCGCTAATATGCAGCGCTACCTATTCTTTATAACGAGTGCCACTCCAGTATATGAGCGAAGAACACGTCCACTCCTGGTACGCGGCTACTACCAATTACCCAAAAAGCTTTCCGGCACTTGCCGGCGACGAACGCAGTGATGTGTGTATTGTTGGCGGTGGTTATACGGGGCTTTCAGCCGCTATTCATCTTCGAAAGCGCGGCTACAGCGTCACGCTGTTAGAGGCCAACCGTCTTGGCTGGGGGGCCTCAGGCCGCAATGGGGGGCATGTAGGCACGGGGCAACGCGCGGATCAGTACACGCTCGAAAAACTAGTGGGCAAGCAGCGCGCGAGAATGCTTTGGGACCTGGGGCTTGAGGGCGTAAGCACTGTTTGCGAACTCATCGACGAGTTCAATATTCAGTGCGAGCTAAAGAAAGGCAATCTCCATGCAGCCTCTACCAAAAAAGCCGCCGCCGAGCTTCGTGAAGAGGTAGACCACCTCCAGGCTATCTACGATTATGGTGATCTGCGGTACGTCGAGACTGATGAGCTTGCACAAATGACCTCTGCGCAAGGCTTCCACGGCGCCATACTTGATACCGCGGCGCGCCACCTTCATCCGCTCAACTACTGTCTGGGCCTTGCACGCGCTGCACAGGAACTGGGCGTCACGCTGTATGAAAACAGTCGCGTCACACGTTATGACGAAAATGCGCATGTGCACGTGCACACAGACGCTGGGCGAGTGGAGTGTGAGCACCTGCTGTTGGCCTGTAATGGCTACCTTGGAAAACTCGAACCCCGGGTCGCCGGGCAGATAATGCCGATCAATAATTACGTGATAGCGACCGAACCCCTGAGCGAGGAAACGGCCCGACGACTCATTCGCGATGACACATCCATGTCCGATTCACGCTTCGTGATCAATTATTGGAAGCTGTCTGCCGACAATAGACTGCTCTTTGGCGGGGGGGAGTCCTATACGTCTCGCTTTCCCAAAGACATTCCCGCTTTCGTCCGACCCTATATGGCGCAGATATATCCGGAGCTGGCGGATACGACCATTGAATATGGCTGGGGCGGCACCCTAGCTATCACCTTAAATCGAATGCCGGCGCTGGGGCGCGTTTCTCCGAGAGTGCTTTATGCTCACGGTTATTCGGGCCACGGTGTGCCCACTGCCACGCTTGCGGGCAAGTTGCTCGCAGAAACGATTGCCGGCACGGCAGAGCGCTTCGATATCATGGCCAATGTGCCCACGCCCAGGTTTCCCGGCGGCACCTTGCTGCGCTGGCCGGGCTTGGTCGCAGGCATGCTGTACTACGCTATGCGCGACCGGCTAGGGTGAAGTCGGTGTCTAGTGCCCTCAAAGTTGTTCCACAAGAGACCTGGCAGGAACAGCTGCAGGGGGCCATTCGTACACCCGCAGATCTAGCCGCTGCAGTTGGTATCTCACTTGAGGCGCTACCCTACTCTCTAGCTGCAGATAACGCCTTCCCATTGCTTGTGCCCAAGGTATTTGCCGCACGCATGGAGCAAGGCAACGCGGCAGACCCCCTGCTGCGACAAGTACTTGCGGCTCACGACGAAACAGAGATCACAGCCGGTTATAGCAATGACCCTCTTGCGGAGACCAGCCTTTATGCTGGAACACCGGGTCTACTCCAAAAATACAGCGGTCGGGCGCTACTCGTGGTCACCGGACAATGCGCTGTGAATTGTCGGTATTGCTTTAGACGCGACTACCCTTATTCAGACAACGCGCAGTCAAGTGCAGAGCGACTCAGCACCATCGATCAGCTACTCGAAGACGCGTCAATTGGAGAGATCATTCTTAGTGGCGGGGACCCCTTGCTACTGCCGGACGAGCAGCTCGCCGCCATTGCCCAGCGCATAGCTCAGCACGAGCGCGACCTTACACTGCGAATTCACACGCGCCTTCCCATCGTAATCCCTGATCGAGTAACAGACACGCTCCTACAGGCTTTGTCCCAGACGACGCTTCGGGTAGTGCTGGTCTTGCACAGCAATCACCCTAATGAAATTGATGAACCCACAGCCGCGGCGCTCAAACGACTACGCAACGCAAACATCACTGTGCTCAATCAGTCCGTCTTACTCGCTGGCGTTAACGACAACGCCCAGGTGCTCGCTACCTTGAGTGATCGGCTCTTCGCTGCGGGAGCACTCCCCTACTACATACATATGCTGGATAAGGTCCGGGGGGCGGCTCATTTTGACGTCCCTGAAGAGCGGTCCCGACAGCTATTGGGTGAACTTAGCGCCCTGCGGCCAGGCTATCTGGTGCCCAAACTTGCGGTAGAGCGTCCTGGCGCTGCGAGTAAACGCCAGCTGGCGCCGATTTACCCCTCCTGACGCCGTGAGGCTGTGCGGTGCGTAACGCAGGCATTGCACACTCCCGCCCTGTTTGCCGGAGCATGAGATAAACTAGCGCTCACGCAAAAAGCCCATCAAGAAAAGGCTAACCATGACCCACGCATTCAAGACTCTGACAATTCTCACTCTGATCGGTTTCTCTGCCCTCACGCAGGCGCAGTCAGATGCGGACAGTACTTCAACAGGCATGTTTGACAGGAAGCACATGCTTTCGGTTGGCATGACCCGCCAATCAACAAGCACTTCGATAAGCGCCACATCAGAGAACTTCGACCCTGTGATAATTGATATGGATGAACTGGGGGTGGGAGAGAGGGACTATTCCTATTTTGTAGACTATCGTTACCGCCTGAAACCCAAATGGTCGATTTTTGCGGGCACCTACCAGTTCTCCGGTAGTGGCGAGAGCGTCACAGAGCGGGACATTAACTACGATGGTATCGAGTTCACAACGGGCTCCGAGCTGAGTAGTGAACTGAACATCGACGTCTATATTCTGGACATTCTCTACACAGTACACCGCAGTGAAAACGTCGAAATAATGTTCGGCGGCGGTATACACGCCTTTGACCTGGGAGCCGAGATTTCCGGTAGCGTGCGCATTGATGATCAGAGCAGCGAAGTTCGGCGAGCAAGCAGCACGCTGCTAGCGCCGGTGCCGAATTTACGCGGAGCGGCAACCTGGTCGCTTAGCGACAAGTTTGGCGTCAGTCTCGTCGCGGGATGGCTATCGGCGGATGTGAATGAATACAGCGGAGACTTCGTTTATGGCCACCTGAGGGGTCATTATCAGATCAGTGATCGATTTGGTGCATCTTTGGGATACCAGATCACCAATATTGATATTAGCCAACAGCGCTCTCGAGGCGAACTAGCCTTTGATACGGATCTGGACGGACCCACGCTGACTCTAACGTACAGCTTCTAGACAAAAATTTTATGGCCTCAAAAATAACAGCAAGCGGTGCTTTGGAACAGGCTGCCCGCTTGGCCAAAAGTGGGAACCTGGATGAGGCCAAGCGTCTCTATGCACAGGTGCTCAGTGCTGAGCCTGGGAACAAAAAGGCAAAGAAAGCGCTAAAGGCATTAATCGGCAGCAGTAACGCGACGCTTAGCGCGGCAGATTTTGACCGTGTAGCGAAGCTGATAAACGCAGGTAAGCTCGATGCCGCGCGCGCAGATATCAACAAACTTTGTCGACTCCACCCAGAACAGCCTGCACTGCACAATCTTCGAGGTGTTGTTCTTAGTCGCCTAGCAGAGCCTGAGCATGCGATAGAAGCCTACAAGGCTGCGCTGACCATAGAGCCCGCGTTCGCCGAGGCACTGAATAATCTCGCCACCGCCTTTACAGACCTGAAGCAGTATAAAGAAGCGCTTGGTTGTTATCAGGAACTGGTCAACCGCGGTGAAGCAGACGCAGAGATTTATGCCAACCTGGCCAAGGCTTTACGCGGCGCGGGACAGGCTGACAACGCATTGAAGGCGCTTCGGCGCTCACTGCAACTGAACCCGCTGTATACCGACGCCTTTAATGACTTGGGCAACCTCCTGAACGATTTAGGCAAGCACGACGATGCAGTCAAGGCCTACGAGAATGCCTTGAGCATTGAGCCCAAGCATCGCAAAGCTCTAATGAATGTGTCTCTCAGCCTCAGCGCCATGAACAAGCACGAAGCAGCGCTCCGCGGTTATCAGGATGTACTTGGGATCGACCCAGTGAATGAAGCTGCGCTTCGCGGTGCCGCCAATACACTGCTTGCGCTAAATCGCGAGCAGGAAGCAAGCGAACATATGCAGCAGCTGTTAAAGCTGCAACCCGATGACAAGACGGCCAAGCATTTACTAGCCGCCATCACCGGACAGAATCTCAGTCATGGCGATGTCGACTATGCTCGGGCCGTGTTTCAGAGCTACGCGGCCAACTTCGAGAAGCATATTACCGAATCACTGGAATACTCGGTCCCCGAGAAGATTCCAACTTTGCTTGAGAAGCTCGATGGCGAGAATGCCTGGTATAGCCAAGCCCTGGACCTGGGCTGTGGCACCGGTTTGGTTGGGTCACAAATTCGGAGCTATTGCGAGCACCTCACTGGAGTCGATGTCGCACCGGCAATGCTCGAAAAGGCAACAGAAAAAGCCCTTTACGATCAGCTAACGATGAGTGATGTCACAACAATGTTGCGTGATGCCGACAGCGGCTACGACCTCATATTGTGTGCTGATGTGCTGATCTATATCGGCGCGCTCGAAGCGGTGTTTCAAGGCGTCGCCAAACGATGTAATCCGGGCGCGCGTTTTGTTCTGAGCACCGAACGGCTAGAAGAGGGTGAGCTCAAGCTCCAAAAGTCAGGGCGCTTCGCGCACTCCAGCGACTACGTACAGCGCTGCGCTAAAGACGTCGGATTAAGTCTTCTTCATCAAGAAGCTATTCCCCTGCGCAAAGAGCGGGGTGAATGGCTGCCGGGTGAATTGTTCGTATTCACACTAGAAGAAACCAACAACGAGTAATCAAGCATGAAGTCACTGAATCGGTTATTGCAGCTTAGTCTTGTAATCACCATCGGTTTGTTAAGTCTCAACGCAAACGCCTTGGAAACAAAAGATCGCGTGGCCATTATCACAGGCAGTAGCTATGGACTCGGGTACGAGTTAGCCCTGCTTGCCCGGGACGAGGGTATGAAACTGGTTCTGGTTGATATGCGTGCAGGGCCATCTCAAGCGCTCGCGGACCAGATTCAAAAAGACGGCGGTGAGGCTATCGTGGTGGAAGCTGACCTTGCAAACGCCAGCGAGCGTCCTCAGATTATCGAGCGTGCAATGGAGGCCTTTGGACGCATTGATTACCTCTTTAACAATGCAGGTTATGCCTACCTGTCGACACTCCAGGATATGACTCTGGAAGAGGCCCATCACAACTTTGAAGTGAACTACTGGGCCTACGCAGACCTGGCTCAGCGTGTTGTCGGTCCCATGCGGGAGGTCGGTGGCGGGGCTATCGTAAACACCGCATCAATTCTGGGGGTGCGCCCATCACCCCCTGGCTATGGCCACTATGGCGCTACCAAGCATGCACTATTGGGTTTGTTCCAATCCGTAGCTAAAGAGCTCGAGGCAGATAACATCAAAGTAATTATCGCAGCCCCTGCAGGAATGAAGACCAACATTGGTAAGCATGCCCAAGGGCCCGCCGTGAATCCGAATGCCGACATGTCGCAGGACTGGGAAGATCCGGCTATCGCTGCCAAGGATATCTTTAATGCACTGGACAGCGATGAGATCGTGATTTACCCGGGCTACATTGGTCGGCAAATGCAGGGCCAATGACTGCCGCAGCCTGAGCATCGCACAAGTCATCTCACTCCATAAATAAGGCGCTTTAAGCGCCCTATTTTATT
>NZ_JBLGBE010000018.1:0-51103 GCF_047617445.1 Congregibacter sp.
CAGTATCGCGACCAAGACCGTCCTACCAACGTACTATCATTCCCGGCCGACCTACCGGCGGATGTCACCCTGGACCTATTGGGCGATATCGTTATTTGCGCCCCTGTCGTACAAGAAGAAGCCGCAACACAGGGTAAACCCCTCGCTGCGCACTGGGACCACATGCTGATTCACGGCATGTTGCACCTATTGGGTTTCGACCACGAATCTGACGCTGAGGCGACACACATGGAACTGCTGGAAACTCAGGCGCTAGCCACTCTTGGCTGGCCCTGCCCTTATTACGCCGACCCAGCACATCTGGCACAAGGAACGTCCGGATGAACGATGACCGCAACGGCAACGAAGAAAAATCCCTCCTGGGCCGAATCGCCCAGGCATTTTCTTCGGAGCCTCGGAGCCGGGAGGATCTAAAACAGATCCTTCAGCTGGCTATGGAAAACGACATCATCGAGGAAGACTCACTCTCCATCATCGATGGCGCCATGCAGGTCAGTGGCATGCAGGCGCGCGACATTATGGTTCCAAGACCACAAATGGTCGTGATCAAATCCGAGAGTACGCTTGAGGAAATATTGCAGCATATTTCTGTGAGCAAGCACTCCCGCTATCCCGTAATCGGTGAAAGTCCGGACGATATTCTGGGAGTCCTGCTGGTTAAGGACCTGCTCCCTCAAATACTTTCAGAGGATCGCAAGAATTTTGATATTCGCGAGCTTCTCCGGCAAAGCGTGGTGGTGCCAGAAAGCAAGCGACTGAACGTTTTACTGCGAGAGTTCCGTGAAAACCGCAATCATATGGCTATCGTGATAGACGAGTATGGCGGCGTCGCGGGCCTCGTGACTATCGAAGATGTACTGGAAGAGATCGTTGGCGAAATCGAAGACGAAACGGATGAAGAGGAAGATCAGTTCATTCGCCGGATTGCCGATGACGACTTTTTCGTCCGAGCACTCACACCTATCGAAGACTTCAACGCCTACTTCGCCGTAGCGTTCAGCGACGACGAATTCGACACCATTGGCGGTCTCGTTATGCACGCCTTTGGACACATGCCAACGCGAAACGAGATCACACATATCGAAGGCTTTGAATTCAAGGTCATCAACGCCGACCAGCGAAAAATTCATAGTCTGCGCCTACGTCCACCCGGCGCGGAATGAGCGACGCAGCCAGCGTCTCCACGAGCGCCCTGCCCCGCTGGCAGGTCCTGATGTTAGCGCCGCTTGCCGGCGCTTTAATCACGCTTTCTCTGGCTCCCTTTGACCTTTGGCCGACCGCAATTCTGGGCTGCGCCGTGTACGCCTACCTGCTCGCGAGCTGTACGCCGAGACAAGCCATATGGCGTGGTTGGCTGTTCGGCTTAGGCTTGTTTGGCTCTGGTGCGTCCTGGGTTTACGTCAGCATTCACGTTCACGGCAACGCAGGAGTCCCCCTGGCGGCGGTTTTGACGCTGATCTTCTGTGCAGGATTGGCGCTTCTTCACGCACTGCAGGCATGGCTGTACACACGCATAGTCCGACCACTTCCGGGAGGGATGCTGCTGGGTTTTGCAGCCTTTTGGGTATTTGGTGAATGGGTCCGCAGCTGGCTACTCACGGGCTTCCCCTGGCTGTACCTCGGATATGCTCATGTTGACACCTGGCTGGCTGGCTGGGCGCCCATAAGCGGCGTTTACGGCCTCTCATTTGCCGTCGCGTTCACCTCCAGCTGTGTATTTCTGACCTGGAGGAGCCCTCAACCAGCAACGGTACTCAGCTATGGCGGATTGCTCGCCACACTCTGGGGTGGTGGCCTGATGCTCAAGCCCATTGAGTGGGTTGCACCCGCCAGCGAACTCCCCATCAGTGTCGCCATCTATCAACCCAACATCCCTTTGGAGCAAAAGTGGGATCGACGTAACTACCAAAAAATTCTTCGCCAGTATGAACGCGCGGTGCGCCCGATGTTCGCTCATGATCTGGTGCTGTGGCCGGAGTCGGCTATTCCACGCACCGCTGATCTTGCGGGCGATTTTCTGGATCCCATCGCGCGGCGCGCAAGCCTCAGCGACACTGTCCTCATAACAGGCATTCCCACGCGCGACACCCAGGGCCGGCATTTCAATAGCATCATCGCTCTGGGCCAGGGCAAAGGGCAGTATGACAAACAGCGGCTTGTGCCTTTCGGCGAGTACGTCCCGCTGGAGGCACAGCTTCGGGGTCTCATCGATTTTTTTGACCTGCCGATGTCAAATTTCAGTAAGGGTGCGAGCCAGCAAGGACCGCTCGAAGCAGGCAATCACCGCGTCGCCCCCCTGATTTGTTATGAAATTGTGTACCCCGAACTGGTGGCACAAAGCGCACAACGGGCGGAGTTGCTGGTTACCATTAGCAACGACAGCTGGTTTGGTGCATCTATCGGCCCGCTCCAGCACCTCCAAATGGCGCGTATGCGCGCCTTGGAGAATGGACGTTACTTGCTTCGAGGAACCAACAACGGTGTATCGGCGATCATTGACCACCGCGGTCAAATCGTCGCACGCACAGAGCAGTTCGTAGAGAGCACGCTAGTGGGCGACGCTAAGTTGATGCTGGGGAGCACACCATTTACCAGCTTTGGCTCCCTCCCCTTGTTGATCGCCCTGGGATTACTGCTGGGCAGCATGGGACTTCTGCACAGGACACTCTGGCGAGATAGCGACAGCACCGACTGAGGCTTCGCCGAAAAACGGGTTTACTGCTAATATGCGCGCTTTTTCGCAGGTGGATAAGCGCGCTCGATCGCACCTCCCAACTGCCCTTACGTAGCGCCTGACAAAGCCCATGGAACATTACTACGACCCCCAAAACCTTGAACGTGACGCCCAAACGTTCTGGACAGAGAATCGCAGCTTTGCCGCTCGAGATACCCTCGAGGGTGAGAAATTTTATTGCCTGTCGATGTTCCCTTACCCCAGCGGCAAGCTGCATATGGGACACGTCCGCAACTACTCCATCTCGGATGCAATAGCGCGTTATCAGCGAATGTTGGGTAAAAACGTACTCCATCCCATGGGCTGGGATGCTTTTGGTCTGCCGGCCGAGAACGCCGCCATCGCCAACAAAACCGCGCCAGCAAAGTGGACCTACAGCAATATCGGACATATGCGCGAGCAGCTCAAAGCACTGGGGTTCAGCTTTGATTGGGAGCGGGAACTGGCCACCTGCACGCCCGAGTACTACCGCTGGGAGCAATGGTTTTTCACCCGACTTTACGAAAAAGGCCTTGTTTACAAAAAAATGGCCACAGTTAATTGGGATCCTGTGGATCAGACAGTTCTCGCCAACGAACAGGTTATCGATGGTCGTGGCTGGCGCTCCGGAGCACTTATTGAGCGCCGGGAAATCCCGCAATGGTTTATCCGCATCACGGCGTATGCAGAAGAACTGCTTAGCGATCTGGACAACCTCGACGGCTGGCCCGATGCCGTGCGCACCATGCAGCGCAACTGGATCGGCAAGAGTCGCGGCGTAGAACTGGCCTTTGGTCTGGAAAACGCCATCGCCGGGCAAGAGCGTATCGAGGTATACACGACTCGCCCGGACACCCTGTATGGCGTGACCTATGTCAGTCTCGCGGCAGAGCATCCCATCAGTCTTGCACTCGCAGCGAGCAATCCTGAACTGCAGCAGTTTATTGAGAATTGCAAGCAATCTTCGGTAGCAGAAGCCGCTATGGCCCAGGCCGAAAAGCGCGGTATGGACACGGGACTTCGGTGCATTCATCCCCTCACTGGAGAACAGCTACCCGTGTGGGTCGCGAACTATGTACTCATGGATTATGGGTCTGGCGCTGTCATGGCTGTGCCAGCTCATGACGAACGAGATTTCGAGTTTGCCTGCAAATATGACCTACCTATCAAGACCGTTATTTGTGATGAGCAGGGCCAAGCCGCCAATGTGTCTGAAAACGCGTATACCGCTAAAGGCGCACTGATTGCTTCAGGCGATTTTGATGGACTGGGATTCGATGATGCGGTCGAGCGCATAGCGGCGCGACTGGAAGAACTGGGTGCCGGTAAAATCACCACGCAGTATCGCCTGCGCGATTGGGGCGTCTCACGCCAGCGCTACTGGGGCACACCCATTCCAATGCTCAACCTTCCTGACGGTGGCGAAATACCCATCCCAGCGGATCGCTTGCCATCCTTGCTCCCGGAAGACGTTGTCATGGATGGCGTGGCATCGCCCATCAAAGCGGACCCACAGTGGCGTAAGTTCGACCTTGATGGTCAGGCCTGCGAGCGAGAAACCGACACCTTTGACACGTTTGTGCAGTCGTCATGGTACTACGCACGCTTCACTTGCCCGGAGTATGCCGACGGCATGCTGGACAAAGAACAGGCAGATTACTGGCTACCGGTAGATCAATACGTCGGTGGCATCGAACATGCGATTCTGCATCTGCTCTACGCGCGGTTTTTCCACAAGCTCATGCGTGATGAGGGGCTTTTAAGCTCTGACGAGCCCTTCACTCGCCTCCTGACTCAAGGCATGGTGCTCAAAGACGGCGTCAAGATGTCGAAGTCAAAGGGCAACACCGTAGATCCACAGTCGCTCATTGATAGTCATGGCGCCGATACCGTGCGCCTGTTCAGTCTCTTCGCCGCACCGCCTGACCAGTCTCTGGAGTGGTCTGAAGATGGCGTTGAAGGTGCGCACCGTTTTGTTAAGCGCCTGTGGCGACTCGCACACGAACATACGGATCAGGGCCCTGCTCCGGAAGTGGACAGCAACGCACTCGGTGATGCGGAGCGTGATGCCCGGCGCAAGATTCACGAAACCATCGCCAAAGTCAGTGATGACATGGGCAGGCGCCAAACCTTCAACACGGCCATCGCAGCGATTATGGAACTGTGTAACGAGCTGGGACGTCTTTCCGGGGACAAGCCGCAATCCCGCGCGGTCATGCACGAAGGCCTGGATGCAGTAGTACGCATGCTAGTGCCCATCGTTCCACATATTTGTCATCACCTTTGGGGACTTCTGGGCGGTGACGGGGATGTTTCCTACGCAGCCTGGCCATCAGTGGACGAGACCGCACTGGTGCGCGAATCTCTGGAGATCGTGGTGCAAGTCAACGGCAAAGTACGTGCGCGCATGGAAGTCCCTGCAGATGCCGACAAAGACGCTCTGGAAGCAGCAGCTCTGGCACAGGAAAATGCTCAGCGTTTTATGGATGGAAAGGCGGTACGCAAGGTCATCGTGGTGCCCGGCAAGCTCGTCAACATCGTGGTCGGTTAAACTAGCGCTATGCCAATGAATCGCCGCGACAAACGACTCGAACGCCTCTTAGCCATAGTAGTGTTGTGCCTGGGACTTGCGGCCTGCGGTTTTCAGCTACGAGGCACCGGAGGTGGCTCAGCGCTACCCGCAGAGTGGCGCAGCATGCACTTGGCCTCCAACGACCCTAATGGAGAGCTCACCCGAATCGTCGAATCCAGCTTCAGTGCCAGCGGGATCATTTGGGTAGCCCGTGCAGACGCAAAACACATACTCCGTCTTGGACCCGAATCCTTCAGTCAACGCAATCTATCGGTAAACGCTCAAGCCAGGGCTGCCGAGTTTGATCTGCAAATGCGCGCTGATTTTATGGTTTTTGATGGCGCAGGCACCTTGGTCATGGAGCGCTCTACCGCTGCCGTGAACAAGCAAATGGAGAATGATCCACAGAACGTTGTCGGTAAGGCAGAAGAAGTGCGCGTTTTGCGTGACGAACTCCGGCGCGAGCTCGCTGGTCAAATTCTACGTCGAATCAGCTTCTTCGCTGCTAACGTCGAGTAACGAAGGCCCATGCGCGTTTATCCCGAAAAACTCGCCCAAGACCTCGATCGAACTCTGCACCGCGTATACCTCGTCAGTGGTGACGAAACCCTACTGGTGCAAGAGTGTGCGGACCAGGTCCGCGCAGCCGCGAGGCGCGCGGGCTGCCATGAAAGACATGTCGTGGACAGCAGTGATCGAGGCTTTAACTGGCAAGACCTGACTCAGGATTCCAGCAGCATGTCGCTGTTCGCCGAACAACGCCTCATCGAGCTGCGCATACCAAACGGCAAGCCTGGCGCCGAGGGCAGTAAAGCCTTGTTGGAGTATCTCTCTCACGCTTCTGAGAGCGACATACTGCTGATCGTTGCAGGCAAGATCGACAAAGCCAGCACTAACAGTAAATGGTACAAAGCTATTGATCAGGCTGGCGCCACGATACAGCTCTGGCCCGTGAATGCGGATGAACTCCCGCGCTGGCTTGAGGGCCGAGCCCGGAGCATCAATTTATCCATCGACCCTGAAGGCCTGAGCCTGCTCGCTGAACGGGTCGAAGGAAATCTTCTTGCCGCTGTACAGGAACTTGAAAAACTGCGCCTGCTGGCGGGCGACGCCACGGTAACGGCAAAGCAGGTTGCAGACGCGGTGGCCAACAGCGCGCGCTTCGATGTGTTTACCTTGATTGACGTTGCGCTGGCTGGACGATCTGAGGACAGCCTTCGTATGCTTCACGGACTGCGCTCTGAGGGAACCCAGCCTCCGGCGTTACTATGGGGACTGGTCCGCGAACTACGCTTACTGCGAACTCTTCTGCAAGCCGTAGCAGCTGGACGTCAACCCATGCAGGCACTCACCGAAGCCCGCGTTTGGAAAAACCGACAATCCGTGATCCAGGCCGCCATGCGCCGACACACGGTAGCAAGCTGCGAAGAACTGCTGTCTCTGGCAAGTCACGTTGATGGGTGCATCAAGGGCTATGCCCAGGGGGATCCCTGGGAACAAACCGAATGGCTCATCGTAGGTCTTACCCGGGATGGCAAGCCAACTCTGCGCAGATCGGCCTAGCATGGCAACGCCGCTAACAACAGGTGCCTGCTGGACTCCTGCTCGAGGGCACGGAGTCTCTCACGGTCAAACATCACATCTGGGTCGACTCCAAAGCTGCTTAGGATGAAATCGGTGATAGTGGCTGCCAGCACCAACAAGCCTTCGAAGGATAAGCAACTGCAAAAACATATTCATAGCTGACATGTCTTAATAGGCGACAGGTCAAAAGTATTTACTTGCACGAAGGGCGCTTCCAGACTACTGTTTTTATATACAGTACTTTTGGAGAGCGACCATGTATCAGGATTCAGGCAGCACCTTACACAGCAACCCTCTTAAAAACCCCCTTAACAATCCACACAGCAATCCACACAGCAATCCACACAGTAATCCAGTCAATCACCTGTCTGGGCGTTTAGCGGGAAGGGACATTCCCGAGAGCTTGCACGGCATTATCAGCCGCCGGGATACCTGGCTCGGATACGGCAATCGTGCCTGTGATCCAGCCATTGACACCACTCAGGGCAAGCATCAGCACAGCGATGGCGCGGCAAACAATGATATCCACTACCACCAGCGTATTCCCACCGGCTTTGGGGCACTGGATGCACGCCTGTGCGAGCAGGGATGGCCTCTGGGAACCTGCATCGAAGTACTCAGTGATGCCTCAGGTATGGGCGCTATGGGTCTATTCCTCCCCGCCATGGAAGAGCTCAGTCAGCAAGAGCGCTGGCAGGCATTTATTGCGCCACCCTACACACCCTATGCACCTTTACTTTCGGCCCGCGGTGTCGATACCCAAAAAGTGCTCTTAGTACACCCTCGCGAGCGCGAAGAGTTGCTATGGAGCACCGAACAAGCTCTGCGCAGCGGCACCTGTAGTGTAGTTTTTAGTTGGCTGGGCAACGGGGAATACCGCTACGCCGAGTTGCGAAGACTCCAGCTGGCGGCCGCACGGGGTAATACATTAGCCGTACTTTTTAGGTCCCAGGAGGCCGCACACCAACACGCTCCGGCTGCTCTGCGCTTACAGATGAGTGCTTACCGCCAGGTTCATATCCTCAAACAGCGTAGCGGGTTGCAGGGCATTGATGTCTACCTGCCACCGGAAGATGACGTGCCACATCAACCCCAGCTTTGGGAGCTACCCAAAGACGCAGTGCCTCCAGCAAGTCGAGCAGCATCGTAATCGGCAGAAAGACCTAGCTATTCCCAGTGATCAACGCTCTGGCCTAAAATGAGGGTATTCAATAAAAAAGAGAGAACCCAGCGTGCAGGATTTCCCTCATCACTATCAGGTAAGCGGCAGTGCGACAGCAGACAGCCCCGTCGTACTCAAGGCAGACAATTTGCCAGAGATCGTAACGGCGCCACCGCCTGAATTTGGTGGTCCCGGCGACAAATGGTCGCCAGAAGCATTACTCATGGCCGCCGTTGCAGACTGCTTTATTCTGTCATTTCGGGCCATTGCCCGAGCATCCAAACTGGACTGGAGCGACCTCCAATGTAGCGCTTCCGGTACACTGGACAGAGTAGAGCGTATTACGCAATTCACCGCTATTAGCGTAGAAGCTTCATTAAGGGTTCCCGCCGGCATGGATATCGAAAAGGCCGAGAAACTACTGCACAAAGCCGAGCAAAGCTGCCTGATCACAAACTCACTCATCGCAAATAGCACACTAAGCACAACGATCACAGTAGACAATTAGATTCCCGCGAGCGGTGGTCATCACTGCACCTCACCGCGAAGCTCTCCAGAGCGGCCTACAGGAACCCTCGCATCGCTAGAACGGGATCTATCCACACTATGGCAGTGGTGGATGATATTCCTGCCCTCAGACCCCTGAGACACGCTCTGTCACGCAGAGCCATATAAGCGTGAGAACGCTAATTTCCGCCCATGGAAAACACCAATGGATCAATGGTTGACAGAATACGGTGTCACTATCGGGGGCGGTGGCCTAATCCTGTTTATGATTTTCATCATTTGGGATCTTGCCAAGAGCAGTAATGCCGGCGTTTTTGGCACGATGATTCTTTATCTCGCTCTTGCGCTAGGTGTACTTGGTTTTGTAATCAAAATAGCGATTAGCTATCTCTTAGAGCGCGGCATGAACTGAACAACGACCTTTTGGCCTACTGGGTATCGCCACAGGCCGAAAAATTAAGTACTGTATAAATATACAGTACTTAGAATTTCAGTATGCAACTCTGGTTATGCCTCCGCCTTAGCGAACTGGCTGTTCAATGCCTTCCTCAGCGACGCCCCCAAGCCCTCGCCGTAGTAGATCGACAGCGAATTCATGTCGTCAACGCAACGGCCAGCCTCATAGGGCTTGAGCCCGGCATGGATCCTGCCAGCGCCCGCGCGCTTGCTGGAGACACCCCCCTGCAGCTACTTCCCCGGGATCTCAAGGCAGAAACTCAGGCCCTTGAGAGCCTCTGCTGCTGGGCCTACGGCATTACTCCGCATCTGTATCCATTCAGAAATGACTGCCTGATGCTCGAAATTGGCGGCTCCCTCAAACTTTTTGGGGGCAGCGAAGCAATTCTTCGACACTGTCGACAGGGTTTAGCTGGCCGTGGCTACAGCGCCGACATTGCGCTGGGCACAACACCACTGGCTGCTTGGGCCTTTTCACATACATCAAACGACGACCGGTCATCAAAGGACTATTCACAGCGCGAACACCTCGAGAATCTGTCCTTAAAAACCCTAGAACCACTGCATGAGCAGTTCGTCGCTTTACAGCGAGGTGGATTCAAAACGCTTGGAGAGATCCTGGCACTACCCAACGCGTCTCTAACTCGGCGCTGCGGCAACCAATTTCGGGAACTACTGCAGCACCTAAGCGGTGAAGTCATAGCTCCGCCGGTCCATTTTGAACCTCCAAGCTGCTTTGCAGACAGCTATCCCCTGGGCTATCCCGTTCGCAATCAGGACGAACTGGGGCCCGCGCTAGAGCAACTTCTAACATCATTAGACGATTATTTACGCCAGCGGCAACTGCAAACCCAGCAGATAATCTGGCACTTTTCGGGATTAAACAGTTACCGGGAATCACTGACTGTACGTACCAGCGAAGCCCGTACGCCGCGACAGGATTGGTATCGCCTGACCCGACTACGCTTGGAGCGGCAACCCTTTTCACAGGAAGTGGAGCTGGTACAACTGCGCGCGGACCAACTGGTGTCAGCGCAGCCCACCAGCGGAGACCTCTTTCGACAAGCAAGCCAGTCGGAATCAAGCAGCCAGCTAGTAGATTTACTCAGCAACCGCTTAGGCTCCCAGGCGGTCAATAGCCTCCACCACCGGGATGCACATTTACCTGAACACAGCTCAACAAAAGCACCCAGCGGAACAAGAAACACCCTGCGCCGCGCAAACACTGCTCAGCGACCCTTCTGGCTACTGTCAGAACCTGAATTACTGCGTCATGAAGACCAGGAACTATTGTTCTGGGGCAGCCGACTAGAACTGATTTACGGGCCTGAACGCATTGAAGATGGTTGGTGGGAACGCAGTACCAGTCGTGATTACTTTGTAGCTCGCAACACTCAGGGCCAGCGCTTTTGGGTGTTCCATGAACGCCGGCAACAGCGCTGGTTCATGCAGGGGTTCTTTGCCTAACAGACAAAAAAGCTCGAGCAATTATGACAATTTTGTTACAAATTCATGAAAAATATAGGTTTTTGGGTCAAAGTAGGCGTAAACTGATCCTCTGCCTATCATAGCTATATGTCATTTATGTGACAGTTTTACCAGTCAAAGTGACTACCGAAGTGACCGCTAGGCATAAAATTTTAACTTTAGGTGCAGGCAAAAACCACAGAATCTGAAGGATAAGAACGACCCGAAGAATCAAAGAGTTTGCATGACCCGCATCGCCGTGAGGCGAAGGAGACACAAATGTACAACACACAAAAATCAAATCTCCGCCTGCTGAAAAGCAGCTTGTTGATCACAGCAACCGCATTGGGGCTATCAATACTGCCACTGCAAGCCAGCGCTGAAATCACTCAGGACTGCATTCTCGAAGGCACAGTAGATATGCGCAAAGCCGAGGAACTCGGACAATCGGTATACGTAAACTTCAGCAACGCGCGCCGAGGCACCGAAGCCGGATGCCACCTTAACCGTCGCAGCAAAAGTCGCCGCGTACAGTACATAAGCAGTCCAGACACTAGCAATGTTGAAAACGCCGCTCACGGCAGCAAGGTTCGCTACCGTTACATTGAGCGTGACAATCAGTCGGGTAACTGGGAGTTACTGAAAGTCAAAGGCTTCTGAGCGCACTACGCTAAGTTGTAGCTAGCAATAAGGTCCTGCACATTTGTGCGAGGACCTTATTTATATACCCTCTCCCAGGCCCACTACTGCCTGTCTTGACCGTCAACCGGTGAATGTTCTACCCATATCAATTCGTCGATATCAAACCCCAGCGTTGACGCGCTCTTTAGAAATTCAGCTCGAACCGCATCAGAGACCGTAGGTGTGCGGGCAAGTAACCACAGGTAATCCCGGTTAAAACCAGACACAAAGGCGTGACCGTAATTCTCGCGCTCTACATCAAACACAACGTAAGACGCGTAGAAGGGGCCGAAAAACGACACTTTTAGATGCGCCTCACTCTCAGGCCCTACAAACCGCGCCTTACCCTCAATCTCACTCCACTCTCGGTCCTTGCTGTCATAGCCCCGGTTAAATACTCGAACCGCACCATCCTCGCCCCAAGCGTACTCTGCAGTGACATTTATCAAGTCCCGCTCGAAGCTATGATCGAGACGCGCAATCTCGTACCACCGTCCAAAATACCGCTCGGCTTCAAAGTTCTGCACCGGCACAACGCCATCGGGCGTGCCTAGACAGGCTGAGAGCATCGCTAGCAAACCGGCTACCGCGCTGTAACGCGCTACTCGCCCCAAGCCCTTACTCAATACGCTAACCATCTCTAACCCTTCTCTTGTCTAAGCAATGGAACATCGCAACCCATACCGCAGCGAAGAAGCGACAACAGCCTAAAACCAACGACGAACGCTGCGCCGGTACAGGAGATACGCCTCTCCAAACGTTTGCGTCATAAACCGCTCCTCCGGAACTATCTGAAAGCGTGTCATGTACGCCACAAACGCCACAACCACCAAAAACGACAATCCGCTGGCCAGATATAGACCCCAGGCCAGGAGAACCAGCAACATGCCTAAATACATAGGGTTTCGCGTCCAGTGATAAACCCCGCCAGTCACCAAGGTGGTCGATTGCCCTGGGTACCGTGGATCAACGGTGGTGCTTGCGCGTCGAAAAGCACTAACCCCAAGCAGCGCAATCGCAACCCCCATAATCAACAGAGCCGCCGACAGCCACCCTGCAAACGATAAGGTAAGCGCGGATACAGAGTCCACCCGATCAATACCCCACATGGCGGCCCCTGCGACAAGAAGCTGAAGGACCGGTGGCAGCCTGAGCTCAAAATTCATGCTGAGAGCTTAACGCTTTCTACGGCGTAACTGATGACTGAATTTGCGGCAGCGCAAAACATGAAACTCCTCCTCGTAGCGGCTACGCGACTTACGCCAGGACTCCATGCGAGTATAAGAACCACCCCGGCGCCGCAGTTGGGTGTAATGCTCAATCTTGTTACTTAAGTAAACGCAGCGCTCAAACACCTGACTCGGTTTTGACGCGACAGACCCCTGCCCTACCAGCAACAATGAAACGAAAAACAACATCCTGAGCATTGCGTCATGCTCGGCCGAATCAGGCTGGTCTGGAACATCACGGGAGAGCAGGAATCCTCAGATACGGTCAGCACTCCCGTCAAAGCTAAACGCGAGTCGCACAGCACCGTCGGGCTAGATCAGGGCATTGGCCAGCATGTATAGCGGGGAGCTGGGTATTCCGCCATCGTGGAAAAGTACGATAACGTCATCGGGCTTCACTCTCTCCATCAGCTGCTGCAGGAATACCGTGGCTTCCGCCTCCTGCAAAGCATTGAGATTAATGTGCGTCAGTGACTTAAAGCCCGGCGCTAAATGTGGCGCCACAAACGCGCCAAAGGAGTTCGACAACAGTAAAGCCGAGCGATTCGACGCCGGCTTCGCTGATACATAGCTGCCAAAATCCCGTGCCCGGACGTAATAGCGTGTAACCCAATCGGGCTCGCCGCGCTTAACGCTAACCCGGTAATCCGCGTAGGGGTAAGTCCATGCCTGCACCCGACGAACGAAGCCTAGCGCACGCATGTCGGCACTGATCACACTCAACTTGGCGCCTTTGGAATACGCCGCACCAGGATCAATGCCTAAGGACTGCAACAACCCCCCAGCAAATTCGTGGTTGATCATGCTCGCAGAATGAAAATTCCCCGGCGGATAAAAAGCAGGCTGATCACGCATGGAGAGCAGCTTTTCGACGGGAAAGTGAACACGGTAGTTTTTCCCCGAAGAGCCTTTCCTAAGTTGTCCCGCGGCACTGTCCATAGGGTCAAGAGACATGCAGGCCTTTCTGTGCGGAGCAGGCACTGTCGCAGGCAGATTCTCCGGGTATAGCAGCGGTTTGGAGGGCACTATCGCATAACTGATAGTCGCTCCGTAACCACGTACCACCGCAGCAAACGACGCCATAGCCCTCTCGGTTTTTTTGACATGTGGCGCACTGGGTTTGCACAGCTTTTTGATAGCTGCATAGGGTCGCGTTGCGCTGTGGGCGTTAAAAAACACAAAGCCATCGTCGCCCACATCAACATTGGCAATGGGGCTATCGTTGAATACATAAAACTGAAACTGTCGATAGATCCTGTTGAGGGGCGTTGCGAAGCCGATATGATCGTCAATAAAACCCTCGAGACCCTTGAAAAAGTCTTTAGAGGACTGCGCCTGCATCACATTGGGCAGCGATGCCAGCTCACGCTTTTCCCAGTTCTGACGGGCTTGATGATTCGTAAAGAAGCCGGCCAGTGCCGGCAAAAGAAACGTAAAGGCGACACAGACAATAATGAGCCGCGCACGGCCGCCGAATTCTACGATTTCACTTTGCTCATGACTGCTCACCGGCTAAAACCTGAAGTAAATAAATGGATTGTAGGTGCCCGACATAATGTACATCGAACAGAAAAGAAACAACGCGAGAGCCACAAAGCCATTCAGAACAAATCGCGCAGGGTGTGCGCTACGAGCATCGGCACTATCTTCGCCATTTCTAAATGTCTTCGTACGCTCCAGCACCGGCATGGCAAACAGCAGGCCTAAGAGCATAAAGATCAGGTTCTCTGTACTGACAAGGCGCACGAAGCTGATGCCCTTTCCAGGAACCGAAGAGAACATCGCCTGGAGATAGTAGCTCGCCTGCGCAAAGTTTTCTGCGCGAAAAACCACCCAACCGATCATCACCAGCAAGAGCGCATATCCGTGCTGCGCAGGACTTGGAAGCCTTGAAAGCATGCGACCAAGGCCCGCGCGCTCCACAGCCAGAATGACACCATGAAAAACACCCCAGACCACAAACGTCCAAGCAGCGCCGTGCCACAAACCGCAAAGCAGGAACACGGTAAAGAGATTGACGTAAGTCCTTAGATTGCCCTGCCTGTTTCCACCGAGCGGTATGTATAAATAATCGCGAAACCAGGATGACAGCGACATGTGCCAGCGGCGCCAGAACTCCGTAATTGATCGAGATGTATACGGGAAATCAAAGTTCTTGGGGAAGTGAAAACCCATCACCCGGCCAATCCCAATAGCCATCAGAGAGTATCCGGCAAAATCAAAGAAAATCTGCAGGGTATAAGCCAAGATGCCAACCCAGGCGTTTGCCGTGGACAGCTGCGCCGGAGCAAGCCCAAATGCGGCATCAGCAACCTCCGCAGCATTATTGGCAAGCAGAACTTTATAGCTCAATCCCAGCACAAATAAAATCACGCCACGATACACGTCGTAGGCCGAAATCGACCGATGCCTGATCGCCTGGGCGACAGTGGCGTAACGCACAATTGGCCCTGCGATAAGTTGCGGGAACATCGCTATATAGAGCGCCAGATCAAAGTATGACTTTGCTCTAGGCGAATCACCTCGATACACGTCAATGAGATAAGAAATGGATTGAAAAATGAAGAACGAGATCCCCAGAGGAAGATGGGGTATGTCTTGCTCGGGTATCGGTAATTCCAGAACACTGGCAACCAGGAAACCAAAGTACTTGTAGTAGCCCAAAACCAAGAGGTTTACAGTCACGCCCAAGGCAAGAAAACGCGAACGACTTCGGCCCTCCTCCACCCGCTGCCCAATCAGATAGTTAAAGCCAACGGTCATTAGTAGCAAGAGAACGTATGCGCCCTCGCCCCAGGCAAAGAACAGCAGACTAAAAACCAGCGCCGTAAGATTTCGCCACGGCAGCACTGCATAACAAAGCAGAAACAGCGGCAGGAAAACAAACAAAAACGACGTGGTTGAAAAAATCATAATTGAGGTGACAAGGGGCTCTCGCAAAGACCGGCAGTCTTATAGCAGGCCGCCCTGCGATTTGCGAGCACCAAACCGCCGTCTCCTTAACTCAAAGCAGCTGAATCTCCGCAACCAGGGGCACCCAATGCCTAGCGCCCGGCAGCATCGGAACGACCCAGCTGACCAACCTTAGTGCACCCC
Organism: Congregibacter sp.; assembly: GCF_047617445.1. Lineage (GTDB taxonomy): Bacteria > Pseudomonadota > Gammaproteobacteria > Pseudomonadales > Halieaceae > Congregibacter. The sequence continues at coordinate 15,468 of NZ_JBLGBE010000018.1, forward strand.
GAGGAAATCGCGGATAGTCGACCAGATCTATGTTGCAGGGCCGCCTAACCCAGCCCTTGAGCTTTGTGCGTAACGAAAATCGATGCACGCCCCAAGGCATTACCGGCGTTCGATAGTGACGCGTAAGAGGCAGCCCTTTAGCTAATACTGAAGCGCGAGACACCCAGTAGGGAATGACATCAAAAACCAGCTGGCACTGAGGAAAACGGGCCGCAATATCATTGAGTAGGCCCCTCACCTCCTGCTCCTGAAAGTACATAAACAAGCCCTGAGCTGCTATCAAAACGGGCCGGTCTTCAGGAATACGGTCCATCCAGGCCCGATCTGTAGCCGAGAGCGTAATATGCGTATGTCGTTCATCAGGCGCGATGAATCGCTCGCGGATTTCTATGGCCGCTGGCAAATCTACTGTGTACCAGGCGCATGAATCATCGGATATTCGATAGCGCTGAGTTTCCAGGCCTTCGCCAAGATTGACGATGCTCCCGCCGGGATTCTCAGCTATAAACGTCGACACTGAGCGATCAAACATGCGTGCGCGCAGCGCAGCCATGGGATTGCTTCGTCCAAAGCTGCGTTCAAAGTCGTAATCAAGACTTTGATAGATCTCTACCGCTTTTGCGTCGGGAAACACACTGTCTGGCCGCATCGCTTCTACGGCCCGGCTGTGCAACGTCCACAACATGGTTTCGGGCACATCGGTGAGACCGGGCTCGCGGGGCTCACTCATTGTTTTTTCCGCCGTTCTTCGCGTGCAAGATCTTCTATGAGTCTTGGAACATAACTATCGTCCCCTTTAATCAACCGATGGTTGTCAGCGATGTCAAATCGCTTCCCCGTCATGTCGACAAAGTTCTTCAACGCTGCAATACGCTCATCTAACCACGAGCCTTTGGTCCGCTTCTTGTGGTTATGCTTAAGTATGACCCGATTTCCAGGATGACTAAAAAAAGGCTCCGGGGGCAGATGCGGCACTAGATCACCAGAATTCACAATGCGAAAGTGAGGAGCTTTGAGCCGCTTATTCAACTCTGAGGCAAATTTTGCGTTGCCCGGACGTGGACTGGCAAATGTGTAAATCCCATAAACATCAATGCCGTTTTCCAACAGCATGCCGGCATACAGTGAGCATAAGGCTCCACCCAGACTATGTCCGGTGATCCAGACTCTGCGAGGCTTAGCAGCATCAGCTCTGAGCATTTCGGTCAACTTAATAACAGCCGGGAACAAGGCATCCTGAAAGCCCTCGTGAGCGCCGGTTGTATCGAAAGGCCCAGGGTCCTGCGAGGCCTGAAAACTTGTAAACCAGTCACTTGAGGAATCACCGCCGCGAAAAACGACAACAATATTGTCCTTATCGGCCATGAGAAAACACTGAGTATCAATATCCGGTTTTTTCTCGCGCGACACCAAGGCAAGAAACTCATAGCACCAGGTCTTTTCGACACACTTCTTGATGGGACGCTGACTCGCGTAGGAAAGTGCACAGGCCAGCGCCAGAGACAGCGCATTCTGAGGATCGTAAGCGTCATTAGGTCGCAAGGCCTTAAAGTGCTCCTCGTACTTCATACGCCATACCTCTCAATGAGATAAATATTCGTTTTAGCATTATGCCGGTATGCTGAGGCCTTGCGAGAATAATATCGGATAAGGAAATCGTTGATGAGCGAAGCGGAACCCAAATTGGCTGGCAAAGTCGCACTAGTTACCGGAGCTGCCTCAGGAATAGGCGAAGCGTCCGCCCGGAAACTCTCAGCCAACGGTGCTGCTCTCGTGTTGAGCGACATCAACGAATCAGGTGCAGCAGCATTGGCTTCAGAGCTTGTTGCCACTGGCGGCAAGGCCATCGCAATCCGGCATGACGTCACGCAGCCTGATGATTGGGAGCGAATAATCGCACTCACAGTAGAAAACTTTGGTGGCCTGGATATTCTGGTCAACAACGCCGGCATTCCCGGAGACAACACAGGCCTAATGGATCTCGATCTGAGTAAATGGCATAGCGTACTTTCGGTCAATTTGGACGGCGTCTTTTTGGGCCTACGTTACGCTGGCCCCGCCCTTGAAAAGCGTGGTGGCGGTTCAGTGATCAACGTCAGCTCCATCCTAGGTAAGGTTGGCTTACCCGGTGCTGCCGCCTATTGCGCCTCCAAAGGCGGCGTGAGTCTGCTAAGCAAATCCGCGGCATTAGAATGGGCTCCCCTGAAGATTCGCGTCAACTCAGTGCATCCAGGCTTTGTAGAAACACCGCTTGTGGATCAAGCTTTGCAAAATCATGAAGACGCCGCTGGCATGCGTGAACTTTTGGTCGCCGCGCATCCTCTGGGACGCCTTGGACAGGCAGAAGAGATCGCAAACGCTGTGGCTTTTCTTGCATCCGATGAGGCGAGCTTTATGACCGGCTCAGAGATGGTGATTGACGGCGGTTACACCGCCCAGTGAATTATTGACGCCGACTTCTGCAAACTGGATGTAGCAATAAGCGAAGGAACTACTCATGCGCTGGAAAGGTAATCGACGCAGCGACAATATTGACGATCGCAGAGGACGGCGGGCTGTCAGGTCCAGCGGGACTCGATCTTCGATGGTGCCGCTGATAATGCAGCTCACCCGCAGTCGCGGAGGCTGGATGGTGATCGTCATTGCCGCAGGCTTTATGCTCTTTACGGGCACCGATTTAAAGTCACTGCTGGGATTGATGGGTAGCGAATCACCTTCGTCGACGAACGTACCCGTAGAACAATCTGCACAGGAAGCACAGACAGTCGACTTTATGGCGACGGTCCTCGCAGACACAGAGGACACCTGGAGCATGCTCCTGGCCAAGGGCCCTACCTCTTATGTCGAGCCCAAGCTGGTGCTTTATCGCGACTCGACTCGCTCAGCCTGCGGTCTGGGGCAAAGTGCCATGGGACCCTTCTACTGCCCCGGGGATAAAAAAATCTATCTGGATCTTTCGTTCTTTGAGGAGCTCAGTCGTCGCTATGGAGCCCCGGGAGACTTTGCCCAGGCCTATGTACTTGCTCATGAGGTCGGGCATCACGTTCAGATGCTGCTGGGAATTAGTGAGCGCAACCATGTCGCGCGACAACGTGCATCAGAGGTCGAAGCAAATCGCTTGAGCGTCCGCCAGGAACTGCAGGCCGATTGCTTCGCCGGACTCTGGGCCAACCATGCTGACCGGGCCCGGCAAATTCTGGAGACTGGAGATGTAGAAGAAGCTCTTGCCGCGGCAACAGCCATTGGCGATGACACTTTGCAGCGTCAGGCACAGGGTCGTGTAACGCCGGACTCGTTCACCCATGGCAGTGCTGAGCAACGTCTGCGATGGTTTACGATGGGGTTGGAGCAAGGCTCGCTAAGTAGCTGCGATACCTTTAATGCAGACCGGCTCTAGGCTGCTGCTGGGACACAAAGAAGACTAGCTGTAACGCGTCACAGGTGCTGGCCGCAGCACCAGCCGGATGCCCAGGCCCATTGAAAGTTGTAACCGCCCAACCAACCGGTAACATCCAATGCCTCGCCTACAGCAAACATGCCAGGCACTCGCTTCAGTTCAAAGGTTTTTGAGGACACCTCGTCGGTATCAATGCCCCCAAGCGTGACTTCCGCCGTTCGATACCCTTCACTTCCACCGGGCATAAAGGACCAACTATTCAAACGTTCACCGATAGCCGTGAGTTCCGGGGGAGAGAAACTGCCAACCTTTTGATCTTCAAACCAGCTATCAGACATCAGCTCTACCAGACGCTTGGGGAGATGCATCTTCAATAAGGCCACCAATCGCTGCTGTGGATTAGCCTCCCGCGCCATGATAAGCCAGGCTGGCGCGTCAATATCAGGAAGCAAGTTGATATCCACCGGCAGCCCTTCACGCCAGAATGACGAGATCTGCAGTATGGCCGGACCGCTGAGGCCCCGGTGGGTGAACAGCAAGTTCTCCCGAAAGCTCTCGCCCCCACAGCTCGCAACCACTTCTGTGGAAATCCCGGAGAGAGGCTCATAGCTCACCTTGTCACTGGAGTTCCATGTCAAAGGCACCAGCGCAGCGCGGAGTGTATGTAGCTTGAGACCCAAATCCTTGGCGGTGCGAAATGCCAAGTCACTAGCGATCTTGGGCATGGATAATCCCCCCGAGGCGATAACGACTTTGTTTGCCAGGTACTGGTTGTCGTTCGTGGCAACGCCAAAGCCATGCCCCTCGTTAGGACTAATTGATTCAACCTCCTGACGCAGGCGAACCTCTACCCCCGCATAAGCGCACTGCTGCAACAACATAGCCACAATTTCCTTTGCGCTGTTGTCACAAAATAGCTGCCCCAACTTTTTTTCGTGATAGTCGATACCGGCTGTCTCCACCATTTGTATAAAGTCTGACGGTGAAAACCGCTTCATCGCGGAGATACAAAAATTAGGATTCTCGGAGAGGTAATGCTCCCGGGGATCGGCAAACAGGTTCGTGAAATTACAGCGTCCACCTCCGGACACCAAAATTTTGAGCCCAACCTTTGGCCCCTTCTCGAGCAGCAGAACCCGCAAGCCGCGATACCCCGCACTGATGGCGCACATGAGGCCGCTTGCACCGCCGCCAACAACAATCACATCGTGAGTCAACACGTCCTTATTCATCGAAACAGCGCTGCCATAAACCCTCAAGCACCTCTTTGCCAAGTTTGTTCAGCGTGTTGATATTGGTCACAGGTACCGAATCAATATCAGGATGCCCCGCAACAGCACGTTCTACACTTTCCTCTCGAAGCAGATGCAGCATGGGATACGGTGAGCGATTGGAGTAGTTCTCAGCGTCATCGGGGCCCGTGCCGGCAAACTGATACTGCGGATGAAAACTGGCGACCTGATAGATTCCCTCGAGCTGCAGCTGCTTGAGTAAGGCCTCACAACGCCCCAGAAAGTCATTAAATTCATAGAAGTCACCCAGTATATCGGGATGCACTATGAAGGTTGTTTCAATCTCAGCGTGTTGCTCAAGCCGCTGTAACTCCATCTCCAGCGCTCGCAACAATAGTTCTTCATCTTTTGCATCGCAGAGAAAGAATCTTACGCTGCCCTTATCCAGCTCACGCTTTGCAAAAGGACATAGGTTGTACTGAACCACAACGCGTTCTATCCAAACACGAGACGCGGCTAAGGCATGACTACTCAGGGGTATAACTCCCACTTGTGTATGCTCAGATGAACGACTGAGCACCACGCAAAAACTGACAGATTAAGTGTATGAATCGGCTACGGCAGATACTCGTGCTTTACCCAATCCACCTCCATCACCCAATCATCGCTTATTGCAGAGTCGTTGATCTTCGCGAAGTTGAGGATCGCAAAAAATGGTTCTGACAACGCATCGCTCATTCCTTCGTTTCGGTAGACCTCAACACCATCCAAGCGATAAATAACGTCACCACCCAACCACTCCACCGAGTACTCGTGGTAATCGTCAAGACTGGCTTCCTGCACCAGCATTAAAGCCTGCCAATCACCATCATCGCAGGCACCATTGCTCTTGATGGCTCGCGCCGCATAGTGGTCCGGACCGCCATCGCCATGATGCTCAAAAATATCGATCTCACCGGACCCGTACATGGGCCAACATACGATTTCGTCGGGCTCCTGTACTGGGGGCTCGTTATTCAAAGCGCCCAACAACCACCAGGCTGGAAACATGCCGGACTGACCGCTATTTTCGACCCTGAGCCTTGCGGTCCAACGTCCCTTCACAAACTCCTTGCGGTTTTTCGAGGCGATGCGCCCGGCCACATACTGAGTATCCGGATGCTTTACCCCCTTCTTACTCACGATGTCACAGGGGCGCTTTTCCCCGAGATCTACTACTCGCAGCTTCAAGGTACCGTCGCTGACTTCCCGTGTATTGAACTGGTTGTCCGGTACGTAACAGTGATCCTCTCCATTCACAAAGACCTGCTGGTCCTGCCAGTTCTTTGGGTCAAATCGGTCAAAGTCGTCAAAAAAATCAACTTGCCAAGCCGTGCCTGAAATGTCTTCGGCAAGCGAGACGCTCATTCCGAGACTCCAAATTGCAGCAATCGCCACAATCGGTTGGATGAGTTTTTTCATAACGTAGTCTTAGCTATCCCGAACATTCACAGTAAATTCGGAATCGCACATCTCCTTGTCACTCTCTTGTTAAGCATACATGGATTTCCTTGCCTTTCGTCATATACTGTATGTATATACAGTACTATTAATGAGCTTTGCACACGCTATTCCGACAATCTAAATAAACGAAGCCCCATCCTTTATGTCCTATTGCGAACTCCATTGCCTGTCCTGCTATAGCTTTCTCCGCGGCGCCTCCCGCCCGGAGGAACTCGTCGCGCAGGCTGCGGCGAACGGCTATGCCGGTATCGCCATTACCGATGAGTGCTCTTTGGCAGGCGTAGTCAAAGCTCATGTGGCCGCTACGGAACACAACATCCCACTCATCATAGGCAGTGAGTTCAAGCTGAGCGAGGGTATACATTTAGTAGCACTCGCACCCAATCGGATTGCCTACGGGGAGCTATCAGGCTTAATTAGCCTGGGAAGACGTCGCAGCCCCAAAGGAGAATACGAAGTCACCCTCCGTGATGTGATCTTCCATCTCAAACGCTGTCTGCTCATTTGGCTACCAAAGGAAGACAGCGACGTTAATCGCGGTTACGGAAAACAGCTGGCAAGACTGTGTCGAGAAAGAGTCTGGATCGGCGTGCATTACCTGCTGGGTAACGACGAGCTACGTCGTTACCGTGCGCTGCAAACCCTGGCCGGAAAGCTTCAACTTCCGCTCCTTGCCTGCGGTGATGTGCAGATGCACAGCGCAAACCGCAAGCCCCTTCACGATGTCATGACTGCCCTACGATTCAACTGCAGTGTTCCTGAACTGGGTAGTCGTCGACTTCCCAATGCACAGCAGCATTTACGTAGTGTCAGACAGCTAGAACGCCTCTTTCCCTCTGAGTTACTGGAAGAAACTCTCAATGTCGCCAAGCGATGTCAGTTCAGTCTTAAGGAGCTGCGCTATGAATACCCCGAAGAAGTAGTTCCCGATGGACATAACGCCCGGGACTATCTACGGGAGCTTACTTGGCAGGGTGCTAACCAGCGCTGGCCGGATGGAACACCCTCAGTCATCCGAGAGCGCATTGAAAAAGAGCTCGCATTGGTTGCTGAGCTGGACTACGAATACTACTTCCTTACCGTGTACGACATCGTTCGCTTCGCACGGGAGCGCGGCATTCTCTGCCAAGGCCGCGGCTCAGCAGCGAACTCTGTGGTCTGTTATTGCCTGTTTATTACCGAAGTATCTCCAGAAAAAATCTCTCTGCTTTTGGAGCGCTTTATATCCCGAGAGCGCGACGAGCCTCCAGACATCGATGTGGACTTTGAGCATGAACGCCGGGAAGAAGTCATCCAGTACATCTATGACAAATACAGTCGGCGTCGGGCGGCCCTTGCAGCCACCGTGATCACATACCGGGCTCGCAGTGCTGTACGTGATGTCGGCAAGGCGCTGGGACTAGACCCCATCTTTGTCGATGACTTAGCAAAGTCTCTTTCCTGGTGGGATAAGCAACGCGATCTAGAGGCACGGTTCAGTGAGCATGGGCTGAAAACCGAGCGTCAGGACGGCGAACCCAATACGGCACAGCTCTTCTATCAACTGGTACAGGAGATCATGGGTTTTCCACGGCATCTGTCCCAACATGTCGGCGGCTTTGTGATATCTCGAGGCCCTATCTCGCAGCTAGTACCCATAGAAAATGCCAGCATGGCGAATCGCACCGTCATCCAATGGGACAAAGACGATATCGAAACATTAGGTTTACTGAAGGTCGACGTTCTAGCACTGGGCATGCTCTCGGCGATCCGCAAATCTCTGGCACTGGTAAATCGCTATGACCCGCGCATCCGCCAGCTTCAGGATATTCCCGCCGAAGACATTGCGACCTATCGCATGCTGCAGAACGCAGATTCTATCGGTGTCTTTCAGATTGAGTCCCGAGCGCAGATGAGCATGCTGCCTAGATTAAAGCCCGCATGCTTCTATGACCTTGTCATTGAAATCGCCATCGTACGTCCCGGCCCTATTCAAGGGGATATGGTGCATCCCTATCTACGTCGCAGACAGGGTTTAGAGGACGTCAGCTATCCCGACGAAGCGGTGAAAAATGTTCTTGAGCGTACGCTGGGCGTGCCTATTTTTCAGGAACAAATTATTCGCCTGGCTATGGTCGCCGCAGGCTTTACCGGCGGTGAGGCTGATCAACTACGCCGAGCAATCACTAACTGGGGTCGCAACAGTAAGCTACTGAGTTTCGAACAAAAACTCACGCAAGGTATGTTGCGCCGGGGTTATAGCGAAGACTACGCACGACGACTCTTCGACCAGATAAAAGGCTTTGGTGGCTATGGCTTTCCTGAATCGCACTCGGCGAGCTTTGCCTTGCTTGCCTATGTATCGTCATGGCTCAAATGCCACCACCCCAGCGCGTTCTACGTTGGACTATTGAACAGCCAGCCAATGGGCTTCTATACGCCTTCACAGCTCATTCAGGATGCCCGCCGCCATGGTGTCATCCCGCTACCTGTGGATGTAAATCATAGCGACTGGGATCATCAATTGCTCGACGATGGCGAACAAGGCACACATGCTCCCATCCGACTGGGTCTACGTTTGATCAAAGGCTTATCCAGAGATGCAGCAATGCGTATCAGTGCCGCCTGTAAGCGTTCACCTTATCGCCAGATTTCTGATTTACGCCGACGGGCGGAGCTAAATCGTCGAGATATGGAGGCACTGGTAGACGCCGATGCACTAGCGAGCCTAAGCGGTCATCGGCATCAAGCGCGCTGGCAGCTCATGGCCCTGGAGCCCTCACGCCCGCTACTTGAGTACGAACTGCAGGCGACAGGGACAGCCCTAAATGATGATGTCAGCCTGCCAGAACCCGCGATTGCCGAGTCGGTTATCGCCGACTACCGCAGCACTGGCGTTACGCTCCGGGCGCACCCACTCGCATTGCTTCGCGACCAAAAACCTTTCAACACCTGTAAGCGTCAGCAAGATCTCGCGGCACTCAGCGATGGTCGCTTTGTGCGCATCGCCGGACTGGTGACCTGTCGGCAACGACCCGGCACTGCTTCCGGCGTACTCTTTTTGACTCTGGAAGACGAAACCGGTAACAACAACGTGGTCGTGTGGCCAACTGTGCAACAGAACTTTCGTGAGGCACTCATGAAAGGTCGTCTGCTTGTGATCAAAGGCACTTTGCAAAAACGTGATGGCGTCACACACATCATCGCCGGTGCATTGTTTGATCACAGTGACGCTTTGGGAAATCTCGGACTAAAGTCTCGGGACTTTCATTAAGGACCGATGCATAATTTGATCGGATGTAGAAGATTGTGGTTGTGCATTGATGACGCGGGTGAAAATCCATAGCTTTGGGGAAAAACCACGCAAACCCTAAAAATAACACTGCAAATGTTAATGACTTCTACGAACTATCAAAGGCACTGCAATGAGCGATATCCCGGAAGGATTTGAACCCATATTTAGAACCAGTCCTTACCTGGAATTGTTAGGGCCCATTTTTAATAAGAAAACGAAAGCCACTTTGATCATAGGGCTACGAGCAGAAGAAAAACACTGTAACGCTCGCGGACTGGTACACGGCGGCGTATTCAGTAGCCTTGCCGATGTTGCTCTTGGCTACAACGCCGCCTTTCAAGGAGAGCAGCCGGTTCCCCTTGTTACCGCAAACTTAAGTATCGATTATGCTGGATCAGCCAAACTAGGCGATTGGATTGAGGTGCACACAGACACGCAGAAAGTCGGTAAAAGCATGGCTTTTGCCAATTGCTATTTCCTGGTGGACTCCAAGCGAATCGTGCGGGCAAGCGGCGTGTTTAGCGTAATCAAGACATAACAAACGCAGATAGAGAATCTAGATGCAGATCATTGATCGAATCGAGGACTTAGAGGCGCTTTACGACTCCACGGTACCGGGAGCCATAACGAAAGTCAGAACCCACATAACCCCTGCATATCGCAAGTGGATTGACGCCTCACGTTTTGTTGTTCTTTCAAGCGTTGGCCCTGCCGGGACTGATGCGAGTCCGAGAGGCGATACAGGCTCTGTCGTTAAGATAAAGAATCAGAACACAATTTGGATTCCGGACTGGCGAGGAAACAACCGACTAGATTCGCTACGAAACATCGTCCAGGATGGACGTGTCAGTCTGATGTTCATGATCCCTGGCAGCAACAACGTTGTACGCGTAAACGGCTCGGCGGTGTTGACCGCAGACGAGAGTATTACCCATCATTTTGAACGGAAAGACGTGCATCCCAAAACCGTTGCCGTAGTTAAGGTCGCCGAAGTCTATTTTCAGTGCGCCAAGGCACTGATGCGTTCACGTTTGTGGCAATCCGTCGATGAAAGCGCCCGGGCCCCCACCGCTGGAACCTTCATTAAGGAAGTGCAGGCTGAATTCGATGCAGAGGAATACGACGCGGGGTACACGGAGTATTCAAAGGATCGAATGTGGTGAACCTAAAAATCAGGAACCGCAAAAGCACTTCTTGGTGAGCAACTTCCGCTGACTCCGCATACCGCAGGTGCTTACCAATGAGGCAAGCGGTCTTAAGTGCTACTGGCTGGCCAGTTGGAGTTCGTGGTCCTCGGCATCCAAGCTACCAAGGGAGTCCGCAATTAGGCCGTCCTCACCAAGAACCCATGCTTCGTACCCACTGTGCTCAGTGCGGTCGTTGATCAGGGTCGCCGCTATCCCAGGCTGCCGTATAGCCTTTAGCAATCTCTCGAACGTCGAGCTCAGCGTCGCGCATAAAACCTCTCAATAAGTCCCGATAGAGCTCGGGTTCACGACTAATCGACCGATGACCGGCCCCCGGAATAACTTCGAAGCGGGCCCCAGGTACCAACTGGGCAAAACCTTGTATTGTTTCTGGTCGGGCCTCATCAAACTCACCGGTGACGAACAAGGTAGGCACATCAATCTCACCAAGACGCGGTATCAGATCAAAATCCTGCAAGCTGCCCGTAGCATAAAATTCCGTGGGGCCCCACATCTGCTTATAGATCACGGAATTCCAAGGCGCGCCCGGACAATCCACCTCCTCTTTAGCGTCTCCGCGGGACACAAATTGCGAATAGAAGATATCGGTTGCCGCAACGTAATCCGGATGTTCTACGCTGCCATCGGCCTCATGCTTGTCCAGCACCGCCTGTACCTTTGGATCCAGTGTGGCGCGTAATGCATTGGCGTCGCGAATCCACAAAGGCGTACTAATCAAAGGTGACGATAAGGTTAAAGAGACAATCCCCTGTGTACCCTTTTCCAATACATAGTAGGCCGCCAGCGCTCCGCCCCAGCTGTGTCCCTGAAGATGCATGCGCTCAAGGCCCAACTCATTACGCAGAGTGTCCAGGGCTTCCACAAAGCGATCGCGATTCCAAAGGTCTGGATTACGAGGTCGACCGGATCGCCCTGAACCCAATTGGTCATAGCGAATAACGGCTCGCTCGTCCGACAGGGGGTAAAGCAATTGCAAGCCACAGGAGGTGCCACCCGGACCACCATGCACGGTCAGTAAAGGCACTCCATCACCTCCGCCGGCAATTTCGTACCACAGCGGACCGCCCTGAACTTCGACAAAGCCTGAACGATGCTCTGACTCAGCATGACTCGCGAGGCTGAACATAAAAATGCCGAGGGCGAGGATCGTAGTTTTGATCATAGTGGTGCTCCGAGCGCGGTTTGTCGTCATGAAAACGGTGCCACCAAAAACATCCGCAGAGTGGCAGATCGCAAAAACCGGCGGCAGAACAGGCTTAGCGCCTCATATCCTTAAGGCGTAAGACGTAACAGCCTACCTGGTTTAGTTCCGCTTTCTTCCAACACCCAAATGCTGCCATCAGCGGCTTCTTCTACGCTACGAATACGCGCCCCCATGTCATAGCGTTCCACTTCTGTGGCCGTCCCATCATCACCCAACTCAACACGAACAATCGCACGGGACGACAAACCAGCAATCAGGGCATTTCCACGCCAGTCGGAAAACGCTTTACCTCGATACACCAGCATATCTCCCGGTGAAATCACTGGGGTCCACCAAAGAGCAGGGGCATTAAACTCTGAATGTGTATCGTGATCGGCCATTTCCCGGCCGTCATAGTGATCACCATTAGACACGACGGGGTAGCCATAATTCGCTCCGCGCTCAATCAGGTTGAGTTCGTCACCGCCTGCGGGCCCCATTTCAACACCCCAAAGTCGGCCATCCAAGTCGAGAGCAAGACCCAATACATTGCGATGCCCCAGAGACCATATCTGTGGGTAGACGCCATCATCATCGACCTTAGGGTTTTCCGAGTAGTAGTCTACAAATGGATTGTCCTTCGGCACTGAACCGTCGTCATGCAAACGAACCAGCTTTCCTGCATTGGACTGCATGTCCTGCGCCGTTGTGAACTTCTGCCGGTCGCTGGAAGTTATCCAAAGGTAGCCCTCATTATCGAACAACATGCGGTGTCCGTAATGTCCGTAGCCCATCAGTTTTGGATATTGCCGCCAGATAACCTCTAAGTCACTGAGGCTTGGCCGGCGACCCGACTCGTCGAGAATTGCTCGGGCCACAACGGCACCCTGGGTGCCGCCCACGCCGGCCTCAGCGTAACTAAGATAGATCATATGGTTATCCGCAAAGTCGGGATGCAGAACAACATCACCCATACCACCCTGACCGCCGTAGCGTACGTCGGGCATGCCAGCCACATCGCGAGACTGCGACCCATCTTCTTTGACGATAAACAGACTTCCCTTCACCTCGGTCACAAGTAATCGTCCATCAGGCATCACAGCCACGGACCATGGGTCATCAAATTTAGCGACCTCCGACACGGTAAAAGGCAGCTCTGCCTGCGCAGGAACAACCGCAAGCATGACAACAAAAAGTATCAGGGGATTCAGTAAGTACTTCATCGTAGGTCCTTATATTGGCGAACACATTTTAAGCAAAGAGGTCACAATACTATCTGCTCGAGGCCACCTGAAAACAGGGGCGGTAAGTGGAAGGATCAATCTTCATCCTGCCATCACTAACAAAGCCCTCCAGCAAGCTGGCCAAGCCGGCAATAACCTCGCCCTCTCCATGCAGTTGGTACGGACCATGAGCCTCAACGGCTCTCACTCCGAAGTCTTTGACGTTTCCGGCGACGATGCCCGAAAACGCTCTGCGAAGCTCTGCGACCAACTGATGACTTGGCTGATCCCGATGAAGAGAGAGCGCCGCCATATTCTCGTGCGAAGGCAAAAATGGCTGCTGCAACGCTTCTGGAATGTGCAAGGTCCAGCTGTAACTAAAGGACTCGTTTTGCGCGATACGCTGACGCCGCACTGCTTTAATAGACGCCTTCATCGCACCGGCCACTGCCGCCGCATCGCCGTTGATAATAGTGTAGTGCTGTGCAACTTCATCACCGAGGCACAGGCGAAGAAATGCGTCGATCTGCGCGAAGTATTGGGCACTTCCTGCAGGCCCGGTGAAAATCAGGGGTAGCTCAATATGAGCATTCGCCGGATGCATTTTAATGCCCAATAAAAACATGATCTCTTCGGCAGTACCGACGCCACCGGGGAAAACGAGAATACCGTGTGCGACTCGCACAAACGCTTCGAGGCGCTTTTCGATATCAGGCAGGATGACCAACTCATTCACTATCGCGTTGGGTGACTCTGCCGCAATAATGCCTGGCTCGGACAAGCCCACGTACCGTGTATCACTTTTGAGCTGCTTCGCATGAGCAATGGCGGCCCCCTTCATAGGGCCCTTCATGGCGCCCGGGCCACAACCGGTACAGATATCAAAGCCGCGCAAGCCCAGTGAGTAGCCGACAGTTTTTGAGTAATCGTATTCTGTGCGAGAGATCGAATGCCCCCCCCAACACACCACGAGACCGGGCTGTACGTTGCTACGCACAACATTCGCATTACGCAAAATCCGAAACACCGCGTCGGTGATACCCTCGGAACTGCCTAGATCGAAAGTTTGTTGCTCTGCCAACTTGTGCTCGGTGTACACGATATCTCGCAGAGCTGAAAACAAGTGATGCCGAATTCCCTCGATCATTTTCCCATCCACAAAGGCCTCGCCTGGCGCATTGAAGAGTTCCAACTTCAAACCCCGGGGCTCTGGGATCACGCGTAACTCGAAGTCAGCGTAAGCCTCATAGACCTTCCGTGCGTCATCAACATACCCATCGGTGTTGAGGATCGCCAACGCACAGCGTCGAAAGAGTTCATGCAGACTTGCATCCGCATTGGCAAGACTCGACATTTCACGCTGGGTCAGTAGATCGAGAGTCTGAACGGGGCGTACGGAAGCTCGGGCAATGCGCGCGACAGTGGTATCACTACCGCCGGTCGTTTCGCCGGCAACTTGCTCTGGAATATTCATACGCCAAGTATACCGCGACGGCGTGACAGCATTGTAAAAGTGCTATCCGTCAGTTTTCGGGGCTAAACTTGAGTGCACGTAGCGAAACGTTAGGTTAATTCGCGGTCCGCAGGGTCTCGCTTGCTTGGCGACCTCATGTCGCCAGTTTTCCTGGGTGTCTCCGCGCATGATCAATAGGGTGCCACAGCTCAGAGGCACACGCAGGGCTTTGATGTCATTACGATGTCGATGCTTGAGCCGGAACACGCGCTCTTCACCCAAACTCAAAGACGCTATTACCGGCTGTGAGCCCAGCTCAGGCTCGTCATCCGCATGCAGACCCATGCTGTCCCTATGGTCGCGATACTGGTTGGCAAGCACGCTGTTAAAGCACGCTCCGCTGAGTTCTTGAATCCGCTCGCGCAAGGCCGCAAGCCCGGGAGTCCAGGCCAGGGGCTCATGATGAATCCCTGAGTACCGATAGGACACTCCAGTGTCTCCGTACCACGCCAGTAGACGAGGCTGCAGGTAGCGTTTACCAAAGAGCTGGATAGGCTCCTGACGCCACTCTATTTCTCGTTGAAGCTCGTCAAACAGAGCATCGCTGGATGCGCCTAGATCCGGGGCCCGATAGATAAGCAGCTCACCCCCAGGCAAGTCGAGCTGCTCTGCGCCATCCCTGGCAAACAGGTCACTCACGCTTGTTGCCCATAGCTATCCAGCATTGCATCTAGCGGCACCCTGACACCAGGCCACACTCACTTTCCAAAATCGAGTAAACACAGGTCTAGGGAGCGTTCCGTTACTGTGACGGCTATGGCTGCGTAAAATTCCATCTGACTTTGCGCCGATGCGCTCTATCGCCCCAGGCATTTCGTCGGGAGACGGCACATTGGTGTGCCAAATTCGCAATACCTCGCCGTCTTGTGCCGCAGCAGCAAGCTTCGCGCCATGGCTTGCTGAAAGCGGCATCAAAGAAGCGTGCTCACCGCTTAACGTTACTGGCCGGTGCCAAGACATCGTCCGCATCCTGTTACGTATTAAATTCGCGCAAGCATGCCATGAAAGGCTATCGATGCAACGGGCTGAGGCAGCTTGACGGCACCGCGGACTACCCATAAAAAACCCGCTTCGACAACCGAAGCGGGTTCATTGAAGACCTTACGCCCCTTCACTCGATTTAGCGTGCGCTAAATCGTTTAGCCTACAAAAGCCTTACGTGGCTCAGAGACGCCCGCAGACTCGGTACCCTTGAGGTATGCCAGCATGGTGTCAGCATCAGACACTTCAAACGGATCGGTTCCGCCGTTATCACAGTAGCCAGCCTCAGAGAACAGCTTTTCGATCTTGCCGTCATTGACGAGCATGGAGTAACGCCAGGAGCGCATGCCAAAGCCGATATTCGACTTATCAACCAACATGCCCATCTTGCGAGTAAATTCGCCATTTCCGTCGGGGAGTAGGAAGATGTTCTTGTTGCCCTGATCCAGGCCCCACTTGAACATCACGAACGCGTCATTGACTGAAACACACACGATTGCGTCAACGCCCTGCGCCTGGAACTCTTCGTACAGCTCGTCGTAACGCGGCAGGTGGTTGGACGAACACGTTGGTGTGAAAGCGCCTGGCAGTGAAAAAACGACAACTTTCTTGCCGCCAAAGATATCGGCAGTTGTCTGCTCTTCCCAGCGGTAAGGGTTGTCGCCACCTACAGATTCGTCCCGTACGCGGGTCTTAAATGTTGCCTCTGGTACCTGTGTAGTCACGTTTGTGTCTCCTTGAGAGAAAAAAATACAATGGCCGTGAGATCGTAGCCTAGTGTACGAGTCGCGGCGCTGCGAGGATCAGTATCCTAACGAAGAATCAACTATCGATAAAACAATATTTATCGCACTAGCTCTTCGATTTTTTCGATCAGCAAGCCGTATCTCAGCGCAAAAATGCCTGCGGCGTCGCTATTCCCTAACCTAAAACTAGGCTGCGTTTTGCTCTGGTTGATTCAAAATCGCAGGCGACTCATAGCGCAGCGCAGGTTCTGCGAAACTCATTTCTTCAAACTCACGCTTTTCGCGTAAATAATTCTGGGAATTGACCCAGGGATTTCGATCGCCCTGCTGTGGGAACAAGTGCATGACACGCTGCATGTAACCCGCCGAAAAATCGGCAATCCAGAGCCTGGGACTCATTTGCGGGAGACTCTCTTCCACTGCGGGGGTGACCACCGTCTCTCCCGTAGCATCCATGTGAGCCAGAAGAGCGCACATCCATTGAGAGACCAGATCTGCACGGAGTGTCCAGGACGCATTAATGTAGCCAAACACTGAGACCAAGTTGGGCAGCCCCGTGCACATCATGCCGCGATAGGACCAGCTGGACGGAAAATCAAAGACCTTACCGTCGACCCGAATATCGATTCCGCCAAAGAGCTCAAGCTCAAGTCCTGTGGCCGACACGATGATGTCCGCGGCGAGCTCGGTGCCATCGGCAAGGCGCACGCCTTCGGGAGTGAGAGTATCAATTTGATTCGTCACTACTCGTGCTTTACCGCTGTGCATGGCCGCAAACAAATCGCTATCAGGGACGAGGCACAGGCGCTGGTCCCAGGGATTATATTCAGGAGTGAAATCGGCCATATCTCCAGCATCACCCAACTCCTTTTTCGTCTGATCGAGCAACATTTGGCGGACTTTCTCGGGCTGCTTACGCGTCTTCTTGTAGAACCAGTGCTGCATACGCGTGTTTTTCCAGCGCGTCACGTTGTAGGCCCAGTTTTTGGGTAAAACCGCCCGCAAAAAATTAGCAATCCAGTCGGTGGACGGCCGAGAAACAACCCAGGTCGGCGAACGCTGAAGCATCACAACTTCGGCCGCTTTCTCCGCCATGGAGGGCACCAGCGTCACGGCCGTCGCGCCGGATCCAATAATCAGCACACGTTTGTTGTCGTAGTCCAGATCTTCAGGCCAAAACTGTGGGTGTATGAAGTCACCCTTAAATGTGTCACGTCCGGGAAATTCCGGCTGATGTCCATGACTGTAGTTGTAGTACCCAGCACAAAGATGCAAGAACCGCGTCTTAAGATTGTGTGCGGAGCCCCCCCCATCTTCGATACTCAGCTCCCAGCATTGCTCTTCGCTATCCCAGTTTGCCTGCTTGACCTTCTGTTGATAGCGAATCAGCGAGTCAACGCCATATTCCTTTGCGGTTTCACGCACATAGCTAAGAATTGACGGCCCATCGGCAATCGCCTTTGAATCTTCCCAGGGCTTAAAACTGTAACCCAGTGTATGCATATCGCTATCGGAACGAATACCCGGGTAGCGGAACAAGTCCCAGGTGCCACCGCTGCGTTCCCGCGCTTCCAAAATGGCGATCTTGCGTTCAGGACAGTTGCGCTTGAGATGGCAGGCCGCGCCAATACCAGACAAGCCCGCACCAATGACCACCACGTCAAGAATATCGCTCATACATTACCGTCCATAAATTATTGCTTTTGTTGAAGTCTATCAGCGCTATAAGCAAGGCATTCCATGCCTGCTGTGACCATAGAGGAGCTAGCGTGAACTGCGACCCCGGCCTGCGGCAATGCGTAGACGCAACGCATTGAGTTTGATGAAGCCTTCGGCGTCCGCTTGATTGTAGGCGCCCGCGTCATCCTCAAAGGTCGCAATACTTTCGTCAAACAGACTGTCCTTGGAGCTTCGACCCACCACCGACACACTTCCTTTGTAGAGCTTGAGACGAACTGTCCCATTCACTACCGATTGCGACTGGTCAATCGCTGCCTGAAGCATTTGCCGTTCGGGAGACCACCAGTAACCGTTGTAGATCAGCTTAGCGTAACGCGGCATCAACTCATCTTTAAGGTGCGCTACCTCACGATCGAGGGTCAATGACTCTATCGCACGATGCGCCTTGAGCATAATCGTCCCGCCCGGGGTCTCGTAGCATCCCCGGGACTTCATACCCACATAGCGATTCTCAACGATGTCCAGGCGACCAATCCCATTCGCGCCGCCGATGCGGTTCAACTCTTCCAGCAACGTAGCTGGCGACAGCTCATCCCCATCAATAGCGACTATGTCACCCCCACGAAACTCGAGTTCAATGTACGTCGCCGTGTCCGGTGCTTCCTCGGGGCTGACGCTCCAACGCCACATGGAGTCTTCCGCCTCGGCCCAGGGATCTTCAAGAATCCCGCCTTCGTAGGAAATATGCAGCAGGTTCGCGTCCATGGAATAGGGGGATTTTTTGCCCGCGGCGGCAAAATCCACCGGTATATCTCGCTCCCGGCAGTAGGTCATCAGAGACTCCCGGGAGCTCAGGTCCCATTCCCGCCAGGGCGCTATCACCTGAATGCCGGGCTTGAGTGCATAGGCACCCAGCTCAAAACGGACCTGGTCATTGCCTTTGCCAGTAGCGCCATGCGAAATTGCGTCGGCGCCAGTTTCCGTCGCTATATCGACGAGTCTTTTTGCAATCAATGGCCGTGCAATCGACGTCCCAAGGAGATATTCACCTTCGTAGATCGTGTTGGCACGAAACATGGGGAACACATAGTCGCGCACGAATTCTTCGCGCAGGTCTTCGATGTAGATCTCCTTGACCCCCAACGCCTCCGCTTTGGCCCGTGCTAGCTCCACTTCCTCGCCCTGACCAATATCGGCGGTAAATGTCACCACTTCACAGGCGTAGTTGTCCTGCAACCAGCGCACGATGACCGAGGTATCTAGTCCCCCGGAATAGGCCAAAACCACTTTATCGACGTCTGCCATGCTCATCCTCGAACGTAAAAGAGCGCAAGTTTACCGCCGCAGGGGGCTGTGTGCACGGATAAGACCGCTATATGGTTTTGTCGACCGCACCTTTGCGGTAGCATCAACATCCTTCTGCTGCCCGGCCCAATCTTTTGGACACCCTGACCTTAATACGCCCCGATGACTGGCACAGCCACCTCCGTGATGGTTCGGCGCTGACCCAAACCTGTGCCGACATGGCGAGATATATGGGACGAGTGATCGTCATGCCCAATCTCGTGCCCCCGGTCACCAACACACGGCTTGCTGCGGAATACCGCCAGCGAATCCTGCGGAGCATGCAAGGCGCCCAGCGGCAGTTTGATCCGCTGATGACCCTTTATTTGACAGACGGCACGAGCGCAGAAGACATCCGCGAGGCCGCAGCAATAGACTGGCTGGCCGCCGTGAAACTATATCCCGCAGGAGCCACTACCAATTCTGATGCCGGCGTAAACTCGCTGGAAGCGCTATATCCGATTCTCGCCACCATGGAAGAGGTAGACCTGCCCTTATTGGTCCACGGTGAAGTCACCGACGCGAGTGTCGATATCTTTGATCGCGAAGCGGTCTTTATTGGTGAGCATCTCGCCCCCATCGTCGAGCGCTTCCCGAAACTCCGCGTCGTGCTGGAGCACATCACCACCTCCGATGCCGTGGACTTTGTGAAAAGCTCGGGCGCACAGGTAGCTGCTACAATTACCGCGCATCATTTGCGACTCAATCGTAACGATATGCTGGTCGGTGGTATCAAGCCCCACTACTACTGCCTACCGATTCTCAAGCGCAAGCAACATCAGGACGCTCTGCGCGAGGCCGCCATCTCTGAGGACAGAAGCTTTTTTATCGGCACGGACTCAGCGCCGCACGAAAAACACGTCAAAGAAAGTGCATGTGGTTGTGCCGGTGTATACACCGCGCACGCATCGCTGGAACTGTACGCAGAGGTTTTCGAGGATTTAGACGCTCTGGGTAAGCTGGAGGACTTTGTCTCATTTCGTGGACCGGACTTTTATCAGCGCCCGCGAAACAGCGATCAGGTTTGCCTGCGACGCGTAAGCTGGACAGTGCCTGAGAGTATTCCCTTGGGCGACGAACAGATGGTACCTCTAGGAGCTGGCGAGTCCTTACGCTGGCAAGTCATTGACGCGGGAGCGGAATAGATCATGGCGATGAAATCGCGCTTTCGGGGCTTTCTGCCGGTCGTTATTGATATGGAGACCGGCGGGTTCTCGTCGTCTACCGACGCTGTTCTAGAGCTTGCGGCAACGATCATTCGCATGGATGACGCTGGGCATGTTGCGGTTCATGAAACTCATAGCTTTAACGTGGCACCCTTCGAAGGCGCCAACATCGAGCAATCAGCACTGGACTTTACAGGCATAGATCCCTGGCACCCGTTTCGTGAGGCACACTCAGAAAACGATGCACTTACAGAGCTGTTTCAGGTCGTTCGCCGGGAAATACGTGACCAGGAGTGTAATCGCGCGATCCTTGTAGGACACAATGCCCACTTCGATGCGGGCTTTTTGAACGCGGCGGTAGAGCGCTGTGAAATCAAGAGAAACCCCTTTCACCCCTTTTCTCACTTTGATACCGCAACGCTATCGGGTCTGGCCTACGGACAAACAGTGCTGGCAAAGAGCTGCCTGGAAGCAGGCATTCCCTTTGACAATGAACAAGCGCATTCCGCAGCGTACGATGCTGAGCGCACCGCAGAGTTGTTTTGCAGCATTGTTAACCGGTGGCAAATACTCGGCGGCTGGACACCGGGCAGCGTGCACTCTTCGGACTGAGCTTCGCGGCTGAAGGCTTTATTCACGCTTCACGGCTGAAGGCTCTGACTAAGCCTCTCCACTCAGGGCATTGAGCAGCACATCGAGCTCTCGCATGAGCTCCTCGATGGCCGTTAGCGACAGCAATTCGAGCTTGAGCTCTTCCTCAAGCGGAAGCAGCTGCACCAAGCTGTAAGCCACCTGCCAGGCATCCTGTAGATCCGCTGGCATTCCCATACGCTGAACATGGGGATGCGCCTCCAAGCCCTGTAGTACGGTCCGCATAGGCTCCCAGACATCAATCATGGCCGTAGACTCCAGAGGCGGCAAAAGCTCAACCTCAGCGCGAATCAGGCCGTTGTTCTCCCGCCAAAAATCGCCAAGGTGAAAGCGCTGACCACCTTCCACAGTAACGCCCAGCAAGCCATTCTCAAGCTGATCCCAATCCACTATCGATGCGAGGGTGCCGATGCTCGCAAGCTCCGGAAGTCGCACAGATCCAACCTCTACCCCACGCTCAATACGCAACATGCCAAAACTGTCGCCGCTGCGCATCGATGACTTCACCAGGTCGAGATAGCGCTGCTCGAATATCTGCAGAGGCATACGACCGTAGGGAACGAGCACCGCCGATAGCGGGAACAGAGCTATCTCGGTCATTGCTCAGGCCCCAAGGGCCTAAAAAGCAATATCAATCGCGGGAGCAGCAGAAGCGCACCGACCACCGCGGCAGTCATCGCAATCACCGTGAGCACGCCAAAATACAAACTTGGATTGAAATTCGACAAGGTAAGTGTGCTGAATCCCACCACCAGCGTTAACGTCGTGTAGTACATCGCTCTACCGATGCTGCCATGGCAGCGATACATGGACGCCAGGTAGTTGCGATCAACGGGGAACTCACGTTTAAAGCGATGCACGTAGTGAATGCAGTTATCCACACCAATGCCCACCACGATCGCGGCGATGGTAATCGTCATAATATCCAGAGGAATTCCGGCAAAGCCCATGATCCCCAACACCAATCCCGCAGCCAGTAGGTTTGGCGCGAGGGCAATCAGCGCCAAAGAAAGGGAGCGAAACAATATCCAGAACATAATCAAAATAACGGCGAATACCGCACCCAGGGTCAGTATTTGTGATGCAAAGAGGCTCTGTAGAACGTTGTTGTACATCACAAGCATGCCCGTGAAACGCGCCTGACCTTCATCGAGACCGCCCTCTTCGCGCAGCGCGAGATCGAGATCACGAAGGAACGCCGCTCGTCGCAAATCCTGACTGGTCTCTTTGACCCTCACCGTGATCCGCGCTTCGTCGCGCTCTGCGTTGAAATACGGCTCTACCAGCTGACGGGATATATCCGCAGAGAGCGCATTGCGCGCAAGCGCAAGCTCGACGCTTCCTATATCGTCGCCAAGCAGCTGACGAAAAAGCTCAAAGGTCGTGGACAGAGACTGGACTTTCCCTGTTTCGGAATAGCCATCGACCACGCCTTGCAGACGGTCGATCAAGCGCATGCCTTCCAGGCTAAACCAGAACCCCGGGTCAACATTACTGCCCCCAAAGGCATCGCCGCTGTCCTGATCAGCAAAGGCATCATCGGCAAAGTCCTCGTCCGCAAACGCGTCTGTATCGCCACTTAGCGAACTCTCAGTGTTTCCACTGGCAAACGGATCGTCAAATTCGTCAGCGAAAAGGTCGTCATCGGCCACGGGGACCGTGCTGCTTGTTGCGGTACTTTCCAGTCCCGGCAGCGGCGCCGAACTATCCGGGGCAGCGATCACAATATCCAACGGGATGGTGCCACCGAGCCGTGCATCAAGAAGCTCCATGCCCTGGTATATCTCAGTACTTTCCTTGAAGTAATCAATAAAGCGGTTTTCGACTTTAAGCCGCAGTACGCCCAGCACCACCAGCACACTCAACGCCAGGCTGCCCCAAAGCACCAGAGATCCGTGGTGATCAGCTACACGCGCAAAGCGCAGGGTGAAGGGCTCGCCTTCGTCGCGACTCGGTTGCTCACGATCCAGGGGCCACAACAACATCAGGGCGGGAACTAGAGTAAATGACACAAGCAGCGCCACACAAATGCCCAAAGTCATCATCCAGCCAAAATCAATCACCGGCTGAATACCGGAAACCACAAGCGACACAAAAGCCACCATGGTGGTAATACCGGTATACACACATGGCACAGCCATCAGGCGCATACTTTCGCAAACGCGCTCGTACAGACCCAACTCCGGCTGCTCCCGGTGTAGTTCTCGATAGCGCACCACCAAGTGAATCGCGATAGCCAGCCCCACAATGAGCAACACCGCAACCACGTTTGAGGAAATAACGGTCATTCGCCAATCGAGATAACCCAAAATCCCCAGGGTGTAAGCCACACCTAAGGAACAGCTCAGCAGCGGGATCACCACCCACTTGATACGTCGAAATATCAGCGCCAGAACCAGCACCATGACGCCGAGGATTGCACTCCCGAAAACCACTAAATCACTACGAACAAAACTCACCATGTCAGCTGCGATCATGGGCACGCCACCGACAAATATACCGGCGTGCTGGCGATAACCGTCTACCACAGAGCGAACGCCGGCCACCAATGCACTTTGCTGACTCAGCTGTTCTGCGCTGCGTCGCTTTACATCCTGCTCGACGAAGGCAAGACGCGCCACGGCCTCATCGCTGATATCTCCAGAACGCTTCGCAAGGCGCAACTCTTCACGTTCACGCATCAGCGCACTATCGCCGTCGGGGCGCGTAAGGTTCACCTGAATCGCCGTGACATCACCCTCAGCACCAACGAGCAAGTCACTGTAGAGCGGGCTTTGGGTGAATTCTCGCAACGCCAAATCACGATCAATGTTCGGATCTTGTAGAGACGGCAGCGGATCCCCCGAGGTGACCTGCGAGAGTCCTACGGGCGGACTTTGTAAAAGTGGCACGTCCATGACCGTAACCACCGACGACACACCCGACAGCGTCCGAAGCTCATCCGCCATAGCGGACAAGGGCTGCAAGGACTCGTCAGACAGCAGCGGTGCCTTGGGTCGCCAGGTGATTACGATAAAGTCTTCGCTACTGTAGCGTCGCCCAACCTCTCGAAAGTACTCCAACGCAGGATCGCCTTTGAGCAATAGCGAGTCGGCCGAGGCGTCTATACGAATTTTGGGGAACTGCAGCAGTGCCAACAGCAGCAACACAGAGAGCAATCCGAGCACGACAAAGGGTCGCCGCAGCACCAGCTGCTCATAAAAGGCCAACATAAAGTTACTCCTGGTGACGCTCTGCAAGCGCCAATAGCAAACGCTGATGGATTCCACCGAAGGCGCCGTTGCTCATCACAACAATATCATCCCCGGGCAAGGCCTGACGCACGATAAGCGCAACAAGCTCGTCGATATTCTCACTAATCGTCGCGGGCACCGTGCTACTTTCGACCACATCCTCGAGGGACCAACCCAATTCCTTAGGCTGATACCAGAAGACCTCGTCGGCATCGGCGGTCGATGGCGCTAACGCAGCTCTATGCTCTCCCATACGCATGGTATTGGAACGTGGTTCGATAACTGCCAAAACACGCTTGCGCCCGAAAGCACCTTTCATGGCTGCGAGCGTGCTGGCGATCGCGGTCGGATGATGGGCAAAATCGTCATAAACCCGAACACTGCTTACCTCACCACTGAGCTCCAGGCGTCGGCGAACGCCCAAAAACCGCTCAAGAGCGTGCACTGCGTGTTTAGGTGTAACACCCACATGACGAGCCGCTGCACAGGCACCCAGCGCGTTCGCTACATTGTGCGCGCCGCGCTGCCCCCAGCCCACCGACAGGCTCTCACCGCCGGGCGCTGCGAGCTGCCAGGTAGTTCCCCCCGCGTCTTCAAGTGTGGCATTCCAATCTGCCCCTGAACCCACCACCGAAAGAGTCTCTCGCGGCGTCCAGCAGCCTAACTCCAGCATCTGCTCTACGACTGGCACATCAAGCGGTGTAAACACGCGACCGTTTCCCGGTACACAGCGCATGAGGTGATGAAACTGCCGCTGAATGGCTCTTAGATCGGGATAAATATCGGCGTGATCGAACTCTAGATTATTCACAATCAGCGTCCGGGGGCGGTAGTGAACAAACTTGGCACGCTTATCAAAGAAGGCCGTATCGTACTCGTCAGCCTCGATCACAAAGAAACTACCACTGCCCAAACGGGCGGAGACGCCAAAATTCAGTGGCACACCCCCGATCAGAAAGCCCGGTGACAGTCCTGCGTCTTCCAGCAGCCAGGCCAGCATACTGCTAGCCGTGGTCTTTCCATGAGTACCTGACACGGCTAGAACCCAGCGATCCGCAAGCACGGCCTCGGCCAGCCATTGAGGGCCTGATTGGTAGGGCATTCCCCGAGAAAGCACTGCCTCCACCGCAGGGTTACCCCGAGACAGCGCATTACCGACAACGATCAATGCGTCATCCGGAAGATGCTCCGGGTCAAAGCCCTCGTGCAGGGCTATACCTGCCGCGGCAAGCTGATCGCTCATAGGCGGATAAACGTCGGCATCGCAGCCGCTCACTTCCCAGCCCAATTCCCGGGCAATCAAAGCCAAGCCGCCCATAAACGTGCCGCATATGCCTAAAATGTGCAGGCGCTGTTGCACAGCCAATCCTCGTAAAAAGAGCGAAATTCTAGCACGCCATCACACTATGGCCGCACCATACGGTGCACAGCGAAGCTCACATCCCGTATGATTGACATCTTTAATTAACACTCCTTAAGGATGTTCATCTTGAGCCGGAAAGCCAATGCCTTTTACGCCCAATCCGGGGGCGTCACCTCGGTTATCAATGCATCCGCATGCGGCGTCATTGAGACCGCAAGGCTACATCGCGACGTTATCGGCAAAGTGTTTGCGGGTCGCAACGGCATCATCGGCGCACTTCAAGAGGAGCTCATCGACACCAGCAAAGAAAGCAAAAAGGCGATCCGTGGACTCCTGCAAACACCTTCCGGGGCGTTCGGCTCCTGTCGTCACAAGCTGAAGTCTCTGGAGAGTAATCGCGCGGAATACGAGCGATTAATGGATGTTTTTCAGGCGCACAATATCCGTTACTTCTTCTACAACGGAGGGGGCGACTCCGCAGACACCTGCCTAAAGGTATCGCAACTTAGTCAATCCCTTGGCTACCCCTTGCAGGCCATCCATGTGCCCAAGACCATCGACAATGATCTGCCCCACACGGACAACAGCCCGGGCTTTGGGTCAGTCGCCAAATACGTTGCCATCTCTACGCGAGAGGCATCCCTTGACGTGGCATCCATGTGCGCAAGTTCGACCAAGGTGTTTATTCTCGAGGTCATGGGCCGACATGCTGGCTGGATCGCCGCTGCTTCGGGTCTTGCGGCCGATCAAGAGGGCGATGCCCCACATTGCATCCTATTTCCAGAAATTGCGTTTGATCAGAAGAAATTCTTAGCGCGCGTGCAGCGTTCCGTAAAACGCTTTGGCTACTGCGTCGTCGTCGCATCAGAAGGCGCGCAAACGGCCGACGGGCGCTTCCTTAGTGACACAGGAACCCGCGACGCCTTTGGCCACGCACAGCTCGGCGGGCTGGCTCCGACACTCGCCAGCTTGGTAAAAAGCGAATTGGGCTACAAGTATCACTGGGCCGTCGCTGATTACCTGCAGCGCGCTGCACGACATATCGCCTCTCAAACCGATCTCGATCAGGCCTACGCGGTGGGAGAAGCGGCCGTCGAAATGGCGATCGCAGGTAAAAATGCTGTAATGCCCAGCATCGTGCGCGGCAAAGGCAAGCGCTATAGCTGGCATATTGCAGAGGCGCCGCTTGAGAATGTCGCCAATGTCGAAAAGAAAATGCCCCGCAGCTTTATCAGTCGTGACGGCTTTGGAATCACTCCGGCAGCTCGGGAGTATTTGCAGCCTCTTATTCAAGGCGAAGCGTATCCGAGCTATCACCAGGGATTACCTCAGTACGTTCGACTCAAGAATGAGTTAGTACCGCGTAAACTACGCAAGCGATTTCATGTGACCTAGTTGTTTGCCCCGACTCTCAAACGGGCGCCATAAAAGTCTCACAGATTTTCGCGAAGCTAGCGGTTACACTCTCGCCGGTTTTTTATCTGAGTCTTGCATACCGAATTCACCGCGGCATCGACATCCCCTGACGCGCCGCACAACATTGAAGGAGACATCATGTATCTTAACGAAGAGTTCAATCGCTGGCGCCGACACCCCTGGCACGGCCTGCACACACAAATGGACGGTGCTGCCGATGGCGTCGTGCAGGTTTACATCGAAATGCTCCCCACAGACGTGGTCAAGTATGAGCTGGACAAGGCCTCGGGCTTCCTTATGGTCGACCGTCCCCAGCGAACGACCTCCAGTCCTCCGGCACTGTACGGTTTCATCCCCAGAACGTACTGCGCAGAAGAAGTGGCCAAGC
This sequence comes from Congregibacter sp., assembly GCF_047617445.1. Taxonomy (GTDB): domain Bacteria; phylum Pseudomonadota; class Gammaproteobacteria; order Pseudomonadales; family Halieaceae; genus Congregibacter. The sequence goes on from NZ_JBLGBE010000018.1 coordinate 42,969, forward strand.
TTTGTCCTGACGTCGAGATCGCAGACGGGGACCCATTGGATATCTGCGTTTACTCCGAGCGTCACATTAACCGGTCAGACATCATTCTCAACGCACGCGTCGTAGGCGGCATACAGATGATTGACGATGGCGAAGCTGACGACAAGATCATTGCGATCCTTGATGGCGACAATATCTGGGGCGATGTGCAGGACATTTCGGATCTGCCGAAAATCAAGGTTGAGCGTCTCCAGCATTACTTTTCAACGTACAAGCTGGTACCGGGCAAGAAGATCGACATCAAGGTTGATCATGTCTATGGCCGTGAAGAGGCGCTCAAAGTGATCGCTGCAGCCGAAAAAGACTACTGGAATCACTTCGGCGATCTGCACAAACAAGCAAAAGAGTAAACACAACTCTTCGGACCTGCTCCCGGCGATCACGCCGGTGGCAGGTACTCAAGGGCCGATTTTGGTGGCTCGGCCACACGAGCAACAAAACGCTCAAAGAATGACTCCAGCTGCTGACTCAATTCCTGCCTGCCGCTAACTTCTCCCACAGCCTTATCGCTCCACACAGCACGGAGAAGATCTGCACTACATTCGCGCTGGCAGTCCACAGCCAGAGGCGCAAAACTCAAGTGCCAGCGTTCCGAGGCCACCCCACCCCGATCTTTATCGTACGGTCTGTAGAAGCCAAAACTGCGCCCTTGAGCAATCCGCTGATCGAGCCACTCGTGCATCAGGCCAAAGGGGCCATTCACAGCAACCTCCGCTGCGCTCAACTGAACCTGATAACTTTCATTCACGGCGCCTGCGTCGAAAACGTCAATATCAGTACCCCAGTGATGCCTGCTTGCCCCGGGCATTGCAGAAAAACGGAGTACGCAGGCAAAACACTCCTCGGGACTCATACTCGTCATATCGATCGCTCGGTCAGTATCGTCAACTACGGAACGTTCGCCACTCAGTTTGCCATTCCAGATATTGCGTTGACGATCATAGGAACGATAGGCACTGGCAACCTTTAACTGAAAGCCTTCCTCAGTCGCGGCCTCAGTCAGCCGCGCCAAAGCAGCCCAAACCGGTCTTTGCAACTGCTGCGACCCCCGAGCAAGCAGTGCGCTTTCGTCTAGACCCAAAAGCTGTCGCTGAAAAGTAGATAGAGTCATAGCAAATCCGACATCGAAAACTTGCCTTCATTCGCTGTCCGGTGGCTTACTGCGCCGACGAGACCTCTACCAACAGATTTTGTGACCATGAACGACTCCGAAATGGGCCCAGCGATACTGTCTATGCCCGACAATAGCAGTCAGAGTGTAACGCTCGAGGGGCGATCGCTGATACTCGCAAAGCACCGGGAAGACTTGTTTCTGTATGAAAACAACTGCCCCCATGCAAACGAGACCATGGACCCCCTCGGCGGCTCTATTAGCGACGAAAGTGGGGATTTACTACGCTGTCAGCGCCATGGCGCAGAGTTTCTTACAACGACAGGCGAGTGCGTGGCCGGCCCCTGTATCGGAGAAGCGCTAAGCCCCGTCGCATTTACGGTTGCGGGGGAACAGATTTATCTCGACTGAGTCGTCGGGCACTTTCGTCCATCAAGGATGATTTTTTGCTGGCGTGTGAGGCCCTATTCTGGTAGCTTCTGCGCGCTTCGAAAGGCGCCCTGCCGGATTGTCTCGCGGGGCAGCCAGAGTAAGACAGTTGGAACACCACTATGCCGACAAAAGCAGCACCTAAAGCAACACCCAAGCAAAAAGCCGTGAAAGCAGAGGCCGCCAGCAGCGCAGCGCCCATGAAAAAAGTCGCCAGCAAAGCCAAGGCAGCACCTGCAAAGAAGGCCCGCTCCAAGAGCGCTAGCAATAGCACCGAATTCCGCAACTTTGAGCCATACAAGCCAAAGCGCGGTGAGGAGTACATGAACGAGCCGCAGCGTGAGCACTTTAAGCTCATTCTTAAGCGCTGGAAGGCCGAACTCATGGAAGAAGTCGATCGTACGGTAAGTCACATGAAGGACGAAGCCGCGAACTTTCCTGATCCTGCGGATCGTGCGACCCAGGAAGAGGAATTCAGCCTCGAACTGCGGACTCGCGATCGCGAGCGAAAGCTGATCAAGAAGATCGACTCTACCGTCGAGCGAATCGAGCTGGACGACTACGGCTTCTGTGATGCCTGCGGCGTAGAGATCGGGATCAAGCGACTGGAAGCACGTCCTACGGCATCGCTGTGCATCGACTGCAAAACGCTGGACGAAATCAAAGAAAGGCAGGAACTGGGCTAAGGCCCGCTTCGTCTCCCCGGCTAATGGCTCACCAGCCTGATTACCGGGGCCGTTTTGCCCCCTCTCCTACGGGCCCATTGCATATGGGCTCTTTGCTTGCTGCGCTAGCAAGTTATCTGGATGCGCGTTCCGTGGCGGGCACTTGGCTTCTGCGAATCGAAGACATAGATCCGCCGAGAGAAGTACCCGGCGCTGCCGACAGTATGCTTCGATCGCTGGAAGCACACGGCCTTCTTTGGGACGAGTCGGTGCTTTTTCAATCTACGCGCTTGAAAGAATACTCAGCAACTCTCGCTGATTTGGATGCGGTCGATCGTGTCTTTGCCTGCTGCTGCACTCGCGCAACACTGGGCCCCAGCGGTAGCTGCATGGGTCGCTGCCGCCCTAGACCGGACGAGGCCACATCCCTACGAATCAAGCTTGATGGTGATACTGGCTTCGATGATCAGATTTTGGGGCCCCAGCAGCCTCCAAACGCTCAAAGTGATTTAGTCCTGCGACGCAAGGACAGGCTCTACGCCTATGCGCTCGCCGTGGTTGTGGATGACGCCTGGCAAGGCATCAACTACGTAGTTCGCGGCTCAGACCTACTCTCTCAGACCTTTGCCCAGCTTGAAATTTTTACTCATCTTGGCTTTCAGCTTCCAAAGTACGCCCATCTTCCTCTCGTAAGGGACTCCAAGGGCGTCAAACTCAGTAAGCAAACCGGTGCGCGAGCGATCCATGACGCATCCGCCGTGGACAATCTCCGCGATGCTCTGCGACTTCTTCAACAAAAAAGTGCCAACATGCCAGCCGGCTCAGCAATCGAGCTACTCTCGCTGGCCACCGAACAATGGCTTCCAGAAGCACTCGCTGATCATCCTGAAAAAAGTCTAGTTTACCCGTAGCCGAAGAGCCCGTAGCATTCAGTCCATGCACCCCACCTCAACGCAGACTCTTGTTGCCACCTTCGCTGACGTCGCCCCTCGCTGATGATGAATTTTCTATACCTGGCACCTCTGTCCATCGCAATGCTGATTGCGCTCGTATTGCTGTACCGTCAACGTCGCGAGTATCAGCAAACCTTTGAGGAGCTGCCCACGGGCCTGTGCGTAGTAGGCAGTGACCACAAAGTGCAACGCTGGAATCGGCAGATGTCCAAGCTAAGCGGGATATCCGCCGGCGCTGCGATCGCAAAGAGCATCGCGAACCTCCCAAGCCCCTGGCCTGACGCGCTCAGCGCAGCACTCAAAGATCCGGAGGGCAAAGTAATAAAACAGTCCCTGGGTTACGACGATAATGGTGGGGAGCGCTGGATCATCTTGCACAGCAGCGCCCTGCAGCTCCCTGGGCGCAAACGCCAAATTCTAGTAGAGGACATCACCGATTATCAGCGGCTTCAGGATGAGCTTTTGCACAACGAACGCCTGGCTTCGATCGGACGCCTCGCCGCCGGCGTGGCTCACGAAATAGGTAATCCGGTGACGGGCATCGCCTGTATTGCCCAGAACTTGGCATACAGCGCTGACGCCACCGAATTAGAGTTAGGCGCTTCAGAAATTCTCAAACAAACTGATCGCATATCCCGAACGGTGAACTCACTCATGCAGCTATCACACCCGGGGAGCGTGGCCCGGAACGCCGACTGTGTGCCCTGCAACCTGGCTGACTGTATCGATGAAGCGGCCTATCTCCTGAGTCTCGACATAGATGTGCCAGCGGGCAACTTTGACAACGTCATCGATCGCGAGTTATTAGTTCAAGGGGATAGCCAACTGCTTCTACAGGTATTTCTCAACCTGCTGGACAATGCCCGCAGCGCCGCCTGTGAAGAAGGACCCGTCGTTATCGATGCTTATCAGGATGGCGACAGCACCACAATCACTGTCGACAATCCGGGCCCAGCCATTTCGCCAAAGGTTCTTTCGCAGGTGTTTGAGCCGTTTTATACGACCAAAGACGTTGGCGAAGGTACAGGCCTGGGGCTAGCGCTAGTCCGACGCATGCTTGAAGATATGGGCGGCAGGATAAGCTTGCTCAGCCCCTCGCCCAGCTCCCCCGGATATGGCGTTCGCGCTCGCGTAGTGCTGTTTTCCGCAGACTACGGGCAGCGCTTCGAGTGAGGGAAATGCTAGAATGCTTACCAGCTCAATGAAGGATCCCCTATCGATGCATAAGATACTGATCGTCGAAGACGAGTCAGTCATCCGCGCGGCCTTACGCCGACTGCTGGAGAGGCACGGCTATGCTTTAGACGAAGCGGCGTCCGTAGCCGAGGCTCAAAGCAACTTCACCCTGGCCAATTACGACCTAATCATTAGCGACCTCCGCCTTCCCGGGTCTCCCGGCACTGATCTGATCGCACTTGCGGGGGCCACACCCGTGCTGATCATGACGAGCTATGCAAGCCTGCGCTCGGCTGTAGATTCTATGCGCATGGGCGCGGTGGATTATATTGCCAAGCCCTTTGATCATGCGGACATGCTGCAAGCCGTGCAGCGCGTCATTGACAAACACGCACAGCAAAAAAGCATAAAAGCCAAAAAGGCACCCAAAGCCGAGAAGAGCGACTCCTCCACCTCCAACGGCAGCCGCAATAACGCAGTGACCATGATTATCGGCGAATGCGACGCCATGCAGTCGCTTGCGGGACACGTTGAAAAATTTGCACCAACGGATTCCACGGTGCTGGTACTGGGTGAGACCGGTACCGGGAAAGAACTCGTGGCACGAGAGATTCATACCCAGAGCAAAAGATCTGATCAAACGCTGATATCTGTAAATTGCGCCGCGATCCCTGAGACCTTGATCGAATCAGAACTCTTTGGCTACGAGAAGGGCGCTTTTACCGGTGCGAATACCAATCGTATGGGACTCATTGAGGCTGCAGACGGCGGCACATTGTTTCTGGACGAAATCGGCGAGCTGCCCCTGGAAGCACAGGCACGATTACTGCGCTTCATTCAGGAAGGTGAGATCCGACGCATCGGCTCCGTACACTCGCGCAAAGTTAATGTTCGGCTCATCTGTGCCACGCACAGAGATCTGCAGACGCTGGCGGCCGAAGGCGGCTTTCGCCAAGATCTTTTCTATCGCATTAACGTATTGAGACTAAAGCTTCCCCCTTTAAGAGAGCGCGGCAAAGACATCCTATTTCTGGCCGAGCGGCTGCTGGAAAAACAGGTGGCGCGCGCAAGTCGACCCACCATGACCTTGTCGCCGCGCGCGATTCAGGCAATAACCACCTATCAGTGGCCTGGGAATGTCCGGGAAATGGAGCACGCCATCGAGCGTGCAGTAATCCTCACTGATGATTCAGAAATTGACAACGACGCGCTGGGAATTGACCTGGAGCTGGTCAACATCAATCGCTTACGTGGGGACCGGGTGAGCGGTGTAGCCGTCAAGCGTCCGCCACGCAACAGCGATCCAGTAGAAGATCTCTCTTTGGAAGATTATTTCCAGAGGTTTGTCATCGAACATCAGGACTCCATGAGCGAGACAGAACTGGCACAAAAACTTGGCATCAGCCGCAAGTGCCTATGGGAACGCCGCCAGCGTTTTGAGATTCCACGCAAGAAGGCCGGCGGAAGCCGTCAGCGCAAAGCGGCGAGTTAATCGTTACCCTCCAACACTGATACCCGCAGTAACAGTGGACATTAGTAACAACAGCATTCACATCTGTCGCTGTTACAACTCTCCAAAAAACATAAGCAATTGATTAAACAAGTTTTTTAACTAATGGCACAAAGCCTGCTGTACTTCAGGCGCAAAGAATAAAAATAATGCGCACCGCAATAATAATAATGTGCACCGCAATAATAATAATAAATAGTTTAGTGAACCTGGAAGGGGGAAGTTTTTACTTCCCCCTCATTCATTCTGAGCCCCCAAAACTCCACCCCCTACCCTAGCCTTACGCGGTAAACAGGCGCGGAAACTTAAGCACCCACCTCAGTGATAGCAAAGCATTACCACTCATACGACAGCGCTAGGACTGACACCCGCCTGTGCTACCATGCAACGCATCCAAGAATGACCCTGACAGCTAAACGCTCACCGTTTTTTCCAGACCCACAATACGGATCAGCAGCGAAGCACAGAGAAGATATTACCGCTTGAAAGTAATTCCCAGAGATCAACATTGCGTCTCGCGCAAAGACATTAGTCCCGGCGCGCTGAAAGTCATGGCTCGCTTGAGAGATCGCGATCATCAGGCCTACCTTGTCGGCGGTGCTGTTCGCGACCTCCTACTGGGCGGACATCCAAAAGATTTCGACATTGCCACGGACGCCACCCCGGAAGAGGTTCATGCGCTGTTTGGTAACTCCCGCATCATCGGTCGCCGCTTTCGAATTGTGCATGTCAGGTTCGGCCGAGAAGTTATCGAGGTCACGACGTTTCGCGGGCACCATGATGACGATGACCAGACCTCCACTGCGGCCAAACGTTCCTCTCGCGGTCTTCTACTGCGCGACAATGTCTTTGGCACTCTCGAAGAAGATGCGGTTCGGAGAGACCTCACAGTCAACGCTCTGTACTACGACAGTGGCAGCTTCGAGGTGTTCGACCAGGTCGGAGGCCTTGATGACCTAGAAGCACGACAAGTGCGCGTTATCGGCGATCCAGCCAAACGCTACCGCGAAGACCCTGTGCGCATGCTCAGGAGTCTGCGCTTTGCAGCAAAGCTGGACTTTCGAGTTGAGAAAGGCAGCGGCGCACCGATCGCAGAGCTGGCACCGCTATTGGATGACATTCCGGCGGCACGCCTGTTTGACGAGTTTGGCAAACTGTTCCTTGCCGGCAATGCGCAGGCTACCTTGCGACTGCTGCGCGAGTACCGCTGCTTCGACCACTTGTTTCCCGATAGCGCCCGACTAGCCGACGACGATCCGTTCTACGATCGATTACTTGACGCTGCCATGGGCAATACCGACCTCCGTATTCGACAGGAAAAGCCTGTCACTCCCGCGTTCATCCTCGCCGCCGTACTATGGCCCGCTGTGTGCGAACGTCGCCAACAACTTGAGAGCCAGGGAGAAAAGCCCGTTCCAGCAATGCACAGCGCTGGGCAGGAGATCGTTGCTCAGGCCTGTCAGCGCATCGCTATCCCGCGTCGCTTTAGCATGCCCATGCGTGAAATCTGGGAAATGCAGCTGCGCCTTCCCCGCACTGAGGGCAAGCGAGCTTTAGAGCTCATGAGTAAACGTCGCTTCCGCGCCGCCTACGACTTCCTCCTATTAAGAGAGCAAGCCGGGGAAGATTGCGCAGGACTTGGAGAGACCTGGACGCGCCTCCAGGAAGAACACGGCCCCATCGAGATTGTCGATTCACCCGAAGAACACCGCGCTCCTCGCCGCCGTCGCCGAGGTGGCCGCAGACGTCCGGATCCTGCCGAGTGACACGCTGCTTTATTGGTCTTGGCGCAAATCTAGGCAACAGCCACAAAGCGCTGCAGCAGGCGGCAAATGACCTGGAGCAGCTACCAGCGACCCATGCGGCAGGACGCTCCCCAATTTATCGTTCAGCCCCTGTGGGTCCTCAAGACCAAGCTGACTATCTCAACGCCGTGGTAGCGCTGGACACCACACTGGAACCGCTGGCCCTGCTCTTGAACTTGCAGGCGCTGGAACAGAATGCCGGCCGACAGCGCGGTCTTCGCTGGGGCCCAAGAACGCTGGACCTCGATATCTTGATATATGGCAGCACAGTGCTGAACTCCGACCGTCTGACGCTTCCTCACCCGCGGATGTTTGAGCGCAATTTCGTACTTCGTCCTCTTGCAGACATTGCAGGGGAATACTGGCAGTTCGCAGACGGCTCAAGCCTTGCCCAGCGCCTTGATGCCTGCCCTCGCAATGATTTAACGCCGACCACGCTGGATTGGA
>NZ_JBLGBE010000019.1:0-49842 GCF_047617445.1 Congregibacter sp.
ATTCGTTCATTATCAGAGATGCTCCAGCTTTGACCACATCGACAAACAGAGCTCTGCTTAACTCCGTGAGGATGGTGATGTTATCAGCAGTTGGCCGTGCTTCGAGAGCCGTTCAGGTCTTTTGTGCTAGGGCCGCACTAGATGGGCTATTTTCTGACGGATCTATTGAAATTCACTGCAGCGCCTATTAGAATCGCGCCTCCTCTTTGGGGCCATAGCTCAGCTGGGAGAGCGCAACACTGGCAGTGTTGAGGTCGACGGTTCGATCCCGTCTGGCTCCACCAATTAAATCAATAGCCTATAGCTTGGCTCTGTCGCTGCCTAAGTGTTCAATAGGTACCGGGATAGGTGCTCAGCGGTTGTCTGCCCTCGCGACGTTCTCGTTCAGGTGGCTCACACAGCTGCGGTTCCAGCAAGGAATGGTGGTCTGAGATTTAACTCAGGGCCCACAACATCGCGTGGCAGCTCAAAATTTGGCGCCCGCCGCCGCCTCTCCCCGACATGGACTATGGACCTCGAACTCGGTCGAGAGCTGCGCGTGCATCGGTGCACGTTATGCGGCGAAGGCACCGGGCGGGATTAATGCGCGGTGCTTGGTATCGTTAGCTTTGGTTGTCACCCTGAACTCTGGAGCCAGTGCTTCAGACATTAAAACCGATAAGCAATCGGTTTTAATGTCTGTTAGGGTTTGGACCGTCGTATTTGGGAAGTTGTAATGTGATTCTGGGAGATCTAGAGAAGCAGGTTCTTCAGTATCTGTGGAGCGTGCCGGAGGCTGATGCCAAGCAGGCCTATGCGGCGTTGACAAAAAGTCGGGGCGGTACCCTGAACACCATTCAGAGCACCCTGGACAGGTTGTTCAAGAAAGGCCTGCTATCTCGTGAGAAGCGGGGGCATGCCTATCAATATCGCGCAAGACTCGGGAGGGAGGAGTTGATGGCCCGACTGATTCAGGATGTCACCTGCGACTTTCTGGGAAAAGGTGAGCACAGTCTGATTGCTGCCTTTTCGTCCGTCTCTGTCAATTTGGACGACGAAAAACTGACCCAACTGGAAAAGCTGATCCAACTCCAGCGCCAGCTGCGCAGTCAGGAAAACTCTGATGCTGATTGATACGTCGGCAATTCTGCTGAATTTGCTCAATATCGCGCTTATTGGCTTGTTTGCGGCCACCCTGTTGCTGTCTTCTTTGTCGCCTTTTTTTGCTCGCTGGGCCACTCAGTTGTCGGCCGGTGCACGACAGGAGATCTTATGGTCGTTCGTGGCCGCGCCATGGTTAGTAGGCATCCTTTGCGCATTACTTTTTTTACCGTCTCTAGCCGAATCAGAAAGCGCGATCTGGCTGGGCCGACTGGCTCACTGGCACCACCCCTATGTGTTCTACCTTGACAGTTGGCACAGTGCGGTTCTGTTGTTTTTTGTACTGGGCATCGTTTACGTTCTGGTCCGCAGTGGTCTGAAGGCTGTTCGCCATACTAATGCGCTGCAGATTCTCACGCGGCTCTCGCAGACCCACTCCGGGTACGGGGACATCGGTCGAGATGTCGTAGTGCTTGATTCTCAGGCACCGGCAGCATTCAGCGCGGGGATTTTCCTTCCCAGATGCTATGTCACGACAGGGCTTATGGAGCAGGTTTCAGAAACGGAGCTGGGGATCATCCTTGATCACGAACGAGCGCATATCCGGCATAAAGATACCGAGAAAAAACTGTTGTTCTCGCTTTTCGCGTCGCTTTACCCCAAACCGGTAGCTCGCGGTTTGAACCGGCTATTCTCACTGGCAAGTGAACAACGGGCTGATGCTCAGGTTTGCACGTCCTACGGTAATTTCGATATCGCCCAGACCCTGGTCAAGGTCGCCAGACTACAGCGCTGCTTTGCCGGCAATTTGCACCCGGCTATGGTGAGTCATTTTGCTGCAGACGATATTGATTTACGCATCCGGGCCCTCGTATTCCACGAAAGGTCCCAACTGCCGCCCTGGGGTTACTGTCTGCTTTTTCTGGGAGTGATCACGCTATTTTCCACGGTTGGCGTGGACGCCCTGCATCACGTGGTTGAAGCGGCTTTTTCCCATTAATTTTTTGTGAAGTACAGGCTCTAGCGATGATGTTGCACGATATGGGCATGGAAAAAAAGCCGATCACTGGTCGGTTTTTAAGGTGGTTTCTGGTGCAGGCTTCCTTTCCGGTGCTGATCGTTGGAGCAGGCCTCGTGCCCCTGTCTGCTGGTGCCCAAAGCGTATCCCAACAGCCATTGTTAACCCTTGATGAGGCGGTTCAACGGACGCTCGCGCAACATCCGGAGCTGGATGTGTTTGTAAACAAACGCGAGGCATTTCGCGGTGTGGTCGATCAGGCAGGCGTAGGACAGCGGCCTGACATTGGCCTGATGGTTGAAGATTTCGGTGGCACCGGCGATTACGACGCGGTCGACCGTACCCAATCCACCTTGTCTATAAGCTGGATAACGCAAGGTGCGCGCATTGAGAGTCGTGTTCAAGCTGCCCGCGTTGCTGCAAGTCAGGTCGAGGTCCAGAAAGAAATCAAAGCGCTCGATCTGTCCGCGCAGACATCCCGGCTGTTTATTCAGGCGTTGGTCGAAGAACAGCGCCTGGCGCTATCACACACGGCCGCCCAACAAGCCAGAGACACTGTCGCCGCTATAAAGATGCGAGTTGCCATCGGCAAGAGCCCCGAGTTTGAGCATCTGCAGGCTGAGGTGGAGCTGGCGCAACGGGAACTCGAGGCTGAAGACCTGAAACACAGGCTCGCCTCAACGCGTTACCGGTTGAGGGCACAATGGGGCGAGGAGGGTAGTGATTTCCGGCTAGTAGGTGCGCTACAAAAGGTTCCGAAGCTCGATAGTGCAGAGCAGCAATTTGATCAGCTGAAAGAAAACCCCGCGTTGGCGCTACTGGCCACACAGCAGCGTATCGCTGAGTCGAAAATAGAACTGGCGCGAATCGAAGCCAGGCCGCAGTGGCAATTTTCACTGGGAGTCCGCCGTTTTGAGACAACCGATGATGTCGGGCTGGTAGCCGGCCTTTCGGTGCCTCTCGGGAGGGATCGCAAAAGCGCTGGAAAGGTGAGAAGCCTTCAGGGCGAACAGGCTGCATATGCGAGCGAGTTCGAGGCATTTCAGCGCCAACTGACCACGCAGCTGTATGTCCTGCTCCAGGAAATCAGCCACAGCCAACATGTGATACGGACGCTGCAGGAGCAGATACTCCCTGCGCTGCAAAAAGCGGAGGCGCACGCCGGGCGAGCCTATGAGAGCGGCAAGCTGGGTTATCAGCAGTGGACCGCCATTCTGCATAAGCGATTAGTGGCACAACAGGAGCTGTTGAGCGCCCTTGAAGCCATTCACCTGCAGCATATCGAACTTCAACGCCTCACCGGCTCGACACTGAATTTTTGAGGATGCCACGACTGTGAGAAACCTGACCATGTTTCGCCGCGCCTTTCATTATTTATTGGTGTATCCATTGATGATGGGGGCCTTGTTACTCCCGCTAACTGCGACGGCAGCCATGGGACCGTCGGATGAGGAGGCCGAGCCGGAAAAAGGACCGCATGGCGGCCGGGTGTTGCGTGATGGCGACTTTGCCATTGAGCTGGCCATTTTCGAAACTGGCGTGCCGCCGGAGTTTCGGGTCTGGACAACCAGTAACGGGCAACCGGTGTCATCTGCCGCGGTAGACCTTCGGGTACGACTCACTCGCCTGGGGGATGTCGTGGACGACATTGGCTTTCGAGTCGAGGAGGACTACCTGCGCGGCGATACCGTGATTTATGAGCCTCACTCTTTTGTGGTGACAGTCACGGCGGAATACGAGGGCGAGACCTTCCGCTGGCAGTACGACAACCTGGAGGGGCGGACCCGCATTGCCGATTCGGTTGCCGATGCCATGGCGATCGCCACAGAAACGGCGGCTGGCGCCACACTGCATCAAACTATTCGGGTCTACGGCAAGCTGACACTGCCCCCGGGGGCCACACGGCAGATTCAGGCGCGCTTTGATGGTGTCATCAAAACGATGCCTGTCAGCCTCGGAGACCGGGTAAAACAAGGGCAGTTACTTGCGACCATCGAGAGTAACGAGAGCCTGAAAGCCTTCCAGATCCTGGCGCCGATGGATGGCGTTATCAGTCAACAGTTTGCCAGCCCTGGAGAGATGAGCGCAGGGCGAACGTTACTGGAAATCACGCGCACCGATAACCTGGTAGCCGAGCTGGCCGTCTACCCGATGGACAGGCTCCGCGTTAAAGCAGGGGCGCCGGTCACTCTGACTTTTAACGGGTTGGATCAAGCGCGGACCAGCATGATCAGCGGCTCAAGAATTGGAGTACGCGACGATCAGGCAAGACTCTTCCTGGCCGAGATTAGTAATGCGGACGGTGTACTGAGTGAGGGCCTGTTTGTCACTGGTGATATCGAGGTCGACAGCTTTGCTGTGCCATTGGCGGTCAAGCGCAGTGGGTTGCAGGGTTTTCGCGACTTTACCGTGGTCTACGTCAAGGTGGGCGAGGACTATGAAGTCCGGATGCTGGAATTGGGACGTGAAGCCGGCCCCTGGGTGGAAGTCCTGGGTGGACTGGAGCCCGGCGCGCGGTACGTGACCGAGAACAGCTATGTCATCAAGGCCGATATTGAAAAATCCGGCGCGTCGCACGATCACTAGGGGCCCGCTGATGCTGGACAGGATTTTACACTTCTCAATACACCGCAGTGGCGTGGTGATCCTGCTGGTGCTGCTGCTGGCGTGCCTGGGAGGCTGGAGCTTCACTAAATTGCCGATTGATGCAGTGCCCGACATTACCAATGTACAGGTGATGATCAATACCGAAGCACCAGGCTTTACGCCTCTGGAAGTAGAGCAGCGCATTTCCTACCCACTGGAAACCGCATTGGCCGGATTGCCGGGTCTGGCCCATACACGCTCGGTCTCGCGCTACGGACTGTCGCAGGTGGTGGCGATCTTCAGCGATGGCACCGATATCTATTTTGCCCGGCAGCTGGTTAATGAGCGGTTGTCAGCTGCCCGATCGGAGCTACCGACCGCGCTGGAGCCGGAGATGGGCCCCATTGCCACGGGACTTGGCGAAATCTTCATGTTTACGGTGGATGCCGAACCGGGCGCGATCAACGCCGACGGCGACCCGATTACACCCATGGATCTTCGAGCAGCGCACGACTGGATTATCCGCCCGCAACTCATGCGCGTTCCCGGTGTGGTGGAAGTCAACCCGATCGGCGGCTATGAGCGCGAGATTCTTGTGGCGTTTGACCCTGCTCGATTACTGGCCCATAGCCTGAGTCAGGCCGATGTCGTGCTGGCGATTGAGTCCAATAACGTCAACCAGGGCGCGGGGTTTATCGAGCGCTATGGCGCCCAGTGGCTGATCCGCATTCCCGGGCAGGCGGAAGCCATTGACGATGTCGGTCAGATTCCGCTGACGACTCACGACGGCGCCACCGTGAGAGTGGCGGATGTCGCGCGGGTCAGCGAGGGTCACGGACTTCGAACGGGCGCGGCGACGCAGAACGGTCACGAAGTGGTCATGAGCACCGTGTTCATGCTGATCGGCGAAAACAGCCGTACCGTTGCCAGTGCGGTGGCTGAAAAGTTGATAGAGGTCAATCAGAACCTGCCGCAAGGCGTGGTGGCTACCGCCGTTTATGACCGCACCAAGCTGGTGAATAAAACCCTGGCGACCGTACGGACCAATCTTGTTGAGGGCGCCTTGCTGGTCGTCGTCGTTCTTTTTCTGCTGCTGGGCAATATTCGCGCGGCTTTTTTGACCGCGTTGGTTATCCCTTTTGCCATGCTGATGACGGTTACCGGCATGGTTCAAACGCGGGTCAGCGCTAACCTGATGAGCCTCGGTGCTCTGGATTTTGGCCTTCTCGTCGATGGCGCCATCATCATTGTGGAAAACTGCCTCCGACGATTGACGCAGGCCAGCACTGCCAACGGCGTATTGGCGGCACGAGAACGACTCGACGTGGTGTTTGAAGCGACCAGAGAGGTTATTCGTCCGGCTCTGTTTGGTGTATTTATTATCACTGTGGTCTACGTGCCGATTTTTGCGCTGGAAGGCGTTGAGGGCAAAATGTTCCATCCCATGGCAATTACCGTGGTGATAGCCCTACTCAGTGCCATGCTGCTCTCCATTACCTTTGTCCCGGCGGCGATTGCGCTGCTGTTCCGGAAGCCCGTTCAGGAAAAGCGCAATCCGATCCTTCACGCTGCTACATCTGCGTATCAGCCCGCCCTGCAGTGGGTGCTGCACTTCCGGGGACTGGTGGTGGCACTGGCCACAGTCCTGGTGATCATCAGCGTCTTTGGTGCCAGCCGACTGGGCAGCGAGTTCGCCCCCAATCTGGACGAGGGCGATATTGCCATGCATGCGCTGCGGATTCCGGGCACGTCGTTGAGTCAGTCCATCGCGCTGCAGGAAATTCTGGAAGAGCGCATTAAGGAGCTCCCGGAAGTAGAGCGTGTGTTCGCCAAGATCGGAACGGCCGATGTCGCAACCGATGCAGTGCCTCCCAGCGTCGCGGACAACTTCATTATTCTCAAGCCTCGGGACCAGTGGCCCAATCCCGACAAGCCTAAAGAGCAGATCGTCGAAGAACTGGATGCGCTGGTGAGCGATGTTCCCGGTAACCGGTACGAGTTTTTGCAGCCTATTCAGATGCGCTTTAACGAGCTGCTGTCCGGTGTTCGATCGGAGCTGGCCATCAAGGTGTTCGGTGATGATCTGGAAACGCTGGCGGTATTGGGTGATGAAATCGAAGCGGCGATCAGTGCGGTAGAGGGCATTGCGGATCTGCAGGTGGAGCAGACCACCGGCCTGCCCATGCTGACGATCCTGCCGAAGTTGGACAAACTGGCCCAGTACGGTATCAGCAAAATGCAGATACAGGAGCAACTGGCAACCGCCTTTGGTGGGCGGGTTGCTGGCAAGTACTATGAGGGAGACCGGCGCGCCGATATCGTTGTTCGGCTTCAGGAATCACTGCGCAGCGATGTGGATGCTATGGCGCGTCTGCCAATACATCTTCCTGACGGCATGAGCGTACCGCTGCAGGAGCTGGCTCAGTTGCAACGTGTGCAGGGGGTCAATCAGGTCAACCGGGAAAACGGCAAGCGCCGTGTGGTTGTCACCGCCAACGTGCGGGCGCGGGATCTTGGGAGTTTTGTCGCGGATATTAAAATTGCGATCAACGGCGCTGTGGTTCTGCCCGCGGGCTACTGGGTGGAATACGGCGGCACCTATCAGAAACTGCAATCGGCGTCACAGCGGCTATCCATCGTCGTGCCTGTTACGCTGTTGATGATTGTCGGCCTGCTGATTCTGGCGCTGGGCTCTTTCAAGGATGCCATGATCATCTTCTCCGGTGTGCCATTGGCGTTGACCGGTGGAGTTGCGGCTCTAATGCTCAGGAATATTCCGTTCTCGATCTCCGCCGCTGTCGGTTTTATCGCACTCTCCGGTATCGCCATACTGAATGGGTTGGTGATGGTGTCGTTCATACGGGAGCTGCGTAGAGAGGGGCGGTCCCTGGAGCAGGCAATTTCCGAAGGCGCGTTAACCCGGCTGCGTCCGGTGCTTACCACCGCGTTGGTGGCCTCGCTCGGTTTTATTCCGATGGCGCTGAACACGGGGATTGGTTCTGAAGTGCAGCGGCCCCTGGCAACTGTCGTAATTGGTGGCATCATCTCATCGACTCTGCTGACCCTCTTTGTCATTCCAGCTCTTTACCGGCTACTTCACCGCGACGATCAACGCCCGGCTCAAGAGACCGCTCATGCTGATTAACGACAATCGCGCGTACCGGCTAGTCCACGGGAGATGGGCCAGCTCTGCCGATCAATCGCCGAGGAGGCGCTCAGTGGTGCTGCGGATAGCGACACATTGCATCGAAAGACAATGTTTCTATTGACAAAAACCGGGTCATTAACCAGATCAGGTCCTGGGACTCAAGAGCTGTATTTCCAGGCTCATATTTGTCTACTCGCGAGAATCAGATGCCTGTAGTCGACGTCTCATTTCATTTGGCGTATACCCATAATGCCGCTGAAATGATTTGTTCAGCGTTCTGGCTGAACCAAAGCCGATCGAGCCGGCGATTTGCTCCAGTGGCGTCGAGCCATATTTGATCAGGTTGTAGGCTTTCATGATTCGCCAGTTCTCGATGTAGGTCATGGGTGCTATCCCAATCGAATCCTTAAAATGTCGTACCAGTGTTGCTTTTGACATACCGACCTGATCGCCAAGTATCGATAGTGACCAGTTAAATCCTGGCTCCTTGTGAATCAAGGTAAGCGCCCGTTGTAAACGACGGTCACGTAATGCGACGAAGAACCCGGATGCGGTGTCGTGCTGCTCCGCGTAATAATTCAGGAGTTGCAGAAACAGTACTTCGGTGAGTCGGTCGACGATGGTTCGACCGATACCGCCCGCGCGTAGCATCTCGCTATCGATCAGGGTGACGGTCGACCAGATTGGGTGAGTTGAGTCGAGCTTCGCAAAGTGCACTATGCCGGGCAGCGAGTCCAGCAACGGATGTGGCGACTCCTGATCATAATGAACAATCCCGCACATCAGTCGATTAGTGATCCTACCTTGCTGAAATAATGGGCTATCGAGTTCGCAGGCTTCCCCTGCCAGCTGGCTAGCGATCAACTTCCTACCGGGTTGGTCAGCTATCCAGTGCGAATTGCCGGTTGGCAGCATAACAATGTCCGTCTCCTCAACCCTGACCGCTGCATGGTCATCGTCACCGACAAAGCAATTGCCCGACATCCCAATGTGGAATCGGGGAATACCGGTGTGCTCAAGCGACATGCCCCAGGGCGCAGCCAGTTCGGAGTAAAAAAATATGGATCCCCTGAAACGAAGCGTTTCCAGCACGTCACCGACCACGTCGAAATTTGTTTCATCATTGAGTCGATCAGACACTTTTATGATTCTCAGGGGGACACGGGCTGATGACGCGCACCCACATAATACGGCCTCTTAATAAACGGGCGCCGTCTTGTTGCCGCGTCCTTAATTAGCGGAGATTAGTTATGATCAAGACCTTTAGCAAGTTGCCTGCCTGCTATGCCCTGTTGATTGGGCTAGCGTCAGCCT
Source organism: Congregibacter sp. (assembly GCF_047617445.1). Classification (GTDB taxonomy): domain Bacteria; phylum Pseudomonadota; class Gammaproteobacteria; order Pseudomonadales; family Halieaceae; genus Congregibacter. The sequence continues at coordinate 9,147 of NZ_JBLGBE010000019.1, forward strand.
TACTCGCCACAGGGACCTACGCCGAGGAGTACTTCGATATCAACAATGGAGAACTTGAGCGTCCTGGGGGCTATCGAGAATGGATTTATGTCGGTACGCCGGTAACGCCGAACGATCTCAACAACGGCAAGGCCGCCTTTCCCGAACACCATAATGTTTACATTGATCCCAAGAGTTGGGCCCATTGGAAGAAAGCCGGTGAGTTTCGTGACGGCACCATCCTCATAAAAGAGCTGGTGAGTGTCGGCAGCAAGGCTGCGGTCAGCGGAAACGGTTACTTTCAAGGCGATTTCATCGGTTTGGAAGCCACCATTAAGAGTAAAAAACACTTCCCTGATGAGCCGGGAAACTGGGCCTACTACAGTTTTTCAAACCCGGATCTAAAAACGTTGAAAGAGAAAGCCGCGGCGTTTCCGGCAGCGTCATGCAACGGATGCCATGCGGGTGCTGCAGCTGATGACTGGGTGTTTACGCAGTACTACCCGGTGTTACGCGGTGGCAAGGGTAAAGGCGAAAAGGCTACAGGTGGAATGAACTCTGACCTTTCCATGGATAACTGATCGTGACTCACGCGAATAGAATTGTTGCTGGATTGTTATTGGCTTCGACCTTTATTTTCAATGCTACAGCGCTGATGGCAAGCGAGGACTTTTCGCCATACGTTGATACTGACGGAAAAATCAGTTTTCCCGATGGCTTTCGTACTTCAATGGTACACCTGGGATCCTGGTTTGTACCTGAAGGAGGGGCTAGTGGTTTTCACGATGTCTATACGGAGAAGGCATCGGTGGAGGCCTATCGTCGTACGGGGAAATTTCCCGACGGCGCCACGTTGGTCAAGGAATTACGGGCGTCAAACTCGGGCGGTTTCACCACAGGGCAGAACGTTAGCTATGCGACTAGTGAACTCAAGCAATGGTTCGTGATGATCAAGGATGTGAGAGGACGCTTTACCGATAACCCGATTTGGGGCAAAGGTTGGGGCTGGGCACTATTTAAGCCGAGTGACTCGAGCAAAAATGTAGCCAGCAATTTCCAGACCGACTGCCTCGGTTGCCATGTGCCAGCAAAAGACAGGGACTGGATTTACACGGAAGCCTACCCGACTCTGACTGCTGATTAGTAGGGACACAGTGTTGATTGACGTAACGCGCTGTTCAATTGGAAGGATGTTTGTAAGCACTGCAGACGACTTCCTGAGCGCTACAGGAATCGCGCAATGAGTTCGTGTGAATACTGGGGTGGTGCAACAGATCTCGGGAAACGGCCGTTAGCAGATTTTCCTCGCTTATTTCGCGAAGACTTTCTGCAGCAACTCGGTGGTGCGTTCTACGGGATTTTCACGAATGCTTTTCTCCTGCGCTGCAATCATTGTGTACGGCCCCTCCAGCGCCTTGTCCGCGATGTAGCTATCCAGATTAGGCGTATCCATGCCCAGCGTCGATGCCATGGGGCCGAGCCGTGATATCACGGTCTTGTATGACGCCGTAACGCCGGCGTTGGATGTGGCCTCATTGATGATTGGCAGAATGCGCTGCGCGAGCTGCTCGCCCGCGGATGCTTAAAAGTAATCTGTTGCCGCGCGATCGCCGCCATTCAGGATTCCCAGGCCATCGTCAACATCCATGCTGCGGATGGCTTCATAGAGCAAGGCATTGCCCTCGGGCACGGCTGCTTCCGCCGCGCGGTTCATGCTTAGCTCAAAGCTATCCACGTACTTATCCTGCCCCAGTTTCTTCAAGAGGTCCGTGGCCGGTTCTACCGATTCCGGAAGCGGTATGCGGACCAGCTCATTGCCGCAGTGATGGCCGCGGTGGATTCCTCACCTTCAAGGGTTTTTTTGAGCCAGCCCATCAGGTCCACGGCCGCCGCCGGAGCGGAGCACAGAATGACAGTGATAATAAGGACTGTGGATTGTTTTATTGGCACGGCAATAAAACTCTTAGAACTACCCGCTAAGACTAGACCGTAGATGCCTGAAGCGACAACCGATGGATGAGCTGATTCGGGCGCCGGGCCCTCGGAATAATGTGAATACCAACAACGAGACCGATCGGCTGAAGGTAAATCACGTCGCGCGCGGGGTGTACCTGAATGCGGGTCGGCACATGATCGGTGTAAGCTTTCGGGCAGATTAACCAACTGGAGCTATCGCAAGTGACGCAATTTTGCGCGCTTGCTGGTTTTAAGTATTCTAGTTAATCCATAAGTTCTAAAAAAACGAACGTAATAGACCAAAAAATGCGATTATCAGTCGATTAAATAGGAGGTAATCTGCGCTCTCTTTCATCCGACAGCCAATAAGGAATTTGTCATGAGCACAGCTACAGTAACTTCCAGCAATCCCACTAGTTCCGCGCTACAAGCCAACCGCATGGCTAGCGCCGGCGACCTTGCAGGCCGCGTCGGTCTGTCGACAATTTTTCTTCTCGCCGGTCTCAACAAAATCCAAGGCTATGAAGGGACTCAAGGGTACATGGCATCCGTGGGTGTCCCGGGGGAGCTGCTTCCGTTGGTCATCTTGGTAGAGGTGCTGGGGGCGTTGCTACTGATTTTCGGGTTGTTTACGCGCATCACAGCAGTCGCGCTGGCGGGGTTCAGTATCGTGAGCGCTTTACTTTTTCACGCTGATGTAGCTGACCCGATGCAGTTCATCATGTTCTTTAAGAATATTGCGATGGCAGGCGGCTTTCTTGTTGTTGCAGCCCACGGTGCGGGTTCTTGGAGTATTGATGCGCGGCGCAAAGCAGCGCGCTAGTTGGCGCTGATGATCACAGGATAAACTGGGGCTCTGCGCCCCGTTTTTTTTGCGTGGTACCGCGCTGAAAAGAGCGAGGCCTTGGTCTGTTACGCTGGTATCCTGACTGCCGTGTGTCTTTTAAAGCGTTGCTGAGTCACGAGGATCGGCGGTTCAAGGTCTTCACTTGATTTTTCTTTCTGAACTTTGCCTGCGGGCAATTAATGGAGTGGTATGAATACTGAGGTAACCGCAACAGTAGCGCTCGCGAGCGAACTATCTCCTGACGCGGTGGATGTCCCCGCCTGGTTGGAAGACGCTCTGCTGGTGCCCCGGGAAGAGGGCTGGGTGAAGTCCGGTGGTTGCGATATGCACTATTTTCGCTGGGGCAATCCCAAAAACCCCGGTTTGCTGTTGATACATGGTTTTTTGGCCCACGCCCGGTGTTTTGGCTTTATCGCCCCGTTTCTGGCACAGCATTATCACGTGGTGGCGTTTGATCTGTCTGGCATGGGCGATTCCGGTGTTCGTGAGCATTATTCCGATCCCGTGCGTGCCGCTGAAGTGGAGGATGTTGCGCGGGCCACCGGACTGTTGGATCACGCGGTTAAGCCCATCGTTATAGCCCACTCCTATGGAGGTCATGTGGCGCTGACGGCGATGCAAGAACATCACGCTCTTTTTGGAGGGCTGATAATCTGCGATCTCATGGTGCTGCGCCCGGAGCGACTCAAAGCGTATTTTGGTTCAGAAAAGCCACTGCGCTCAGATCCGAGTCGTCCCAATCGTGTCTACCCCGACTATGAAACTGCCAAAGGACGGTTCGTGCTATCGCCACCCCAGCCGGTAAATGTTCCCAGTCTGTTCGACTACATGGCCTACCATTCGCTGAAGCAGGTGGAGGGCGGCTGGACATGGAAGTTTGATACCGGCGTGTTTCAAAGTGATTTTGGTCGCCAGGAACGCATGTTTCGTCAGGGCGAAATCATTGCCGAAACACCTGGGCGCAAGGCCATCGTGTATGGGCAGGATAGCCTGCTGTTTGATGATGATTCGGCGGAATATATTCACGAGTGCGGCGCTACGGACGTTCCAATCATCGGTATTCCCGGCGCCCGTCATCACCTGATGTTGGATGAGCCGATAGCATTTGTCAGTGTGCTGCGCACGATTTTGGCGCAGTGGGAGGCGCAGTCAGCCTGATCATGACGCCGACTACCCTAAGACTGAGGCTACTTTGCACCTCGGTTTTTTTTGGATTTCTTGCTGTTGCTGCGCGCGCGGAGGTAAGTATCGGCGAGCAGCTCGCGACGGCTGTCAGCGACGGCTCTATCGCGCTGGATCTGCGTTATCGCTACGAAAATGTAGATCAAGACGGGTTCGACGATGCCGCGCAAGCCTCACTGTTGCGGACGCGTTTAACCTTGGCGTCTGGGAGACTAGGGCCAGTATCTGGATTGCTAGAGATTGACGATGTCAGCAGTATTGGGAGTGAAGACTACAACTCCACCGAAAACGGCAAGCCCCAGTACCCGACCATCGCAGGCCCGCAAGGTACAGAATTTAACCAGGCCTGGTTGCGCTATTCCACCGGAGATCTCGACGCTACGCTAGGGCGGCAGCGCATTGTGCTCGATAGAGGGCGCTTTGTCGGCGCTAAGCCCTGGCAGCAAAATGAGCAGACCTACGATGCCGTCAGACTGACATGGAAAGTGCGTCCTGGTTTTGCCATCGATGCGAGCTACGTTAACCAAGTGAGTCGCGTGTTTGGTCCTTCTGATGGAATCGATCCAGCGGACTGGCACGGCGACAGTACGTTTCTGCGCATGAGCTACGATCTTGCTGACGGTCACGAACTGGTCGGCTTTGCCTACCTGCTGGATGTTGCTGCGCAGAGTGACTTCAGTGCAGCGAAAACGGGGAACAACTCCAGTGACACCTTCGGTGTCGCTTACAGCGGCGCGTTCTCGGGGCTCAAGGTGCTAGCCCGATTGGCGACTCAGGAGGATTCGGGCGCCAGCGAGTTGGACTATCGGGCACCGTATTACATTATTGAGATGGCAGCACCGCTGGGCGATATGCGACTTAAGGCGGCTTACGAAGTGCTCGGCGCTGACAACGGAGTGGGGTTTGGAACGCCTCTGGCAAACGGGCACGGCCACCAGGGCTGGGCGGATAAGTTTCTAGCCACGCCGGGCGATGGTGTAAAAGATGCCTGGGTGTCACTTGAAGGAAAACTGGGGCCGCTGGCGTTAACGGCCCGCTATCATGACTTTAGTGCGGAATCCTCCAGTGTGAGTTTTGGTACCGAGATCGATCTGCAAGCGCAGTGGGTGATCAACGACTGGCTTACGGCTACGGCCAAAGCAGCAGTGTTTGAGGCAGACGCGCCGGGGCGCTATCCGGACACCGCAAAGGTCTGGCTGATGCTACGGATCAGGCTCTAACATCTACGGGAGCTATGCTTCATTGCGCTGGGCCCCAAAAACGATCCGCGTCTTCGTGGCAGAAGACATTACAGAGAGGTTAGCGGACACATGAACGACAGTCTCAATATCGCAATTGCGCAAATCGCGCCGGTTTGGCTAAACAAACTGGCGACCATCCAAAAGATAGAGACAGCGATAGAAGAGGCTGCTACACAAGGTGCTGACCTTGTGTGCTTTGGCGAAACGCTGCTACCGGGTTATCCCTTTTGGCTGGAGTCTACGGGTGGGGCCCGATTTAACGATCCCGAGCAAAAGCAGATCTTCGCCCACTACTTACGCGAGGCGGTGAGTGTGCAGAGCGGTGATTTAGAGAGTATCTGCCAACTTGCGAGGGAGCATCAGATAGCCGTGTACCTTGGATGTGCGGAACGCGCCGGGGATCGAGGTGGGCATACGATTTATTGCAGTTTGCTCTACATCGACAAGGATGGTGTTGTTCAATCAGTACATCGCAAGTTAATGCCCACCTACGAGGAGCGCCTGGTGTGGGGTACAGGTGATGGCCATGGACTACAGGTGCACTCGCTCAATAATTTCGTCGTCGGCGGACTCAACTGTTGGGAAAACTGGATGCCCCTTGCGCGCTCGGCACTGTATGCGCAGGGGGAAAACTTGCATGTGGCGGTATGGCCGGGCAACACCAACAATACGATCGATTTGACCCGGCACATTGCGCTCGAGAATCGCATGTATGTACTGTCGGTCTCAGGACTAATGCGCAAAGAAGACATCGCCATCGATGTGCCTCAGCACGCCATGATTACGCAAAATGCCGATGAGCTACTTGGTGATGGTGGGTCTTGCATAGCCGCGCCTGACGGCAGCTGGATTGTGGAGCCCATTGTTGGTCGTGAAGCTGTGGTTACGGCGACGATCGGCTTGGATAAAGTACGACAAGAGCGGCAGAACTTTGATCCTTCAGGTCACTATTCCCGGCCCGATGTCTTTGAATTGACCGTTAATCGCCAGCGTCAGTCAGTCGTTAAATTAAAAGACTGACTCTCGCAAGGCAAGGGTCACAGACCTCTCGCCGCTTTTGTTTACGGCAGAATGACGCGGAGCTTACTGATTGCTGTTTGTGGGTTTTTCGAGTTCATACAATGCATCTGACAACTCCCCCGTCCGTTTGCTGATGACGGCTTGAGCGTCGTAGATGCCTCTGTTGTAGAAATACGCACCTACTTCCTCAGCAAAAAAATCAATCAGAAACTCGGCGTCAAAGCGGCCGATTTCCTGCTCAAGTTCTTCGTGGAAATACATTTGAACCTTGCGGGCGATCTCGCTTTTTTCGTCGGCCGAGAACTCTATACTGTCCATGATCGATCAGGGCAAGCCGGTGAGCTTTTGTACGATCCAATCGGATACGCGCGTTGGCAGCCAGGCGTTGATTGCAATGAATGCGCTGCCGGGGAAGAAGGGCACTACACGTCGCGGCGAAGGCCTGTGGCCCTCGCAGGCGTCGACAATACTTCCGGCTACGGTGATAGGGTCCGCGCCTTTGCTATGTAGGTCATGGTGGAATGCTTTGAGTGTACGCAGCTGCTCAGCATAGGCAGGAGCGTTCTCTATCCAATGTTCTATCTGTTGCTGTTCCAGTGACCCAAAGCGTGTTTTAACCGCGCCGGGCTCAATCACCACGACATCGACACCATGCGGCCTCAGTTCGTGCCTCAGTGAGTCAGAAATGGATTCAACAGCGTGTTTCGTCGAATTGTAGGGTCCAAAAAACGGTACCGTCACTTTGCCGGCGACCGATGAGACATTGATGACCCTTCCGCGTCGTCGCTCTCGCATACCTGGCACGAACGCTTTTGTGACACGCACCAGGCCGAGCACGTTGGTGCGAAACTGCTGTTCCCAGTCGTCATCCGAAATCGCTTCCAGTGGTCCCACTACTGCGTAACCTGCATTGTTCACCAATACGTCCGGTGCCTGACCATCGAGGGCATCAAACACCTTTGCAACGGCTGCGCGCACCGACTCACTATCGGTGACATCCATTTCCAAAGCGGTAATGTTCTCGTATCCGGCGTCGAGCTCTGCCAGTGCAGTTGGGTCGCGGCCCGCGGCAAATACCCGATGCTTCTTGCTGGCCAGCAGTATCGCGGCAGCGCGGCCAATACCGGCGGTTGCACCAGTAATCACAATACTCGACATGAAATCTCTCTCTTTTGTGGCGTTGGTTTATCGTTGGGCAGGATTTAATTGGCGCTGCTATTACAAAATGGCCTCGATAAGACAAGGCCCCGGCGTTTTCATCGCCTCGGCAAACTGCGTCTGAAACTCACTGCTGCTGCGTGCTTGCGTGGCGCGAATGCCCAGGCCTCTTGCGATGCTGGAAAAGTCCATATCCGGGTTTGAAAGATCGAGCATAGACAAGGTTTTGGCGTTGGGCTCGCCCGCGCCGACCCGCGCTAACTCGATGTTCAAAATAGCATAGCTCTTATTGTTCAACAGGATAACTGTGACATCGGCGTTTTCTCTGGCCATGCTCCACAGCGCCTGAATGGTATACATCGCAGAGCCATCCGCTTGCAAGGAGATCACTTTGCGGTCTGGACAGGCCAATGCTGCACCGAGCGCTACGGGTAGTCCCTGGCCAATGGCTCCGCCGGTGAGTGTCAGCCAATCGTGGGCAGGGGCTTGCTCGGTGCATAAAAACATCGCAAGGCCGCAGGTGGCGCCTTCGTCCGAGATAATGGCGTGCTCAGGCATCTCATTGCTCATGACCTGTCCGATGGTCAGGGGATTGAGAGTGGCGTCCTTGATGTCGTGTATTTGCCTTTGATGCACAGTCTCTGCGTGCTTCTCAATACCCAAAGCCGCTACCAGTGTCGATACGGTGCTGCTCGCGTCTTCGCTGGGTTCGGCGAGAATGAATAGATCGCAGTGCTCGGGTGTCAGCCAGCTCTCCTTTTCTGGATAGGCAAAGAAGCTCACCGGCGCGGCAACACCCAACAGGATGAGCTGTTCAAAGGGTTCTAGTGTCTCCGCTGCTTGCTCGGCAAAATAGGGCAGTCGCTGTACGGGCGCGCGTCCGGCGCCACGCTGAAAGCGCGTAGGGAAGGTGGCACACATCAATGTGACGTTGTGTGCTTCTGCGATAGCGCCAAGTTTGGCCAGGTTGTCTTCTCGAAGTGCGTGGCCCCCGAGCATAAGGCAGGTTTTTTTTCCGCTGCGTATGGCATCGGCGATGCGTTCAATTCGATCATCACGCACATATAAGGGCTCTGGTATAGGTAGAGCCGGTGCGGCTTCACTGGCGACATCCCAGGCACAATCGGCGGGTGCGACGAGCGTGGCGATCTGCCCGTTTCCTCGCATCGATGCCTGTACTGCACGGGCACCGCCAGCAGAGAGTTCGTCAGGCGAACTCGCGATCTCCGACCAATGTGAGCCCCAGCGGACAATGCCCTTTAGATCTGAGGTGAGGGGCGCATCGAATTGCAGATGATAGCTTGCATGGTCGCCTACAATATTCACCACAGGCGAGCCGGCTCGACGCGCATTGTGCATATTGGCTAGGCTGTTTGAAAATCCTGAGCCCAAATGCAGAAGCGTTGCGGCAGGTTTGTCTGCCATACGTGCGTAACCATCCGCCGCGCCCGATACAACACCCTCAAACAGGCACAGTACTGGTCGCATTGCATCGGTTTGGCCGATTGCGGATACCAACTGCATCTCCGAGGTCCCGGGATTGGCAAAACAGATTTCTACACCACTATCAACAAGGGTTTGGAGTAAAGCTTCGGCACCGTTCACTATGCGTACTCCTTGATATGCAAGCTGTGCATGATAGGCGATAACAGCTGCTAAATGTTTGTCCTAAAGGTTGCAGTCACCTAAAATCACAGCCCTTCGTTTTCTAACATCAGAGACTTTTTCTATGGCGCTTAATCGTCGCTCCAAAAATATTACCGAAGGCGTGCAGCGTGCGCCCAATCGCTCTATGTACTACGGCATGGGCTATGAGGCAGCGGATTTTAGTAAGCCCATGGTGGGTATTGCCAACGCATACTCTACGATTACCCCCTGTAATTCCGGCTTGCAGCCCTTGGCAGATGCGGCCCAAGAGGGTCTTCGGGAGGCCGGTGCCAACCCCCAAATATTTGGAACCCCGACGATTTCGGACGGTATGTCTATGGGAACGGAGGGTATGAAGTATTCCCTGGTGTCCCGAGAAGTCATCGCCGATTGTATTGAAACCTGTGTGGGTGGTCAGTGGATGGATGGCGTGCTGGTGATAGGCGGCTGTGACAAAAATATGCCCGGAGGCATGATGGGGATGCTCCGCGCGAACGTTCCGTCGATCTTTGTATACGGCGGCACAATTCTTCCCGGTCGTTACAACGGCCAGGATCTCAATATTGTCAGTGTATTTGAGGCGGTAGGTGAGCATGCGGCCGGACGTATCAAGGATGAAGATTTGCTGGCCATCGAGCGCAATGCCATTCCAGGTACCGGGTCCTGCGGGGGCATGTATACCGCGAACACCATGAGTTCAGCGTTTGAAGCCATGGGTATGAGTCTGCCTTACTCGTCGACCATGGCTAACGTAGAGTCGGAGATTAAGGATTCAGCCAAACAAAGCGCGCTTGCATTGGTCGAGGCGATTCGTCAGGACATTAAGCCGCGGGATATCGTCACCCGAGAGTCTCTGGAGAATGCCGTTGCGGTGATTATGGCTACCGGTGGTTCTACCAATGCAGTCCTTCACTTCCTGGCTATAGCACATACGGCGGAGATCGAATGGACCATCGATGACTTTGAGCGCATACGTCAAAACGTGCCGGTGATCTGCGATCTCAAGCCCAGCGGTCAATATCTGGCTATCGATTTACATCGTGCTGGGGGCATTCCGCAGGTCATGAAGATTCTGCTCGATGGTGGATTGCTCCACGGTGACTGCATGACGGTCACGGGTAAAACCATTGCGGAGTCATTGGCGGACGTACCATCACGTCCATCTGAGGATCAGTCGGTTATTCGAACCCTCGATAATCCCATGTATGCCAAGGGTCATCTGGCGATTCTTAGGGGCAATCTTGCCGAAGAGGGCGCGGTGGCAAAAATCACAGGTTTAAAGAATCCGGCCATTACCGGGCCAGCCAAGGTCTTTGATGACGAGCAGTCAGCGTTGGATGCCATTTTGGCGAATAAAGTAGAGGCGGGAGATGTAGTCGTTTTACGTTACCTGGGACCCAAAGGTGGCCCCGGAATGCCAGAGATGCTGGCGCCTACCGGCGCCTTGGTAGGTCAAGGACTGGGTGAATCTGTGGGGCTTATCACTGACGGGCGTTTTTCCGGTGGCACTTGGGGAATGGTTGTCGGTCACGTCTCACCCGAGGCCTATGCCGGCGGGCTGATTGCTCTGGTAGAGGAGGGAGACTCCATTACCATTGATGCGCATACGCTGACCCTCCAGCTTAATGTCGATGAGGCAGAAATTGCTCGACGCCGGACCCTGTGGACTCAGCCAGAGCCTCGCTATACGCGTGGCGTGCTCGCAAAGTTTGCAAAGAACGCGGCCGGGGCAAGTCGAGGTGCGGTGTTGGATCTTTATGAAGATTGAAACACTTCGGGTGCTTACAGAGATTCCTGCGATTCGGCGTCAATGAATCTCGCAGGGATTTTTGCCTACTGCGACTTATTGGCGGTCGGAGTTTTTGCTGCTTCCGGTGCTTTGGCCGCCGCCGAAAAACGTCTCGATATCCTCGGCTTTGTGTTGTTTGGAACGATCACTGGCGTCGGCGGCGGAACTCTTCGGGACCTACTACTGCAGTTGCCGGTGTTCTGGATTAGCGATGTACGCTATCTCTGGGTCTGCATCACCGTCTCGGCCTTGACCTGGTACATCGCACCGATGCTGTCAGCCAGGCGCAAGGTTTTACTCTGGGCTGATGCTATGGGGCTCGCGCTGTTCTCGGTTTTGGGGTGTGCTAAAGCACTGCAATACGATGCCCCTTGGGTTGTAGCCATTGTGATGGGTGTTATGTCAGCGAGTTTCGGCGGCTTGATTCGAGATACGCTGCTGGGTCGGGAGTCAGTCTTGTTGGGAGCGGAAATTTACGTGACCGCCGCCTTACTCGGAGCGGGCTCTTATGTTGCTCTGGTCTCCAGCGATGTTCTGTCACCGAGTAATGCACTGCTTATAGCGATGTTTCTAGCCTTTGTGCTGCGTGCTGGCGCAATACATGCAGGCTGGCGTCTACCCAGTTATCGACGTCTGGGCGATGAGTCCTAAACAGCACTAGATGCGTTTAGCTAATACCTTATCGCGCAGTCCATCTTTATAGCTACGAATACGGTCACGTAAAGCGTCATCGGCTGTTGCGAGCATCTGGGCCGCGAGAATGCCCGCGTTGATAGCATTGTCGATAGCTACTGTGGCCACGGGCACACCGGCGGGCATTTGTACGATAGACAGCAGACTGTCTTGTCCCGCGAGTTTTGTGGCTGAGACCGGCACTCCGATCACCGGTAGTACCGACAGTGATGCGACCATTCCCGGGAGATGGGCGGCGCCGCCGGCGCCAGCAATAATCACGCGCAGGCCTCGGTCTTCAGCTTCCCGGGCGTAGCTGTAAAGTTTGTCGGGTGTTCGGTGCGCGGAGACAATCTCCATTTCGCACGCCACCAGGAGCTCTTCCAGAATGTCTTTTGCGGCGCGCATGACTGGAAGATCCGAGTCACTGCCCATGATGATGCCTACACGTACGCTCATGTTTGAAGAGCCTCCTTTTGAATCCTGCTCCAGTTTTCTTGCGTGACAGACAGTGCGTCCGTTGCCGAGTTCGCTACTGCTGTGATGTGTCCTAACTTGCGCATGAGACGTGCAGGGCTTTTACCATACCAGTGGATGACGGCATTGCCACTGCCAGGCTGGGTGCCCGCCTCTCGGTGGGTGTTTTCCTGCTTAAGCGCAGGTGTACACAAAAGGTTACGCATTGCGGCGGGCTTCAGTAGCCTGCTGTCTCCAAGTTCTAAGCCTGCGACGGCACGCAGCTGTTGTTCGAACTGGGAGCTTTCGCAGGCTTCAATCGTATAGTGCCCCGAGTTGTGAACCCGTGGGGCGATTTCATTGATGAGCACTGTGTCGTCGCCGAGCAAAAACATTTCAACGCCAAACACACCCACACCGTCGAGAGCTTCGACGGCACGATAGGCAAGCTTTGTCGCTGCGCTTACTACCTCATCTGAAACGTTTGCAGGTGCCGTCACGGTGTCGAGCACCGAGTAGTCTGTCTCAAAGGTCATGTCCACCGGGCCGAAGTGTGTTGTTTGGCCATCATGAGCTCGCACTACCAATACCGCGATCTCCCGAAAGTCACCGGCAAATTGTTCGAGCATTGTTGTGCCCGGCCAGGATTTCGCGAGGCTTGCCTCATCTCTTAAGAGCTGCACGCCGCGACCATCAAAGCCGCCTCGGAGTGCTTTTTGTACAAGAGGATAGCCGAGTGTTTCACCGGCTTCGCGTAGTCGAGCTGGATCTCCATCACAGATAATGAAGGGTAGAGTGGCGAGACTGTTGGCGGCCAACCACTGTTTTTGTTTGGCTTTGTCTTGAAGTATTTCGATTGAAGCCAAGGGTGGATAGCAGGATACGAGTCCTGAGGCTTCCGCGGCTTTTAACTGCGCGATGGTGGCCTGGGGAACATCTTCCCGTTCATAAGTAATGACATCGCAGTGATTGATCAAAGCGGCTACCGCTTCAGCATCATCCATGGCCCCTTCAATGGCTAAGGAGGCTCTTTGTGCAGCAGCACAGTGGAGGTCGCTTGTGAGTATGACCGTTGCAAGATTGAGGGCCGGTGCAGCCGCGCATAGCAGCATGCCTAGCTGGCCGTCTCCGACGATGCCTATGGTTTTTGTACCCAAGCTTCTTAAGTCTGTGGTTTTGTCTGTCATAGCCTTACGCTGCCGATGCACGCACACTTTGCCATTACCGATGGCAACGATGCCGAGAAAAGCCGGGCATTTTACTGTGTTTGTGCGCTGCTGTGGCGATCTCTTCCGCCGGCAGTCTTGATTTGCTCAAATAACCATCCATCGCTATCCTCGCCGCCCCACAATTTGGTAAGTGCTATGACCACTGAAACGCTGCGACCCCTAAGCGAGATTCTCGAGAGCCGCCGTTCTTGCCGTGCTTTTTTGCCTGAGTCCTTGTCTGACGAGCAACTTCAGACACTACTGAGTCCTAGCTTACGAGCGCCCAGTAACTGCAATACCCAGCCTTGGTATTTACATGTGGCTTCCGGTGATGCGCTTGAACGTCTGCGGAAGCGTCTGCCTGACGATTTTGCGAATGGGCGAATGACGCTCGATTTTCCCTATGACGGTAAGTACGTTGATGTCTTCAAAGAGCGTCAGTACGCCTCAGCGCACGCGCTCTACGGTGCCATGGATATAGCTCGAGAAGACAAGGGTGCCCGGCAGGCAGCATTCATGCGCAACTTTAGTTTCTTTGACGCACCGCATGTGGGGTTCTTTTTCCTTCCCGAGGGGTTTTCTGAGCGTGAAGCTTGTGACCTTGGAATGTTTGCGCAATCCGTCATGTTGCTACTGGAAAGCGTTGGCCTCGCTAGCTGCCCTCAGACTGCACTGGCATTCTTGTCGGACTCGGTCCGTGAAGAGTTGTCGGTGCCCCGGGATCAACGATTAATGTTTGGTCTGTCCTTTGGTTACGCTGACCCTGATGCGCCAGCGAATCGATGCGTCACGGACAGAGCCGACGCGAGCCAACTCATTACGCTGCACCGATAAGAACGTACCCGCTGGATATACCTTGCGAATTGACTATGGAAGACTCTGAATCACGCTACTTTTAGATGAACCGCGTTGGCTGTGATCGCCGAGTAAAGGTTCATTTTGATTCCACGCTCTATGATCTTGACGGCTTCCTCGCCGGAGCCACGGCCCTGAGGGAAATTGAGCTTTCAGAACTAAAAGATGTTTCTGGTAAAGAGCTGTTACATCTTTAATGCCACTTCGGCTTGGATAGCGTGTCCTGGGCTCGTTTGGGAACGGTGTGCGCCGACGTGGATATCTCACCCGTCGCCATTGCGAAAGCCCGGGAGTTGGCTATGCAGACGCAGCGCTAGGCGCCCCAAAATGGTGCTTGTCAGAACGCTGGTGGGGGTCTTTCTTTCTATGGTGTTTGCCAGCTAAACTATCATACTGCGTTGATTGACCCTGGCCGCCGAAAACCCGGCAGGGAGTCGATTCAGAAATGACTAAATTGGCGACCGGATTAAAGCCAGATGGATTCACCGTTATCCAGACGTACCCAAATCGGCAAAGGGGTATGTACATTGTTAACGCTTAGTGCCGCCTTGATTATCGTGGGCTGCGCTGAAGCGCCGGTAGCAAAGCAGACGGCGCCTGCTGTGGTGGAAATACCTACGGCCTTACCCGGATTGTCCGCTTCCGAGCGACTGCGGCGCTCACTTGAGCTACTGGAAGACGGCGATGAGGTCACGGCACGAGTTGAACTCGTGGCCTACATGCGAGAGGCGAAGAATAGCCCCACCGGTCGCTCACTCCTTAGTCAGATTGATACGCCGTCGGAAGAGTATTTCCCCGCCGAGTTTCGCGAAGTCATTTTGCGAAAGGACCAATCCTTATCGAATATCGCGAAGACCTACTTGGGTAGTGCCGTACAATTTCATGCCTTGGCAAAGTACAACGCCATCGAGCGACCCAAGCGAATGTTCCCAGGACAGATTGTCAAGGTTCCGCTGACCGACCAGGCGGTGAGCGCTTTTGCAGAGCTTGAAGATGCGCTGGATGAACCTGCTTTAGACAGTCTGCCGTTGGCAGAGCGAATTGATGCGCCACCCATTGATACTGATGTTAGTCCCGCCGCAAATGCCGCCGCTACGGCTGTCGCCGATGCGGTTGTTGTCCCGGGGGATACGAAGCCCCGCGAGTCCGCGATAGCAGTGAAAGACGAAGTCACTGAGGCTGCAGAGACGAGATCGATAGCAGTTCAAGAGCAGGACTCGACGCAGGCGTCAGCGAAGGAGGTTCTTGCTGCTCCAGTTCCATTGGACGTAGATGTCTTGCATAGACGCGCCATCAACGCCTACCGGGCGCAGGATCTTGATACCGCGATTGCTCTTTGGGATCAAATTCTCGGTGCAGACCCGAGCTATGAGGGGGCAAGGCTGTATCGCTCTCAGGCTCTGGCGCTCAGAAAGCGCCTTGACAGCCTGAATTAAACGACCATGACGCAAAGCGGCGCGCAGTCCAACGGATCTTTCTTTAGCGAACTTCGCCGAAGGCGGGTTATACGCACCTGCTTTTTTTATGTCTTGCTGTGCTGGGGCATGGTTCAGGTTGCCGAGATTCTTGCCCCACCTCTGGGTTTTGATAGCGATGCTGCTATACGCACTTTTTTGATCGGCTCGTTTCTCGGCTTTCCGATTACTGCTCTATTGGCATGGTTCTACACGATCACCGAAAAAGGGATCCAGCGTACCGATGCCTTTGTTGAGCGACGTGTATTGAATAACGTGCCACCCATTAATGACCGACGTCACGATGGTGTCGGTATGTATTTTGCGAAAGGTAAAGACCTGCGCCACTACGACTGGGTGTTATCGGTACAGACCGGGCCGCTCGAGGGCTTAAGCTTTGGCGTCGACGAACCCTTGATTCTGGGCCGTTCACTGGACTGCGATATTGCTATCGTCACGCCTCATGTGTCTCGGCAACATGCCCGTCTGTCACTCGACGACGGCCAACTTGTCGTAGAAGACCTTGGTTCATCGAACGGTACGGTAGTGAATGGTAAGAAAATAGAAGCTCAATATTCGCTTCATCATGAAGACGAAGTGCGCTTACACGATATTGTTTTTCGTGTATCTGAGAGTTTCAATCGGCCTAACAGTGAACGTCAGGCGATGAACGAAACTACATTTATTAACAGCGACGAATTGGATAAGTAGCCAAGCCGGTGATCTGGCTGTGCTTCTCCTGCGGTTTTACCGTGCCTTAATCTTTTCAAGATTACGTTTCAGGGTTAAGGCCTGATCCAGTTTATCCTTAGCCGATATATTACTGGGATTGAAATCAATTGATTTCTCCAGCGCCTCTATGGCGCCCGCAAGATCTGTTTTGAGGAGCCCGAGGCTCTTCCGGTGGTAGTCGTCGCTCAGCCTTTCGGCAAGAGTCTGTCGCTCTAGCAGTAGAGACTTGGGCGCCGCTCCCGTTGCCAGAGCCTGGTCCAGATGGCCTAGCTGCTCCTCTAACTTATTGGCTTCTTGCGCACGCGCCGCCAGCGCCAGGTGAGCGTCCCGCGCGAGGGCGCTGTAAGCTGCTTGCTTCGTGGTGTCAGACGCGGCTACCGCGGCTAGAACCCCGTCGTAATCACCCGCGTCAAACAAACGCTGAATCGCGACAGCTGGATCAATGGGCGCCTTGTTTGCGGGCTTCTCTTGAGCCTCATCATTCTTTAAATCTACGCCACCGTAACTGCTTTGAACTTTCTTACCCTGGCGATTGTGTGATGCCTCGGATACGCTTTTTCGTAGCCCCTGCAGTGCTGTAGGCTCTCCAGGTCTGAGCGCCAATGCCCTGAGCATCCAGCGATCGCCGTCTGCAGCTCTACCTCGACGGTAAGCAGCCTTACCCTCTGAGACAGCGTTGCGTGTTTCGCTTTCTATAGTGCTTTGTAGGCTCAGAATTGCCTTCTGGGCTTCGGCGTCACCAGGGTCCACAGTGGCAACTGTCTGCCAGAGCATTAAGGCTTCGCGATACTTGGCATCCGCCTGTGCAGTCGCTGCCGCGTCTGCCTGGCGGGCCTTAAAGTCATCCAATCCGGACTGCTGGCCCGGTGGGGACGCGCAGGCCGTTAGTGCAGCCGCCAGCAGGACAATGCTCAGCGCTCGAATAGTCACCGGGGTCGCGGCCTGCTACTAAAGTTGCGGAGAAAACCTTCAAAGTCAGATAAGGTATGGCCGTCATAAATCATGGTTCTATGTAGGAGAAACGGGTCAACGAAACTCCCATTGTTGCCCCGGGTGACGGTGGCCGCGAGCGAGTAGCCGTTCTCCTTAAGCATTGTGGCAATAACGCGACTACTGTTGCCATAAGGGTAAGAGACATAGTCCGGCGCCGCACCGAGGTTAGCCATGAAGGAGGCTTCCGAGGCACTGAGTTCAGCCGCCAGGCGATTTCTGTAGCTGCGCTCATCGCTGTCCTGTGATATCGGAGCCAGCGATGTGTGGCTCTTGCCGTGGGACTCCACCTGAATAAGGCCCGAGTCTCGCATTTCCCGAATTTCATCCCAGTTCAGGGCCGCGCCAGCACCGATGAAGTCTGTGTAAATAAACAGCGTCGCTCTCATTTCGTACTGCTTGAGCAATGGCCAGGCGACGTCATACACCGAGGCGTAGCCGTCATCGATGGTAAGCACGACGCCCTTGGCGGGCATTGGGCGTTTGAACTGCATGACGTCACGCAGTTCGTCAAAAGACAAAACTTGAAAATCGTTATCTCTTAGATAACGCAGTTGCGCCTCGAAATCCGCAGCGCGCAGTTCAAGTTTCTGCGAGGGTGGCTGCTCCGCCGTGAACTGGTGATAGCAGAGAATAGGTATCGTGCGATAACCGTTCGAGTAGACGCCGGTAGGGTTGATTGGTTTTTTCGGTACGGCGATAAGCTCCCCCGGGGCCGTCTGCAGTTGCGCATTAACCTCGTCCAGCTGCCACACTGCATCGCGATTGCCCAGGAATATATCTGCGATATCCTCGGGCGTTTGGCCCTGCTGCATTCGGAGTACATAAAACTCGTCGCTTTGCGCCACCGTGACAAAGTCAGATTTATTGAATGCGCCGCCGGGTAAAGTGCTGCAACCCTCAAACGCAAAGAGCGCTGGGAGTAGTAGCGCTGCATAGGCGTGGGATTGGCGTCGAGGCCGTAAATTGAAAAGCATCTGTTTATTCACCGCTAGGGCGCACGATCGTCGAGTCACTAACCATCGTGCGAGTGATTCCACTTACGTCCGTGTCGGCGTAGTGTTCATCGACGGTGACCTTAGCAAGGTCCGCGTCTTTGCCGTCCTCGTTGAGTAATCCTTCTACAGAATCCGCCATGCTATTGAAGGCATTGAAAAGATCTCCGAATTCGTCACTGCGTGTTTTGGATATTCGCGCTTCGTAATGATGGCTGGCAAATAGCTTCAAAGCGCGGGTCGCAGTGAGCAAATTACGCGCAGTCATTTGGTTGAAGATGTAGATTGCCACGGACACAGTTAGCACCATCGCCAAAGCCAGCATCAAAAGCATCCGGGATGTGGTGTAGAGAGCATCTTCAAGGCTGTGTACGTCTAGCCCGACATCAACACTCCCGACCGGGGTCTGATTAAAGAGTACCGGGACGCTGAAATTGAATACGGACTCGCCGTTCTCGCTCACCTGTATGTCGTCCTGACTATAGACTAGATCATCTGCGTTCGTTCCAGGCCGTGTCTGCCCCACAAGTGTCGGGTCGCTGGCGCTGCGCACGACATCTGTGTGATCAGACACCACAAGATAGCTAAAGCTCTCCCGGGCGGAGGCGTCGACAACCAGAGCCTCAAGGGATATCCAGTCTTCCCCTAGCACCGGTATCGCGGCTTGTACGGAAATGAACTTGGTCAGCGATATCCCCGAGTCGATCAACTGCTCCGTCAGCGTGGCACGCTGGGCACCCAGAATGATGTAGGACGAAACGCCCATGGCAATCGCCACAATCGCCGCCATAATTGCCGTCCACTTAATCTGTAAGGGGAGGTAACTACTCTTTTCTTCGTTCGATTCACGCAGCGCTGCAAGTTCACGCAGCACAGCTATCTTTAGCTCTTTTCCAGTTTGGAAGCGCCTCTCCGGGCGTTTTTGCAGGAGTTTCTTAACGATCTTCTCAACACCTATGGGGGCGCCAAACGTTATTTGACGTATAGGTAGAGGGTCCTTTTGTATGATCTGCAGGATCAGCGTCGTCATAGAGTCAGCATCGAAAGCTTTTTGCCCTGTGATCATCTCGTAGAGAATCACACCCAATGCGAATAGATCAGAGCGACCATCAACAGAATCTCCGGTGGCCTGCTCGGGTGACATGTAACGCGGAGTCCCCAGCATCATCCCGGCCTGGGTACTGTCGGCGACCTCATTCTGATTGAGCCTTGCGATACCAAAGTCAGCGACTTTTACGACGTTCTGATCAAGGTCCAGGATAATGTTGTCGGGCTTCATGTCCCGGTGCACAACATTTTTGCTATGTGCGTAGTCCAAGGCGTCAGCTAGTTGCGCGACGCACTCGAGGGTCTGTTCAAGGGTCAAACGTTTGCCTTCGAGGAGTAGCTCTCCCAGGGTTGTACCCGTCAACAACTCCATCATGATGTAGGGGGCGTCATCGATGCGCCCGACGTCATAAATGGTCACTATATTCGGGTGTGTCAACGCACCGGCTGCGCGACCTTCTTTAAGGAAGCGACTCGTATACTCGGCCTTTTCGCAATGCTCTTCCTTGAGAATTTTCAAGGCAACCGAGCGGTTTATTTCGGGATCAAAGGCTTTGTAGACATGTGCCATGCCTCCCTCACCAATGAGCTCCACGATTTCATAGCGTTCAATCTTACGTCCTACAAACTCCACTTCTTCGCCGTCCCTTTCCTACGCTAAATCAGGGTTGCCCCTAGAATGATACACACCAAAACAAACAGGAGCAGGGTGATCCGTTCGGTTTTGCGCCGACCAGCCGTTTCCGGAGCCAGTCTCGCGGCAATATTCTGTGTGACTTCGAGGTCCGGTGCTGCCTCTTTTTGACTACGCGGTTTTTGCCGCGGACTACCCAGAAGTACGAGGGTAAGATTGTCCCGCCCGCCGCTTGCCAGAGCGGCAGAGACAAGCGCATCGACCTGGGACTCCAGATCAGCGTTGCGAGTCAACTCTGCGATAATAGTAGTGTCGGCGAGTTCATCAGTAAGTCCATCGCTGCACAGGAGGATTTGTTCGCCAGCCCCCAGTTTTCCCTTGATTACACTGACGCTGCTGGCATTGGTGGACGATACCCCCAAAGATCGGCTGAGGGCGTGGCGCTGTGGATGAATTGCGGCTTGGGCTTTGCTTATTGCGCCGCTGTCGATGAGATCGTTCACCGCACTGTGGTCGCGGGTAAGCTGTTTGAGTCCGCCATCAAAAAGGTAGGCTCGGGAATCGCCTACCCAGGCTATTTCGTAGCTATCACCACGGAGCTGTAGGGCAACGACCGTCGTGCCCATGTTGTTACCCGCATCCCGGGTATCGATTTCTCGAAGCACCGCTTGGTGTGCGTTTTCGATGGCGCTGCGCAGGTCGCTGCCTTTGGCAACTTGCTCACGAATAGTCGTGCAGGCAATTTCTGAAGCGACCTCGCCATTGCTGTGTCCGCCCACTCCATCTGCAACGATCCACAAGCCCAAGTCCGCATCGGTCTCGAAGTTGTCCTCGTTTTTACTGCGCCTAAGGCCAGGGTGCGTCCGGGCCGAAAAAGGTATCATCGCGAGCGATCCCACGCACAAGTGTGCTTAGTCTGCTGTTCGTTGGATTCTATCCTATCGTTACGCCCGAGCGTAGGGAAGCGCGATTCGCAGGCCGTGCAAGTTTGTATAAGTCTGCTAGCATTATGACGACATACTGACTACTGCTGCCGCATCTGTGTCTGGCGGTACTTGATAGGCGCGATAGCGACGCTCTACCCCAGATGAATGCCCTAGTTACACCGATGATTCTATTTCTCCTGATGCTGTGCTGTACCCCGGTGTCCGCTCAGGGCTTTGAGAAGTATCGCGATCACACGGACTATGACGAACACTTTCGCAAGTACACCAAGCGCTTTTTCGGCGTCGGCTTTGACTGGCACTACTTCAAAGCACAGGCTATCGCGGAGTCGAATCTCAATCCCAATGCTCAGAGTGCCGTTGGCGCACAGGGCCTTATGCAGTTAATGCCACGCACCTTCGTCGAGGTTACTAATAAGTCAGAGTACATCGAAGGCACGCTGTTGGAGCCGCGCTGGAACATTGCCGCAGGCATTTGGTACAACAAACACCAGTTCGATTACTGGCAAAAAGGTCGTAGCTTTGAGGAGCGCTTGAAGTTCATGTACGGCTCCTACAACACGGGGCGGGTGAACCTTCGTAAAGCGCAGCGCGAGGCCATCAATCAGGGGCTTAACCCGCGGAAGTGGCAATCGATGAAAAAGGCGCTGCCCGCGATCACGGGTAAACATTCACGCGAGACGATCAACTATGTCGAGCGCATATTCGAAATAAAGGAAGCAATACGCTGATGGACTGGACCATTGTAGGAATGAACTTCGTGTACGCCACACTCGGGACGGCGCTGACGCTGACTTTCATGATGCTAGGCTACTGGATATTCGATATCCTGAATCCACTTGATATCAATGCTGAATTGGGCAGAGACAATCGCGCCGTAGGGATTGTCGTTGCTGCCATATTCGTTGGACTTGGCATCGCCGTCGGGCTTGTGATTGGCATGGGGCTCAACTAGACAGTTTTATTGCGCTAGTTCGCAGCGAGAGTCCTGGCATGCGCTGCGATGGCCAGAGTGCATGCTCCACCACAGTACAGGCTCCCCCTATTTATCAAATTTCTGGGAGCCGCCGACATCTCGGTTATCAACTAGTACCAGTGTGAAGCCCTTATCGACAAGACCGGCGGGAAATTCGTCGCCCCACACCGTAGAGGATGCTCCGAGTCCCATAATCATGAGTATCGGCGCGCCACCAGGGTCGCCCATCTCGGTCCAGGCGATGCTTGTTGCGTTGACGTTGGAGGTGTTTAGTGGCGGGAGGACACCGTCCCTGGCTATGCTGCCTGTGGTGATCAGCAGTAGCGGGATGCAGCAAAATAACGCTAAAAACGACTGAGATCTGGCTTACGTAAACGATTGTGATCCTGTTTATTACTCAGTGGAGCTGCCCGGAGAAGGTCGGCCCCATACGACTTACTTGATTATTGCGCGCGAACGTATCGTATGATGACGGCCTGTTGCAAGTGCTGCAGTAATTTGGCATTGATGCCCTGTGGTCACTCAGACTCGACGAGTGTTCTCTTTCAAAGGAGCTTTAAAGTATGCGTTTTTGGCGTGGTTTTTCCCTAAGTGTCATCACCTTTTGTGTTGTCTCAGCAAGTTGGGCGCAGCAAGACATCGTTACTATCGACAGCGCGGTAGATACGCAGTTCTCTTTACTGCGTGAGCAGGCAAAGGTGCAGCAAGCGCTGGCGCATATTGAAGCGCAGGAGTCGGCCTATCTCGAAGAACTCATTCGTCTTACGGAGATACCCGCACCTCCATTTAAGGAAGAACGCCGGGCTGCCTATTTTCTTGAGCAGATGAAGAGTCGCGGTCTAAGCAATGCTTATATCGACGACACAGGAAATGTGATTGGCATTCGTAAAGGCACGGGCAACGGGCCGACATTCTTAATCGCTGCGCACCTCGATACGGTTTTCCCAGAGGACATCGATACGACGGTCACCTTACGCGATGGGCGCTACTACGCGCCGGGAATAGGTGATGACACGCGAGGCCTTGCGGCATTGTTGTCGGTGATTGAAGCTCTGGAGACGAGCGGCATAGAAACCGTGGGCGACATTATTTTTGCCGGAAACGTCGGTGAAGAAGGGCGGGGAGATTTACGGGGCGTCAAGGGGATTTTTCGAGACCACCCGGAGATAGATGGTTTTGTGTCTATTGACGGTGTAAAGATGCGACGCATTACCAATGGTGGCACCGGTAGCCGCCGATTTGAGTTTCACTTTAATGGGCCTGGCGGACATTCCTTTGGTGCCTTTGGTCTTGCAAGCGCCACACACGCCATGGGCAGAGCAATTGCCAAGATTGGTGATATCGAGACTCCTACCGTGCCGAAGACCACTTTTACGGTGGGCACGGTCATGGGCGGAACCTCGGTTAACTCCATCGCTGCTCATGCTGTCTTTGCGTTAGACATGCGTTCCAACGACAAGGACGCGTTGGCCGAGCTTGAGAAAATGACTAAAGCTGCGGCATTGGCGGGCGTTGCTGAGGAAAACGCGCGCTGGAACAACGGTGAAATCAGCGTGGAATTCAAATTGATTGGCGATCGCCCCGTGGGGAGTACCCCCGTAACGAGTGCTTTGGTGCAGGCCGCGGCGCTGGCGTATGACGCAGTAGACGTTGAACTTGAGGGCCTGGGGATATCCAGCACTGACTCGAATGTTCCCATGTCCCTTGGGATTCCGGCTGTGACGCTATCGGCTGGCGGTGATGCCGGCGGAGCGCACTCGCCTGATGAATGGTACGCACCATTGAATTCCTATAAGGGCCCGCAGTCCGCGTTGTTAGTCATGCTTGCGATGACGGGTATTTCGGGAGTGTCAGAGCCCCTGTTAGAGCAACGCTAACAAGGGTCGCGTGAATGGCTCCTGAGCTTTTTTACGAGCCTAAGGGCCTCTGCGAGCTTATGAAATGAATCGACGGACGCTACTTAAGTTATTGGCCCGCCGCTTCACGTTAGTCTTGGAACCTTTGCGTGGATTAATGCGACTTGGGCCAAACCGTGATTTCCAGCTTATTAAGCGTTATTAACCAAAGGAGCACCTGGCGGATCATTCTGTCTAAATGGGCGCCGAGGTTGTGAGCGAGCCACTCCGCAGTGGTCTTCAGTAATGGCCCGCTTACCACCGGATCTGCGCTTTTTGGGCAGCGTAATTTATTCACAGGAAAAAAATGCGAAAGAAAGCTATATTTTACTTTAAGTGCACACTCAAACTTACTCGTAGGTTTGAAAAAACAGTAATTGTGGGCCTAAGTGGAGTGACAGCTAGCAGCGCTGTCCCATCCAAAGGTGTAGTGACTATATGCTTGACTACATACAGAGGCGAGATGCGTTAAACCGCAACACCTCTACTGATCGTCGGGGTAGCGAACGTCGAGGCGCCGAACGTAGAGGTGATGATCGTCGTGATACCGCGCGGCGCAGTGCGTCAAATCAGCTTGAAAATGCTGATGGAGCCACAGTTAAGGATGAGCGTCGCAAGGAGGATCGGCGTCAGGCGTCCCGCCGAGACGGCGAGCGTCGTAACGCAGAGCGCAGAGCAGGAGAGCGTCGCCTTGATCCTTCCCGAATGCGACGTTTTCCGTTGCCCGATGGTGGGTTTCTTACACCAGAAGAGCGTGATTTCCTGATGTCCCTTTGCGACGAAGAGTAATCACAGTTCTGTAAAATCCGAGCTTGCCTCAGCACAAGCTATTCGTGAGCTTGTGCTCGTCTTAGCCTCTAAGCCCCATCCAACTGTTTACAGCGGCATACGTTCAGGGCGCGATGAAGTCGACGACTTCCAGATTGAATCCTGACAAGGCGTTGAATCGCATAGGTGCGGACATTAGACGCATTTGCCCTACATTGAGTCGCTGCAATATCTGAGCCCCGGTGCCGATGATGCGATAGTTTTGCAATCCCACGGAGCCATCGCCCGGATTGTTGCTTGGACTGCCAGGAAACGCCTCGATGTCGGCGATCTGACTTTCAATCGAGCGGTGCTGGCCAATGAGGATGAGAGCCCCCAAGCCCTCTTCGTTAATACGAGCCATGGCACGACTCAGCGACCAGCCCTCGCGATTTGGGATCTGCGTGTTGAAAACATCCCTAAGCATGTCCAGAGGCTGCACACGAACTAGCGTGTCCTGATCGGTGGAAAGTTCGCCTTGTGTTAATGCGTAGTGAAGGGTGTCGTCCACCAGATCTTTAAAGGTGTGGAGCTCGAACTCGCCGTGTTCTGTTTGCACCGATTTTTGCGCGATGAGCTCGACTGATTGTTCATGCAATGACCGGTACGCAATGAGGTCGGCAATCGTTCCCATAGCGAGTTGATGCTTCTCTGCGAACACCTCAAGTTCTGGTCGGCGCGCCATAGTACCGTCTTCGTTCATAATCTCGACGATCAATGCGGCGGGTTCGAATCCTGCCATGCGTGCAAGATCAACACCGGCTTCGGTATGGCCAGCGCGGCGCAGTACACCGCCGGCTTTTGCCACTAGTGGAAAGATGTGTCCTGGTTGACGGATGTCTGTAGGGCCGGCGTTTGCCCCAGCAGCGACGCGGACTGTGTGAGCGCGTTGAATAGCACTGATACCGGGGCCGCGACTTTCTGCTGCATCGATGGATACCGTAAAGTTGGTTTCGTGCTGTGATCGATTGTCACGAACCATTAGCGGGAGCTGCAACTGCCTGGCGCGCTGATCTGTGAGCGGCATACAGATCAGACCACAGGCCTCGGTAGCAAAGAAATTGATAATTTCTGGCGTAACCGCTTCGGCCGCGATGATGAGGTCGCCTTCATTCTCCCGGTCCTCGTCATCCATAAGGATCACCATCCGCCCTTGGCGAATGGCTTCGATGAGATCGGGAACGCTGCTAAGAGCCATAACTTTCTATCCTGCTTGTGGAGTGACGGTGCTAGTCTTCAGATCATCTCGATAGCAACTGCGGTGGCCTCTCCGCCACCAATACACAGTGCGGCTACGCCTCGCTTGCCGCCGGTTTTGCGCAGTGCATACATCAAGCTGACGATGATGCGTGAGCCGGTGGAACCAATCGGATGCCCCTGGGCACAGGCGCCGCCGTGTACGTTTACCTTGGCGTGGTCCAGGCCGTGCTCGCGCATAGCCAGCATGGTTACCATGGCGAAGGCCTCATTGATCTCAAAGAGATCTACGTCCGCAACACCCCAACCGGTTTTGTCGAACAATTTCCGGATGGCTCCACTGGGAGCGGTGGTGAATTCCGAGGGCTCCTGGCTGTGTCGGCTGTGCGCCACGACACGCGCCATACCGGTGATGCCTCTGGACGCTGCTTCGGTCCCTGACATGAGGAGTAGGGCGCTGCCTCCATCGGAAATGGAGCTAGCTGTTGCTGCCGTGATAGTGCCATCTTTGGTGAAAGCGGCGCGCATTTGAGGTATACGATCAACGTTGGCCTTGTGTGGCAGCTCATCATCACTTATCACGGTATCGCCGCTTCGGCTGCGAACGGTGACCGGGGCTATTTCGGCTGCCAGAGATCCATCGTCGATGGCGGCTTTAGCGCGCCGCAGGGATTCGATAGCGAATGCGTCCATATCTTCGCGACTAAGGCCTTCACGATCGACGGTAGCCTGAGCGAAGGTTCCCATGGAGCAGCCATCATAGGCGTCTTCCAGCCCATCCATCATCATGTGGTCAAAAGCAGTGGCAGAGCCTAGGCGGAAGCCGCTTCGTGCACCCATTAGTAAGTGGGGAGCGTTGCTCATACTTTCCATGCCGCCGGCCAGAACGATACTGTTTGTACCGGCCATAATACTGTCGTACGCAAAGATAGTGGCCTGCATACCGCTGCCGCAGGCTTTGTTGACGGTAACGGCGCCGGTGCTCACGGGAATGCCGGCTGCGATAGAGGTTTGTCGGGCAGGACACTGCTTGAGTCCAGCAGGAAGTACGCAGCCCATGAAGACCTCGTCAACTGCCGTGGGCTCAACAGCGCTTTTTTCGAGCGCGGACCTTGCCGCTACGGCTGCCAATTCTGGTGCGGGCACGCTGGATAAGGCACCTTGCAAGCCGCCCATGGGGGTGCGGGCACCATCAACAATTATTACGCTTTGGTCACTCATTACTTCGCTCCTAGGGTGGGCGGTCAGCGGGGGGTGCGTGATTTAGCCACAGTGTCCCGTGTCGCTCAAGCTTGAGTCTCTCTGTCGTTCAAGGCGCTGGGGCGATTGCAGTGCCGAATCGCTTGCCGCGCACGGCTTCTCTAAATGCTCGGGGGCTTAAATCTGTGGCGTTTTTGAAGGCCTGTGAGAATCTGCTGGGAGAGCTAAAGCCACAGCGCCAGGCAATGTCCGCGAGGGCGAGATCTGAATGTTGTAGCAGTGCCCGCGCTTCGCGGATACGCAAGTTGAGGAGGTAACGGATCGGCGTTTCGCCGGTAGCGTTGTGAAAGCGTCGTCCAAAGCTTCGTGCGGAGAGGCCACTTATCGCCGCGAGACTTGCGACACTATGGGTGTCTCCGGGATGCAGCTGCATATGATCCTGAGCTTCACGAATCAACGCGTCGTGATGTGCCCCGGTTGATTCTTGCAAAAAAGCAGCGGTTTCGAAGGATTGCCGTGCCTCCGGCGAAAACTGTGCTTCTACCGCCCGCGCAATGCGCTCTCCGAACCATTGCTCTACAAAATGGACCATGAAGTCGCCGATGGAGTTAACGCTCCCTACGCAGTAGAGACGTTCACTTTGGGTGATTAGATGTCGGCGTTTGAGATCGACTTCGGGATAGCGAGCTTCAAATCGGTCGAAGTCATGCCAGTGTGTGGTGGCGGGGCGGTGATTGAGAAGACCCGTTTCGGCGAGCAGGGCGCTTGCAGTTCCGACACTACAAATACTGCTTCCCTGAGTATGAAGCTCCTGAATTCTGGGTAGCCAGCTTTGAGCGCGCTGGAGGACCCGACGGGGATGACGCCAGATAGCAGGGAGTATCAAGAGATCGCAACTTTTTAGATCTCTGATATCCCCATCAAGGGCGAGGCGCAGGCCTGAATCTAGTGTGATGGTGGATTCACCGACCAGTCCGACCAACTGTATGTCGGCGCCCATACCGATACCTCGACGCGACTGCGACATCTGCGCCGCGGCATGGAGAATCTCTGCAGGGAGAGTGACGCTAGTGGCCAGCGCCTCGGGATAAAGAATAAGTGCGGCAGTTGGCATGTGTTCACCAGAATGGCGGTTTATATAAACAAATTGACGCTAATAGGATATAGATAAACAAGGCAGCTGCCTACACTAGAAGCCTAAGTCCCTTATTGCAGGAATCACTGTGCGACAAGCATTACCGGTTATAGTCAGCCTCGGAGGGATCAACAGCGCTGGTCGCAGTTCCATGCATCACGGCTATGCCCGAATGGTAGAGGAGGTGTTGAGCGCCTCCCGTCGCAGTGACATGCTCGCGTCCCTGCGCCAGCTAACGGGAGCGTCCACTGACGATGACGCTTCACTCCTGGAGCGCACACTCATACGTCGCATAGGGCCTGCGCATTTTGATCCTTCCCGCGTCGCCTGGAATCAAAGACTTCCAACCCGCAGTAATGGCGCCCCCGTCAGTTTTGAGCTGCATAAACGCTATCTGCCCGAGCCAGTTCCTGAGGATTGGCAGCTTCTGAGTGGCGAAGACGGGGAACACGTGCGTGTGCAGATTATTGGGGAGCAGCAGTTTCTTCTGCCTACGCACCGTGAATTCGAAGTAAAGGCTGCTAGCCAGCTGCCTGATGGCTTTGATCCTGCGGCACTTTATCAGTCGCGCAACCATCCTCGGGGATTGGCGATGTCGGTGTATGCGGCAAGCGATGCTCTGGGGAATCTGGGCATGGACTGGGATGCGCTTACCTCGACCTTGGGACCTGATCAGATCAGCGTCTATGCCGGCAGCGCAATGGGGCAACTGGACGACAACGGAACTGGAGGCATGCTTAAAGCGCGCTACCGCGGCAGTCGTGTGACCTCTAAGTTCTGTCCCTTGGGTCTTGCCGAGATGCCCGCTGATTTTGTTAATGCTTATGTACTGGGTGCCGCGGGCTCAACCGGAGCAACTCTGGGCGCTTGCGCATCGTTCCTTTACAACCTGCGCCATGCCATTCACGACATCCGTTCGGGACGCGCGCGTATCGCCTTTGTAGGCGCGGCTGAGGCCCCGGTTACGCCAGAAATTATGGAAGGCTATGCCGCGATGGGTGCCCTGGCAACAGACAAAGGACTGCGCCAGTTGGACGGATTGAGCGACGACAAAGACCCCGATCATCGCAGTGCATGTAGACCGTTTGGCAACAACTGCGGATTCACCATTGGTGAGTCATCACAATTTATCGTTCTTTTTGACGATGAGCTCGCCCTGCAAACAGGCGCTAACATCCTGGGCTCCGCAGCCGATGTGTTCATCAACGCAGACGGTTACAAAAAGTCGATCTCGGGGCCGGGTGTGGGAAATTACCTCACTATGGCGCGAGCCACCGCTTGTGCTCGCGCTATCGTGGGGGAGCGTGGCTTGCACCAAGGTGGTCTCGTGCAGGCACATGGCACGGGTACGCCGCAGAATCGTGTTACTGAGTCGGTGATTCTTAGTCGCGTCGCGGGCGCTTTTGGGATCGAGCATTGGCCTGTGACTGCCATAAAAAGCTACGTGGGACATTCGCTCGCTGCCTCGTCGGGTGATCAGATTGCTACAACCCTTGGGACCTGGGCGGAGGGCTGGCTCCCGGGAATTTCTACCACTAAGCGCTTGGCTGATGATGTCGCCACGGAAAATTTGGATTTCGCACTGGATCACCGGGAGCTGGATCTGTCTCAACAACGCTACGCGCTCATCAATGCAAAAGGATTTGGTGGCAATAATGCATCGGCCACGCTCCTCAGTCCTCTTCAGACCATGGACATGCTCCGCGCTCGTCATGGGGCTGCCAGCATTACCCAGTGGAAGCGATCGCAGGAGAGCGTGAAGGAAGCACAGCTAGCACGGGAGTCTCGTGTGCTGTCGGGTGCGGAATCTCCGCGCTACTTGTTTGACAACAACGTTCTGGGTGACGAAGCGGTAAGTTTTACAAAGGACAGTATTTCTATTGATGGCAGCCATGTGTCGCTAGTACAGTCCAATCCCTTTGATGACTAAAGACCGCGGTTAATGACGATCAACCTGGCGCTGTGCGACTGTGAGTGAAGAGCATCGCTGGCAAGTCACACTGGATGAAATAGAAGGTTTGCACAGTGAGCTGACGTTGAACACTCATTGTCCCAATAGTGATCTTGTCTCGCAGAAGCTACATAGTGAGCGTCAATGGGAGCCTTTCGAAACGCGGCTATGGATTGCTGCTCAAAAGTCTGGGGATGTGGTCGTTGATGTCGGCGCAAACCTCGGATACTTCAGCATTCTGAGTGCACTACATCCCCAGCGAGCAGCGCAGATATTCGCCTTCGAGCCGGCTGCCGATAATGTCGCCTTGTTGCGAACAAATTTGGTCTTAAATAACTGCCAGGCCACGATCAAAGTTGCTCCTGTAGCTCTGGGTGAGCTAGATGCGGACGCTTCCTTACACCGCAATGAACATAATCGAGGTGATCATCAGATTTATGCCGGCGATGGCGATAGAACCCAAGAGGCGATCACGGTGCGCCATGGTGCGAACTTACTGGGCGTCCATACGAATCACGTTGATCTGCTGAAAGTTGACACGCAAGGTAGTGAGTACGCCGTCATGAAAGGGCTGTTGCCGCTCTTGCAAGCAAGCGCTCCCAATCTGCGAATTCTGTTGGAACTGACACCGTACTCACTGCGCCTTGCGGGAAGTAGCGGTCGAGCTCTTGTTACCCTCATTGCAGAATTAGGCATGCCCCTATGGATAGTCGATCATATTGAGCACCGCCTCGTACCCAGTTATGCGCAGGCTCTATGCCAGTGGGCTGACAACGTCGATGCCTCCCCGGGCGATCGAGGTTTTATGAATATTTATGCAGGCAGCGCGCCGGCTAAACTGTCCCAATAACCTCACGATAGACCACTACCCGCAGGCCTGCGTCTCGAGGAGTGGGCTGGTATAATGCCGGTTCAAATTTAGTGATGAGGAAACAATGTCGGTGGCATTCAGCGGACTCGATTTTTTACAGCAGCGTAACTCTGCTACGCGACTCACGGAGCCGGGGCCCAATGCAGATCAACTAGAGCAGATGTTTTTGTGTGCGTTGCGAAGTCCTGATCATGCACGTTTACGTCCCTGGCGCTTTATCAGTATTCAAGGCGATCGACGGATCGCATTTGGGGAGTTGCTTAGAGCGTCTCTGCTGAGACGCGATCCCGATGCAGACCAGACTGCGCAAGACAGAGCTTTGAACGCGCCGCTTCGCGCGCCGCTGCTGATCGCAGTGCTTGTTTCGCCCCGCGAGCATCCGAAAGTACCCGTTTGGGAGCAACGTCTTTCAGCAGGATGTGCGGCTTTTAGCCTGACGCTGGCTGCAGAGGCAGTGGGTTACGCAGCCATTTGGCGCACGGGGGCTTTTGCCGAGGATCAGCAGCTACTGCGCGATGTGGGCGGTGCACAGAACGAAGAGTTTGTCGGGTTTGTTTATGTGGGAAGCAGGGACTGTCCCGCTAAACCGATACCGACCTTAGAAACCGATGATTTTCACCGCGTCTGGTAAGTACGGCGCGTTTGAGTACTCTTTAAGACAACGCAGTAGGATTTAGAGCACAGCATAGAAAGGATAGAGATATGCAGCAGGAACAGATAACACAGCCCTCCTTTGAAACCTTGGATTTGAGTATCGACGGTCACGTGGCCGAGGTATTCCTTAATCGCGGTGATAAAGCGAACTCCATGAACGTGGCTATGTGGCGAGAGTTACAAGACTGTTTTGACTGGCTGGACAGTGAGCCCTCAGTACGAGCTGTGATTCTTGCTGCGCACGGTAAGCATTTCTGTGCGGGGATTGATCTGGATATGCTCGCCGGGGTGCAGGGAAAGAATACGGATCCTGCTCGCCGTGCTGAGATCTTCCGCCGTAATGTGCTGGTTATGCAAGACAATTTGTCGGCCATAGAAAAGTGCCGAAAGCCGGTACTCGCGGCAATTCACAACACTTGTATAGGCGGCGCCATGGATATGGTCACCTGTGCTGATATGCGCTACGCCACGGCGGATGCCTGGTTCTCCATTCGTGAGGTTGATATCGGTATGACGGCTGATGTGGGTACGCTGCAGCGTTTGCCAAAAATCGTACCCTACGGCGTCGCTTGCGAGCTCGCTTACACCGGACGCAACATGGGCGCCGAGGAGGCTCAGCAGGTAGGTCTTATAAATAGGGTGTTCGCTGATAAAGAGGCGTTGTTAAAGGGTGTTCGCGAGACAGCGGCGGTGATTGCCAGTAAAGCGCCGCTAGCGGTGCGCGGAAGCAAAGAGATGCTGTTGTACAGCCGGGACCACAGTGTTCAGGAAGGCCTAAATTACATTGCTACCTGGAACGCTGGCATGCTCAGCGCTCATGATCTTCAGGAAGGACTCAAGGCCCAGATGGAAAAACGCGCGGCGAACTACGAAGACTGATTGATAGGCCGAACGATACCCCGGCTCGCCGTTAGGGATTGCCCGGGTACTTTTCCATTTCAATGAGAGGGTGTAGCGCGAGCGCGATGCCCTCGTCCAAATACTGATTGTTCTCCAGGAGACTGCGGCGACGAACGTAGCGCCCAGTAGAGGAGCGCGCATCGATGGCGTCGGTAGCGTCAAGCCCGCCGCGGCTCACAAAGAGTCGCTGAAGGTCAGTGTCGAATATAGTGATTTGCACTGAGGCAACCGCGGCGGTCATTGACCAGTCAAAATCCGCGCTGACCCCGGTGCCAGGCCCTTGCATAGAGGGGCGACGGGAAACTCCATCCCAACGACCTATATGTTTGAGTCCGCCGTTAAACGGTACGTCCAGCTCTACGAGGTCTGTAAAGACAAAGGCTTCCAGCTCACCGACCTCAATAAAGCGGTCACGTACGCTTTGCATGATCTGCGAGAAGGTTTTCATGTTGACGCGACCGGTGGTGGGGTCCACAGGGTCTCCAAAGGCGCGCACGGCGGCGTTCCAGTGTTGTTTGAAGTCCCGCTGAGGTAAGACTTTGTAGCCATTGGCCTTGAGGTAGCTGCTGATGCGGGCGTCGATTCTTGGTGCAACGTCTTCCAGGTGGTTGCGCGAGGGGCTGCCAAGGTTGACGTGCGGTATTACCACCGTCCGCACCGGTGACTCGGCTAAACGTTCGGTCTCCACCTCGAAGGGGAACACCGTTGGGTTGTAGCCGCCGCCGGTAGCGCAGGCGGTCAGCCAGATCAGGGCGGAGAAGGTAAGGAGTAACAGTTTTTTTGGCATATTCTTGGGTAACATATTGTGGTCATTATTAAGGATTGCGCATGGTAACAAACTTGGCAGCGAACTTGGCAGCGAACTTGGCAGCGAACAAAGACCCATCCGAGCATAATAAGGTGTCAGATTCTGCTCTGCACGTTAGCGTTAGTGGTACTGGCCCCGCGGTGATTCTGCTGCATGGTCTGTTTGGCATGGGCAGCAACCTAGGTGGTTTGGCTCGCGCACTCGCCAGTGATTTCGAGGTTCATCAGCTGGATCTTCCCAATCACGGACGCTCTTTATGGCAAGCCAATTCGGATCTGGGGGATCTTGCGTCGAGTGTGAATGCCTATATTAAAAGTAAGGAACTTGGTCCTGTTGCTCTTGTAGGTCATTCCTTGGGCGGCAAGGTCGCCATGCAGATGGCCCTTACTTCGCCGAAGGAGGTTGGCTCGCTCATCGTTGCGGACATTGCGCCGGTCGAGTATCCGGCTTCACATGATGCGGTCTTTGCGGCGATTGCGGCGGTAGAAGCGGCGCGGCCCACGTCTCGCAGCGAGGCCGGGGAGTTGATGCGAGGCTTTGTTTCAGAAGCTTCAGTAGTACAGTTTTTGACGCTCAGTTTGAAGCGGGATGTCGATGGATTTTATGTCTGGCGGTTCAACGCGCAGGCACTACGAGACAATTATGAAAAACTCCGCAAGGCGCCAGAAGGGTCGCAGTATTCAAGGGCGGCCTTGTTTATCTACGGTTTAGACTCCACATATGTAGATGAGACAGGTATAGCCGCCGCTTTGAGAGCCTTTCCTCAGGCGCGGTTTGAGGGGATTCCTGATACTGGGCATTGGCTGCACGCCGAAAAGCCGCAGGCATTTAACAGAGCCGTGTTGAGTTTTTTGAAGCACAGCACGCGTAACGAGGACCGTCAGGGATGACTCTGAGTATTTGGGATTTAGTGTTTGTGGCCGTGTTTGGTGGGCTTGCCTGGTATGTGTTCAGTGCTACCCGCGTGCGCGAGTTGGCTGTGGCAGCCGCAAAGCGATCATCAGAGTTGGCGGATATCCAGTTGCTTGACCAATCCGTGTCGCTGTCCAAGACATCCCTCAGTCGTGACGGTAAGGGGGGGTGGCACGTGTGGCGTCAGTACCGCTTTGAATACAGTCGTGATGGTGTCGGCCGAGAAATCGGGCACATCATTATGCTCGGGCCACGCTTGCAGGCTGTGCTGGTAGCCGAGGCGCCTACCGTTCATTAAGAGTTTTAGAGGGAAGAGAGCGCTCTTGCCAATATGACCAGGGCTACCGTTGCTAGGAGTACTGCAAAAAGCCTGTCTATTTTATGGCCGTTGTTTCTTAGGACCTCGATCCACTTGCCCCGGGTAAGCACCAGTGTAATGAGCGTGTACCAGAGTCCGTCGATGAGCGTTGCCGTCGCGATCAGGGCAGCTTGAGTCATAGTGCTCGCCTCGGGGCGCACGAATTGACTGAACAGTGCGAGCATAAAGATCGCCAGCTTTGGATTAAGGAAAGCAATGGCAAAGCCATTTCGTGCTGACGAGACTGTACTCGCCACTGTGTCCTCACCCCTCATTGATGTTGGCTGTGCGCTATGCCATAGCCCCCAGGCAAGCCATAGCAGATAGATCGCGCCGGCACTCTGGAAACTGATGAATAAGGAACCTGCGCTCGCCAGCAAGGCGGTGAGCCCCAGTACGGTGAGCGCTGCGTAGAGTCCGACGCCAAAGGCATGAGCCCATGCAGCGGCTAGGCCACTGCGCTTGCCCCCACCCACACTGGCACTCACCACAACTGCGAGACTTGGTCCCGGGGAGGCCGCTCCTGCAAGACAGAGACCGGCCAGACTAAGCCATTCCCAAAAACTCATAGGTCCTTGAATATCCAAAGATGCCTCGCCGTCATGGCGTATTGCATGAGCGGCATATGACAGTACGGTTGTGGCAGAAAATTGATCGGCTATCCATCCATTTAGTCCGGGTTGTCCACAAAACCTGTGGATAAAGCGGTGCACAATTTGTTTAGCATGCCCGTAATCCCAAGCGTTACGGCGTCTTTGGCGTGCTGGTCAAATTTCGAACAATGATATAAACTACATATAAAACAATTAGTTGCGATGCTTTTGTTAGAGCGAGCCTGCACCATGTCACGTAACTTCAATAATCCGGCGTCGCGACTCCTCGCTGTGTATAACAATTCTCGGGTGCTACTTCAGGTAACCCTTCGCGGAGTAACACTTTGCTCATTCGTAACGTTCCGGTCATCTGTCTGTCACAAACTTGGACATCAACCTCGGTAGATGCAGCCGGACGTGCAGGTCTCACGAATCTCTACGCCTGATAGCGTGGGTAGGGTGGTTACAAGACGGGTCCATATCCAACGACATAGGTTTTCACTGGTGGGGTTTTCCAGACCTTCGATGTCGTTCAGGTAGTAGTGGTCCAGCTGTTCGATCACCGGTTTGCAGGCCGCTTTGATATCTCCGAAGTCCATGATCCAGCCCGTTGACTCGTCGGGTTCGCCTGCGACATAGACGCGCAACTGAAAAGAGTGGCCGTGTAGTCGCTCGCACTTGTGCCCCGGCGGTACCTTGGGCAGACGGTGCGCTGCCTCAAAGTGAAAGTCCTTGAAGATTTCCATGTGAAGTGTCCTGAATAAAACCCGCGTATGTTCAACCTATGCGTAGGGAATTGAAAGTCCGGGGAGCAGCGAATTTTTAACAATGATCGTGCTTGGCGACGGGTTTTTAATGCCCCTCCGTATAGGCTTACAGATATAGCAGCCTTTGAGGAGGCAACTACAATGAAAAAGCTCACTACGTTAACTATTATAGCCGCGATGGCCTTGTCCGCGCAGGTGTCGGCGGGTCCTGCCGAGAAACTTGAGCGCCTGAACAATCGTCTTGGCGCGGCGGAGAGTCGAGCTGCCTGGGCACAAGGGTCCCGTGCAGATCGACTTGAGGATCGCATTGACCGACGGGAGGATGTCCTGGACCGGCGTGAGGATCGTCGGGATCGCGCGGTAACTCGGGGCCCCCGAGACCTTGCTGAGGATCGTTGGGACCGCGCAGAAAATCGTCGAGACCGTGCTGAAAATAGACGCGATCGTGCTGCAGATCTGGATATTTAAAAGCGTCGGTAAAATCCGTTGACAGGCAAAGGCAAGGCTCTATAATGCGCCCCTCCAACGCGGGTGATTAGCTCAGCTGGGAGAGCATCTGCCTTACAAGCAGAGGGTCGGCGGTTCGATCCCGTCATCACCCACCACGTTGCTAAAGGCTGTTGAAGCCGAGTTTCCTTAGGGAAACAAGTAAAGTGTGTGTCGCGTTGTCTACCCTGGAGCGGTAGTTCAGTTGGTTAGAATACCGGCCTGTCACGCCGGGGGTCGCGGGTTCGAGTCCCGTCCGCTCCGCCATTTACAACTTTAAGTAACTGATATTTAAAGGATTTTCTTTCGAAGAAAGCCCTTACCATCTTGCTTGCCTACTAACACTGAACGCTTGAGCATTCCGCCCATTTAGGGCGATGTGTCTGCCTACAAAGACTTTCTATATCGGCAACTTCAAAACTGGTGCCAGTCGGTGGCCTCTGCGTAATCGATTTGCAATCAATTGCAAAAATTCTATGGTGGGTTTTTGTATGTTCCGCATTTTCGCGGGTGAACTCAGATAGAGCACCTGGACGACCGCTTTCGCCTATCAAGAGTCGTTCCCGGTATGCTCTAATA
This sequence comes from Congregibacter sp., assembly GCF_047617445.1. Lineage (GTDB taxonomy): Bacteria > Pseudomonadota > Gammaproteobacteria > Pseudomonadales > Halieaceae > Congregibacter. The sequence continues at coordinate 46,042 of NZ_JBLGBE010000019.1, forward strand.
ACTATCGAGATTAGCCAAAACGCCCAATAGGAATAAACCTGCTGTGATTCTGCGTAGCCTTACAAAACACGTTAAAGATCAAAACTGGTTTGCCGTTGGCCTCGACTTTATCATCGTGGTCGTTGGTGTTGTTATCGGTATTCAGGTAGCCAACTGGAATGAGCAGCGAATCCAAGACAGTCGCGCTAATTCATACCTTCAGCGCATTCACGCGGACCTTGGCGCTGATATCGATAACCTTCGTGAGAGATTAGTCTTTTGGCAACAGGTATCCGAATACGGTGAAGGGGGCCTCGCCTATGCGACTACCGGGGATTCAGCAAACGTGTCGCCCTGGGAGCTGTTGCTGTCATATTTTCAGGCCAGCCAAGCGGCCGAGTTTTACACCACTAAATCGACTTACGAAGAGCTGAAAAGTGATGGTGCACTTGGGTTGATAGAAAACCTGGAGCTGCGAGATCAGCTCGCCAGATACTACCTAGAAGCGGATAATCCAGTTCTGACTGAGCGCCCGGCATATCGGGAGCAAATACGTGGATTTGTGCCGCTTCACATCCAGAGCTACATCTGGAAGCAATGCTTCTGGACCAGTAGCTACAGTCAGAAACTGCTCCCATGCGAATCGCCCATTAGCCCGGATGAGGCGATGGCGCTGGTAACGACGATCAGTACGAACGAACATTTAATATCTGCACTGCGATATTGGATGTCGACTAAGCGCGTCGCTCAGCTTCTCAGTAAAGAACGCGACAGAACGGCCCACAAATTGCGGGCGGAGATTGAGGATATAATAGGCACCACAGCAGTGTCTGGGCGCGAGTAGTTAGTGCCATAGCAACGCACAGCTGGATGTTCCAATCTGGTCGACAGCGGGAGTTGGGTGCAAATCGCGATGGCAGGGCCAATGGCCGCCTTGAGGTGTTTTGCGACATCGCCAGAGACCGCTTTCGCCTACTTTCAGACATTAGCCATTCACGAATCGTCGGTAAAAAAAAGCCCTCACTTGGAGGGCTTCGTCATTTGAAGTTTGGCTTAAGCTTGCTTGCGTCGCTTCCAGCCAAGGCCCGCGAATCCGAGACCCATAAGCCCTAGAGTGGCGGGGGCGGGAACCTCACTAATGCTCCCTATGCTCCCTATGCGCACGTAGTCTAAGACGGCGACTCTAGAAGCGCCATCTTGAGGAGTGACGGCTGTACCTGAGAACGGGTCTATTCTGAGATCGGACAGCACTCCACTCCAGCCGGTGAGCGAGGACATATCTATCTGTACAACTTCAAAGGTTAATGGAACAGGGAAGGGATCAGCAACAACGGTGCCAGCCAAATTAGCATCGTCAGTTCTACGACCTCCAGAGAAGCCGCCAGCGCTGCTCGTTCCCCAAAAAACGTCTATCCGGGAGTCAACCCCGAGTCGCCCGATCCGAAATTCGATGATATCAAAAAGGCCGGCTCCCAAAACGGGACCATGCTGTATTCCCTGCAGCCTGAACTGGGGATCATTGAGGCTATCGCCAAGATCGCCATAAAGCACGCCTTCATTAGCTGTGCTGGTCATTTGCGCCGGCGAAAAAAAGCGGAAGCCTGCCCCTGTCCACCCATCTACGGAGAAGCCGTCAAACTCACCTAGGCTTATGTAGGAGTCCAGGGTCGCTGTCGGGTTGAGCGTTACGCCCGCATTTACAGACGTTATCGAAGCCAAGCCCAAAGTGCACACTAGAAGTGTGAGAATACGTTTCATAGCTGTTCCTTAATTCGTCAGGAAATCTTTAATTACTTTAGATTAAGCAAAGAATATGCCATGTCAGTGATTGCAGGGCCTCCAGCCGGTTCATACTGACTTGCGTCCAAGAGCTGTAAAGAAACCCGACAGATATAACCTTATAGAATATATGTTATTGGGACTCATCACCTCGACATGCGCCCAGCGGGACAGTTCATCTGCAGCGTCGTTATGCGAAAAAAGGACCATCAGAACCATGGGGCTTTCACGCGAGGGAACGACCGCCTTGAGGTGTTTTGCGACATCGCCAGAGACCGCTTTCGCCTACTTTGAGACATTGGCGCTGTGATATGGTTGGGACGAGTCAACGATTGAATGTGAACGCTCGTGGCAGCGCCTATTAACTCAACTCTTACGAGATCCGATTAGGGCCCAAATATGCTTGGTTGGACTGCCAGGGGAATCGCCGAAGTAATTGGCTTGCTGAGCATCGTGGGATCTCTCGCCTTTGTGGGACTTGAAGTAAGGCAAAATTCGGTTGCAACACGAGCCTCCTCAAATGCGTCAGTTGCCGATGCCTTCATCGAATTAAATCTGCTCTTAGCGTCGAGCCCAGAGCTTGCCCGCGCAGTCGTTGTCTCTTTTGAAGAGCCAGATAAATTGTCTTCAGAAGAACGAATATTGGTTCTTGGAATGTGGCGAGCCCTTTTTCACGTTTGGTCGAATGGGCATCGTCAGTGGAGCAACGAAACACTAGACCCAGTTTTGTATGATTCAATTGTTTCTGAGATTTCAACATATGGTCTTAGCCAAGACGCATCTGTCGAAGATATTGATGGTAGAAGTCGCTCAATGCGATGGGCGTGGGAGAGCGAGCGGTTCATATTTAACATCGAGTTCCAGCAGTTCGTAGATGGGCTCATAGGTAAAGGCAGCGGCGCGAATTGAGTTCTAAAGACGACCGTTGTTGGCACACGGCAGACCCTCAAATATTTGAAATTTCATATTTAGGACCGGCCGCCCTGAGGTGTTAAGCGACATCGCCAGGGACCGCTTTCGCCTAGCAGCAGTCATTAGTTTATGATCGTGTCTAACGAGCGTTTCTGACCCAGAGTCGAGATCTGCTTACCTACAAAAACGCTCTGTGTGATCCGAATAATTGATCAGCTCATACCCAGTTGCGCACCTTCTAAAGAGCGTAGCCGTCACGTAATCGCGCTACCAAAAAATCCACCGCCGCCTTAACTTTGGGCACCGCGTATTGCTGTTTTTGATACAACAGGTAAATCGCCATTTCGGCGTTTTGGGAGACACGAAGGGTTGTATTGAAGAGCAATTCTTTTAGCTGTCCACTATCCAAATATTCCGCCAACGACCAGCGCGGCGCCATTATTATGCCGCGTCCTTCTAGCGCCAACTCTGCGAGCCATTTGCCATGATTCGACACAGCTACAGGTATGCCAGCGACGTCGTGCCATTCGCCGTCAATTTCACATAGCCAGGGCGATGGTCCCATCGGAGTGCGATAAAAAAGACCCCGATGCTTTGTCAATTCGAGAACATTTTTTGGTGTTCCCATTTCTTTCAGGTAGCCAGGCGACGCCACGGGAATAAACTCATTATCCATAAGGCGTATGGCCTGTACCCGCTCGTTTGGCGCATAGCCGCCACGAATGGCTATGTCCACCTCATCTCGTCCAAGATTGGACACCGTATCGCTGAGGCTAAGGTCGAGAATAACGTCGGGATATAGCGCTTTAAATTCACCTAGTAATGGCAGTACCAATCGTTCTCCAAAACCTGTCAGAGCGCTTATGCGTAACTGACCCATTGGTTTTGCTTGGTAGCTTCGTACTGCTCCATCGCTCTGTTCCAACTGAGAGAGGATGTCCTTCACTTGCTGAAAATAGAGCTGCCCGATTTCTGTTAGCTGCACTGCGCGGGTACTGCGTTTGAGTAAGATGGCTCCGAGGCTGTCTTCCAAGGCAGCGACGCGTCTCGAGAGTGAGGATGGTGGTACAGAAAACACTTCAGCCGCTCGGGTGAAGCTGCCAGTTTCAGCTACTTTGCAGAAATAGCGCA
>NZ_JBLGBE010000020.1:0-48015 GCF_047617445.1 Congregibacter sp.
CGCTGGCTAACTCCAGCTCTGCGCTGGCGCGATCGACGTCGAAGGCGGCGGCAGCTCGGCGTGCGACCAGTGCTTGGGTGTCCAAGCTGGCAAGGGGACTGCCCGCAGCCACAGCCTGACCCTCACTAACGAGTATCTCGGAGATGGCGCCGGGGACTTCAAAGCCGATTTGACTACGACTGGCGGCTTGGATCAAACCCAGAAATCGTTGCTCTCGCTCAAATGACAGCTGCAGTTTGTATTGAGTTTGGGCAACGGGCATTGGCGGTCGTGAATTGGGCGTTTCGTCCGCGGCGACCCGAGCATGAAGAGTAAAGGTTACTATCGCCGTCACTGTGGCTGCCGTGGCAAAAGCCAGGGCATTGCTGGCCCAGGCTTTGTTAGTGCGCGTGGTGGTCATGCAGAAAATTCCTGATGGAAGCAATGTTACGAACTATAACATCAATGTAAGAAGTACTAACATCTACGCGTATACCGGCGTACTGGATGCATTGCCTCTGTCTTTTGCCAACAATAGCTCTGCAAGCCGTGGACATTAGCTGTACATCGGAATGAGTCAGTCTTTCACCTTGCCCCCAGGAAGGGATTTGGCGACAATGCGCGTCCCCGATTGTTGGGGTATTAGGGTGGCCCGGGCGGTCCCCTCGCAATGTCAGGCAGTGAATTCCGCCAGGCCCGGAAGGGAGCAACGGTAATTGCTGGTACATGTGCCGGGGTGTGGCTGTTCGGGCCGCTTCCATTTCGGCTCGGTTGCACCTCGTGTATATACGCTTGTGAGTTAACTGGGTCAGAGATGACGGACCGATAAACGGGACGTCCAGTTACGGAATCGACATGTCCTATCAGGTGCTGGCGCGCAAATGGCGTCCGGCCACATTTGATGCCCTGGTTGGCCAGGAGCATGTGTTGCAGGCCCTGCGCCATGCGTTGGACAGCAATCGGCTTCATCACGCCTACTTATTCACCGGGACCCGCGGTGTCGGTAAAACGACGATTGCCCGTATTCTTGCGCGCTGCCTGAACTGTGAGAAGGGCGTCAGCGCCACGCCTTGTGGCGAGTGCGGCAGTTGCGTAGAGATTAGTGAGGGTCGCAGCGTCGATCTGATTGAGGTCGATGCAGCGTCTCGAACCAAGGTCGAAGATACCCGCGAATTACTGGATAACGTGCAATACGCACCGACACGTTCTCGCTATAAGGTTTACCTCATCGATGAGGTGCACATGCTGTCCGGGCATTCATTCAATGCTCTGCTAAAGACTTTGGAAGAACCTCCGGAGCACGTTAAATTTCTGCTCGCGACGACTGATCCCCAGAAATTGCCGGCGACCGTGCTATCGCGGTGCCTGCAGTTCAATTTGAAGAATATGTCGGCTGAGCGCGTTGTGGAGCATCTGCGGGATGTTCTGACGCAGGAAAAAGTCAATTTTGATGAGCCGGCCCTCTGGCAGCTTGGGCGAGCCGCTGCGGGTAGCATGCGCGATGCTTTGAGTCTTACCGATCAGGCAATTGCCTTCGGTGATGGCGCGTTATGCGATGCGGAAGTGGCCAGCATGCTGGGTTCGGTGGATCGCCGGCATGTGTATGAGTTACTTGAGGCGCTGCTTGATGATGATGCTAAGGCTCTGATATCAAGTTGCGCGCAGATGGATGAACAGGGCGTGGACTTTGCGTCAGCAGTAGATGAGCTAAGTAGCGTGCTGCATCGCAGTGCACTGGCACAGGCGGTGCCCGGAGCGATCGACCGCGAGTTTGGCGACGCAGAGCGTTTGGCAGATCTCGCGGGGCGGATGACTGCGGAGGACGTTCAGTTGTTTTATGAACTCGCGCAAAGTGCCCGGTCGCAGGTGCTCCAGGCGAGCGAACCGCGAGCAGCGTTTGAGATGCTTGTTCTTCGATTGCTGGCATTTCGTCCAGTTGTGGTGTTAGACCCAGCGTTGACAGCAGATGACCTGGTAGAGTCCGGCGCGCCGGCCGCGGAGGTCGATGAACCCGTAAAAAAGCCTGAGCCGCCCTCGGCGGCGATGGGCAGTCCGAAACGGAGTGCGCAGGAAGAGAGTGCGCGGGAAGTGGGTGCGCGGGAAGAGAGTGCTCACGAGGAGCCTGAGTCGCAGCCGCCGACTATTTCGTCGGCCCCGGAGTCGAATGCACAGAGGTCGGAAGCAGGAGCACCCTGGTACCAAATTCTCGCAGCGCTTGGGCTTAGCGGTAGCGCGCTTAACATCGCGTCGCATTGCGTAATTGAAAGTGTCCACGGCCCGTCCTGGCACATGATCCTGGACGAGAATCGTGCCAACTTGTTTAACGAGCGGCATGTTGCAGTAGTCGCCAAGGCCTTGTCAGCGTGGCGTGAAGAAGATTGCCAGGTGGCAATTACGCCTGGCCCAGTGAATGAAGAAACCCCCGCTATACGTCGGTCAAGACTTGAGGGGGAGCGTCAGGCGATTGCAGAAGCCGAAATCAACGAAGATCCACAAGTCATGCAGTTGGTCCGGGAGTTTGACGCAAAGGTGTTACCGGGCTCAGTGAAGGTTGAACTTCCTTAACCAGTAACTCAACAAGCTTGGCGTTTACAGATTGAGTAAAGGAGATAAGCGAGATGAAGAGCGGTTTGGGTGACATTATGCAGCAGGCGCAGAAGATGCAGGCTGACATGCAAAAAGCACAAGAGGCGATGGCTGAGCGCGAAGTAGTCGGCGAGTCTGGGGCAGGAATGGTAAGCGTCACCATGACAGGACGACATGATGTTCGCCGAGTGCATATTGACCCCAGCGTTCTTAGCGAAGACAAAGCGGTATTGGAAGACTTGCTTGCGGCGGCCGTTAACGACGCTGTCCGACGCGTTGAAGAGATCAATCGTGAAGCGATGCAGGATCTTACCGGCGGCCTGTCCCTTCCGTCTGGCTTCAAGTTTCCTTTCTGATGTATCGCTTTAGTCCATCCATGGATGCCTTGATCGAGGGCCTAAGATGTCTTCCTGGCGTGGGGCCAAAGTCTGCACAGCGCATGGCGCTGTACTTACTTGAACGCAATCGCGAGGGCGCCGTCACTCTGAGCCGCTCGCTGGCTGATGCTGTGGAGCGTGTTGGACGCTGTCAGCAATGTCGCAATCTTGCAGAGGCGGTTTTGTGCGGGATTTGTTCGGATGCAGGGCGAGATGCAACGCTGCTTTGCATCGTTGAAACGCCTGGCGATATTTTGGCCATTGAACAGGCCGGCGGGTATCGTGGTCGTTATTTTGTACTCATGGGGCATCTTTCGCCTATTGACGGCATAGGGCCGGAGGAGATTGGTTTGCCGATTCTTGAAGCACTGGCCCGCGACGGAGAGGTTCAGGAGGTTATTCTGGCTACCAATCCCACCGTCGAGGGTGAGGCTACCGCTTATTACATTACTCGCATGCTAGGGCCGTTGATTCCCCGGCTGTCACGTATCGCTCATGGCGTTCCTTTGGGCGGAGAACTTGAATATGTTGATGGTTCAACGCTGGCACACGCGTTTACCGGTCGTCAGCCGGTGAGCGGCTCATGAACTGGACGTTGGTAGAAAGCGATGAGGCTCTTGCACAAGCGCTGGAAACTCTGAGCGGCGCCACCGAGGTGGCGGTAGATACCGAGTTCATGCGACGAAATAGTTACTACCCGCATGTAGCCCTCCTGCAATTGTGCACAGACGATCACGCCTGGCTTATCGATCCTCTGAAGGTGAGTGAGCTTGAGTCACTTCGAACACTGATGACGGATCCAAAGTGTTTAAAAATATTGCACTCCTGTAGTGAAGACCTCGAGGTCTTCAGGTATTGGCTGGGCATCGTGCCGACTCCGTTGGTGGACACCCAGCGCGCGACGGCACTGCTCGGTAAGGGCTTTGGTTTGGGTTACCGGGCACTTATTGAGTTGCTCCTGGGTGTGGAGTTGGACAAAGGGGAGACGCGGTCGGATTGGTTGAAACGCCCCTTAAGTGAGTCCCAATGTCACTACGCTGCGCTGGACGTGCTCGAACTCGTGCCTGCGTGGAAGATTCTCAGGGAGTTGGCTGAATCCCAAAGCCGTATGGACTGGATATTGGCCGAGGGCGAGGAGGCTATTCGCCTGCTCATTGATCGCGATAAAGATGTTTATCGTCGACTTAAATCAGCATCGCGCCTGTCACCTTTGCAACTAGAGGCGCTACGGCAAATCTGCGAGTGGCGAGAAGGCGTCGCCCGCTCTGTAGACAAGCCCAGAGGCTGGATTGTGGATGATAAGGCCTGTATCGCTATTGCGCAGGCTATGCCCGGTGAGCCCGACGCTCTGGCAGAACTCGATGTTCTGCCCTCGTCGGTGTTGCGAAAGCAAGGCGAAACCTTGCTTGGCTGTGTTCGAGCTGCGCAGGAGCTGCCGGTTGCTGAGCTGCCTGTGGCTCTCCCTGGGCCATTGGCGACACCACAGCGCAATCTTTTGAAGGCGCTGCGTCAGTTTGCGCGAGGAGTTGCAGAGGACATGAACGTTGCTCCGGAAATCCTTATATCCACCGCTGATCTTGAGTTGATTGTGCGCGAGGCATCGGGCGCGGACATCGTTGAGCCCCAGCGGTGGCAGGGTTGGCGTGCTGATGCGGTGATTGCCCCCTTGAGAGCATTTTTGCCGGGGGCTGCGTGACTACGAAGACCTTGTGCGAAGTCTTTCGCAGTCCCCGTAAAGCGGGTATGTATCTTTATGTGAAGCGTGAAGAGGGTCTTGAGCGTGTGCCAGAAAGCCTGTTAACGGTCTTCGGTAGTCCTGAGTCGGCACTGGTACTGGTGTTGGATCCCGGTCGAAAGCTGGCGATGGCGGACACAGCGACGGTCTTGGGGGACCTGGAGAGCAAGGGTTTTTACGTGCAAATGCCACCAGCGTCTTTCTCGGAGTCGCTTCTAAGTTCTTTAACGATCAAGGACTAGGGCAATGCTCACTGAAACTGCTTATTTGAGCGCATTGATTGTGTACGCGCTGTCGACGTTGCTAGCGGTTGCCCTGATAAATTTTTGGTTGCTGCGCAGATTACCCCTTGGGCTCAAGATATTGCTCTCACTGCCTGTTTTGAGCTTGTTTTTAACACCTGCGTTTATTCAGCCTGAGGCGGATACGCTAGCGCCTGCGTTGGTGGTCGTGGCCTTCCAGTGGTTAAGTCAGGGGCAGGAGGCGGCTGCGCACGCACTGCGACCGTTGCTGTTGTTTACCGGTACTAGTGTCGTTTTTGGTATCCTTCTGGCGCTAATTCTGGCGTGGCTTGGTCGTCGGTCAGTTTCGAATGAGTCCCAGGCCTGAGTGTTCCCAGCTTGCTCGCCCTTGCTAGTGTTGGTTACCCTTGCGACCCCTTACATTTCTGATCAGTAGCCCTACAGCACTGATTCCCATTTTAAAATTGTGGAGCCCCGTCAATGAAGTTTGAAGGTACTGAGCGTTACGTTGCTACTGAAGATTTGAGCTTGGCCGTAAATGCGGCAGTTACTCTCCAGCGCCCCCTGCTGATTAAGGGAGAGCCCGGCACGGGTAAAACCATGCTTGCCGAAGAGGTTGCTGCAGGATTGGGTATGCCCCTGATTCAGTGGCATATCAAATCCACCACCAAGGCCCAGCAGGGTCTATATGAGTATGACGCTGTATCTCGTTTGCGTGATTCCCAGCTAGGTGGTGACAAGGTTCATGATGTAAAAAACTACATTAAGAAAGGCAAGCTCTGGGAAGCGTTTACGGCCGAAGAGCAAGTTGTTTTGCTCATTGATGAAGTCGACAAGGCGGACATCGAATTCCCGAATGATCTTCTGGTGGAGCTCGATCGCATGGAGTTCTTCGTCTACGAAACAGGCGAGACCATTAAGGCAACCCGACGACCGATTATTATCATCACCAGTAATAACGAAAAAGAGCTGCCGGATGCATTTTTGCGGCGCTGCTTTTTCCACTTCATTAAATTCCCGGACAAGACCACCATGCAGCGAATTGTGGATGTCCACTACCCGGATATTACGCAGACCTTGGTGCAAGAGGCACTGGAGGTGTTCTTCGATCTTCGCTCCGTTCCAGGCCTCAAGAAGAAACCTTCCACCTCGGAGCTCATCGATTGGCTTAAGTTGCTCATGGCGGACGATATCCCCGATGAGATCCTTCGCGAGCGTGATCAATCTAAGGCCATACCGCCGTTGTATGGCGCGTTGCTGAAGAATGAGCAGGACGTTCACCTGCTTGAGCGGCTCGCTTTCATGCATCGCCGAGAGACGCGTTAAGCGGCTGACTTGAGGGCCTGAGCGTGTTGATAAATTTCTTCAGTTCTCTGCGTGACGCTGGGATTCCAGTGACTACCCGGGAGCTTCTCGATCTCTACGAAGGTCTGACCAAGCATGTGGCCTTTGGCAGTGCGGAAGACTTCTATTTCTTTAGTCGCACTTGCCTGGTCAAAGACGAAAAATATTTCGATCGCTTTGATAAGGCGTTTGGCCGGCATTTTGAGGAGCTTCAGGACCTTAATGACGTTATTGAGGCGATGATCCCCGACGACTGGTTACGCAGTGAGTTTGTGAAGCAGCTGTCTGAAGAAGAGAAAGAGAAGATTGAGTCTCTTGGGGGCCTGGAAAAACTTATCGAGGAGTTTAAGAAACGCCTCGATGAACAAAAAAAGCGTCATGAAGGCGGCAATAAGTGGGTAGGCACTGGCGGCACTTCACCCTTTGGGCAGCAGGGTTATCACCCTGAAGGCATTCGTGTAGGTCCCAATGGCGGCAATGGCAAAGCCGTTAAAGTTTGGGACCGTCGAGACTTTAAAAATCTTGACGACAGCATCGAGCTCGGTACTCGAAACGTTAAGATGGCCCTGCGGCGTTTGCGTAAGTTTGCGCGCAACGGTGCTGCGGATGAGCTTGACCTCGATGACACTATTCGCTCAACCGCGCGCAATGCGGGGTTGCTAGATATTCGAATGGTCCCGGAGCGCCACAACTCGGTGAAGGTGTTGTTGTTCTTTGACGTGGGTGGATCGATGGATCCACACGTACGAGTGTGCGAGGAGCTGTTCTCTGCGACGCGCACTGAGTTTAAGCACATGGAAAGTTTTTACTTCCACAATTTCTTTTATGAAAGTGTTTGGAAGAACAATGTGCGAAGACATGCTGAACGAACGAACATGCTGGATATCCTGCATAAGTATGCGCATGACTACAAAGTGATCATTATTGGCGACGCGTCAATGTCGCCCTATGAGATTGTTCAGCCGGGCGGCTCCGTCGAGCATTGGAATGAGGAGAGCGGCGAGGTTTGGATGCGCCGAGTTCTTGAAACCTATAACAAAGCGGTGTGGATTAATCCGGTACCTCAAGACGAGTGGGAGTACACGCAGTCGATTTCCATTACCCACAAGCTCATGGAAGGACGTATGCATCCGCTGACGCTCAAAGGCCTGGAAGACGCCATGACCTACCTGTCGCGCTAAGCGGCAGGGGTTTTATTGCATGGCAGCAAGGTAGGCGACCAGCGCGCCGCTAACCGCGACGTTGAGTGACTCCACCCCATTAGCCATGGGAATAGAAAGGTTCTCTCCTGGCAACGATGAGAGCTCCCTGGAGATGCCGTCGGACTCACCCCCAAGTACAAATAGAGCTCGCTGAGCGAATGGCTGCCCATCAAAGAGGGTGCGCGCTGCGTCCGCTTGGAGTCGATAGAGCACGAATCCGCTGCCGCACAGCGACTTGCTGGCTTGTAATAGCGTCTGGCAGCGCAATAGTGGCGCGCGAAACACGGTGCCTGCACTGGCTTTTATCACCAGCGGTCCCAATGCGGGATTGCCCCGATCTGCGTACAGCACCCCGTCTATACCGGCCGCAGCAGCACTGCGGATGACCATGCCCATGTTCTGTGGATTGGTCACCCCATCCAGAGCAAGTATCCTCTGGGGCGCGTCTGAAAGGGCGTCGAGATAGTCATCCAGCTCCCGCATAGCCTGGCAATAGACGTCTAAGGCGACGCCTTGATCCTGACGCCCGTTGCGGGAAATACGCGCAAGCTCTTCGCGGCTGTGCTCCCTGCAATCCAGGCCTTTCGCAAGGGCTGCGTCCTGTATCTCCCGCAAGATACCGCCACTGCGATTGCTTTTGGCTATGTGGAGGATACGGCAGTCCATTTGTCGATCTTGAAGCGCTTCCAAAACAGCTTTACGACCGTAGATCGTGAGGAAGCGCCTGCGTTCCTGGCGGTCCGGTTTGCGGAATTCACTCATGCTAAACTCGATAGTCCAAATGGGCGGGATGATGAACGAAGTGCCGCTAATTCTCTACAGCACGGTCGGCTGCCATCTTTGTGAAGAGGCAGAGGCACTGTTGCGCGCGCAGCAAGCGTTGAGCGAGGACTTGTGCTGGGAGGTAGTTGATATTGCCAACGATGACATACTCTTTGATCGCTACGGCTGGTTGATCCCGGTGTTACACAAGGTCGAGAGAGGTGCTGCAGACGTGGGCACAGAGGGTAAGGAGCTTCGCTGGCCTTTCAATGCTCAAACACTGCGCGCGTTCCTTGTGACTAGCGGGCCTTAACCGACGCGCACCGCGAGTACGTCGCAGTTGGCGCCGTGCAGTACGCCATTTGCTGTCGACCCCATGATAAGTGCCAAGCCGTAGCGGCCATGGCTACCCACCACTATCAGTCCAGCACCGGTTTGTTCTGCCAGGGAGTGTATTTCGACTTCTGGCCGACCTAACACGACATGTCTGTGTGCTTCGTCGACGCCGTGCTTGAGCGCAAACTTATCTAGCTGCTGCTCTGCTTGTTGATGGATTTCATCTTGTATTCCTGAAAAGTCCATCGGGATATCGCCACCGTAGGCGAAGCTGAGCGGCTCTATGACATGGATGACATGTAGCTCGGCGTCATTGTTGCGGGCAATAGCTAAAGCGCGCTCCGCGACGGTATCTGAATCTTCGCTGAGATCGACCGCCATGAGAATCTTGTTGTAGTGGGACATAAATTTCTCCACGCCTGAGCGTTGATGGTTAGGGCGCCTTGCAAGACTGCTGCTAGCATGCGCTCTTTCAATATCTTAGTTATATCACAGTGATTTGTGTCAAAAACATCGATTGAATCAATAGAATGTAGGAGTTTTTGTGGGATACAGCATTATTGCCCTGATTGTGTTGCTGGCATTAGCGCCGCTATGGCACTTCATGCCCACCAAGCGACAGCGCCATCAGGCTCAGCTTCGGGAGTCCGCTGCGCTAGCAGGGCTGTTTGTAGAGTTCAGGGATCTACCCCTTGGGCCAGAGCGGCTCGCACGGCTTGCAGCCACGGAACGCCAGGTTTTGTATTACGGATTGCGGCTCCCAGCGTCCCGAAAAACAACGCGCAAACGACTCGCGTGGTACCGCGAGCGAGAAGATTGGAATAGTCGTCCCGGGCGCCTTGAGTTGCCTCCAATTGTGGCCAAATTGCCCGATTCGATATTGGCCGTAGGCGTTTCTGAAGAGAGCTGTGGGGTGTTTTGGCAAGAGCAGGGCGATGAAAGTCTGGTGCGCGAAATAGCCCTGTTGTTAATGCAGTGGAGGGAGGATCTTCTGTCGAATTAAAGACGGGTTCCCTTGACCGGACCACGGCAGAGCTATATATATGCGCTCCTCCAACCGTTTCGACGGCCCTTAAATTGCTCTGCACACTAACTTTTAACAACAGGCTTTAAACCCCCATGGGTAAATCTCTCGTCATCGTCGAGTCTCCTGCCAAGGCCCGGACGATCAATAAATATCTGGGAAACGACTTTGTCGTGAAGTCCAGTGTGGGCCACATTCGCGATTTGCCCACCGCGGGTTCCGCAAAAACAACGGACGCCAAGGAACGTGCCGCTAAGGCCGCAGAGACACGAAAAATGTCTCCGGACGAAAAAGTGCTGCACAAGAAGACGCGGGCTAGGGAGCAACTCATTCGCCGTATGGGCATTGACCCTGATCAGGGCTGGGCGGCGAATTACGAAATTCTACCGGGTAAAGAGAAGGTTGTTTCAGAGTTGCGTAAGCTGGCTGAGACTGCTGACACTGTCTATCTCGCGACTGACCTTGATCGTGAAGGAGAGGCCATCGCATGGCATTTGCGCGAGGCAATTGGCGGAGATGATGACCGCTACCAACGCGTGGTCTTTAACGAGATAACCAAGAAAGCGATTCAAGAAGCCTTCTCTAAGCCATCGAGAATCGATCAGGCTCGGGTAAACGCCCAGCAGGCGCGGCGTTTCCTTGATCGTGTTGTTGGCTATATGGTGTCGCCTTTGCTGTGGGCAAAGGTAGCTCGAGGCCTCTCGGCGGGGCGTGTTCAATCGGTGGCTGTACGCTTGATTGTCGAGCGGGAGCGCGAAATTCGCGCTTTCGTACCCGAGGAATACTGGGAGATTCATGCGGACCTTGAGAATAAAGCAGCTGAAAAAGCACGCTTTGAGGTTCGTCGGTTGCGAGGCGAGAAGTTCCGTCCGAATAACGAAAAAGACGCCATGGCGGCACATGAAGCCCTGGCAAAAGCTGACTACGTCGTTAGCGACCGTGAAGACAAGCCTACGCGTTCCAAGCCACCGGCCCCTTTCATTACGTCAACGCTGCAGCAGTCGGCGAGCACCCGCCTGAGCTTTAGCGTTAAGAAAACCATGATGCTAGCTCAGCGACTCTATGAGGCCGGTTACATCACGTATATGCGAACGGATTCCACAAACTTGAGCGTGGACGCGGTCGCAGCGTGCCGGGACTACATCAAGGGAAACTATCCGAAGCAGTACCTGCCTGATGAGGCGGCCCGCTATTCGTCCAGTGACAACGCACAGGAAGCTCACGAGGCGATTCGTCCATCTGATGTCAATGTGCTGCAGGGGAATCTGCAGAATATGGAGCGAGATGCTGAGCGCTTGTACGAATTGATCTGGCGTCAGTTTGTCGCGGGTCAGATGCCGGCGGCGGAATACACGTCCACGACAATTACCGTAAGCGCGGGCGAATTTCATCTGGCTACCCGCGGCCGTATCGTACGTTTTGACGGTTACACGCGCGTACAACTAACACAGGGGCGTAAGGCTGAAGACACGGTACTGCCGGACCTGTCAAAAGGGGATGTACTGTCTCTGCTGACACTGGAGCCTGCTCAGCACTTTACTACGCCGCCATCACGCTACGGTGAGGCAAAGCTGGTCAGCGAGCTTGAAAAACGCGGAATAGGTCGGCCGTCGACTTACGCATCGATTATTTCAACGATTCAGGATCGCGGTTACGTACGTTTGGAGAATCGACGCTTTTACGCCGAAAAAATGGGTGAAATAGTGACCGATCGTCTCGAGAATAGTTTTAGCGATCTTTTAGATTACGGATTTACCGCAGGCATGGAGGAGCACCTGGACTCCGTAGCTGACGGCAAATTGGATTGGCGTAAGCTTCTGGATGATTTTTACGGCGATTTTAAGCAGCGGGTTGAGCGGGCCGAGTTGCCCGAGCCTGACGGCATGCAAACGAACGCGCCGACAATGACGGATATTCCCTGCAAAGCCTGCGGGCTTCCCATGCAGATTCGCACAGCAAGCACCGGTGTTTTTCTTGGGTGTTCCGGGTATGCCTTACCGCCAAAAGAGCGTTGCAAGGAAACAGTGAATCTGACTGCCGGCGATGAGGCCATAGACGCCGATGCCGACGACGAAGCGGAATCACGTCTTCTTCGCAGTAAGCATCGTTGCAAAACATGTAATGCCGCCATGGATAGTTACCTCATCGACGAGGATCGAAAGCTGCACGTCTGCGGCAACAATCCGGACTGCTCTGGCTTTGAAGTTGAATTAGGTAAGTACAAGATCAAGGGCTATGACGGCCCGATTTTGGAATGCGATAAGTGCAGCAACGAAATGCAGCTTAAGACCGGACGTTTCGGTAAGTATTTCGGTTGTACCAATAGCGAGTGTAAGAACACCCGTAAATTGTTGCGAAGTGGCGAGCCTGCGCCACCTAAGATGGATCCGGTGCAAATGCCCGAACTGATCTGCGACAAAGTCGAGGATCATTACGTGCTTCGCGACGGCGCGGCCGGCCTGTTCCTTGCCGCGAGCCAGTTTCCCAAGCACCGCGAGACACGAGCGCCGCTGGTGCGGGAGTTGTTGCCCCACACGTCTGAGATTGATCCGAAGTACACGTTTCTGTTCGACGCTCCAGTCGAAGATGGCGATGGGAATCCCGCGCAGATTCGCTACAGCCGAAAGACCAAAGAACAGTATGTAATGACTGAGGAAGACGACAAGGCAACCGGTTGGAAGGCGTTTTACGACGGGGGTCGTTGGCAGGTGCAAGAGGCGCCAAAGCGCAAACCAAAGGCCAAGGCAAAGGCCAAGGCAAAGGCCAAGACCAAGACTAAAGCCAAAGCCAAAGCCAAAGTTAAGGCAAAGAGTCCGAAGGCGTCCTGAGCTTTGTCGCGTACTCGAGGCGAAGCAAACCGGGCGCTGTATCGCGCACGCATTCTTCTTGAGGCGTGGGATCGCATGAGGACTGAGAGTACTCATGCGGAGCTGGCGCTACTCGGGGGGTTTGTTCCTGCGGTGCGCTTGCACCTGGTAGAGGCTTACGGTTGGTTTCTGTTATCGGTTTCTGGCGTTGATGATTCACTCGCCACGGATCTACCCCGAAGTACTCGGGATCTTTGTGGGCCCGAAGCAGGGCTCGCACGTATTCCCGAAATCGCAGAGTTTGCTCAGCTGGAAAACTCAGGATGGCTTTCCCAGTTGCTCATGGATGAGACCGATGAGAGTCCCGGGAACATTGCAACACTACCTACAGGGCCGGGTCAGAGCTTGCTGGTGAGTGATCGCCAGCCACCAGGCTATGCCGTAGTGCTTGCTTGGGCGGATGCGCTGGCAGTGATCATGACGCGGATGGACGACTCCCTGGCTGAGTATTAGTCGCAGGTATTTTGAACGCGACTTGTGACTAGGGGAGCAGGGCTGCTAACATTGAGTTGCAACTCTCACTTAGAGGTTACTGCGTGCCTACATCTTTGCTCGAGATCGTTGATCTCGGTGATGGCGACATAGTGCTACAGCGTGCTGATGACGACAGCGAGCCCCTCGTTACCATCAGCTTCTCTGACGAATCCCGAATGTACATCCTGGATCAGGGGCTGGAAGTGGCGAAAGCCATGCTCCAAGCCGGTATTCAGGCTGCCGCACAGATTGCGGAGCAGACGGACGTCGAGGTAGAAACTGAGCCCACCCAGACGGCCCCCCGCACCCTGCATTAACTCCGGGAGGTGGCCGGCTGCGTTTAAGCTGGTCGCGGTGAAGGCGACCCTATTATGGCCCCCGTTCAGGAAGCTTTAAAAAGCTCTGGCGGTGCCTTCTAGCACTGCTGACTTTTCTTTCTGACCTTTCCTTCTGACTTGTCTTTCTTATAGCTGACTCCAGGGCTTGTTAGAACCGCCCATAGCCTTGCCTAGAGCGAGCGGCGAATCACTCCGACACTCAGGCCTTCGATAGCGAAGCTACTCTTTGCAAGATCGACGTCGATCGGAGACAGGCTGTCGTTTTCCGGCAGCAACTGCAGATAACGCTTATCACGTCCGCGTTTTAAGCGCTTTACGGTAACCTCATCATCGATTCTGGCCACCACAATGGCACCGTTGTCCGCGATCGGGGTGCTGTGGACCGCGAGTAAATCGCCATCGTGAATGCCCACATTGATCATGCTGTCGCCCTGCACTCGAAGCAAATAGTCTGCCCGTGGGTGAAATAAGGATGGATCCACAGCGCAGTGTTCTTCAATGTTTTCGGCGGCAAGGATAGGCTCTCCCGCGGCGACCCGACCTACGATAGGGAGTCCGCTATCTTCGGGGAGTCGGATTCCTCGGGACGCGCCCGGGATAATTTCGATGGCCCCTTTGCGCGCTAAGGCTTTTAAATGCTCTTCGGCAGCGTTAGCTGATTTAAAGCCCAGTTCGCGGGCAATATCGGCCCGGGTAGGAGGCATACCTGTGTTGCCGATGTGACGGCGGACGACATCCAGAACCTGTTCCTGACGGGCGGTAAGCTTGAGCATGAGGCACCTGTGAATTCATACAGTGCCTGTGATTATATACAGTAAATCTTTGGGGGCAACCGTGCCTGATGCGCAGTGCTCAGCTACCCAAGGGCAGTCGCGTAGTCGGCCAGAGATTAAGCTCCTTCGGGGCGGTACATCTGCGAACTAAAGGTCGTCGAGCCCGAGTACCGTATCAGGCTCTATGTTTGATAAGGGGCTGGCCCATTGCAGGGGATGCATGGCGGCATCCGGGTCAATTTCATCGGCGAGATCGAGCTCAAAAGCGGTCCGCCAGTCTTCGGGTGCAGCAGCGATTGCAAGATTGAGCTCTGCCCATACATCGAATTCAAAATCGGCAAGCTCGCCATCGAGATACTGTACCTGTACATTGGCTTCGTCTAAGTCCATTGACACAATTTCGAACAGCTGACGGCTCTCGCGATCCTGATACCAGCGTCCGATTGTTGGAACAAATTGACTCATTTCTTTCTCCCTAGGGGCACTTAAGCTACCAGCAATTTCGGGAGTTACCAGTGCCAATAAATAACGTGTGCGACCATCATTGTCTACCATGCGTAGAGCATTTTTCGGCGAACTGAGCCTATTCAATCACTTGAGCATGGTGTCGTACAAATCGTCTTAGCTCGCCGAGGCGCTGTTATACTTTCGCCGCCTTAAGGGCATTCTCTACATGCTCAAATAGTCTAAAAATGACTCGGGACCGACATGGAATCACAACTCACGGTTGCTTTTGCACACGTTGCCAATGGCTTGAATCTGCCCTGGGTCTGGGTAGCGGTAGGGGGCTTGTTAACTATTGTCCTTGTGGGCCAATGGATCATTGGTGCCGCATTTAATCGTCTGCATCGTTTGGCTCAGCAGTCGGAGCAGCAGTGGGACGATGCTTTTGTCACGGCGCTCGTGGCACCCGCCAAGCTTGCCTGGTGGCTGTTACTCTTGACCCTGTTGTTTGCGTTGTTGCCGGCGCTGGCGTCAGTGCGTTCCATCGCCTTAACAACGCTTCACGCTTCCCTTGTGCTGCTGGTGCCGTGGTTTTTGCACCGGCTCATCGCCAATGTCGAAGAGCAGGTCTTGCTCGCAAAGTTCGCGGATGGAGCGTCGGTCGACAAAGCAACGGTGCGCTCTACCGCGAGGCTGCTGCGAGTCGCTCTGTGGTTGGTAACGGCGTTGATGCTTCTCCAAACGCTGGGCGTGTCGGTGTCGGGACTGTTGGCGTTCGGTGGCATAGGCGGTATCGCCGTTGGATTCGCGGCAAAGGACTTACTAGCCAATTTCTTTGGTGGTCTCGGTATATATATGGATCGTCCCTTTACCATTGGAGATTGGGTGCGATCGCCCGATCGAGCGTTGGAGGGCACCGTAGAAGATATTGGTTGGAGAGTGACGCGTATTCGTACCTTTGATAAGCGCCCCTTGTATGTTCCAAACTCTGTTTTCGGTCAGATCGTGATCGAAAACCCGTCGCGTATGCTCAATCGGCGCATCTATGAAAAGTTTGGTTTACGCTATGACGATAGCCGGAGTCTATCAGCTGTCGTTGACGCGGTTCGGGCGATGCTTGAAGCCCACGAGGCCATCGATACTGGTCAAACAATCATTGTTAATTTTGGGTCCTTTGGTGGTTCATCCCTGGACTGTTTTTTGTATTGCCATACCCGAACGACTAACTGGGTGGAGTACCACGCTGTGAAACAGGATGTGTTGTTAAAAGTTCTCGAGGTTGTTCATGAGCATGGAGCTGATATAGCGTTTCCAACCCGTACGCTACATATGCAGGGCCCCGACGAGGTCCCCAACGCATGAGTCTGGGTCTCATAGGCGGCACAGGGCTCACTCGGCTAGCCGGCTTAGAGGTGGTGGCATCGCATGCGGTGGATACGCCCTATGGCCAGCCGTCCATGGCAATTGAGGAGGGAGTTTTCGCGGGTCGCAAGCTGTTCTTCCTGCACCGACACGGAGGCGGTGCGCAGCCTATCCCGCCGCACCTGGTGAATTATCGTGCCAACATCTGGGCTTTGCGTGAATTGGGTGTGGAGCGGATTTTTGCAGCGAATGCTGTAGGCGGGGTTAACTCTCAGATGATCCCGGGGAAGCTTGTTATCCCTCATCAACTCATTGATTACACCTGGGGACGGGAGCACAGTTTTGATGACGGGAGCCGTGGAGAGCTTCTGCATGTTGATTTCACCCGTCCGTATGATGAGACCTTGCGAAGCGAGATTTTAAGTGCGGCAGTGGCTGCAGACGTGCCTCATCTAGATGGCGCTGTGCTTGGCGTCGTACAAGGGCCCAGACTGGAGACCGCCGCTGAGATAACGCGTTTTGCGCAAGATGGCTGCGACCTTATCGGAATGACGGGCATGCCCGAGGCCGCTTTAGCACGAGAACTGCACATTCCCTATGCCGCTGTATGCATGGTAGTGAATGCCGCAGCCGGTATGGGTGATCAGCCCTTCTCTATGGACGTCATACGAGAGACGCTGCGTCGAGAAACTGAACGCTTTGGCGCTCTTGTCACGGCTTTTCTGCGACGTCAGACGGGAATATAAAGGGCTCATCGCGGATTCGCGGGGCCAGGGTGTGCGCGCAGCGTCAGCTATTGGTCCACAGGCCTTTTTTGACGACCGGAGCCCAGGCCGAGAAGTCGGCGAGGCAGACGGTAGTCCTTTGAGCTGCTCGCGCATCTCCAGAAAGGCCCTATCACTGTTAGAAGCACTCGACGGACGCTCAAAGGACTACCACCTACCTCGCCTTGCCTGTGCGACATCAGAGCGCTGTTTCGACAGTGCCAGCATGTCTCGATGCCTGGTAGCGGATCGGCGCCGCTTTGCTCGAGGGTCCGTCGAGTGCGTTGTTTAATGTGCGGGCGCCGATGGAGATGCGCGAGCAGCTCGAGTAAGGCGGGGACGGGCCGCCAAGAGCCACTACGAAGCCATACTCGAAGAACGAGGATCCCAGAAATCCGCGATGAACCCTATAAAGGCCTAGGGGATCGCGTTTAGAGAGTCCGGGTCCAGAGGCAGAGGCAGCAATTCGATGGGTAGTGAGTGACGCTCGCGAAACTCTCGTTCTTGCTGATCGAGAAGCGGCAGCTCCTCAGCGCTCATGGGCGTTACCTTCACAATCACGCCGATGACGGGGTGATCCAGATAGTGGACTTCTCCGGAGCGCATCCGACGACTTTGGCGATGCACGATGGCATGGCGCCACGGGTACTCGGGAGTACTTTGGGTCTCTTTTGGGGCTCCCGGACTAACGCCTTCCCCGGTGTTGGGATCGATGGGTGACTCAGGCTCGTTAAGCATCGCCGGAGCAGTTGACGCGACATTAACACTCTCCGTTGGTGACCAGGGGTTGATCTCCACCCCAGCCAGAGTCTTTGCCATCAGCGATGATGCAGGTAGTGGCGGTGCTGCAATCTGCCAGCCTTCGGGCAGGTACTCACCTTGTGTGTTGAGCCACAGATCCAGAGCGATATGCAGATAACGGGAACGGTAGATTTGGAGACTGCCTTGCAGTGCTGGCCAATCGCGGCTATCCATATCTCCAGAGCGATCCATAATCACCGCCGGAGTCTGATCCGCCTCATCAAGCATTGCCCACCAAGTTCCATGGAAGACGACACGGTGTCCCTGACGACGTAGGCTGCGAGCCTGTGTTCGAAACCCCAGGCTATCGTTGCCCAGCAATTCATAGGGCAGGGCGATGACCGGACTTTCGAGATCAATTTCTGGGTTATTGGGATCCAAGGCCGGATTGTTGGGATCCTCCAGGCCCTCTACGGTATTCATGTCAGCTTCGCTTTCGACACTTTCTGGCAGCAGCAGATCCAAGTCGATCGCAGCGCTTGTCAATGCGTCGGGACGAGAGTGATCAAGCACTTCTTTAATGGGAGCAGGCACCGTAAGCGTCTGGACACCCCGGTTGTCGATGGTGCTTGAGTAGGACTGACTTTCTTCCAGGCGACGGTCTGCGGTCGCGGGATCAAGCAAGTAGCGATGTTTTGCCGGGTACTCCAGCGTGGGTAGGGGCTCCCACTGTTCCGCAAGACGACTATCGGCATTGCTTCGAACAAAAACCAAAACTTCCGTGCGATACCAATTCTCTGCCAATTCCTCCGGCACCTCAGCCTGCGACGCCAGAGCAAAAAAACCAAGATAAGGAAGGGCAAGGGAGCGTAGCGTTAGCATGAAAACTTTATGCAGCTTCATCAAGAAGGTCTCCCGCTAGTCGTTGCAGTAACTCTCTTGCGAGCTCTTCTCGCATTTTGATGTCGGGAAGTGTTCGTTCGACGCGCAGGCGAGTGGGCCCTGATAGCTTGTAGTGATGCGGCTGCTCCTGAACCAGGGTTACCAGTTGAAGTGGATCCACATTGGTATTGTCCATAAAGTCGATATGCCCTCCCGCCTCGCCAAGCTCCAGTGCCTTGATACCACATCGTTGTGCCAGGAGTCGCAAAGAGCTTGCGCTAAACAAGCCTTTCACTGGCGCTGGCAGTAGTCCAAAGCGATCGATCATTTCCACCTGCATCTCTCGAAGCGCCATATCATTCTCGCAAGCGGCGATGCGCTTGTAGAGGATTAGACGCATGTTCGGGTCCGGGAGATAGTCATCGGGAATGAGCGCCGGGCTGTGAAGATTAACCTCGGTGATAGCTTGAAGCGGCGCGTCTACATCGGGAATCTCTCCCCGGCGCAATGCTTCTACTGCTTGGCGCAACAACTGTGAGTACATGGCAAAACCGACACTTTGAATCTGGCCGCTCTGTTCATCGCCCAGCAACTCACCAGCACCCCGAATCTCCAGATCGTGTGTTGCCAACTGATAGCCCGCACCGAGCTCACCTGCCGCCTCGATGGCTTCAAGGCGCTTAGCAGCGTCGGTGGTCATCGCCGAGGCAGGTGGGCAGAGAAGATACGCGTAAGCTTGATGGTGCGACCGCCCCACACGGCCTCGTAGCTGATGGAGTTGCGCCAATCCAAACTTGTCGGCTCTGTCGATAATGATGGTATTGGCATTGGGAATATCGATGCCGGTTTCGATGATGGTTGAACAGATAAGAATGTGATGTCGTTGGTGATAAAAGTCGGACATTGCTCGCTCAAGCTGAGTTTCGTGCATTTGGCCATGCGCGACGACTATGGATAGATCAGGTAGTAGTTCACGCAAGGCCGCGGCCCGCTGTTCTATTGTTCGAACTTCATTGTGGACGTAGAACACCTGCCCGCCGCGAAGTGTTTCTCGAAGCACTGCTTCTTTAATGAGGCCGCGATCCTGCTCTCGAACGAAGGTTTTGATGGACAGGCGGCGTGCCGGGGGCGTGGCAATGATTGATAGATCCCGCATGCCTCCCAGCGCCATATTTAATGTTCGCGGGATGGGTGTTGCCGTGAGCGTCAGAATATCCACTTCGGCCCGCAGAGCTTTAATACTGTCTTTTTGCCGTACGCCAAAACGATGTTCCTCATCAATGATGAGAAGGCCCAGGTCTGCAAACTTAATATCGCTCTGGATGAGCTTGTGCGTTCCGATAAGGATGTCCACCTCTCCAGCGGCCAAACGTTTGATGACTTCTTTCGTATCGGAGGCGGCACGAAAGCGGGAGATCACTTCAATTTTTACCGGCCAATTCGCAAATCTATCGCGAAAGGAGTTGTAGTGCTGCTGGGCGAGGAGGGTGGTAGGGACCAGTACCGCCACTTGGCGCAGATTAGCCGTGGCAATAAAAGCGGCGCGCATGGCGACTTCGGTTTTGCCAAAGCCCACATCACCACACACCAGGCGATCCATCACGCCCGGGGCCCACATGTCCTGTTCAACAGCCTCAATAGCGGCAGCCTGATCAGGTGTCTCTTCGAAGGGAAACCCTGCAACGAAGCGCTCGTAGTCTTCTTCTGGATTAGCAAACTGCACCCCCTGACGAGATTCCCGGCGCGCGTAGACTTCAAGCAGTTGGGCCGCGACATCATTAGCTTTTTCCCGCGCTTTACGCTGCGCTTTATCCCATTGCTCTGAACCCAGGCGGTGCAGCGGCGCGTGATCAGGATTACTGCCGGCGTAGCGGCTGATGAGCTGCAATGAGGCGACAGGGACATATAGCTTGGATTGATCCGCATATTCCAAGGTCAGGAACTCTGCGGCGGAACCGTCTACCTCTAGGTGCATCAATCCCACATATCGCCCGATGCCATGCTCAGCATGGACCACGGGTGCACCATGTCTGAGCTCGTTGAGATCACGGAAGATGGCTTCTGGGTCCAGGGCGTCACGACCGCGGCGCCGGCGACGTTGCGCAACACGCTCTCCGAACAGCTGTGTTTCCGTGATCAGCATTGGCGCGGATGATCCGAGATTGATCCCTCGATCGATGGGGGCTACTGCGAGGGCAAACTGTGTCCCGGAAGCGAGGAACTCCTCCCAGCTCGCGACCTCCAGCGGCGGGGTATCAAGAGACTCCAGCAGTATCTCTCTGCGACCCTGGGTCTCCGCGCAGAGCAAGACCGGCCCACTGTGGCCTTGCAAAAGTGTTTTTAGACGCGTTGCAAGTCCGGTTTCACTTTCGCCACCGAGAAGCTGTGGTGGTGGTTCGATGCCAGTCTTGATATGCGCCGGTGCTTCGCCGGTTTGGCGTAGTTCCAGTACCGCATGCTCCCCAAGCTTCTGGAATAGCTCCTCTACCGGTGTAAACAGCTCTTTGGGAGACAGGAGTGGGCGCCGAGGGTCGACGCCGTAATCGGTAAAGCGCCGTGAGGCTTCGTCCCAAAATCTCGATGCGGCGGTGTAATGATCGCCAAGGGTCAGCAGCGCCGCGTTTTCGGGGAGGTAATCCAAAAGCGATTCGCAGGCGTCAAAGAACAGTGGAAGGTAGTACTCGGCGCCGCCGGGAGCGCGTCCATTACTGAGTTCAGTGAATATGGGGCACTGATCGTGATCGACATCAAAGCGGGCATACCACCGCTGTTGGAATGCCTTAATGCCGGGTTTGTCCAAAGGAAATTCCCGGGCGGGCAACAGGTCTATCTTCGAGAGTTTCTCGACGGTACGTTGAGTCTCGGGATCAAAACACCGCAAAGAGTCTATTTCGTCATCGAGCAAATCAATGCGTAACGGTAACTTACTGCCCATGGGATAGATGTCCATGAGCGATCCACGGACGGCAAACTCCCCGTGTTCATATACGGTATCTACTGCACGGTAGCCACTTTTTGTAAGAGCGATGCGCAGTGCTTCGATATCGAGTGATTGGCCTTCTTCAAGGAGCAGGCTGTTCGCTTCAATGTAGTGCCGTGGCGGCAGCCGCTGCATCAGTGCTGCCATGGGCAGCAAAAGCACGCCTCGCTGGGTGTGAGGTAAGCGATGCAGTGTTCTCAGGCGCTCAGAAACGATGTCTTGGTGAGGCGAGAAGTTATCGTAGGGTAATGTCTCCCAGTCCGGCAGCTGCAATATCTCGCAGTCCGGAGGCAGAAAGAACGGTAGTTCTCGGGCCAGCATTTGCGTCTGGGCAGTATCTTCCGTGAAAGCGACGAGCAATCGATCAGGCGTCGCCAGCTCCGCGATACACAATGATGCGGTGCTCCCGAAAAACGGGCCGATGGCAGTGCGGGTACCGGTCTTGGTAGGCCAGGGAGATTTGTCCAGCAGTGGGGCGAACAGCATAGGAGTCGGAAAGTTTCAGCGGGAAGCGGGTCGCTATTGTAGAGCGAGGTGGCCCAGTGCTCCAAACTGTGAGCAACGCAACATTTGTCATGTTGCGGGCAACTTGCCGGCCGAGGATAATGCGGGCCTTAAAGTATTGCTTCGCGACTACCGCGCCACTAAAGGATATTATCTGTGACGGACCGCAAACGACCACGCCCAGACGATTATTTTAAAGATTGGAAAGAACGTGAAGCCCTTGCTGAGGACATTATTCCTCTGGTGGGCCGTCTGGCTCGCGAGAAGAGCGTGAAGTGCTTTTGCTACGACCGTTCGCTGGTCAACACCTCCGTACTGGACTTGATGAAGACGCATCGCTATGTGCGTCAAGTTGAAGGCAATGAGCTTTCTGAGCGTGAAACCCACCCGGTGCTTACGGCAATGAGTAAGCTGAACCTGGGTCCTGCGCACATCGACGTTGGCCGCCTTGCCGTGAATTACTACGACAAGAACCACGGAGAGGGATTGAGTGTCGACGAGTATGTGCGCGAGCAACTCGCTTATCTGATAGATGGCGATGCCAAACCTGCGCAAGAACCTATGGATGTTGTGCTGTACGGCTTCGGTCGTATTGGCCGGCTTGTAGCAAGAATTCTCATCGATAAAGCTGCAGGTGGTGAAGCTTTTCGCTTGCGCGCGGTGGTCGTTCGCAAGGGTAATGCGCCTAACGATTTAGAGAAGCGTGCCAGTCTGCTGCGCAGGGATTCAGTGCACGGAGCATTCAACGGCACGATTCGTGTCGATGAAGAGCGTCAGAGCTTTGTGGCCAACGGCAATGAAGTGCGAGTGATCTACGCCAGCTCTCCAGACAGCATTGATTACACAGACTACGGTATCAACAACGCGATTATCATCGACAATACCGGTGTGTGGCGGGACGAAGAAGGGCTTTCCCAGCATTTGAAATCCAAAGGCGCGGCAAAGGTTATTCTTACAGCGCCGGGTAAGGGTGATATCAAGAACATTGTTGCAGGCATCAATAATGAAGATATAGCCGCCGACGACACCATTATATCTGCAGCTTCTTGCACGACGAACGCGATCGTGCCGCCTTTAAAGGCAATCGACGATAAGTTTGGTATTTTGCACGGCCACGTAGAGACCGTACATGCCTATACCAACGACCAGAACCTCATCGATAATTATCATAAAGCCGATCGACGAGGCCGCAGTGCTGCTTTAAACATGGTCATTACCGAGACAGGTGCAGCCAAAGCTGTCGCTAAAGTACTCCCGCAGCTCTCGGGTAAGCTCACGGGTAACGCGATACGAGTGCCGACGCCTAACGTATCTATGGCGATCCTTAATCTTACTTTGCGAGATGAAACGGACGTCGAGTCGCTCAACGAGTACATGCGTCATATGGCTCTGCATTCCAGCATGCGTCGCCAAATCGACTACTCAAACTCCCCGGAAGTTGTGTCCTCAGACTTTGTTGGGTCGCGAACAGCGTGTGTATATGACGCGCGAGCAACGATAGTGAGTGGCAATCAGGCGGTTCTGTACCTTTGGTATGACAATGAATTCGGCTATAGCTGCCAGGTTTACCGGGTCATGGAACGCATGGCAGGGGTCAACTACGCGGTGTATCCCAGGCAGGCCTAGCATATTCGGCCTCGATTTTTCCTCGTCGATAGCGATAAATAGACGCCTATGTGAGTAGCGGGAGTGGCCGACGCTTCGCTATAATGCCGGCGCCTTGAAGCCGGCGCGTCGGGTAAGCGAAGCGAGTCGGTAAGTCATTCAAGGTCAACACCAGCGGCGTACTTTTCGGGCCTTTGCAATGGTGTTGGCCCATTCGTTTGATACACAACGACAATCCAGGCGGATTACATGATCAAAATATCGCGGGGGCTTGATATCCCTATTGAAGGTGCGCCCGAGCAAAAGATTTATGACGCTCCGGAGGCGCGTGCCGTTGCCATACTTGGTGGTGACTATGTCGGCATGAAGCCGACCATGGTCGTACAGGCCGGAGACCGGGTTCAGTGCGGGCAAATTTTGTTTAGTTGCAAGAAGACAGAAGGTGTTCATTACACTGCACCAGCATCAGGTGTCGTCTCTGCGATAAATCGTGGCGCAAAGCGTGTGCTGCAGTCTGTGGTTATTGATATCGAGGGGGATGATGCGCTCTCGTTCGGTACCTACACGGGTGACCAGGCTCGAGGCCTGTCGGCGGAAGCCGTGCGCGAGCAGCTTTTGGCGTCTGGACAGTGGGCAGCCTTGCGCACGCGCCCATTCAGTGCGGTGCCTTCGCCAGACCACCAGCCCGCGGGCATTTTTGTCACTGCAATCGATACGCATCCCTTAGCCGCCGATCCGGCGCTTGTTATCGCTGAGCAAGAAGAGGCGTTTTCTTTGGGGCTGGACCTGCTCGCCACGCAGACCTCTGGATCCTTGCACTTGTGTACTGCGCCAGGCTCGAAGATTCCCGGCGGAAGTGCGGGCAATATCCAGCGCGAAGAGTTTGCAGGCCCACACCCGGCGGGACTGTCGGGTACACACGTGCATCTTCTCTTTGGTGCCAGCGCCGATCGCGCCGTGTGGACGGTCAATTATCAGGAGATTATTGCCATCGGTAGACTGTTTCTAGATGGTCGACTGTGGACTGAGCGTGTTGTGGCATTGGCTGGGCCCCAGGTCGAGAATCCTCGCTTGCTGCGTACACGGATGGGAGCAGACCTCGAGGCGCTGGTCGCTGGGCAAGTCAGGCCCGGCGAGAACCGTCTCATATCGGGTTCTGTGCTGGGCGGTCGCAAAGTGTCAGGTGCGACAGCCTATTTGGGGCGGTATCACTTCCAAGCATGCGTTCTGCAAGAAGGCCGCGAGCGAGAGTTTTTGCATTATTTGCGTCTAGGCGCTAATAAACACTCAAGTCTCGGTATTTATCTGAGTAGTTTTTTTGGGCGCAAGCCACTTCCCATGACGACCACTACTAACGGTAGTGAGCGGGCTATGGTCCCGGTGGGCGCCTATGAGCGAATTATGCCGCTGGATATTTTACCAACGCAGCTTCTGAGATCCCTCATCGTGGGAGATACAGAGAGTGCGCAAGCTCTGGGATGTCTGGAGTTAGATGAAGAGGATCTCGCCCTGTGCACCTACGTGTGCCCGGGGAAATACGAATACGGGCCTATCCTTAGGGATAACCTGACACGCATAGAGAAGGAGGGTTAAGTCGTGGCCTTACGTAAATGGCTTGACGGCGTGGAGCATCATTTCCAGGACGGCGGGCGCTATCAGAATTTCTACCCGCTGTTTGAAGCGGTAGATACGATTTTTTTTAAACCGTCGTCAGTGACGCGCTCTACAGCTCATGTTCGTGATGGCGTTGATTTAAAACGCATCATGGTCACGGTGTGGCTAGCTGCGTTTCCTGCGATGTTTTATGGGATGTACAACCTTGGCTTTCAGGCCAACGAAATCCTTGCGGTCACCGGCGGTAGCGTAGACGGCTGGCGGGGGTCGCTTATTGCGGCCGTTGGCGGAAACGATTCCGCCAATATTTGGCACAACATGTGGTTTGGCGCGCTGTATTTTTTGCCTATCTACCTTGTGACGTTTGTCGTTGGTGGCTTTTGGGAAGTGTTGTTCGCCATGAAGCGAGGCCATGAAATCAACGAGGGATTCTTTGTAACGTCTATCCTTTTTGCTCTCGTGTGCCCGCCAGATCTCCCACTGTGGCAAGCAGCTTTAGGTATTAGCTTCGGTATTGTCATTGGCAAGGAAGTGTTCGGTGGAACCGGAAAGAACTTTCTCAACCCAGCGCTTACCGGACGGGCCTTTCTGTATTTTGCCTACCCTGCGCAGTTGTCTGGAGACGCAGTATGGACAGCGGTAGACGGTTACAGTGGTGCAACACCTCTGGGACTCGTAGCCTCTGAAGGTATGACGGCGCTCCAAGCGCAGTACACCTGGATTGATGCGTTTATCGGTGCAATCCCTGGATCCATCGGAGAGACCTCCACGCTCATGGTGATGATTGGCGGCGTAATCTTGCTACTGACCAAAGTGGCATCCTGGCGTGTAGTGGCCGGGGTGTTTCTTGGCATGTTTGTGTTTTCTTCGTTTCTCAACATTGTAGGTTCGGATAGTAATCCGGCGTTTTCGATGCCGTGGTACTGGCATATGGTGGTCGGTGGTTTCGCCTTCGGCATGTTTTTTATGGCGACAGATCCTGTGTCGGCCGCGATGACCGATCGTGGACGTTGGGCCTACGGGTTTTTGATCGGGCTGATGACGGTTCTTATCCGCGTCATCAACCCGGCGTTCCCCGAGGGCGTCATGCTGGCGATACTTTTCGCGAACCTGTTTGCCCCATTATTCGATCACTTTGTCGTACAGGCGAATATCAAAAGGAGGCTCGCCCGTGTCCAGTAACGATAGTATCGGCAAGATTCTCGGCGTGGCTCTGGCACTGTGCATTGTGTGTTCAGTGATTGTGTCCACTGCAGCAGTCCTACTTAAGCCTGCGCAGGAAGCCAACAAGAGCCTTGATCGCAAGCGCAATATCCTTCAGTCAGCAGGGATGCTGGAAGAAGGGCGTAGCGTTGAAGAGCAGTTCGCCGTGATCGAAGAGCGTTTTGTGAACCTGCAAAGCGGTCAGTTTACGGACACGGTTACCACGGGTTATGACCAACGAGCCGCCGCGAAGAATCCTTCTCAGTCCCGCGATGTACCCAGCGATGAGGATATCGCCAAAGTAGGACGGCAAGCGGCCGTTGCACAGGTCTATCTGGTTCGTGGTGACGGTGGCGACTACGAAAAAATTATTTTGCCTGTGCATGGTTATGGACTGTGGTCGACACTGTACGGATTTCTGGCTTTGGAATCAGATGGCAATACCGTAGCCGGGCTGGGGTTTTACGACCATGCTGAGACTCCGGGGCTTGGCGGCGAAGTAGACAATCCTCGCTGGAAAGCCTTATGGCCGGGCAAAAAAGTCTACCGAGATGGCGAAGTTGAACTGGGCCTTAAGAAAGGCGCTGTTGATCCGGCGAGCAGTGATGCTGACTGGACGGTCGATGGACTTTCCGGAGCGACCCTTACCAGTCGCGGTGTAACAAATCTCATCGAGTTTTGGTTGGGCGATAACGGTTTCGCGCCTTTCCTTGCAAACCTTCGAAACGGGGAGGCCTGATCATGGGCGCAGTAAAAGATACGCTCAGTGGCCCGATTTTTAAGAACAATCCTATTGCTCTTCAAATATTGGGTATTTGTTCAGCGCTGGCAGTTACATCTTCACTAAAAGTCACTTTGGTGATGTGTGTTGCTTTGACGCTGGTTACGGGCTTTTCAAATCTGTTCATTTCGTCGATTCGGCATCACATCCCAGGCAGTATTCGAATCATCGTTCAGATGACGATTATCGCTTCGCTGGTGATATTAGTGGACGAGGTTCTCAAGGCTGTTGCTTACGACATCAGTAAACAGCTTTCAGTGTTTGTGGGCTTGATTATTACCAACTGTATTGTGATGGGACGCGCAGAAGCCTATGCGATGAAAAATCCGCCGGTAGCGAGTTTCATGGACGGTATCGGCAATGGTCTGGGCTACTCCGTAGTGCTCGTTTTTGTCGCAGTTATCCGCGAGTTGTTCGGAGCGGGAAAGTTGTACGGCTTTGAAATTCTCCCACTGGTGACAGAGGGGGGCTGGTACAACCCAAACGGTTTGCTTCTGCTGCCGCCTAGTGCGTTCTTCATCATTGGTCTGTTTATTTGGATTCTGCGATCGGCGGACGCCAAACAGGTCGAAGAGCCGGACTTCCGCATGGCCAAGCACACCGTAGCGGAGGAGAGTGCCTGATGGAGTATTACCTTGGCCTGTTTGTGCGGGCAATCTTCATTGAGAACATGGCGCTATCCGTATTCCTGGGTATGTGTACATTTTTGGCTGTTTCCAAGAAAGTCAGCGCTGCCATTGGCCTCGGCGTGGCAGTTGTGGTGGTCCTTACGATTACCGTGCCGGTTAACAATCTCATCTACAACTACCTCCTTGCGGATGGCGCGCTTGCTTGGGCCGGATTGCCCGATGTTGATCTGAGCTTTCTGGGACTGTTGTCGTACATCGGTGTGATTGCGGCCCTGGTGCAGATTTTGGAGATGTTTCTCGATAAATATGTGCCTGCGCTTTACAACGCGCTCGGCGTGTTCCTTCCGCTGATTACGGTGAACTGCGCGATTCTCGGTGCCTCGCTGCTGATGGTCGAGCGTGACTATAATTTCGGTGAGAGCGTCGTGTTTGGAGCGGGGGCCGGGGTTGGCTGGGCTCTGGCTATTGTTGCCTTAGCGGGTATTCGCGAGAAGCTCAAGTACAGCGATGTGCCCGATGGCTTGCAGGGGCTTGGCATAACCTTTATCACTGTTGGACTGATGTCCCTGGGCTTTATGGCCCTCGGCGGCATCGATCTCTGAGGCACGACCATGGAAATGACAATCGTATACGGCGTCGGCATGTTTACCGCGACGATACTCGCGCTTGTAGGCATTATTCTTTATGCGCGAACACTATTGGTCAGCAGCGGTGACGTGACGATCGAAATTAACGGCGAGCGCAATATCACTGTGCCCGCTGGGGGGAAGTTGCTCCAGACCCTTTCCGACGCGAATGTGTTCCTCGCCTCGGCCTGCGGTGGGGGTGGAACCTGCGCGCAGTGTAAATGCATCATCAATGAGGGCGGCGGCTCTATGCTGCCCACGGAGGAGTCACACTTTACCCGTCGCGATGCCTCTGATGGTTGGCGCTTATCCTGCCAGACGGCTGTAAAGCAGGACATGAAGATCCAGGTGCCTGAAGAAGTGTTTGGTGTGAAACAGTGGGAGTGCACGGTAGAGAGTAACCCCAATGTGGCGACCTTTATTAAGGAGCTGACACTGCGTCTCCCCGAGGGTGAGAGCGTCAATTTTCGTGCAGGCGGTTATGTGCAGCTTGAGTGCCCACCTCACCTGGTTAACTACAGCGACTTTGATATCGATGAAGAGTACCGCGGTGATTGGGAGCGCTTTGGGTTTTTCAAGATGTCGTCTAAAGTGGATGAGACGGTCATTCGGGCCTACTCCATGGCGAACTACCCGGAAGAAAAAGGCGTCGTTAAGTTCAACATACGTATCGCCACGCCGCCGCCAGGAAGCGAGGGTATTTCTCCTGGACAAATGTCTTCTTGGACATTCGGGCTGAAGCCTGGCGATAAAGTCACCGTGTATGGACCCTTTGGAGAGTTTTTCGCCAAAGATACAGATGCCGAAATCGTGTTTATCGGCGGCGGTGCGGGCATGGCGCCTATGCGTTCGCATATCTTTGATCAGCTTAAGCGTCTTGGCAGTAAACGTAAGATTTCGTTTTGGTACGGTGCGCGTTCGCTGCGGGAGATGTTTTATGTGGAGGACTACGACGGTCTGGCCGCAGAAAATGACAACTTTGACTGGCACGTGGCTTTGTCTGATCCCCAAGCTGAAGATAACTGGGATGGACTGACCGGGTTTATTCATAACGTGCTTTTCGAGGAGTATCTTAAGGAGCACCCAGCTCCAGAGGATTGCGAGTATTACATGTGTGGTCCGCCTATGATGAACGCGGCCGTAATCAAAATGCTGACCGACCTGGGCGTTGAACCCGAAAACATCATGCTGGACGACTTCGGCGGCTGATAAAACGCAGGCTCGCACTCGGGCCTGCAATTGGCGATAGCTATGTTCCGTGCCTCGTTTGCACTGCTCCTCGTGTTCATCGCGGGAGTATCTTTGTCCTCCTGCGACAGTGGTCCCCAGCGTGTAGTGCTTAGTGGCGGCACTATGGGAACCACGTGGTCGGTTATCTATGCGGCTGCTGATTCCAGTCAGGTCACTGACTTTGACCCCGTTTCCCCTGCAGATCTGCAACTATTGATAGAGCGCGAGTTAGAGGCCATCAACCAGTCGCTTTCTACCTATATTCCCGATTCTGAGATCTCACGAGTCAATGCCATCGCGACGGCTGCGCCCGTGATTCTCTCCGAGCGTTTCGCCACCGTGCTCGATGCAGCACTGACTGTGGGTGAGCTCACGGAAGGCGCCTATGACGTTACCGTGGGACCCTTGGTGGAGCTGTGGGGGTTTGGCGCGGGCGCCCGGACCACAAGTCCTCCAGAAGCGTCTGAGATACGCGCAGCGATGGATCTGGTGGGTGCCGACCGTCTTTCCTGGGATCCGCGCACGTCCACGCTAAGCCGCCCCAAGGGTGTGAGAATTGACCTGTCGTCCATTGCCAAAGGCTACGCCGTGGATCAATTGTCCCAGGTTCTTGCCGCGCATGGCATTGTGAGCAGTCTTGTGGAAATTGGCGGTGAACTGCGTGCCTCAGGTGAACGTCCAGAAGGTGGGCCCTGGCGTCTTGCCGTTGAATCCCCTGATCCGAGTCAAGCGCGTTTTATTGAGGCGCTCAGTGTCACAGACGCAGCGGTTGCGACCTCCGGAGACTATCGGAACTTTTTTGAACACGAAGGTCGTCGATACTCGCATCTGGTAGACCCTCGTACCGGCCATCCCGTAGCGCACGAACTGGTTTCGGTGACCGTAATCGACCCGCACTGTATGACGGCCGATGCCCTGGCCACGGCGTTGTTGGTGATGGGCTTGGATGCTGCGCGGGATCTGGCTGAGAAGCAGGGGCTTGCAGCGCATTTTGTTGCTCGGGGTGAGGAGGCGCTTGAGTTACACTATACGCCAGCGTTTGAAGCCTATCGGCAGAATGCCAAAGCGGGGGCTAAGCCCTAGCACGGCGTAGATTCGCAGTCATACTGGAGTTGTTATGGTTTTTGTTTTCGCATTCCTCATCATGGGCTTGATTATGGCCGGTATGGCCATTGGTGCTATGGCAGGTCGCGGACCTTTGAAGGGCTCCTGCGGCGGGCTTGCAGCCGTGGGCATAGAAGGGCGCTGCGATATTTGTGGCGATGACCCCAGTCTCTGTGAACAGCAATCCAGTGGATTAACTCAGTCTAACAATGACGACTCCGGTGCTCGATTCTACGACGCCAGTAAGTAACTTCGCAGTCGTTGAGTAATGGCCTCGTACACTCGGTTTTTGGGCCTGCGCTACGGATTTAGCCGGCAGCGTTCACGTTTCACCGCCTTGGTATCACTAGCTTCTATGCTGGGAATGATGCTCGGAGTTGCGAGTCTCATTACGGTTCTTTCGGTGATGAATGGCTTCGCAGGTGAGCTGCGCGGGCGCATCCTTGCCTTGATTCCTCATGGATACGTAGAGCAAACCCTAGAGCAAAGCACTGACGAAACGGTCGGAGACACGGCGCTCTCAGCCTCATTGTTAACCCACCCGGAGATTTTGGCGGTTGCGCCTTTTATCCGAGAGACGGTGCTTTTTTCGGGACCTTACCGGCAGCAAGGTGCAGTACTTACAGGTATAGATAGCCAGCAGCAGTCTGCGCTTACCGATCTTGAAAAGTTTATGCTCGTGGGAAGTTTGGATGACCTAGAGGCTGATTTCAGCGTCATTCTTGGAAGCTCTTTGGCTCGAATGCTTGGCGTGGTTCCTGGGGATGACTTGCGTGTTGTGCTTCCTCAGGTGAGTACGACCCCGCTGGGCTTGTTTCCACGTTCTCGTTTGCTCACCGTAGTGGGTTTATTCGAGGTTGGCGCCCAACAGGATAGTCTTCTTGCCTACGTGTCTCTGGATAGTGCAGATCGTCTGCTAAAGGCTGGAGGCACCCGAGGTCTGCAAGTCAGAACCCGTGATCTTATGGCCGCGCCCGGATTGCAGGGCTCATTGCAGCCATTGATCGCGGGTCGCGGTGTTTACCGGCCTTGGAGTGAGACGCAGGGCTCCTTGTTTCGGGCGATCCGAATGGAGAAAGTCACAGTCAGCATTTTGTTGCTGGGTGTCGTGCTAGTTGCAGCGTTTAACGTGGTCTCTACCTTGGTGATGGCTGTTACCGAAAAGCGGCGAGATATCGCAGTGCTGCGAACCATGGGCGCGACCCCAGGCGGAATCTCTCGAATTTTTCTCACCCAGGGCCTGGCCTTGGCGTTGCTGGGAGTGCTTGCCGGCACACTCGTTGGCGTCTTGCTGTCAGTTTATGTGGCCGATGTTGTGGACTTCTTCGAGCGGATTTTCGGTTCACGCATTTTTGATCCTTCCGTGTACTTCATTTCTCGGCTTCCCTCGAAGCTCCTATGGTCAGATGTTGTCCTGGTAGCGGGCGCTGCGACTGTATTGAGCGTACTCGCAGCCATTTATCCCGCCTGGCGTGCCAGTCGTATCGCCCCTGCAGAGGTCCTACGTTATGAGTGATTCGGTGGCGCTGCGCTGTACCGATGTTCAAAAGAGCTACGATGACGGTGCCTCTCGCGTCACCGTGCTTCGCGGTGTTGATTTTGCGCTCAACGATGGTGAGAAGGTGGCCATCATCGGCGTATCCGGCTCCGGGAAGTCGACCTTACTCAATCTCCTTGGTGGACTTGATCGAGTGAGTGAGGGAGAGGTTGCCTTGGCGGGTAGGGACCTGGCCACCATGTCCGAGGCCCAGCTCGCGGGATGGCGGAATAAGAATCTAGGCTTTGTATATCAGTTTCATCATTTACTCCCTGAGTTCTCGGCGCTGGAGAACGTTGCGATGCCACAGCTCATAGCTGGGGTTTCCAGACGCGATGCGCAGGCCAGAGCCGCAGAAATGCTCGACGCGGTTGGACTGATTAATCGCAGTTCACATCGACCGGGCCAGCTTTCCGGCGGCGAGCGCCAACGCGTGGCTATTGCGAGAAGTCTGATCAACAGCCCACGTTGCGTGTTGATGGATGAGCCGACGGGGAATCTCGACCCGGAGGCGGCTCAACAAGTTCTGGACCTCATCGATAAGCTTCGGGAGACGCGGAGTGCGTTTGTGGTGGTCACTCACGATCTGAGTGTTGCAGGACATATGCAGCGCGTGCTGCGGCTCACCGATGGACGCCTGGAAGTTGTTCAGTGACTCTTTGGGAAACCCTGCGCATCGCGCTTCGGTACACCTTGGCGTTTGGGCGAGGGCACCTTTCTGTGTTTATGGCCACAGTATCCATGACGGGGCTGATTCTGGGTACCGCGTTGCTGCTCACAGTCTTATCGGTAATGAACGGCTTTGAGCGTGAGATGCGTGAACGTATTCTTGCTTTGGTACCCCATGTCACAGTGCATACCCCAAGCAATAGAGGCGCAGCCCTTGCTCTGGCTGCGCGTCTGCGAGATCTGCCGCGTGTTGCGACAGTGTCGCCTTTTGTCAGCTTTGACGGTATGGCCATTAGAGGGAGAGAGGTAGTCGCAATATCAGGTCTTGGTGTTGATTCAATTCCCAAGGTAACCCCTGCGATGTTGGAACTTCCTGAACTGGCTGAATTGTCCGGTGTTCTGTTGGGTGATTCTGTCGCGAAGCGATTGGGTGTGGAGGCGGGAGACAGCGTTACCATTATTGTTCCTCCCCGGGGGCGAGCTGATCGACGCGGCATATCGACACAGCGTCTAAAGGTCGCAGCGGTGGTCGATACGGGTACCGAGCTTGATGAATCCCTGACACTGATGTCTCTTGATCGCGCCTCGGAACTGGCAGGTCTTGATGGCAGTATCAGTGGCTTGCAACTTCGCTATGTTGATCCCTTTGAGGTGGATAGTTTGTTGCCACAGCTGCGGCGGGAATTGCCTCCGGGAAGCTACGCGACTACTTGGCGAATGACCCATGGCAATCTTTATGCGGCGATCCAATTGTCCCGGGATCTGGTAGTACTTCTTCTTACCTCAATCATTGGTGTGGCTGCATTTAACGTGGTGTCAGCGCTGGTTCTGATTGTTATCGATCAACGCGGTGCCATCGCAATCATGCGCACCTTAGGTGCAACGCCAGGAAACATGGCTTCTATATTTATTGCCCAAGGACTCATCATTGGCGTGCTTGGGTCTGCGATTGGCTGTGCGTTGGGGGCTGCTCTTTGTGGCGCTCTGCCAAGTATCGTGGCGGGCCTTGAGGGGGCGCTCCAGTTTCAATTCCTGAGCACGGATGTGTACCCGGTATCGTTTATTCCGGTCGATTTACGGGGTGGTGATGTAATACTTATCGCAGCTGTCGCGATTGGTATGTGCGTGCTTGCAGCAGTGTATCCGGCCTTGCGCGCGGCGCGCCTTCAGCCAGCTAGCGTTTTGCATCAGGACGTTTGAGCGCGACGCTTCTTGCGCTTTCTCCATTGGCGGGCGACTCGAATTCGCCACAAAACGTTGACTGCAAAATAGCCGAGACTTCCAAAGAACAGGCCGCAAAGCAGGCATCCTACGAGCAATGGACGCCACACTCGCTGCAGTTCTTCTTGCAGCCATTGAACGCTTAGTACGAATTCAACTTCTTTTAGGGGTACATCGATAATCAGTGCGCCAACCTGATAGGCGAGATAGAAAATCGCTGGGACCGTTAGCGGGTTGGTTATCCACACCAGGCCCACCGAAATAGGCAGGTTGCAACGCAGCAGTACCGCCCCTAGCGCTGCAAGGAGCATCTGTCCGGGTACCGGGATGAACGCAAGAAACAAACCCACGAAGAAGGCCATGGACGCCGAGTAACGGTTGAGGTGCCAAAGGTTACTCGCGTAGACCCATTCTCCAAGAATGTCCAGAGCGCCATGCTTGCGGAGCTTGGCGGGCGAGGGCATCAGAGATTTTAGTGTTTTACGCGGCATAGCTCATTGACCGGTACTGCTATTCGCTGAAAAGGTTTGTCGTGCTTCACTCAAACACCGGTTAATTAAAAGAAGACGCCTGTTGGGTGCTTGCCATTATGCCGCTCGAGACCCTTTGATGGTAGGGCCGTACCCGGCTTTACTACTATTGTTGGGCGTCGGTTTTGCTGTTTTGCAACTACCGGTGCTGCCGACCCCGACATTCGTTCAGCTAGCGGCGTTGGTGTTGCTGATAGTGCTGCTCATAGCGCTGCTCCTTTGTTTGTTGTGGCGATCTACTAAGACCCCTGCTTCCACAGCCCTGGAGAGCCTTGTCTTACTAGTGATCCCGGCTGTTATTGTCATCCTGGGCACATTCCATGTGCTGATACCCGCTGCTTACTGGCAGGAGCGGCTACTACCTATTCACTGTGAGCGACAACGTGTCAGGGTGGACGGGGTGATCGACGGACTGATTCATCGCTTCGATAGCGCCGCGGGGGCTCGTGTTCGACTCGATGTTCGCGTTCTCAGCCTGAGTCCCGAACGCTGTGCCGGACCTCGACAACTGCGTGTCTATCTGGACGAGGACATGATCTCGAGCCCCGTCCAGGTGAATGTCGTCAACCGATCTCCGATCAAATCAATGGATAAGTTGGGTGAGATATCATCAGGGTCCCGCCTGATCTTCGATGCTCGACTCCGGCGTCCCTGGGGCTTGGTTAATCCCGCCGCAACAGAGGGAGAGAAGGCATTTCTCGTGGCCAATATTCACGCAATCGGGTCGGTCTCTGAGGTGCATGAACGGTCAAATCCTAGCGGATTATCTCTTGGCTTCTCCGCACGCCTCTACCGAATACGCGACGCACTCTCACACGATATTCAAACACGTATCCCCGGGGAAGTGGGGGCGTTGCTGGCTGCTTTAGCGGTCGGTGATCGACGAGCGATGACACCGGACGTGTGGGCACGTTTACGTCTCTATGGTTTGACCCATTTGTTGGTGATATCAGGTATGCACATAACGCTGCTCGCTCTTCCGGGGTGGTGGTTTGGGTCTGGTTTGAGTCGTGTTTTTGCGCTGCTCTCGTGCGAAGGTATCCACCTTAGATTTTTGCCACCGCTTTTTGCCATGCTTGGGGCAGGGGCCTACGGTCTGCTCTCCGGATTCGCTCTCCCAGCGCAGCGCGCATTGCTGATGCTGGTTCTGGTACTGCTGCCCGGCCTCTGCGGTAGATCGCTGCATTCCGGTCGTGTATTGCCTTTAGCAGGCATTGGCCTCTACGCGCTGAATCCTGTGAGTATTCTTGCGCCGAGCTTTTGGCTGACCTTAGGAGCCGTTGCTTTGCTGCTTTGGTTTACTGCCTGGCGTAACGCCGGGGGAGGGCTGCGCAAAGCCTGGGCTGCCCAGGGGTTCATGCTGGTGGCCATGCTCCCCTTGAGTCTCTTTTGGTTTCAGGAGGCCAGTAGCATCGGTGGTGTAATCAATCTAGTTGCAATACCACTAGTCACTCTCGCTGTAGTGCCCCTGT
The DNA here is from genome assembly GCF_047617445.1 of Congregibacter sp. Classification (GTDB taxonomy): domain Bacteria; phylum Pseudomonadota; class Gammaproteobacteria; order Pseudomonadales; family Halieaceae; genus Congregibacter. The sequence continues at coordinate 35,938 of NZ_JBLGBE010000020.1, forward strand.
TACTGATCTCCCTGGTATGGGCGCCAATGCTGGCGAGTGCGGCAGACTTGCATCTGAATGCGGCGGCCACATTGCTCTCGCTATTATGGTCAGCCTTGGGCTATTGGGAGCCCTTTTTGGCCCAATGGAGCGTGCTTCGGGCCAGTATTGACCTTCTGGTATTTATACCAGCGTTAATGGCCATCTTCCTGATGCCTCTGCCACGCTTTGTTCCGAAAAAAGTCATTGTCAGTCTCTTGCTGGCTCCCTTGCTGATGCCCAGTCAAAAGGGCGGGTCAAACATGGTAGAACTCGTGTTTTTCGATGTCGGGCAGGGTACTGCAGTACTTTTGCGTCACGGTGATAAGACCTTGCTTTATGACACCGGAGGCGGATCTCCTGGTGGTCCTGCAACTGCGGCCAGAAGCCTGATTCCAATGTTTCGCAGCCGGGGGATTGATGCTTTGCAGACTTTGGTTATCAGTCATCCCGATCAGGATCACAGCGGCGGCGAAGCGTTGGTGTCTGAGGTGGCTGCGCCAACTCGTGTACGGCGGGGTATCGCTGACGAAGAAGCCGAGAAGTGCCGCCTAGGCGAGGTTGAGCGGTTTGGCGATGCCGTGATCCTGCGCTACCTATCTCAAGGTCTTCCCGGAGACAGCGATAACAATGCTTCCTGTGTGCTGCTGCTCTCGGCTTATGGCAACAACATCCTTCTGGCTGGTGATATCGACGCTCGACGGGAGCGGGATTTACTCGCCTATTGGGGGTCTGAGCTAAAGGTCGATATTCTAATGGCAACTCATCATGGGTCAGCCAGCTCCAATAGTCGTCTGTGGTTGCGCTCCTTGGCGCCAGCTGTGATGGTGGTAACCGCAGGACACAGCAATCGTTTTGGGCATCCGGCAGCTCGAGTGATTGATACGGCGGCTGCCCAGGGGGTTAGGGTGCTCAACACGGCGACTCACGGCGCTGTGATTTTCAGACTTTTGGCAGACGGGAGCGTGCAATGCGAAGCAAGCCGAAATCGCTGGCAGCCATTTTGGCGCCGCGGTGCATCTGATCGCGATTGTCAGCCTCCGCACAGCGTCATCCGCGGGTATAATCAGCGCGACAACTAGAGGAGCCCCACTGTGCTGGAACTCATAACCGCCGGCGGCTGGTTGATGATTATCATCGTTGCCTGCTCGGTCGTGGCAATTGCCATATGTATTGAACGTACTTATGTGTTGAACCGACGCCGGATTTCCCCTCCGCATTTGCTGGCAAGCGTCTGGAAACAACTTAAGGCGGGAGAATTAGACGCAACAAAGCTGCGCAACCTTCGTGATTCATCGCCCCTGGGGCGAATCCTGGCAGCAGGCCTGGCCAACGCGCACCATGGACGCGACGTCATGAAAGAAAGTATTGAAGAAGCTGCGGGCCATGTGATCCATGACCTGGAGCGTTATCTCAACACGCTAGGGACGATTGCAGCAATTGCTCCCTTACTTGGACTTCTCGGTACCGTCGTTGGCATGATTCGCGTGTTCGCCGAAATCATGTCTCAAGGCACGGGGAATGCAAGTGCTCTTGCCGGGGGTATTTCTGAAGCTCTGATCACTACGGCAGCCGGACTGAGCGTGGCGATTCCTGCCCTGGTGATGCATCGTTACTTCAGTGGACGAATCGATGGAATCGTCATTGAGTTGGAGCAGCAGACTATCAAGCTGGTGGACGCTTTACATGCAAGGGACGAGGAGCGTAAATCGGCGTGAAGTTTCGTCGACAAAGCCGTGAAGAGCTCAACGTCAATCTCACACCACTGATTGATGTGGTGTTCTTGTTGCTTATCTTCTTCATGGTGTCCACCACGTTCACAAGGGAGACCCAGCTGTCGGTCGATTTGCCTGAAGCGACGGGTCTGGTTCGTGATGAAGTAGAGAAACAAGTGGAAATTCTCATTGATGAGGATGGGAACTATCGGGTTAACGGCCGTGCACTGGTTGATAGGAGTATGCGCACATTGCAGGCAGCGGTTTACAAAGTTTCAGAAGGTGATACGACCCTGCCTTTGGTGATCTCTGCCGATGCGCAGGCGGCCCACGAATCGGTGGTTCGAGCAATGGATGCTGCGGGCCAAATGGGATTCAGTCGCTTGAGTATCGCAACTGTTCAGCCAACGTCACAGGCGCCCTGAGTACTATGTTTGACCGTGCAGCACTGGCCATGGAACGCGCTTGGTTCCAACCGCCGAGATTTTTGCTTTTGTTGTTGCCTCTGGAATGGTTGTTCGCCGGCCTCACGGCTTTTCGCCGCGTCGCATATCGCAAAGGCTGGTTCACCAGTGGCCACCCGGGCGTTCCGGTGATCGTGGTGGGGAACCTCAGCGTGGGTGGCACTGGTAAGACGCCGGTTGTTCTGGGTATCACGCAATCACTCATGGAGCATGGATATACGGTAGCGGTGGTCAGCCGAGGATACGCGGGGTCGGCCACAGGAACCGTGCAGGTAACCCCGGACAGCGATTATCGGGAGGTCGGCGATGAGGCGCTGCTAATTGCTAAAAACACGCATGGCCTGGTCCTTGTGGGCCGAGATCGACTCGCTGCTGCAAAGCGAGCTGTAGAGTTGGGTGCCGAAGTGATCGTCTCAGACGATGGCCTTCAGCACTATGCACTGCAACGTGATGTGGAGGTCGTTACCAGTGATGCGGTCCTGGGATTTGGTAATGCTCATCTTTTGCCGGTGGGCCCCCTGCGGGAGCCTCTTCGACGATTAGCTACGGTAGATTTTTTTCTGCAGCGAGGAGGCCAGGATTCGCACTCTGGCACGGTTTATCGAGCGAAGCATTTTCGTCGTTTTTCGGACGGAGCAATTCGTGATACCGATGACCCCGGGTTTGGTCCTTCAGTACATGCAAGCGCAGCGATAGCGCACCCCCAGCGTTTTTTTGATGATTTGCGTGCGCTCGGAATGGAGCCCATTGAACATCGATTTGTAGATCACAGGGCTTTTGCCGAGAGCGACTTTGACGGCCTGGACGATCTTCCCGTGGTAATGACAGCGAAGGATGCAGTGAAGTGTCCTGATGTTCTGCCTTGTGATGCTTGGATTTTGGATATGGAAATTCAGTTCCCCAAAGATTTTATCCAGCAACTGATGCAACGCGCAGGATTGCTTCACGAACCATCTGATGTCGATGTGCAGGACAGTCCTGGCAAAGAAACAGTTCCCGAAGAACGACAGTCAGGCGGAGATTCACTATGAGCTTTGTTGTGGTTATCCCCGCGCGCTACGCATCGACTCGGCTGCCGGGTAAGCCTTTATCGATGATTGCCGGCAAAACGATGCTGCAGCATGTTTGGGAGCGGGCTAAGACTTCGCAAGCCAGCCGCGTGGTAGTTGCTACGGATGACTCGCGTATTGCGTCGGTTTGCGCCGAATTTGATGCCGAATGCCTGATGACGAATCCTGATCATGCCAGTGGTACTGATCGATTGGCCGAGGTCGCGAAGCAACTAGCGCTGTCTGATGATCAGATCGTGGTGAACGTGCAGGGCGATGAGCCGTTGATCCCAGCTAAAGTGATTGACCAGGTAGCGCAGAATCTTGCCAGGGAAGAGACCGCGAGTATTGCGACTTTGTGTGAGGCAATTTCTGATGTTTCCGTCCTTTGCGATCCTAATGCCGTGAAGGTTGTGTTCGACGAACGAGGGAAGGCGCTCTACTTCAGTCGCGCGAGTATTCCCTGGCCTCGGGATTACGCCTGGGAGTCGGTTGAGATGCCCGCTGGACAGTGGTTTCGCCATATTGGTTTATACGCGTACCGTGCAGCGTTTCTGAGTCGTTACACGCAGTGGCAGCCGGCATCTATGGAGACAACGGAGTCTCTTGAGCAATTGCGTGCCTTGTATAAGGGTGAAGGTATTCACGTGGAGCCGGCGTGTGAGCCTGTCCCCGGTGGTATCGATACACCTGAAGACCTCCAGAGAGTTCGCAGACAGTTCGGTGACCTGTCTACGCACGCGACAATGATCAATACAGCAGCAGTGACGAAGACAGCGAGTGAGTGATTTTTATGCTCAGGGTCAGGCCGATGCTATTGCAAACACGCTCGCATTGCCGTGCACGGCTCGCAGACTGGTAACCGTCTGTGGCGCTCAGGATGTGCTCGCAGCAATAGCATGGGCTAAAGAGACAGGTTTGCCGCTTATGCCTCTGGGCCAGGGAAGTAATGTCGTACTGCCGCCGATGCTTGAAGCTGCTGTGCTCAAAGTCTCAGATGCCACTGTGAGCTTGCTGTCTGACACACAAAGTGCGGTCACGCTTCGGGTCGGGGCGGGAAAGGGCTGGCATGAGCTGGTCGCCGAAACACTCGATAGCGGTTTTTACGGGCTTGAAAACCTGGCTCTTATTCCTGGGTTGGTAGGCGCTGCGCCAGTGCAGAATATCGGCGCCTACGGCAGAGAGTTTGCCGAGTTTGTCGTCGCAGTTCACGGTTTTGATCTTGTCACAGGGGCCGCGCAAACACTGGCCGCGGCTGAATGCGAGTTTGGCTATCGCGATAGTGTGTTTAAGCAAGGGCTTCAGGATCGATTTTTGATCACTGCGGTCGATATCAAGCTGTCTCGGACAGCGGTTATAAGCATTGATTATCCGGTGCTGAAGTCTCGATTAAGCCATCGAGCAGTGTCGGCCAAAGCCGTGTTTGAGACTGTTGTAGCCCTTCGCCGCGAGCGATTGCCTGATCCTTGGAAAAATCCGAATGCGGGAAGCTTCTTTAAGAATCCCATTCTGTCGGCACAACAGCTACTGGACCTACAAAGCGTCGAACCCAAGGTGCCAGTGTATCCACAAGCTGATGGGCAGTTCAAAGTATCGGCTGCCTGGCTGATAGAGCGAGCCGGGTTGCGAGGTTGTGCCAAAGGTGCCGCAACGATTTCTGATCAGCATGCATTGGTGTTAGTCACCGATGGCAAAGCGAAGCAAAGCGACGTGCTCGAGCTTGCCAGACATGTTCAGGATGTGGTCGAAGACCAGTTCTCAGTAGCGCTAGAGCCTGAACCACGGATCTATGGCTGAGTCAGGAGTAGACAAAATTGGGTTTGATTCCGAAGCGTTCCTGGCGACACTGACGACGCGTTGCGGCGTTTATCAAATGTACGATGGCGATGGGGAATTGCTTTATGTTGGTAAAGCAAGGAACTTAAAGAATCGAGTCGCTAGCTACTTTCGCAATAGTGGATTGAATGCGAAGACGGTCGCACTGGTGATGCGAATTCGTGAGATTCAAGTCACGGTAACATCGACTGAAGCGGATGCGCTGCTTCTTGAACACAATCTCATCAAGACACACAAACCGCCGTACAACATTCTGTTAAGGGATGATAAGTCCTACCCCTATATTTTTCTCTCCAGCGAGGATCGCTTTCCTCGGCTCACTGTGCATCGGGGTCGCAAACGCAAAAAAGGTCGGTACTTTGGGCCTTATCCCAGTGCTGGGGCCGTGCGACAGTCTATGCACTTTCTGCAGAAGGTTTTTAAGGTTCGGCAGTGCGAGGACAGCTACTTTCGCAATCGGTCCCGACCTTGCCTCCAACACCAGATTGATCGCTGTACTGCGCCGTGCGTAGACCTCGTATCAACGGAAGATTACGCCGAGCAGGTCGAGAAAACAGAATTGTTCTTGCTGGGTAAGTCTCGCGAGCTTCAGATACGTCTTGCAGACGATATGGAAACAGCAGCGGCAGAGCTTGCCTACGAAAAGGCCGCCTTGCTTCGCGATCAAATACAGCATTTACAGCAAGTGCAAAACACACAGGGCATCGAAGGAGGACATGGTGATCTCGATGTCGTTGCTGCGTCTATGGAAGGCGGCCAGTGCTGTCTTCAAGTCCTGTTTGTGCGCGATGCCCGAGTGTTAGGTAGCAAATCGTTCTATCCCAAGCTGCGTTTAGAGAACACCGAGGCCGAGGTGTTAGAAGCCTTCTTGCCTCAGTTTTATCTTAATGGTGAGCAGCGCATTCCCCCGGAGCTACTTGTCAGTCATACACCCGATAACGCGGCGACATTGGCTGAAGTCTTCAGTGGTCGAGCGGAACGTAAGGTTGTAATTAGGCAGCGTGTTCGTCAGGCAAGAGCTCGGTGGCTGCAACTTGCCGTACAAACCGCGCAGACAAACCTCATTGCACATCTTGCGGGGAAAAAGACCGTACAAGAGCGTTTGCAAGTGCTCCAAGAAGCACTTGAAATGGAAGTCCACCCACAGCGTATCGAGTGTTTCGACATTAGCCACAGTAGTGGAGAGGCCACCGTAGCCTCTTGCGTGGTCTTTGATGCCAACGGAGCACGTAAGTCCGACTATCGTCGCTTTAATATTGATAACATCGAAGGCGGGGACGATTATGCCGCGATGCATCAGGCCCTCACGCGGCGTTTCCGAAGGCTGAAGGATGAGGGCGCCGAGCTTCCGGATGTTTTGCTGATTGATGGCGGGAAAGGGCAGGTGACCCAGGCACTGTCGGTACTCAAGGAGTTAGGCGTTAAGGGTATTGAGGTCGTAGGGGTTGCCAAAGGCACCACTCGCAAGGCCGGCTTTGAGACGCTGATTCTGGGAGACAGTGGGCTCGAGTTGCAGCTGCCCTCTGACAACCCCGCATTACATTTAATCCAGCAAATACGTGACGAAGCACATCGTTTTGCAATCACCGGGCATCGAAATCGTCGCGACAAGCAGCGGAGACGGTCGGCGCTGGAGTCTATTGCCGGTGTAGGGGCTAAACGTCGCCGCGAGCTGCTGCGACATTTTGGCAGTGCAGGCGCTGTGGAGAATGCCAGTGTGGAAGAGCTGCGAAAGATACCAGGCATCAGTGCTAACATTGCGCAAACAATTTATGACCACTTACACGGAGTAGGAGAATGAGGCATTGAGGTCGGGAGGGGCGTTTACGTGTCTCTGAATATACCTAATTCACTGACCTTACTGCGGATCCTGTTGATTCCGGTAATGGTCGCTGTGTTCTATATGCCCTTCGAAGGTCATCTGTTAGCCGCAGCTGGTATTTTTGCGGTGGCAGCGATTACTGATTGGTTCGATGGATACCTCGCCCGACGACTCGGCCAAATGACGTCCTTCGGCGCGTTTTTGGATCCGGTGGCGGATAAGCTCATGGTTGCCGTGGCTCTGGTGTTACTGGTTGAGCGGCACAATGATCTTCTCTTTACCTTGGCTGCCTGCGTCATCATTGGCCGTGAAATCGTTGTGTCAGCGCTTAGAGAGTGGATGGCTGAGTTAGGAAAAAGAACATCCGTCGCTGTCTCGATGATCGGAAAAGTAAAAACGGGCTTTCAGATGGTATCTATCGTGGTATTGCTAGCGGTGGATGCGCAGCGTGATGGTAGTGAGATACTGGCGCTGGGTGTTTTGCTGCTTTATATCGCAGCGGCGTTGACTATATGGTCGATGTGGCAGTACCTTCGCGCCGCGCAGCAGGTATTGGCCGAAGAGCCTCCAGAGTGACTGTATTCATCACTGTTTCGGCTTGACTCATATTAATCAAACCCTACAATACGCGTCCCGCTGGAAAGCGGAGATCTCAGCGGGAATAGCTCAGTTGGTAGAGCGCAACCTTGCCAAGGTTGAGGTCGCCGGTTCGAATCCGGTTTCCCGCTCCAAGTTTTGAGGCTCGGTGGCAGAGTGGTCATGCAGCGGATTGCAAATCCGTCAACGCCGGTTCGATTCCGACCCGAGCCTCCATCTATTTAATGAAATCAATGGCTTACAGGGTAATTTAATATTTACCCTACATAAGGCCTTACATGGCTGAAGCGGTAGGGGGGTGGCTCCACTCGCGCACCGCAGGGGCTGACGGTAGGATCGCTGAAGGAGCAGCGTAGCGGTCAGGTAGTAGACCAGTCAGCGCTGTGGCGGGGGACATCAGATGCGGGCGTCAGCTTTCTTTACATATCACCAAGGATGACAACCCCGTCAGCAACGATGCCCGCGCCAACGTGTTGTAAAATATAGCTAAAGACACCCGTGGTCGCGTTCTTGCACAGTGTTCTCACTAGTTCACCCTGTTGGCGATAAAACAATGAAAAAAGCTTTGTTTGCGATTCCACTCTGGCTCTTGATGCTCGCGCCCATGGCGGATGCATTGCCTATTACCTTAGACACGGGAGAGTCGATAGTTTTGAATTTCGACTTTAGCGCTTTCACTGCTCCACTGAGCGAGCCAGTCGTTTCGTTGTTCAATACAGACGCGGGGCTTTTTAATTACTTCGGTGGTTTAAATGCCACAGGAGCGAGCCTTTCATCTGGTGACTTCGTTGATGCTACTATTCCCGTGCTCGGCCTTGCAGATATCCTTGACGGTATTTTTTCCGTCTCTTACACCGCCATAAGTGACGACTCTACTTTCGATCGTCTTGCGTGGGGTTTCTTAGACGGGGATCAAAGCCGCATAAGTTTGGACGCGGAGCTGGCGGCTGTTCCAGTTCCTGCAACTCTCGCCCTAATAGGCCTCGGTCTAGCTGGACTCGGCTGGAAGCGCCGTAGGGCTTAACTCAAACTCCTGGTGTACAAGGCCCGCCAAGTGCGGGCTTTTTTGTGCCTGAGAAAAGCCCCATTCACGCACCGCAGGGGCTGCAGTTAGAACAATAGGATTCTGCTCCGCGCTAAAGACTGCCTTGAGGTGGAAGCGGAAGTTTTCACGTCTCACATCAGGTCTCGTCCAACGGCAGCTTTCGCCTAGCAAAAGGCATGGCTTTGATCGTACTCTGTGAAAAAGATTTTGAAGGCGTCGATATGACCGAGAAAGAAATTGTGGATTTAATTTTCATTATCTATGACAGATATTGGACCGTTTTACAGTGGTGGGCTAGCGTCTCTTTTGGTCTGATCCTCGTCGCTCATTTCGCGGTAGAGAAATTGAAGTTAACTTGGATCGTCGGAATCATTGCGCTTTACACGACGTATTCCGCATGGATTTGGATACTCCTCGCCTACAATATCTCTATGGTGTATGGATACGGTAGCGACTTACTAGCACTCAGCACCACAGGACCATTGTCCGAGGGCACGAAGGCGGTATTGAGTTTTCCGTACCTAATCCAAGGTACGGTGCTTGGCTGGGTCGCGCTGTCGGCTACATTTGTATTGTGTAACGGATACCTCATATATACATATTTTAGAATGCGCGGCAAACAATCCACCTAGGATAGCCAACTAGTTTCAAAGCGATAGCGCCGTAACGTTGGGCGTCTGTTACGACCGTCAACGATCAGTCGTGAGATCAAAAGGAACGGTGGAACAGATGAATATAGAGCCACTCTCGCTATGTGATGCTGGCAAAGATCGATAAGAAGAACAGTGAGACGGTTGTTAATGTTCTGATTAAGCAGTCCCAAAAGTTGCCGAGTGATTTGTATCAATCACTCACCTGGGATCGTGGAACAGAAATGACTAGGCATCGGCAATTCACGCTTGAGACGAACATCAAGGTCTACTTCTGTGATCCCAAGAGTCCGTGGCAACGAGGTTCTAACGAAAACACCAATCGTCTGCTGCGCGAGTATCTCCCGAAATACACAGATCTATCGATTTATTCGAAGGCTGAGTTGGACCGGGTAGCTAGGCAGCTAAACGAACGTCCGAGAAAGACCTTGGAGTATGAAACACCGGCTGCTAGATTTAACGCCTGTGTTGCAACGACGGGTTGAATTGGCACCTAATGGCGGACATAGGTCTATTCTTGTCTCTAAATATATAATAGAGCAACCGGCAATGACTTTTGAGCAGCTTGGAAACTTAGGTGAATTTATTGCAGCTATCGCGACAGTAGCAACTCTCGTGTATTTGACTTTACAGATCCGCCAAAATACATCTGCACTCCAAACTACTTCACATCAAGCGGCTACTCATGACGCTTATGACTTTACCGCTCGCATCGCCGGGGACGCCGACGTTGCTCGAGTATTTAATACAGGAAGTCGCGATTGGGACAGTTTGAGCGCTGAAGATCGTCTTAGATTTTCTATGCTGCTATTCGGAGTTTTCTTCAATTTTCAGAACATGTACGCGCTCTACAAAAGTCATGGTATCGACGAAGAATACTGGAATAGTCAATTTGCAGTGATGATGTGGTTCATGAGCTTTCCCGGCGTCATACGTTGGTGGCAGGCTGGGAAAGTCCGTCTTAGAAGCAGTTTCGTCGTATTCGTCGACCAAGTAATTAAATAGATTTTAGGGCGAAAGAAGCTTTTTTCCCTATGAAGCGGAAGCGGAAGTTTTCACGGCTCACACCAAGCCTCGTCCAACGGCAGCTTCCGCCTAGTTTGAGACATTAGGGCTATACGGTGCCGAGGGGCCGCTCCTACTCATTCCGGCCGCTCAGGAATGGTCAGCTACACTGATCCCGCAGGCCGCTTTCGGCTTATAGTTGCCACCCTTGAAGCACCTAGGGCTCCGACTTAGGAGGCGCCCAAGGCTTCATACATTGAGCCCATTCAGCCTTTCAGTTTCGCTTCGAGGTGATTCATAAGCTCACCCATTTGGTCGCTTGGGCTGAACTCAATTGCCTCGTAATCCTCGTCAACTCTAACAGTGTGTCCTGGCGGCCAGTAGTAAACCTCGCCAGCGTTGACCGTTTCTTCGGTGCCGTCTGCATACGTCACATGAATGGAACCTTTAACCACTGTTCCCCAATGCGGGCACTGACATAGATTATTCGGCAATCCCTCGAGCAGCGGCGTGGCGTCTGCACCAGCAGGAAACCGGATGCGAGCGACGTTAATATCGCCCCAGTCCTGGCCCTGAAAGCAGATGTCGCCAGCTTCGAGGCGAGTTGGCAATTCGTTCTTCGTCATCTTCATGAGCATTCCTTTTCTTCATGTCCTGGCAGGACACTTACCAGTACTGTACCCCTACACTACGCAAGTCGGATAGTCAATGGAAAGTGGGGAGAGTCACTTGCTGTAGCACCTAGCAAAAGTAGCGGCAGGCTGGTCAATGCAAGAATTTTAGACCGCTTTCGCCTAGGAGCGGACTGGGTAATTTGACGGCGTTGGTATTCTCTACTATTTAATAAGGTTATCTGAATCTCCACGGAAGGGTGACCCCATGAAGCGATTTACTCTGATGCTTTTGGCTGTTTTCATTATCAGCATCAGCTTCATGAGGCCCTTTGCAAAAGAGCTTGTGCGAAGAGCTGTTGGGTTGCTCTTTCTTGTCTCATTGGCTGCTGAAGCGAGCGCTATTACATATCTTGTTGACCGCGATTTTGGCATCGATGGCAAAGTTGTAGGGTACATAACAACCGATGGCACCATAGGAACTTTAGCTTCAGCCAATATTGTAGATTGGAACCTCTATACTGAGGATGGGGTATCTGTGCTAAGCCAGCGAGGCCCGCTCAATGCAACCAACGAAGGATTGGACCCCGCTAACTGGGGTGTTTTGGTACGAGGCGCCGCCCTCACAGCGACTGCCACAGAGCTAAGTTTCGATTTTGGTTCGGTAGGGAATGATTTAGTTATTTTCCAGGTAGCCCCACTCGGCAATGCCACTGATTATTATTGCCTAGCTGCGAATGCCGACGGTACTTGTCTTAATCCTGCTTCGGAAAGTATAGATATCAACGGCCCTTCAGCGCCTCATCCATCCTTATCGCATACAGGTCTGGTATCCATTGGCGTTATTGATAGTGGGCCGTGCACCGACACAGATGGAGATGGCTTCTGCGATGACGAGGATGTTTGTCCACGGGACAATCCTAACGACACCGATGGTGACGGAGTATGTGACAGCGATGATCCTTGCCCTTTGGATAATCCCGACGATGCTAATGCTGATGGTGTGTGTGACACAACAGCCCCTGTCGACGATTGCTCCTCACTAGAGCCAGGAAGGCTCAGAGGGCTGTGTAACGCGTACTGTGAGGCAACAAACTGCGATGGCGAGCATAAGGCTTCAGATAGGGCGTGCAACAGATTGATGGGCCGCTATCTTGTTGCCTCTGATGGTGAAATGCCTCCGTGCGCAGTTGATGCGGAACCTTAGGCTAAGTAATCAGTAATGTGTTTCGACGTCCGCTTTGAGGTGTTCAGAGAAGTCGCCAG
>NZ_JBLGBE010000021.1:0-45961 GCF_047617445.1 Congregibacter sp.
GGCATTGATGTTGAGGTCAGCGGTCGTTCAAAGCATATCTACAGTATCTGGCGAAAAATGCAGCGTAAGGGCATCGGCTTTTCACAAGTCTATGATATCCGCGCGGTGCGAATTGAGGTGTCCGAACTAAAAGACTGCTACGCAACACTTGGGTTGGTGCATGGCTTGTGGCGCAACATACCCAATGAGTTCGATGACTATATCGCGAATCCCAAAGAGAATGGTTACCGCTCTTTGCATACCGCAGTGATCGGTCCCGAAGGCAAAATTCTTGAAGTTCAGATCCGCACGCATGAAATGCACGAGGAGGCAGAGCTCGGTGTCTGTGCTCATTGGCGCTACAAGGGCACGGATACCCGACAGGGTTCTGGCTCTAGCTACGATGAAAAGATTAACTGGCTGCGCCAAGTTCTTGATTGGCATGAAGAGAGCGGCGACGCGGTAAGTGTCGAAGACCAACTGCAGTTCAATGTTGCACAGGATCGTGTGTATGTATTCACCCCCCGGGGCGATGTTGTGAATCTCGCCAGTGGTGGTACACCGCTTGATTTCGCGTACCACGTTCATACCGAAGTCGGTCATCGTTGTCGGGGCGCGAAAGTGAACGGCCACATCGTGCCTCTCACACACAGTCTTCAAACTGGCGATCGCGTTGAAATTCTTACCGGGCGCGAAAACCGGCCCCGCAGAGATTGGTTGCAGTCCAGCCTCGGTTTTATTCAAACGCATCGAGCACGAGCCAAGGTCCAAGCGTGGTTTAAGGGGCAGGCCCGGGAAGAGAATGTCGATGCCGGTCGCCAGCTCCTGGAGCGAGAATTTCGTCGTTTGGCACTCACAAGCGTCGATTACAAGCGCATTGCAGTCCGGCTTAGCGTTCCTACAGTAGATGATATGTATGCAGCGGTAGGTTCAGGTGACCTTTCTGCCTCGCAGGTGGTAAATGCGGCGGAAACACTCATAGGAAGTAAGCCCCAGCCGGAGCTGCGTGTTAGCCGGCCCAGTAGTGCGCGTAAACGCAATACGGCACAAGTTCAAGGGGTTGGCAACCTTATGACCAATCTCGCTGGGTGTTGTAAGCCCGTGCCCGGTGACGAAATCACAGGTTTTATCACCCAGGGCAGGGGAGTCAGTATTCATCGTGAAGACTGTGCACGTGTGCTTAAAATATCCGAACAGAATCCTGAGCGTGTCATCGATGTGGAGTGGGGCAGTACGCCCGATGAACGCTTTGAGGTTGATATTGCTATTGAAGCCTATGACCGCCAGGGCCTACTGAGAGACGTTACCTCCATGTTTGCCAATGCGCGGATTAACGTACTGTCCATTGAGACCCAGACTAATCGTAAAGCCCACGCTGCGGCCATGCGTTTAACGGTTGAGGTGGGTGATTTAGGCTCTTTGGCAAAGCTGCTTGAGCGCCTCAATCGGCTCAAGAATGTCATCTCCGCGCGCCGTGTGAGCAGCTAGAACTACCCCAAAGCTCAGTCTTGAGCTGAGTCGTACTGTGAGGAAACCCCGTGCAGGATACACATTACAGCATCGCCGATTTGTTACGCATCATGCAGCGCTTACGCGACCCGGAACATGGATGTCCCTGGGATGTGCAGCAAGACTTCGCAAGTATTGTGCCCTCCACCCTGGAGGAGTGCTATGAGTTAGCTGCCGCTATTGAGGCAGGAGATTATCCCCATCTTGCCGATGAGTTGGGGGATGTGCTGTTTCAGGTGGTGTTTTATGCACAATTGGGGGCGGAGAGGGATCTGTTCAGTTTTCAATCCGTCGTTCATGGTTTGGCAGATAAGCTTCTTCGCCGGCATCCCCATGTCTTTGCAGGCGGCCAGATAGAAGCTGTGGTTGATGTATCCGCTGACGATTCGAGAAGTACTGCGGCGATAAAGAAACAATGGGAGCAGATCAAAGCCCAAGAACGTGCACAGCGCGCTCAGCACGGTGCGCTGGACGACGTACCGGTCGCGTTGCCCGCTCTACCTCGCGCGCAGAAACTGCAGAAGCGCGCTGCGCGGGTTGGCTTCGACTGGCCCAATGTGGAAGCGGTGCTCCCCAAAATCGATGAAGAGCTAAAGGAGTTGCGAGAAGCGATCGTCGAGCAAAATTCAAGTGATATCGAAGACGAACTGGGTGACCTTCTTTTTACCGTGGTGAATCTATCTCGACACTTGAAAATAGATGCGGAAACAGCACTGCGCCGCGCCAGTAGTAAGTTCGAGCGAAGGTTCCGCAGCATGGAGGCGCAATGCACGAGGCAGGGTACAGTGCTTGAAGCACTGGACGCTGCCGCAATGGAGCTGTTATGGGATCAGGCAAAAGCGTCTGAGTAGCGCACAAACCTACGACCAACGGCTGCTTGTTTCCCCTCGATGCTGCCGGTATGGTGTTCGGCCCGGGTGCAGCGGTAGCCTGTAGACGGTGTGAAAAACAAACCACAGATAACGAGGAAGTCCATGCGATTGATTCTGCTCGGAGCCCCCGGCGCCGGAAAGGGAACTCAGGCTCAGTACATTACCGAAGCCTTTGGCATTCCTCAGATATCCACTGGCGATATGCTCAGAGCTGCGGTGAAAGCAGGCACTGAGATGGGTCAGAAGGCCAAAGCGGTCATGGATTCTGGTGGCTTGGTTTCGGACGATATTATTATCGGTCTGGTTAAAGAACGTATCAGTGAGCCAGATTGTGCGGGCGGCAGCCTCTTCGACGGTTTTCCACGCACTATTCCTCAAGCGCAGGCTATGGTTGATGCGGGGGTGTCCATTGATCACGTTTTAGAGATAGCCGTAGACGATGAAGAAATCGTCAAACGCCTAAGCGGACGACGAGTGCACCCAGGTTCTGGGCGGATTTACCATATCGAACACAATCCGCCGAAAGTGTCGGGCATTGATGACGAGACCGGAGACGCGCTGGTGCAGCGTGACGATGATCTCGAGGAAACTGTGCGCAAGAGACTTGCCGTGTATCAGGAACAAACTCGGCCTTTGGTGAAGTTTTATAGCGGTATGACCGGTGAAAGTGCGCCCGCGTATCACTTCATTGCCGGTGTCGGCAATGTGCAAGAGATTCGTGCCAAGGTGGTAGACGCACTCGCCAGCTAACGTTCGGAGCTGTTCTGTCTGAGGCCCGCTACTAGAGGCCTCAGGTTCCGATCTTCATTTGTATTGATGTTCATAAACCCATCTGCCAGCACGCCGTTAAAAAGCAGCACGGCGCTGGCATGCAGCGCGTACCAGCGGTGTACCGCTCGTTCGCCTTCATCCAGTTGCTTACGAACGCTCTTTAGGATCTCTGCGCGAAGAGCTGCGCAGAGATAGTGAGACTGTCCTTCAGTGCCTGCGTAAACGATATCTAAGTCAGGCCTGGCATCCAGCTCGGCCAATAGCAGTTTTGGAACCTCTCCAGACAGTTGCGGCAAATCGCAGGGTAGTAGTAGTAGGCGCCTGCATTCTGTAGCGGGTGTCAGCGCAGGAATAATCGCTTCTATACCGGCCAAAGGGCCCTGAAGGTCCGCGCGTAAATCACCGACTACGCTACCCATATTGAGGCTGGCGTAGCGATCTTCATTGCGGTTTGCGCTGATAAAGCAGTTGTCGCAGAGGGGTTTGAGTAGTTCGAGGGCCCTTGCTACGGCAGGGCGGCCATCGACATCTATGAGTCCCTTATCCCGGCCGCCCATGCGTCGGCCTGCACCCCCACAAAGCACAAGCCCTACGGTGCCAGAACGGGCTGGAACATCGCGTTCTGAGGTCGCGACCTTCTCTCCAGACAATGATTGTGTGGGATAATCAGCGTCCATCATTACTAGATCTCACTCACTTGAATCGCCTTCTTGCCATTGATAGTGCCACTGATGCTCTGAGCCTCGCGCTCTTGGATGAACGCGGGTGCAAGTCACTACACCGGATTATGCCAAGGCAGCACCAGCAGCTATTGTTCAGCTTACTGGATGAACTGCTAGACGGCCGCAAAGTATCTGAGTTGGAATTACAGGCAATTGTATACGGTCGGGGTCCTGGTTCGTTTACCGGACTGCGTATTGCCGTAAGTGCCGCGCAGGGATTGGCGTTTAGTCTTGGCATACCTGTGATTAGTGTTTCCAGCCTCGAAACTCAGGTGCGAACGCTTCTGCGCACCGAATCAATCATTCAGCCGGTGCGCATATTCAGTTGCATCGATGCGCGTATTGGCCAGGTTTACGGGCAGTGGTTTGATTGCGACGGGAGTAAGCTCACCGCCAGAGGAGACGCCTTTGTTGCCGTGCCAGAGGCCATTGAGCAGCCCGCGAGTCGCTCAGGAGATGATGAGTGCAGATTTTTGGGCGTAGGCAGTGGCCTTGTCTTCCTCAATGCGATGCCTGAGGCGATTCGTGAGCAGGCAACGTGCTGGCCGGATGTGTTGCCCGAGGCTCGGGACATGTTCGCACCCGCTCTACAGGCTCTTGAGTCGGGTCAGGCACAAGATCCCATGTTGGCGGCGCCAGATTATGTGCAAACACGTATTGGTTGGAAAACACTGGCCGAGCAAGGTCGCATCGCATGATTGAGTGGTGGCAGGGACTATTGCTAGCGCTGATTCAAGGCCTTACGGAGTTTCTTCCTATTTCCAGTTCGGCGCATCTGTTGTTGCCGTCCATGCTTTTGGGTTGGCCAGATCAAGGGCTAGCCTTTGATGTGGCAGTGCACTTTGGCACGCTGACTGCGGTGGTTGTGTATTTCCGACAGGACTTATGGGCCTTGACTGAGGGCGGTTGGGCCGCTTTGGTCGAGCGAGAAATGAACGACAGCAGCTGGGAGATCACGTACCTGGCCTTGGCCACCATCCCTGCGGTGATCGTGGGCTTCATTCTGAGTGACGTTATGGATTCGCTGCGTAGTGTGCCGGTGATCGCGACGACGACAATCGTTTTCGCGTTATTGCTGGGCTACGCCGATCGTCGTGTAGAGTCCGTCGCCAAGACGACAGTGGCGAGTTGGCGAGTCGCGCTGATCATCGGCTGCGCCCAAGCGATTGCACCTATTCCGGGTACCTCGAGGTCTGGCATAACGATTACTGCGGGCTTGCTTCTGGGGCTTTCTCGACATGCGGCTGCTCGGTTTTCTTTCTTATTGTCTATTCCAATCATACTGGGCGCAGCACTGTTCAAGGTGTCTGAAATGATGGGTGCAGATACTCTCGTACATTTGCCGGTTGTGCTTATGGGTACCGCCGTCGCAGCGCTCAGTGCCTACGCATGTATCGCGGTGTTTCTGCGCTTGATAGAAGCTGTGGGCATGATGCCGTTTGTTATCTACCGCCTACTGTTGGGTGCTGTTTTATGCGCTTTGTGGTGGGCATGAGTTTCGAGGAAATACGATAGATGAAGGTAGCTTTTCTGGGTTTGGGCGTGATGGGCTTTCCTATGGCGGGACATCTGTCTCGTGCCGGTCATGATGTATGTGTTTACAACCGCAGTCCTGCCAAGGCAGATCTTTGGCTAGAAGAACACGCTGGAGTTGCTGCAAAAACTCCCGCAGAGGCTTCAGCCGGCGCTGATATCGTGGCGCTTTGCGTAGGCAATGACGACGACGTGCGTGAGGTGATCTGTGGCAGCCAAGGAGTACTTGAAGGTATTACCGCTGGCGCTGTGATTGTTGATCACACAACAGCTTCGGCGGAATTGGCAAGAGAACTTGCGGTGATGTGTAAGGCGCGAGATATAGGCTTTGTGGATGCTCCCGTTAGTGGTGGACAAGCGGGCGCCGAGGGAGGGATTCTCACGGTGATGGCAGGCGGAGAGCCTGCGGCATTTGAGAAAGCGCTACCGGTTATGGAGTGCTATGCGCGCTGCGTGCGACTGCTCGGACCCAGCGGTGCAGGTCAGTTGGCCAAAATGGTTAATCAGATATGTATAGCAGGTGTTGTAGAAGGCTTGTCCGAAGCGCTGCTCTTTTCGCAGCGAGCAGGTCTGGATACTGCGGCGGTGGTCGAAGTTATTAGCCAGGGCGCGGCGCAGTCGTGGCAAATGCAGAACCGCTATAAGACCATGCTGGCCGGCGAGTATGAGCACGGTTTTGCGGTGGACTGGATGCGTAAGGATCTGGCGATTGTCCTGGCCGAATCGCGGCGATTGGGTCTCGATTTACCGGTGACTCAAATCGTCGATGGCTTTTACGGGGATGTACAGTCTATGGGAGGAGGACGTTGGGATACCAGTAGCCTGCTCGCGCGTTTGTCGCAGAAGCATTCGGAGTCCACTAATGAGGACGGGGCTGATGGATAAACAGCAGTTTAATGAAGGTTTGCTTGAGTTCTTGTCAGAGTCGACAACGTCTTTTCATGCCGTGCAGGCTATGTCGCACCGGCTGGTTGAGGCCGGCTTTCAGGCTTTTGACGCCGATACTGATCTGAGTCCCGGTAGTGCGGGAGTGTTCTATGCGCAGGCGGGAAGCCTCATCGCGCTGCTTCCCGGAAGCGGACCTTTACTTGATAGCGGTTTGCGCATGGTGGGAGCTCACACCGATAGTCCCTGTCTAATGGTGAAACCGCAGCCGGAACAATTCGACCTCGGCTATCTGCAACTCGGCATCGAGGTGTACGGCGGCGCTTTGTTGAACCCTTGGTTTGATCGTGATCTTTCGCTAGCGGGTCGGGTGAGTTACCAGGATGTTGACGGGGCCGTCGCTACGACGCTGGTCGATTTTCGCGATCCCATTGCAGTGATACCCAGTTTGGCCATCCATCTCGATCGCGAAGCTAATAACAATCGAAGTATTAACGCGCAAACCCAGATGGCACCGCTTTTGTCCATGAACACGGGGGACTTTAGTCTTCGAGATTTTCTGCGTGAACATCTGCGAGGCAAAAATATTCAGATCATTGAGGTGCTGGATTACGAACTGTGTTTTTACGATACGCAGCCACCTGCACAAATTGGTATCCAGGGAGAGTTTATTGCTTCGGCACGCCTCGACAATTTGTTGTCCTGTTATACGGGTCTTCAGGCCCTGCTTGAAGCCGATGGATCGCAATGGGCTCTACTGGTTTGTAACGATCATGAAGAGGTTGGTTCACGGTCCGCAACAGGCGCACAGGGGCCTATGCTTCAGTACTTTTTGCAGGCTGTACTGAACAATCACGGCGCTTTGCCCTTGCTAATGCAGCGATCAATGATGATCTCGGCGGACAATGCCCATGCAGTGCATCCCAGTTATCCAGACAAACACGACGAACGCCATGGTCCAGTGATCAATGGTGGGCCGGTGATTAAGATGAATGTCAGCCAGCGTTATGCAACTACCAGTGACGGAGCCGCTTTGTTTCGATTGCTTGCCAGACAAGAAGATGTGGGCGTGCAGAGCTTTGCTATGCGCGCAGACATGGCTTGTGGCAGTACCATCGGTCCTATTACCGCTGTGGAACTGGGGGTTACTACCTTGGATATAGGCGTCCCGACCTTTGGAATGCATTCTATTCGTGAGCTGGCTGGAAGCGACGATGCCTGGTCGCTTCAGTGTGTGCTGGGCGCGTATTTCCGACATCCCGCGCCGTTATTCGCCAAGGGCCACTAGCTATTAACGTTAGATGATCACCAGTTACAGCAAGTTTTTCAGGGAGAGAACGATGAGCGTGCGTCGCGTGCTGACGGGAATTACAACCACGGGTGCTCCACACCTGGGTAATTATGTGGGGGCGATTCGACCTGCTATCGAGTCTGCGAAGCAGGCGGATAACGATTCCTTTTTCTTTTTGGCGGACTACCACGCCCTGATCAAATGCAGTGACCCGGAGCTCGTACAACGTTCTGCGCTGGAGATTGCGGCAACTTGGCTGGCTTTGGGTCTCGATACGACTCGTGCAGTGTTTTATCGGCAGTCAGACATTCCGGAAATCGCTGAACTCACCTGGATTCTTAATTGTAGTGCGGCCAAAGGACTGATGAATCGAGCGCACGCTTATAAGGCGGCGGTTCAGGCTAACGAGGAAAACGGCGATGATCCTGACTTGGCGGTGACCATGGGCCTGTTCAGTTACCCGGTACTCATGGCTGCAGACATTCTGATGTTCCGAGCGCATGACATACCCGTAGGACGCGATCAGATTCAGCACGTGGAGATGGCGCGAGATATTGCGCAGCGCTTTAACCACAATTATGCCGAGCTGTTTGTTCTGCCCGAGGCGCAGGTTGACGCCAACGTGGCTGTTCTACAGGGATTGGACGGTCGCAAGATGAGCAAGAGCTACAACAATACGATTCCACTGTTTGACACTGAAAAGCGCTTGAAGAAGGCGATCAATAAGGTGAAAACGAATCTTCTGGAACCCGGGGAGGCAAAGAACACAGGCGACTCCACGGTGTTTCAACTGTGGTGCGCCTTTGCGGATCAGGCAGGCATTGCTTCTATGGAACA
Organism: Congregibacter sp.; assembly: GCF_047617445.1. GTDB lineage: Bacteria > Pseudomonadota > Gammaproteobacteria > Pseudomonadales > Halieaceae > Congregibacter. The sequence continues at coordinate 8,400 of NZ_JBLGBE010000021.1, forward strand.
AGCGTTTGCAGAGGGTATCGCCTGGGGTGAAGCTAAAAAGCAGTTATTCGAGTTGATTAACGAAGAGCTGAAAGAGCCTCGCGAAGAGTACGACCGATTGATCGCAGACCCCGGTCATATAGAGACCGTGCTTCGCCAGGGGGCTGAGCGCGCTCGCGAGCACAGTGTGCCACTGATGGCGAAGGTACGGTCCGCTGTCGGCATCAGGCCCATGGCCTGACTGTTATTGCAGTACCAGGATGGCTATCGCCATTCGGGAGAGTATGCGAATTCCACAAAGACCCCTCGGGATTCTCCTACGAAGTAACGGTAGGCGCCAAATCCGAAGTCTGCGCGCTCCGCATACTCTTCGTTAAGCAAATTTGTAACACGCAAGCTGGTACTGAAGCCCTTTCCCAAAGCCAGGGCCATACGTAGGTTAAGTAACTCGTGACCCTCATACTCATGCAGATTATTCGGCTCCAGATAGTAACTACCCATATGTACCCACTCTAGTTCCGTACGCAGGCTGCGGTTGTTCTGGAGTGAGACATCAAGACCGACGCGGGCGCTGCCAAACTGTCGTGGGGCTGTATCGATGTCATTACCTTCGATACCCAGTCGCGATCCCAGGAGGTTTGCATCACTGTCGTACTTATGCCGGGCGATGTTTCCATCTACCCCGGCATACCATCCGGATTCGCCGGCCCAGTAAAGGCTGAACTCGATGCCTTCATGGCTTGTCTGTGCACCGCTGACGTTCTGTCGGTCGGCATTTTGAAAAATAACGTCACGCTTTTGCATGCTGTACATAGACGTGTCATAGCTAAAGCCACCGATTTCGCCTCTTAGGCCGAGGTCAACACTGCTAATCGTTTCGCTATCGAGATCGGCAATTTCTTGACCTGATTGCAGTCGGTATAGTTCGGCAGCCTGTGGGGGGCGAAAGCCGTGCGCACCGCGGAGGTAAACACGATGAGTGTCGCTAAGAGCATAGGTGATACCAAGGTTGACGCTGCCGTTGCTGAAATCGTCTTCGCGATCTGCAGGACGAAAAAATCGACAGGCACTGGCTTCTGGCGCACAGGCAGATCCGTCGTCTGTTTGATTATCATAGTCATAGCTGTTTTGTTCGAGTCGCAGGCCTGTAGCGAGTCCCAGACGAGACGTCAGTTGCCAGTTTGCCTGAGCATAGAGCGCAGCTGAAAGTGCGTCGACTTCATAGTCGTAGTGCACCCCGGCGGGCTGATTGGGGCTAAAGGCATTCGCTTGAACCTCACTAAGCCATCCGCGAGTGGCGTCAATGTCAATGCCGGCACTCCAGCTGATGTTTTCGGTACTGTCACTCAGGGATACACGCAAACCCAGGCTCTCTTGCCCATTTTTTTCTGTGGGCTGCCAGGGCAAAAAGTGCTGTAGGAACTCCATGGTGGTACGGCGGAAGTAGGGCGTGATACTTAACTGTCCTGCGCTGGTCTCGCGTTCCCACCGGCTGTAAGCGCGCAGTGCAAAGCTGTCCCGGTACGCTTCTGGGTTTGGGTTCAATCGTTTTTTAGAGGGGTCTTTATAGGCTTCGAATCCCGCGACGAACCCGGATGTCTCCTGATTGAGATTAGTCGCTTCCAGTGCGTTTTGGACCTGCCATACATCGCCGCTGTAGTCATGTCGAAGCGTAAGTTTTTGCTGATCGAAGCCGGCGTTGTCTTTGTAGCCACCGTCGCTGGCGCCATTAAAGTACGCGCCGAATGCGTGTTCGCCATGCTCTGCGCGAAACTCACCGCGTACTCTGTAGTAGTCATTAGGACCGGCCTCTACAGCGTATGCGTTTTGCGGGCCGCGGCGTGGATCGGCGGTCAGTGTGTTGATGACGCCGTGCACGGCGTTGGCGCCATATACAGAGGTGCCTGGGCCGCGGATGATTTCGATGGCGCCCGCTTGCTCACTGTTTACGTCAAACAACTGATTGACGTTGCAAAACCCGGGTGCACGCAAGCTGATGCCGTCCCATGCGGTGTAAAAAGCGCCGCAGCCACCACTGCCGGTAAGCACTGGCGAACGCAGGGCGATGAGACTTTCCTGGCCGTTGCCCCGCGATATCCAGGCGCCCGGCGCGCGCTGCATGATTTGATTGATATGTACGGCGCTGGTCAGCTTCAAGGCTTCATCGTCGATGCGCGACCAGGGGAGTGCGAGGTTCAAGCCTGTTTCGGGTTCACGAGTGGCACTCACAATCACCTGTTCAAGGCGAGATACAGCTTCATCGTCACCCTGAGCAAGCACTGACGTCGCGAATACCAAGCCTGAAAGGCTAAGGAGAGTTCGTAAGGTCTTTGAAGAGTGAAAACCCATAGTTTAAGTCCTGTTAGATTGCGCGGCAGTGTAACGGAGCCGGGCTCCGGCCCCAAGCTTTGATCACCAAGTGACCATTCCTATTGCCGGTTCGGCGAGTGCCGCGAAGCTTGGGGTGGGGGCGTTCAACCGCTAGACTGGCGGATTCTATTCCTGCCTGTAGGTACATGTCCTTTGCAGCCCTTCGTTATTGCCATAGCCGGTCCCTCGGGTTCAGGAAAAAGTCTTTTCGCCGAGACGCTTTGTGAAGAGGTGAGGCGTGACGCCCCGCAACTGGGGGTGGTGCTTATCAAAGAGGACGCCTATTACCGTGATCAGGGTCAGATAGCCTTTAAGGATCGCGAGAAAGTTAATTATGATCATCCAAATGCCATCGAGCAGGATCTTTTGGCGAGCCACCTGCACGAACTCAGCGCAGGGAACGCTGTGGATTCGCCACTGTACGACTACACAATACATAGCCGCCGGAGTGAAACTGTGCGCATCGAGCCAGCGGCGGTGATCATCGTTGAGGGGATTCTGCTGTTGACTGATGCAGCACTTCGAAAAGCATTCGATATTAAGTTTTACATGGATACGCCTTTAGATATTTGTCTACTGCGACGCATGGCGCGAGATCTTAAAGAACGCGGCCGAAGCCTCGACTCGGTGACCACCCAGTATCAGGAGACAGTGCGGCCGATGTATCAGGAGTTCATTCGTCCCAGTGTTCGGCATGCCGATATGGTGATTACCCGAGGTGGGCGTAATCGCGTCGCCTTGGACGTAGTGCGGAATATGTTGCTGTCTTTGTCTCGTGAAGTGGCCAAGTCGTGAATAGCCTGCCTACCGCGGTGCTTGCTTTAATAGCGATAGTGGTACTGATTGCCATTGCTTGGGCCTTTTCTCTCGATCGACGTTCCGTGTCGCTGAGAACTGTTGGCGGTGCCTTTCTGTTGCAGGTGGGCATTGGCGGTATAGCGCTTTATCTTCCCGCAGGTCGCGCGATTCTCGAATCCTTGTCTACCGGGGTCGGTCGTGTGATTAGCTACGGTCAGTCAGGCATCGACTTTGTGTTCGGTGACATCGGTCGTTACGAGGTGGGTTTTGTGTTTGCCTTTCACGTGTTACCCATCATTATTTTCTTTTCGTCTCTCGTGGCGGTGCTGTACCACATTGGCGTGATGGGTTGGGTGATTCGCATACTTGGCGGCGCTTTGCAGCGACTCCTTGGTACCAGTCCGGCAGAGTCGATGTCGGCGACGGCTAATGTATTTGTTAGTCAGACCGAAGCGCCCTTGGTCATTAAGCCTTACATAGCGTCCATGACGCGCTCAGAACTATTTGCCGTTATGGTGGGTGGTATGGCAACGGTGGCAGGCTCAGTACTTGCCGGTTATGTGGCTCTTGGTGTTGAGATGCGCTACTTGTTAGCCGCGAGTTTTATGGCAGCGCCCGGGGGCTTACTCATGGCCAAGCTCTTGGTTCCGGAGCAGCAGGCAGTGTCCAGGGCTGAGGACTCACTGGATCTGAGCATTGAGAAAAGCGTTAATATTTTCGACGCTGCAGCCACCGGTGCGGCGAGCGGTTTGTCTCTAGCGGTCAATATTGGCGCGATGCTTCTGGCCTTTGTGGGCTTGATTGCCTTGCTCAACGGCGTATTGGCAGGTCTCGGCGGCTTAGTGGGTTGGGAGGCGCTGTCCCTTGAACTCATATTGGGTAATCTATTTAGACCTATGGCCTACTTACTGGGTGTTCCTTGGGACGAAGCTGCGGTTGCGGGAAACCTCATCGGGCAGAAAGTGGTGCTCAATGAGTTTGTCGCCTTCGGATCGTTTTACGAAGATAAAGCGCAGCTAAGTGCTCACTCGCAAGCCGTTGTTTCTTTCGCGCTCTGTGGGTTTGCCAATCTGTCCTCCATCGCGATTCTGATTGGTGGTCTGGGGACTCTTGCGCCACAACGTCGCCCACTGATTGCGCAGCTGGGACTTCGTGCTGTACTGGGTGGTTTTTTGGCTAATCTGCTCAGTGCCGCTATTGCCAGCTTTTTTCTCTCTTTGGCCTGATAACGAGCGATGACTGTGCTTTTACGCGATCCTTTTTGTTTTCTCCCCGGTGACGGGCGGCTTTTTCAGTTATGAGCGTGCAATCGGTGTTAACCGTCAGCGATGATCTGCCTCTTGCGGTAGCCCGGCCGGTGCACAGTGGGAAGGTGCGTTCGGTGTACTTTCTCCGCCCAGAAGATTCTCGGCGCCTGATTCAAGAGCGGGGCTATCCCGTTGCAGCGCACAGCGACCTGGCGGTGATGGTAATTTCTGATCGACTATCAGCCTTCGACTGTTTGTGGCACAGCGATAGTTTTAGCGGGGTTCAAGGTAAGGGGGCAGCGCTAAATGCTATCGCTGCCCACTGGTTTGAATCCTTCGGTCATGCGCAACTGGCTCCGCATCATTTGTTGGAAATGCCACACCCCATGGTGTGGATCGTGCGTCAGGCCAGACCTCTAATGATTGAGGCCATTGCCCGTCGCTACCTCACAGGGTCTTTATGGCGTGCTTACGAGCAGGGGCAGCGCATCATCGGCGGGGTAGAGCTTCCCGATGGTTTGACACAGTTCCAGAGGTTTTCTGAGCTGCTGTTTACGCCCTCCACCAAAGGTATTGTGCGCGGCTTAGCGGACGTTTCCGAGACCGACGACGCGCCACTGTCGCCTGCCGCGCTTCGGAGGCACTACGACGCATTTGGCTTACAGTCTGAAGCACAATTGGATGCCTGCGTGGCGGCACTAAGCTCAGGCTTTGAGTGCATCGAGCAATCCCTTGCCCAGCAGGGTGAACTGTTAGTGGACACCAAGTTTGAATTTGGGATCGCGCCGGCACTTCACGGTGGTGACGAGCTCATTTATATGGATGAAGTGGGCACGCCTGACTCATCGCGTATCTGGCGACGGGATGACTGGGAGCAGGGAGAGCCTCGAGAACATAGCAAAGAACAATTTCGTGAAGCCTTGATGTCCTGGGTCGATGATCGAGACATGCTTCTTGATCCGACGCGTATGAGCGAACGCAACACTTATGCAAGGCGCAACGCTGTTCCGGATGCATTTTTTGAAAACCTTTCACGTACCTATGCCGTGCAAGCTGAGCGTATTCTTAGGTCGCCCTTGCCTGAGATCGACCGGCCCCGGGAGCTGATCCTGGATCTTCTCAACGAGCGCTTCGGTCTGGTTGTTTAGCCTATGTTGCAAGACCCGATGTTTTACCTGGTGAGCGTCCCAGCGGTGATGCTTTATGGGGTGGCCAAAGGCGGCTTTGGTGGTGCAGTGGCCATTCTCGCTGTTCCCCTCATGGCGCTAATGATGTCGCCGGCTCAGGCCGCCGCGATCCTTCTGCCTATTCTTGTGGTGATGGACGTGGTGGTCGTTTATAGCTACCGAGGACAGTTTGATGCGCGCGCGTTGCACTTATTGTTGCCTGGCGCGTTACTGGGCTTACTGTCGGGATATCTACTGGCAAGTTTCGTGAATGACGCAATCATGCGACTGTTGGTAGGCGTCGTGGCGCTGACCTTTGGTTTACAAACGCTCCTGGGTTGGCTTTCGTCATTGGGAAGAGAGCACAATCGCTGGGCCGCTACGATTATCGGCGCACTGTCGGGTTTTACCAGCTTTAGCATTCATGCAGGAGGACCTCCCTTTGCCATGTATTTGTTGCCAAAGCAGTTATCGCCACTTATTTATGCCGGTACCGCGGGACTTTTTTTTGCGGTCGTGAACCTGGTGAAACTTCCTGCGTACTACGCGCTGGGACAGTTTACGGGGGAGAACTTGTGGTACTCGCTGGCATTAGTACCGATCGCACCCCTGGGAGTATTGCTGGGTCGTAGGCTGGTTCAGTTATCTAATCCGATTGTGTACTACAAAATCATTTCGCTGTTCCTGGTGTTTGTAGGGATTAAACTGATATTTGACGGGTATCAGGGGTTTGCGGTTTGAATTCGATCGTCGCAGCGCCGTGCTTTGCTGTTGCGACTGCTAGCAGCGGGATATACTTTGGATCAAGGCTTTATCAAAAATGAGTTCAATACAATCATGCAAGACATTCCACACTACGTAAAACTCACCGAAACCGTGGCCGCTGCGTCACAAATACAGGTGGCAGATCTAGCGGCTATCGCGGCCGCCGGATATCAAGTAGTGATTAATAATCGTCCGGATGGTGAGGCTATGGGGCAGCCCAGCTCAGAGGAAATGCGAGCGGCTGCTGCTTCTGAAGGTCTCGAGTATCACTACTATCCATTGAATGCCTTTAATTATCCGGGTCCTGATCTGAGCGCTATGGCGGAACTGTTTGATGGTTCGCGTCCTGTTTTCGCATTTTGCAGAAGTGGTACCCGCTCTAGTAATCTCTGGATAAGCAGCCGCTCTGTGGATGAGCAAGACAAAGCGCGACAGCATGCACAGCAGCTGGGCTTTGATGTATCTATATCTATATCTATGTCTCGGCGTTAGTGCGGAGCATTTTTACTGGTTCTTTTTCCCTGAATGACAATAAAACATCTAGCGAGTAATTTTTATGAAGCGACACCTTCTGGCTTTGCCCCTGGCATTCAGCGGTTTATGTTCTCCGGCGCTGTTTGCTGATTCGCTCAGCGATGCGATTGCTGACGATTACCAAAGCCATCTTAGCGAGCTGTTTGTTTACTTTCATCAAAACCCTGAACTATCGTTCATGGAAAACAAGACTGCGGCACGACTTGCTGCAGAGCTGCGAGATACGGGTTTTGAGGTGACCGAAGGTGTCGGGGGAACGGGGCTTGTAGCCATTCTCGAAAACGGTCCAGGGCCTGTGGTTATGATGCGAGCAGACATGGACGGCTTGCCGGTAGAAGAGAAGAGCGGGTTGGACTACGCGTCTACTGCCAAGCAAATCGATCCTGATGGTAATGAAGTATTTGTCATGCATGCCTGTGGACACGATGTACACATCACGAGTCTTGTGGGTACAGCCCGTCAGATGATGGCGCGGCGTGATGACTGGTCGGGCACCTTAATGCTCATTGGGCAGCCGGCAGAGGAGCGTATATCCGGCGCCGAGGCCATGATGGAAGATGGTCTTTGGGAGCGTTTTGGTCAGCCCGATATGGCGATGGCATTTCACGTAACGTCTGCGATTCCAACGGGCAAACTCTCGGCGGTCATGGGCGCGGCGTATTCGGGTGGCGACACCGTCGAGATTATTGTTCATGGCATTGGAGCTCATGGTGCCGCGCCGCATGCGGGTGTCGACCCGGTAGTTCTAGGCTCGCAAATTGTACTGGCCTTGCAAACTGTTGTGAGTCGCACCCTTCCACCGCGAGATGCCGGAGTTATCACTGTAGGGGCGTTTCATGCCGGCACTAAGAATAATATTATTTCTGATCGGGCTCACTTGAAACTCACAGTTCGTAATGACGATCCCGAGACGCGGGAGTTGCTACTCGATGGTATTCGTCGTGTCGCGGTGAATATGGGTCGAGTGGCGGGATTGCCCGAGGACAAGCTGCCTGAGGTGATTGTGTCCGATGAGTCTGTGCCGGTCACCGCGAATGATCTTGAGGTGACGCAACGGCTGCGCGGCGTTTGGCAAGACCGCTTCGGCAGTGATGTTATGTGGGATAAAAAGCGCAAGAGTATGGGCTCGGAAGATTTCCCATTCTTTACCACCGAGCCGTATATCCCAAGCACCTACTTCGCGGTAGGTGGTACACCGCCCGAAGCCTTCGCCGTGCAAGCGGCAGGCGGTGAGCGGGTGCCGTCGCATCACTCACCTCTGTTTAAGATTGCGCCAGAGCCGGCAGTAACTCTCGGTGTTGAGGCAACAGTTGTAGGCTTGATGGAACTCATGGGTAAATGACAGTGCCTGTGCGAGCCGCCAGCACGGTAGTGTTACTTCGCGACGGCGAGGTAGACCTGGAGGTCCTTATGGTGCGACGTAATCGCGCATTGGCATTTGCCGGAGGCTTTTGGGTGTTTCCCGGTGGTGCGGTCGATGATGCCGATCGTGCTCAAGCGGGCGATGACCCCGACGAGGCCGCTCGCTATGCAGCGGCGAGAGAAGCTGAGGAGGAGGCTGGAGTTTCGCCCGATCCAGCAGATATGGTGTTGATCAGTCATTGGACGACTCCGGTGGGGGAGCGTAAGCGCTTCTCGACATGGATTTTCGCTGGAGAAGTTGCGCCGGAATCCAAAGTGGTCATTGATGGCAGTGAAATACATGATTTCCAATGGGTGGGTGTTGCCCGGGCGCTGGACCTGCATAGAGCCGGTGAGCTTCCCATGATGCCCCCGACCTATATCACCTTGTGTGCCGTCGCTCGGTATGACACAGCTGCTGCGGCCTTGGCGGGAGAGAAAGAAACCCCTTGTCCGCGTGTTTTGCCGCTCATGCTTCCGACCGAGGATGAGGGCGGATTTGTCACCCTTTATCCTGGCGATGCGGCGTGTGAGAGTGGTGATATTCAAGCACCGGGCCCCCGGCATCGAGCATTCTTGTCTGGCGGTTGCTGGTGCTACCAGTATGAAGGGGTCAGTGAGCCGGCCCTGTACCCACAGGACTAATAGCGTGTCGAGTATCCCTACCAACGAACAGAAGCATCTGCTTTGGGACTGGCCGGTACGTGTGATCCACTGGCTTATCCTCTTACTGCTGCCGGCGAGTTGGTGGACGGCAGAAGAGGGCTATCAAGATATTCATCAATATTTGGGTCTGACCTTGCTGGTGGCCGTGCTGACGCGACTGTGTTGGGGGCTGATTGGCTCACCTCAATCTCGTTTCCGAGATTTTCTCCGGGGCCCTAAAACTGTACTGGCCTATTTTCGGGGCACGCCCAGTACGACGCCGGGGCACAGTCCTCCGGGAGGCTGGTCAGCTCTGCTTCTGTGGATGCTGCTCTTGGCGCAGGCGCTTACAGGTACAGTGAACTCCGACGATGTTTTGTTCACTGGTCCGTTTTACTACGTATTTGACAGTGATGTCAGCGACTTTTTTGCAGCGCTCCACGAACCTATTTTCAATGTGATTTTGGGCTTTGTGGCATTGCATGTGCTTTCGGTGATCTTTTATGAGCGTCGTCGAGATCAGCGCTTATTGCGGCCTATGGTCTACGGCAAAGCCGAGGGGCGCTACGGCACGGGTCCGGCTCAGCCTGCGTACAAAGCGTTGCTAGTCGCGGTTTTGCTCGCAGGCATGTTGTTTGCCTTGCTTGAGGTGGCGCCTGCTCCGCCGACTGACTATTACTGGTAGGGTCTCGGTCGGCGTCGTTAGCGTCGAGCTAGAACATTCGGTGCTTGGCTGATTGAGTGATGCAATATTGACAGAAGCCTAGCCTCGCAAACCGAGGCCAAGCAGAATCACGCTGCAGACTAGTACAGATAATCCTTGGCCTTGTACTCATCGTGACAGGCTTTGCATGCACCGCCGGTATCCTTTATGGCCCCACCGATGGTTCCTCGGTCACCGCTTTGTGCCGCAGCTAGAAGTCCTTCGGCCGCCGATTGCAGAGCTGCATACTTCTCCAAAAAGTCGTCGGTGTTTTCCCAAATCTCCGGCTTGGCGCGGGTTGTGCCTTTATCAGAGCCCGGCCCAAACGCGCGCGCCACATCTACGCTCGCGATAGCTGCAAAGTCCTCAGCCAGTGCCAGCATTTTTGCGTCATCCCAGGGCATGTCGCCCTTAACCATGGCGGTCATGGGGCCAAAGTTCATGGCGATGAGTGTGAAGTAGGATTGACGATAGGATTGCATCGCCTCGTCTTTGACTAAATGAGACAGGGCCATGGGGGCGCCGCCAAAAGTGAGTACGGCTAAACCTGTGGCCAGTAGCTTCTTCGACATACGACTTCTCCTATGTGATGTCAGTACGAAATGTGAGGCGTAGCAATAAAACCTGAATCTGGTGGCTTCTGCAAGGGAGACCCGCAGACGATCCGAGAGCTGATGAGGCCGGTCGCACCTTACTTCAGACTTCACTTTCCGAGCATGGTGCGAGCTACCAGTTCGCGCATGATCTCCGATGACCCTCCGTAGATACGCTGAATACGTGCGTCGGTGTAAAAGCGTGAGATAGGGTATTCCACGGTGTAACCGTAACCGCCGAACAGCTGTAGGCAATCATCGATGGTGCTGCATTGCATTTCACAGGAAGCAAGTTTGAGCATAGCGGCTTTATCGGCCGTCAATGCGCCATGGGCGTACTCGTCAGCGCATTGCTCATAAAGCGCGCGGCTCAGTCCGATCTGGGTTTTGACGTCCGCGAGTTTAAATCGCGTATTTTGAAACTCTCCAATAGTCTGTCCGAAGGCTTTGCGCTCCTTGACGTAGTCTACGGTGATGTCCAGCGCGCCCTCGGCAGCACCTACAGCCTGAGCGGCAATACCTAGGCGTTCTCGGGGCAGTTCTTCCATCATGATCACGAAGCCGCGATTTTCTTCGCCAAGGAGGGCATTAGCCGGAAGTCTCACATCCTGGAAAAAAAGCTGCGCTGTGTCAGAGGTGTGCTGTCCAATTTTTTCGATCTTACGACTCTTTTCAAATCCCGGTAGGGTCGTGTCGACCAAAAACAAGGATGTACCCTTAGCGCCTTTTCCTGGATCAGTAATGGCGGCGACTACAACGATGTTTGCATGAATACCATTAGTGATGAAGATTTTTGATCCATTGAGTATCCACTCGTCACCATCGCGAACTGCACTGGTGCGAATGCCTTGTACGTCGGAGCCTGCACCCGGCTCAGTCATGGCTAGCGCACCAAAAGCCTCGCCACTGACCATTTTCGGCAGCCATTGTTGTTTCTGCTCGTCGGTGCCATGGCGGCTGATGTAGGGAGCAACGATATTGGAGTGAATGCCATAACCGGTGGCGATGCCGCCAAAGCCCATGCGCGATAGCTCTTCTATGAGCATGAGCGTTACATGGGGCGCAGTTCCGGCGCCGCCGTAAGCTTCATCAACGTCCGCACACAGAAGGCCGGCCATACCCATGGTGTTCCAGAACTCACGGGGGACTAAATGGTTCTTTTCCCAGGATTCAAAATAAGGGCTGATTTCTTGCTCAAATGCTCTTCGCGCCATATCGCGGAAGAGGGTCATTTCATCGTCGCCGATGTCCATGTTCATGGTGTAATTCCCCAGCTTTTGTGGATATTTAGAGGGGGAATATTGTGGTGGATACCCTGGCTGTGTGCAAGGAAGGCTCTCAAGGGGACGCTTTGAACGGGTGACGTTCAGTAAATCTAAAAGACTACCCTGAAGAGGTGCTTTTCTTGAGGTGCTGCGGTGCTAAACTCCTCGCTCGGATTTTCGACGCAACTACAATAACGGAGCATATTTTATGCGAGAGCACCTACAGTTTTATATCAATGGCGAGTGGGTTGACCCAGCGGTCGCCAAACCCTTCGATGTCATAGATCCAGCGCACGAGACTGTTTGCGCTCGAATCTCTCTGGGTTCAGAGGCCGATATTGATCGTGCCGTGGCTGCGGCAAAAGCGGCATTCGCAACCTATGGTTACAGCAGCCGGGAAGAGCGCATTGCTTTGCTTGAGCGCTGTATTGAGGTGTACCAGTCTCGCTATCAGGATATAGCTGAAGCCATTCGTACTGAGATGGGAGCGCCTAAGGGCCTGGCAGAAACGGCGCAAGCCCACACAGGCCTCGGGCACTTGCAGCAAGCTCTGGATGTGCTTCGTGACTATGAATTTGAAGAAGATCTTGGGAAGCACCGGGTCATCAAAGAGCCGATTGGCGTTTGTGGCATGATCACACCCTGGAACTGGCCCGTGAATCAGATCGCCTGCAAGGTGGCTCCTGCTTTGGCGGTTGGCTGCACTATTGTGCTCAAGCCGAGTGAGATAGCGCCTTTGTCCGCACAAGTTTGGGCGGAAATCATGCACGAGGCGGGCGTGCCTGCTGGTGTCTTCAACATGGTACACGGTGATGGTCCAACGGTTGGCGCCGCGCTGTCCAAGCACCCGGATGTCGACATGATGTCGTTTACCGGCTCAACTCGAGCGGGTACTCAGGTCGCTATGAATGCCGCGCCTACGGTGAAGAGAGTGACTCAAGAGCTGGGTGGTAAGTCACCCAATATTGTTCTCGATGATGCGGACTTCCAAGAAGCCGTTTCTCGCGGTGTCATGAGCATGTTCGTCAATAGCGGTCAGTCATGTAATGCGCCATCTCGTATGTTCGTTCCGGCTGCGCGACTGGCAGAAGTCGAAGAGATCGCTCGCAATGTCGCTGCCGCGGTTGTTGTCGGTGATCCAGCAGACTCGGCGACGCAAGTCGGCCCGGTGGTTTCTGAGGTCCAATTCAACAAGATTCAGGGCCTGATTCAGGCAGGTATCGATGAGGGAGCGACCCTGGTTGCTGGCGGTACCGGTCGTCCTGATGGTTTAGACGCGGGCTACTACGTGAAGCCAACGGTATTTTCTGGCGTCAACAATATGATGACCATTGCGAGAGAAGAGATCTTTGGCCCCGTGTTGACCATTCTTCCTTACGAGACTGAGGATGAAGCGATTGCAATGGCCAACGACACGCCTTACGGCTTGGCGGGCTACGTTCAGAGTGGCGATATTGAGCATGCGCGAAGCGTTGGACGACGCATCCGTGCCGGCAACATTCATATCAACGGCGCTGCCGGTGGCTATGAAGTTCCCTTTGGCGGTTACAAGCAGTCAGGGAACGGTCGAGAGTGGGGCGAGCATGGCTTCACTGACTATCTCGAAATTAAGGCCATGGAGGGTTTTGCGGCCTAATGGCTGATTTTATTCTTGCGATTGATCAGGGCACGACGGGTAGTACCGTTGCCCTGGTTGATTCGCAGGGGCAGCTCTGTGCCAGAGTTAACGTTGAATTCCCTCAAATTTTTCCTAAGCCGGGCTGGGTAGAACATCAGCCAGACGCTATTTGGACATCCGTAGAAAAAGCGCTTTCGCGCTTGCTGCGCAAAAAACTCTGCAAGCCTTCAGATATTGCCGCTTTAGGCATCACTAACCAGCGCGAGACCTCGGTGGTTTGGGATCGCCGTACTGGCGAGGCGCTAAACAACGCCATCGTGTGGCAATGTCGGCGCACCGCTGATTTTTGCGAGGCGCTGCGAGCGGCGGGGCATGAAAAATTAGTCCGCAAGCGTAGCGGTCTGGTTTTGGATCCCTATTTCAGTGCCAGCAAATTCCGTTGGTTGCTGCGTGAGGTGCCCGCTGCGAAACGCGCCTTGAAAGCGGGTGCGCTGGCCGCGGGGACTATGGACAGTTTCTTACTCTGGCATTTGACCGGCGGCGAGCAGCACGCGACAGATGTCAGTAATGCCGCGCGGACTTCCCTGATGAATTTGAAGAGTCTGAGTTGGGATCCAGAGCTGTTGCGCCTGTTTGAAGTGCCAGAAAATATCCTTCCCGAAATACGTCCAAGCAGCGGTGTGTTTGGACATACCCGAGGTATTCGTGGACTTCCTGACGGTATTCCCATTGCGGGAATTGCCGGAGATCAACAGGCTGCACTCTTCGGTCAGGCTTGTTTCTCTGCCGGAGACACCAAGTGCACCTACGGCACGGGTTCTTTTATCGTTATGAATACCGGGAGTGAACGGATTGTTTCTAAGTCTGGTTTGCTAACAACCGTGGCCTGGCAATTGGATCAGCAGGCGCCGGTGTATGCACTTGAGGGCGGCGCTTTTGTCTGCGGTGCAGCAGTGCAGTGGTTGCGAGATGGTTTGAAGCTGATCAAGCGAGCGCCGGATATCGAAGCGCTGGCCGCGAGTGTGCCGGATCATGACGGTGTGGAGTTTGTTCCTGCGCTGACGGGACTTGGCGCACCGCACTGGGCACCTGACGCCCGAGGTTTGATTACCGGACTTACGCGAGGAAGCGATGCTGGGCATATTGCCCGGGCAACCCTCGATGCGATGGCCTTGCAGAACGTGGATATCCTGCGTTGTATGGAAGCGGATCTCGGAAAGCGTATGCGGCCACTGCGTGTTGATGGAGGAGCCGCTGCGAACGACCTGCTTATGCAGACGCAAGCTGACTACCTTGGCAGGAAACTGGTACGTCCTCGCGTAACCGAAACCACAGTCGCAGGAGCGAGCTACCTTGCTGGAATCGGTGTGGGTTTGTGGAGAAATACCGCTGAAATCAAGCGTATTTGGCAGCCTGAACGTGAGTTTAGCGTAGCTATTACGGCAGCAAAGCGTCGTCAAAGAATGCAGAGTTGGCAGGCGGCAGTCGATCAGACGCTTGCCAAATCAGTCTAATCCGAAAATTAACCATGAAAGAAGCGAGTGTCGAGTGAGCGAGTTTAATCAGCCCCTATCCGGGAATGAGATGCCACGTTTTGCCGGCATCGCGAGTATGTTTCGTCTGCCTGTGCAGTTGTCTGCTGAGAATCTGGATATCGCGTTGGTAGGCGTGCCACTCGATTGTGGTACGAGTAATCGGGCTGGCTCACGCTACGGGCCTCGACAAATACGAGCAGAGTCGGTGCTGGTACGACCCTATGGCATGGCCACTAAAGCGGCGCCCTTTGATTCTTTCCAGGTAGCGGATACCGGCGATGTTGCTCTGAACACCTACAACCTCGAAAAGTCTATTGAAATTATTGAAAAGCACTTTGATGGCCTGTTAGCGACCGGGGCCAAGACTTTGGCCATGGGCGGGGATCATACGATTACCTTGCCGATACTGCGCGCGCAGGCAAAGATTCACGGACCGTTGGCGGTAGTACATGTGGACGCGCATGCCGACATGAACGACCATATGTTTGGTGAGTCAATTACTCACGGCACCATCTTTCGACGGGCCCTTGAGGAAGGGCTCATCGACCCGGCGAAAATGGTGCAGATCGGCCTGAGAGCGACGGGGTATGCGGCTGATGATTTCGACTGGGCGCGTCAACGGGGGGTTCGGATCGTGCCGGCAGAAGAGTGCTGGTATAAATCCTTGGATCCACTGATGGCCGAAGTGCGGGAGCAGATTGGCCCCGATCACCCGGTGTATTTGAGCTTTGATATTGATGGGCTGGATCCATCCGTTGCACCGGGCACTGGGACACCGGAGCCGGCCGGTCTGATGAGCTCTCAGGGTCTGGAGGTTATTCGCGGAGTCTTCGGTACAAACCTCGTGGGTGCCGATCTTGTAGAGGTTTCTCCACCCTACGACACAACAGGAAACACGGCCTTGCTGGCCGCGAACCTGATGTTCGAAATGCTATGCAGCTTTCCCGGTTGTCAGCGGCGGGACTGAGTTCCGCCCTGGTATTCGAGGGCTCGCCTCAAGCCTCGTTTATAGGCCACCCATGAGCATGTATTTAATTTCGACGTAGTCGTCCATTCCGTAACGAGATCCTTCACGACCCGATCCGGACTCCTTGACGCCGCCGAAGGGTGCCATTTCGTTAGAAATGATGCCCTCATTGATCCCCACAATGCCGTATTCAAGGGCTTCACCCACGCGCCATACGCGTCCGATATCTCGGGTGTAGAAGTAGGACGCGAGTCCAAACTCAGTGTCATTCGCCATGGCAACCACTTCTTCTTCGGTGTCGAAACGAATGATCGGCGCAACAGGGCCGAAAATTTCATTCCGAAAAACGGCCATCGTGCTGTCGACTTCTGTAAGTACAGTAGGTTGATAAAAGCAGCCGCCTAATTCGTGAGGACCACCGCCCAAAGCCACTTTTGCGCCGCTGGCAACAGATGCCTGAACCAGTTTATGAACATCGGCGGCGGCCTTAGCGTTAATCAGCGGGCCCAGGGCAACGCCGTCCTGCATGCCATCACCCACTGTGAGCTCGCGCGCTTTGGCCACCAGCTTATCGACGAAGGCGTCGTAGACGCTATTTTGAACAAATATTCGATTTGAGCACACACAGGTTTGACCTGCATTACGATACTTCGAAATCATTGCTCCGGCCACGGCAGCGTCTAGATCAGCATCGTCAAACACGATAAAGGGTGCGTTACCCCCAAGCTCCATGGAGGTCTTCTTCATGGTGTCTGCGCACTGGGCTTCTAGTACTTTGCCGATGGGGGTAGAGCCGGTGAAGGTCAGCTTTCGCACTATGGGATTAGCGGTAAGTTCGCCGCCAATCTCTCGTGCTGATCCTGCGACGACGTTCAATACACCGGCAGGAATCCCGGCTCGCTCCGCGAGTTCAGCCAGGGCAAGCGCGCAGAGCGGCGTTTCACTCGCAGGTTTGATCACGATGGTGCATCCCGCGGCGAGCGCCGGCGCGGCCTTGCGCGTGATCATGGCGATAGGAAAGTTCCAGGGCGTGATCGCTGCAACGACGCCTACGGGTTGTTTAATGCACACGATACGCTTGTCTTCTCCCGGGCCTGGTATCACATCTCCGTAGAGTCGCTTGGCTTCTTCTCCAAACCACTCTACGTAAGCGGCGCCGTAAGCAACTTCGCCTCGAGACTCTGCGAGAGGTTTGCCCTGCTCCGCGGTCATAAGGATTGCCAGATCCTCCTGATGGCTCATGATCAGGTCGAACCAGCGGCGCAGCGTCTGCGCGCGAGTTTTTGCGGGTAGGCGCTTCCAGCTGTTCATAGCGATTTCTGCGGCCTCGATAGCGCGCCGGGTTTCTGCTGCGCCAACGCTAGCGATGCTGACGATTTCTTCGCCGCTTGAAGGGTTGAGTATGGGGAGAGTCTTGCCATCGTCTGCAGCGACCCACTGTCCATTGATATAGGCACCGATGCGCAGCAGGGACATGTCCGAGAGCGGAAGTGTCATGAGTAACTCCTTAATTAAATCGAAAACTCAGGGCACGTACGTTACAAGGACAGGCGTCATTAGGAAATGTTTGAGGGCACTTATTTTTCGCCTGGGGAGGGGTATCCAAAGGGCCGGTTTTTAGCCTTGTTGGGGTCTTTACGGCGGAGCTTGGTCTGGACCCAACGGTGTTTGGGGTACTGCCCTAGATCAGTGGCAACTACTCCCGGCTGAACACAGCAGCTAAGGGCAGGGGGTCTGGACTACGTACCCTGCAATGCTCGATGGCCTCCTACCGTCAGCCCCGCGGTGCGCAAACGGGATATCAACTAAAGAGCCAATACGCCAACGATCCTAGGACGATTAGCCCAGCTAGAACGCCCGTAGCCCCAAACATCTCGTAGAAAACTTCCGTTGCTATGATCAGTTTTTGCTTGTTACCTAAACCCCTTTCTGGCTTTCGGTGGGCGGCAGAGCCTGTGTTCAAATTTCCGCAGATAGCGCATTCCCATGTCTCCTGCCGCGTGTTCCAGTTGTGTGCTCGCTGCTTACTACACTCCTGACACATCAGCGCGTGCTGGCGATCTTCATCGACCGTCTGACTCATTGATTCTCTCCGTGCTTGAGCACTTGATACGTTAGCGCCGAGTACCTTCTGCCGCCTAGCCCCTCGGTGCGTAAACGGTTAACTTCCGCTTACACCTCATAGCGGCCGGTCGGTGAAGGTCAAACCACGTAGTTTTTAGGACCGCTTTCGGCCAACTGCGGCCGCTCCCCCGACACCGAGCTCAAGTAAATTCCGGGATGAAAATGCTCTTATTTAGGCGAAAACAGGCGCGAATTGAGCCGCGGCCTGATTTCGATCTTTAGTCCGAAAAGGTCCTCTATAAAGAGGTGACTTAATGCTTTTTGCAGCCGTACGCGGGGCGGCGAGGATGACTCTTAGCGCGGGAGGTCTACCCCGCCGCTGCGGCGACCCTCGTGAATCCAGTCAACGAAATCCTGGTCGCCCGCTGCATACTCTTCCAACCTCTCGCCATAGCGCTTCGCTAGTACGTCGGTGAACCGATCCGCCCACTCACCGCGACCACCGCTGCGAAAGAATCGCTTCGTGTCGAGCCAATGACTTCTCCCCATATCCGGCCCCAGTTCTTCGGCCCGCTCCCGCATGCTCGAAAGCCCGGCGGCGTCGGCGAACACAGCGGCGCGCTTCTCGTCGAGGTCTATACCCAGCACACTCGCCAGTCGCCGCAACTCCTCCGGCAGGTCGTGCTGGTAATCGCGATAGTGAAACAGAGCCACGTTCGGCTGATCACGGGCATCCCATCCATCGCGAAGGTGCCCAACCACCGAATCGAAGGTGGTGATTGCCGCCTCGCTCTCGACGAACTGACGCATCCGTTCGACGGGGTCCTCCGAAGGGGGCGGAGGCGGCGGAAAATCACCGAGATCATCGTTGCCCACAGCGGCGCCCCGGGTAGCGATAAGCGAATCGAAGTCCATGTTGGCAAAGTGATGCTCCATCGAAATGGCTACGTCGCGCGGGTCGCGGCCCACAATGACATAGGTGACCTCCGGTGCCCGCGGGAGACCGTCGAGAGGCGTGTGGGTCTTGATGAAGCGGCGATGCTTCTGGGCAGCGAGCAGGTCAAAAATCTCATCGCGGCTGCGGGTGTTCATGTCGAGCCAGGGCGACAGATTGTCCATGATGTCGGGGAAATGGATGGCGTCAAAGATCAGCATGGCGCAAAGCATCTGCGTCCATGTGGTACCGCTTTTCGGCGGCGTGCTGATGATGATGTCGCCAGGGCGGAACTCGAAACCCTCCCAGCGATTGCTGTCCCAGACCAGATTGCGGTAACGCTTGCCTTCCTTCATGTCCATCTCTCTACCCCTCATCGCCGCCACATTGTGTCACAAAAGCGGTGGGTCTCTAGTGTCACAGGCCCCGCTCGGCATCACCGAGCCTTGCCTCAACCCCATCATAGATTTCTCGACAGGCGGGAGTGGGTCGAAAGCGGACATCGCTGCATTTTTGCCCCAATGTCGCAAAGTAGGCGGAAGCGGTCTTTAGCAATGGCTCAAAACACCTCAAGGCGGTCATCGGATAGCAAACCATGGCGTAAGCAACCAAATCGGTTTGACGCTCAATCGCACGCGCCTTCGTTACGCTGGTATATTCGAGGTCCACTCTTGAGTAGAGATTTTTTCAGGTGTCACAAAACTCAACGCTCCGCAGGCTAGCTGAGTTAGCTGGTGCAATTAGTATCGTGCTTTCGTTGGTCTTTGTGGGCTTAGAGTTACGTCAGGCGAACAATTTGGCTGAAGCCGAGGGAGTGCGATCCATAAACGAAATGCTTGCAGACCTCAATATCGCCCGGATGACCGACGCAGGGTTGAATGAGCTAATTGTGAGAGCTTCCCAAAGCGATAAGCTAGATGAAACGCACGGTTTCACTGCTGCACAAAGGACACAGTTAATCAGTTATTTTTCAGTATGGTTGACTTACGGTGAAGCATCTTGGAAGTACTACGAACGAGGAATCATTGATTTCGATCAGCATGAAGACGGCCTATCGATCCTTTGTTTTACTTTTTCGCGTTCGCCAGCGGTGATCGAAGTATGGCAATCCTTTGATGGGTATATTGCCGAGCAGCTTGTTTCGGACGTTGAGGCACGATGCCCGCCACTGACTAGCATCGAGTGATGCGCGAACTGAACTCTAATGGCGCTTGTCGGCGCGAAATGGGCACACTGATTTTTACAGATGCATCACCGAAGCTGAGAGGCCACTGCAGGCGAGAGTGGTCTCTGGCTATGTCCCAGAACACCTCAAGGCGGTCTTTAGCGCGGAGCAGCATCCTATTGTTCTAACTGCTACTTCCGGCCACTTCCGGCCAGAAACAGCCGTCACCAGCAATCGATCAAACTTCTCACTTGCTGAGAATCTTTTCAGAGTTGAAACAGAAGTACGCGGTCGCCAGCGTGCCTAGGCAGGCGATCAGCATTAACGGTGCACCTATGAAAATTGCGCTAGCCTCTGCCCCTACCGTGAGGTATTCGCTATTCATCGTTTCCAGGTCCGCCCTGATGCGTGTGGCCATTCGACCAGCCGCCTGGACCCGGAATAAGAACATTAAGGTCGAAGAAAGATAGAGCAACAACACAGTCCACTTTATTAACCCTCTGATCTTTCCTGCGGCGAAATAAAAAGCCATCAGAACAGCAAAGCTGGCCGACATCCAGAATTGAAAATTTGAGTCGACTCTGTCGTTCGCGATGCTGAGTAGTTCGAAGAGCTCAAACTCCGTCATGATGATTCCGAATCCTCTAGTTGAATCACTGTCTACGCTGACCGATACCACCCTCGAAATCAACTCCTTCAGCAGGCGCTGGGTTACCGCTTCGGGTCGTCAGCAGCCGCTTCACCCCAGCCAGCCCAAACTTCCGCTCCTAGGCGAAAGCGGTCTCTAGTCATGTCTCAAAACACCTCAAGGCGGTCATTGGGCAAGCACCGAAATAAATGGTTAGAGCGTCAGCTATCTGCAAGATACCGACTCACGACGGCACTTCGATTCTATCGCCTAATGTGTGTAGACTATTATTGGGAATTGTTGTCCTGTGTCTAGGGCGCAGCTCCAAGTTGACAATAAATTCCGATATCGAGGAAAAGCAATAATGATGCATAAAGTACTACTCACCTCACTATTGGCTGCCACGGCAGCTATCACCACGCTTTCCGTTGACGCCAAGCCTCCTGGTTTAGAGCCGGCGGCAAAAAAGGAGCTGCGAAAGGCTGGAGTCAACAAATACGTCGGAAAGTTCACGCCCGCTGGAAAGCCTGAATCAATGGGTGGCTGGAATAAGTACACGTACGACAGTGAGGGTGGTAACGGCCCGATTTGTATTGATGGCTCCGACTTCACCGTTTTTCACGAGCAAAAAGCAGCCAAAGACGTGTTAATCGTACTCGATGGTGGCGGTGCGTGTGTGCAGAATAGTTATCAATGTAGCCTGACGGCTAACAGTACCGCGCCTACGGGAGGAATATTTGATGATGGGTTTGACGCAGTTGGTATCGATAACCCATTTGAAAATTATTCGAAGGTATTCATCAGCTACTGTGATGGGTCTGTGTTTACTGGCGATAACGAAGTAGTTGACCCAAACTTTGCATTGGCAACAGGTGCGGAGACTGATCGTCGTTATCACAGAGGACTCCGCAACTTAACCGCGGGACTTGACCTGGCTCGAGACCTCCACCCAAATGCTAAGCGAGTTGTCCTCTCGGGAATAAGCGCCGGGGGATATGGCGTCTCGGCGTTTGCACCGTCAGTTTATCGGTTCGTTTTCCCACCGGCTGCGGACCTGTTCGTGCTGAATGATTCTGGCCCTAGCCTCAGCAGCCCGACGTTTGGTGCGGTGCAACAGGATTTTGATTGGCAATTTGCCCAGTTTTATCCAAAAAGCTGCGGTGATTGTGATGTTGTTCCTGGCAGTGACCAAGGCGCGTTCATTAAATGGACTCTTGAAAACGACAATGGTTATAAGGGAGCCCTGTATAGCACTGATGGTGACATAGTCATCCGCGGCTTTACTTTCCTAAGTGACCCTGCAGATTACAGAGACCTTCTTCTAGGTGTTCACGAACCCATCAACGCTATGTATCCAGATAGATATAAGCTTTTCATTCGCGGTGATGCTCAGGAGCATACGGTTTTGGGCAACCCAGGGTTCTACTTTTTCCAGGCAGATGGTGTGCCTTTTTATCAGTGGGCTAGTGAATTTGTGGAAGGCGGCGATGGCTGGGTAAACATTGTCGAAGCGGGCGCTAATCCGTAAGACATCCAACATAGGCAAGCACTCAACAAGCCCACTTCGGTGGGCTTTTTATTGCCTGACATTTAAGAATGCTAACGTCTCAAAGTAGGCGAAAGTGGTCGGCTAGGTGACTTCGCTTTCAACCCAGTTAACGTCATTCCCAGCTTTCTGCCCTGCCGAGAGAAAGCGCTTCGATAATGGTGTGATCCAGCGGCGCCATTTTTCTAATAGAATCATAAAAGTCCGCGTTGGCAGGGTCTGCATTGGACATAATCCAAAGCTGCCCACCAGGACTACTAAACAGCGCACCACCCGTAGCTGCGTGGCTCAACCAATCCTGTTCAGAAATCGCGCGCTTTTGTTTCAATCGGTAAATCTTCAGATAAACATTCACATAGAGACGAAACACCCATTGAAACTGCGCCGCCTCCTTATCGTTGAGGTTATCAGGCGTATGTAGTCCGCGAATAAAAAGGGCGGCGAGATGCCCATCACTGGCGAGCAGAGTATTTGCCGCATTGAAGCCGTCTAGAATGGTTTCCTGAATCACCAAGTCATTGTGTATGTTGTGTTGGTGGATTTGTCTTGCCAGATAAAACAGCGTTACGACAACCGCTATTACTCCGACCCATTCCCCAACTGCGCTAAAAGCATCCCAGTTCATTGTGATTCGCCAGCCAATTTAAGTCTTCGATAAGGATACATGTAGGTCGGCTTCTAGGTGCGAATTCAACAGATCAATGCAACACTCGTATCTTTTCTTAACGTTGGGAGTGTCGCGATATGATCTGCGGAGCCCAACGAAACTGTGACCTTGTGCTACTTTGCGGGAAAGGAGATGCACTATGCGACTCATTGGAATGATTCTGGCGCTTGCGGCGATCGGATGGGTACTGTTCGAGGCTTCTGGTGGCGGGAAGGGTGACGGCGCTGTTCCTGCGGAATATCGGCAGTCCCTTGAGAAAGCCGAAGCGCTGGAACAAACTTTACAAGACGCGGCTCAGACGCGTTTGCAAGCTTTGGATAACAAAGAAGAGTAGGTCACCTGATTCTGTGTCGCTCGCCATGTACCGATAATATGGGCAGAGCGAGGCCCCTAGCGGGCCTGTTTTTGTCGGGTCCGAAGCTTGTGTTTGCGAACGAGGCCGCGCAGCTGATCATAGCTAAGGCCTAGAGCCTCGGCAGTGCGCCGTTGATTAAAGTCGTGATGCTCCAACGACGTCAGAAGCAATTTTTTCTCAAAATCATCGACGCTGTCGCGCAGACCTTTTGTATGGGGCAGTGCGGTGGATGAGCCCCGGGGGGCCGCTTCGGGCAATGTTGCTAAGTTCCCTGGTGCAGACTGGTGGGGCTTCTGCGGTTCGAACACCACCGCTGAGTACGAGTCAGTGTCGGTCCAGGGGCTTTCGAAGGGGTCGATTACCAGCGTCTCCACAGTCCTGTCCTGATCCGCCCAGCGGTGCAAGGAGCGTTCCACAACATTTTTCAGCTCTCGAACATTCCCCGGCCAGTGATGCTCCCGAAGCTGCAGCAGCGCGGCGGGTCCAAAGCCCGGGAACTGGTCCCAAGTTAACTCCGCGCTCATTTGTACCGCAAAGTGGCGAGCCAGTAGCATCACGTCGTTATCACGATGGCGTAGAGCCGGCATATGGACGACATCGAAACTCAAACGATCTAGGAGGTCGGCACGAAAGGTTTGCGCGTCGGTCATGGATCGCAGGTCGGCGTTAGTCGAGCCGATAACGCGAACGTCCACCCGCAGAGTACGTTGCCCACCCACACGCTCGAATTCGCCGTACTCAATAAGTCTTAAGAGTTTTTCCTGCAGGCGGGGAGACATGGTGCCCACCTCGTCCAGAAGTAGGGTGCCGCCGTCCGCGCGCTCAAAGCGTCCTACATGTAATCGGGATGCCCCGGTAAAGGCACCGGCTTCGTGTCCAAACAACTCGCTTTCGAGCAGGGTTTCTGCCATCGCTGCGCAGTTCACTTTTACAAAGGGTGCTTCCCAGCGGCTAGAAAGAAAGTGCAGTCGTTCGGCCGCTAGCTCTTTTCCGGTGCCTCGTTCGCCCAATACAAGTACGGGACGTTGGATAGTCGCAAGTAGTGAGAGGTGGTCCAGCGCCTCGGTTAAGGCGTTGGACTCTCCGAGCATATTGTCAGGCTGGCTCATAATAGGTCTATTCTACCAATAAAGGTGGTCAAATAAACCAATAAAGGTGGTTTTTACTACCACATAACTTACACTAGTTTGAATATTTAACTTTATGTTTATAACTTAAGCTATTGTTTTATAACAATTAGAGGTGTTTATGGCCCGTAAATTGGATTATCTGGGCTGAGCGAAACAAAAACACAACAAGGATCTCTGTATGCAACCTGACCGCTTAACGATTTATCTCGCGTTAGCGGTCGTTGCTTGCGGTATTGCCACAGTCACGGGACCTTCTTTGGCACTCGTTTCGCTTTTTGAAATAGTACTTGTTGTAGAAGCTGTGAATCTGATTTCTGCGCCAGGTGATGCATCACATCGCCGGGTCGACACCCCACGCAACTCGCAAGGAGAGTAACTATGGGTATTTTTTCGCGAATGAGCGACATCATTAATTCAAACATCAGTGCGCTGCTTGACCAGGCAGAGGATCCTGAAAAGCTGATTCGACTTATCATTCAGGAAATGGAGGATACGCTCGTCGAGGTTCGTAGCTCATCGGCGAGGGTGCTTGCAGATCGTAAGGCGGCGACCCGGCGTGTAGAGCAGTTACAGGCAGAGGCCCAGTCCTGGGAGCACAAAGCTAAGCTGGCAATTAGTAAGGGCCGTGAGGATCTTGCTAGGGCAGCCCTGCAGGAAAAGCGCGAAATTGAAGACGAGTTGGAGGCAGTGAGCACCGAGCTGGCTGCAACGGACGAGCATATTGACCAGCTCAACGACGAGATTGGCAAGCTGCAAGCCAAACTCAACGATGCTAAGGCCAAGAAAAAAGCACTAGTGATGCGTACCCAGACCGTGGAGTCGAGAATTAAGGTCAAGCGGCAGGTTAACCGTGATGCCTTGGATCAGGCTTTTGGCCGCTTCGATCACTTTGAGCGGCGTATGGATAACCTGGAGGGTCAGCTCGAAGTGATGGACATGGGTAAGGATGTAGCTCCGTCGCTAGCGGCGGAAATCAATGCCCTGGAGCAAGATGAGAAAATCACGGCAGAGTTGGATCGGTTAAAGGCCGAACTGGGTGCGGGCGAGTCGTCTAAGCACGTCTGAGCCCATTCCGCTCCCGGCAGCAATAGTGCAGGATGGGAGTATCACCTTGTGACGCGGAGAGCCATAGATGGAACTTTACGAATTACTTTTCGTACCCACTATCCTATTTATAGTGATTGTTGCTCCCATGTGGATAGTGCTGCATTACCGCAGTCTCAATCGTTCTAGTCGCAGTTTGAACGAGGACGATCGCGAAAACGTAGAGCAAATTTTGGTCACGGTGGATCGTCTGACCGAGCGCATTCAGGCGCTGGAGTCGATCCTGGATTCAGATCATGGGGATTGGCGTGACCAGGAACATCAAGATAGCAGCACAAGGAGAAGCTCATGAACGAGTATTCGGACGAAAGTCGTCGCCGTGGTCGAAGTCGTCGTGGGCGTCGTCACGGTGGTGCGCAGTTCCGTTACTACCAGGAGCGCAAGCGTCATGGATGGGGAATGGGGCTTTATCGAAATCGCCGGGACGGCAAGATCTGCGGAGTAGCGGCGGGAATCGCTGACCACTGGGATGTTGCTGACTGGGTTGTGCGTTTGGTGTTTATTGGTGCGTTTCTTTTTACCGGAACGCTCGCGATCTGGACTTATGTCGCGGCTTGTCTGCTGCTGAGCCCACGACCCGATGATCGTAGCAGTCGTCGGCGCAAGCGGGAGTCCGAGCAAGCCTCAGCTGCGGCTCCGGCTCCGGCATCTGCTAATGAAGAGTCCTTTGGTCCCGAGATGGAGTATGACGAGCGCTATCAGGACTATCGTCCCAAGAGAATGTTTCGCTACAGCGATAGCGCAAGTGTCCGCTTGGCTCGTGCAAGAGAGCGTCTTGATTCGGCGCTTCGGCGGGTTGAGGGTATGGAAACCTACGTGACCTCTCGTCGCTATAAGCTTAATAAGGAGTTTTCTAGACTCTGATCTATCTAATACCCCGGGGTTTGCCCCCGGAGCTCCTCGGAGTATCCTCTCCGGCAGACGTAATTATGCAGCGATGAGCTAGTTCGGCTTATCGGCACAGAGGAGGTAATGGGTGTGAGTCGTATGGCCTTGTTTGGTGATGTGGTTATGCCAGGAGCCGACAGCGTCGATCCGCACTACCTACCGCCACCAGCAGCCTGGCTAGCCCTGACTGAGCCACAGCGCGTCGCGCTCGAGGTGGTCTCACTGGCGTCGGTCAGACGCCTTTTGAATAACCTAGCACCGGGTGATGGCCATCCTGTGATGGTGCTTCCCGGTTTTTTGGGTTCTGACGCTTACAACGCCTCCTTACGACGCTTTCTTAGCGGGCTGGGTTATAAGGTTCATGGCTGGGGACAGGGACGTAATCTCGGTCCTCGCGGCAACGCTCTGGAAAGTCTTATGGAACGCGTTGCTATGCTGAGTGAGCGGTACGGCGAGCCACTTTCCTTGGTAGGGCACAGTCTAGGTGGCATATTTGCTCGAGAGCTCGCTCGCGAGGAGCCGGCGCGCGTTCGACAGGTCATAACCCTGGGCAGCCCTTTTGGTCGAGGTCGCCACAGCGCCTCTTATCCCGCCAGACTGTTTGAGGCACTCAATCCTACAGACGATTTGCCGGTAGCGTTAGACGATTTGCATCGTGCACCTCCCGTTCCCACAACTGCGGTCTACTCCAAAGGCGATGGCATTGTTAACTGGCGCACGGCTTTTCAGAACCTCGATTTTGCCCACGGATCAACTCAGAATATCCAGGTTCGTGGCAGCCACTGTGGAATGACCTTCAATCCGACTGTGCGGTACGTGATCGCCGATCGGCTCCGGCAAGCCATGGACGATTGGCAGCCTTTTAGTGTCAGCGGCTGGGCCAAAGTACTGGTACCCAAGTACGGTTGATCAGCCTGCGGGCAATAGCCGTGGTCCCATAGCTTGAATCTATCGATGCAACAAAGCCGTTGTCTGTTTTTAGGCGTCATTTTGACTTGGAGTTTACTCAGTCTAGGGTCGCCAGCCACGCCCGAGTCTCGCCCTCAAGGCTCAGAGGGCTGGTTCTTTAGCGCTAATGTGCGTGTCCGGACGGAGTATCTGGCTGATTCGTTTCGTCTTCTGGCGCCTGCCCACGATCATCTGCAATTGTCCCGCAGCGAGCTCGAAGTTCGTTATCAAGGATCGAGTTGGGGTCTTGAATTTGAGATTCAGGATAGTCGTGCCTGGGGCGAGAAGACGTTCTCACCGTTAGGCACCGATGACGCTAATGCCCTGGAACCCATCAATGCCAAATTCCTGAAGAATTGGCGTTTGGACGGCGCTTCTGAGTTATCGCTTACGGCTGGACGAATGACGCTCGATTACGGCAGCCGACGCCTGCTTGCACGCAATAACTTTCGCAATACCAGTAATGCTTTTCAGGGTGTGCATCTCAGTCACAGTTCAAGGCACACTACGACCGACATGTTTTATACATTGCCATTGCAGCGGCGACCTGATGCATTGGATCGAGCGTCTCTTCGAGATAATCAGTTCGGCTTGGACAAAGCAGGACGAGGAGAGCGTTTCTGGGGAGCCAGCTATGATTATCGATACTCAACATCTGACGCTACGCTGGCAGCCTATGTTTTTGGCAGTGAGCTGCGTGATCAGGGGAGTAAGCCCGTTGCCGATAGAAAGCTGACGACTGCCGGTTCACGTCTTACCTGGCAGCGCGGTGCGTTGGATGTAGAGGCAGAAGCCGCCTACCAGTGGGGGGAATCGCTGGCGGGTGTACTCTCTTCGCAAGCCGATGTGCTGGATCATCGTGCATGGTTCACTCATCTTCATATTGGTATTGACCTCAAGGCAGGTCTCAATTTCAGCTTGGCTTATGATCACGCCACCGGCGACCGGAATCCACTAGATGGGCGAAACGAGCGTTTTGATCGCTTATACGGTGCCCGGGCGTTTGAGCTGGGCCCCAGCGGTATTTTCGGCGCTGCACTCCGCAGTAACATTCGGTCGCCGGCCCTGCGCGTTCTCTGGCAATCCACGGCGCAGCAAACCTGGTTGTTGTCGCATCGCTGGCTCAGTTTGGATAGCAGCAGAGACTTTTATGTGCCGGGAGCGCGGCGCGATGCTAGTGGCGTTTCTGGGCGTGATATCGGGCGACAATGGGAGTTGCGTTGGCATTGGAAGCCCAGCGATTCTGGGTTTAGTTTTGAGTTGGGGGGGGCGTATCTGGATAAGGGCGCTTACTTTGCTGGGGCCGGAGACTCTCTTTTGAACCCTCAAAGCTCCAATGATAGTCAGTATCTGTATGCGCAGTTAGGTTGGAGTTACTAGTTGTCGAAAACATCAAACTTCAGCGGTCTATCTACAGATACAGGCCCGTGTCAGGGGATGGTGTTACGTATGCCTGAAATTGGATCCATCTCTTCGTCGCCGGCTACGTGTCGGATGATGCGGTAGTAGAGCCCTGCCGCTGAGCCTTCTAGCAAGGCTTCGCGCAACATGTTATCGGTGTCTACCGATTCAGCGGCGTCCAGAAGGCGCCCGAAAGTACGCTTAAAGTTGTCACTGTGACGCGTGCGTATTTCTGTGCCAAAGAGCATCTCTGTTACAGCTTCAGCATCGTCACGGTTACTCGCGGCAGCAGAGACCATTCGTCGAATAAACAGCGAGTGGTCCCCCGTGCTTGCTTCAGAGCGCAAGGTGGAAAATTCCTCAAGCGTTACTTCGTCGCTCCCGGTGGGGCCGAAGACAGATACATAATGAAAGCCCGCGATACTGCCTAATTGTTCTTGCACGAGTCCTAGCAGCTTAAAGTAAGAATCCCGCCTTGAGTGGAGTTCCAGGCGACGTGTACTTTGCTCCTGCATAGTCGTGGCGCGCGTATTCGCGGTGATCTCTTTTTGCTGCATGAAGTGCCCGATAACCAGCCACAAAAAAGCCAGAGGCGCGAAAGCCCCTTCAAAAAAACTGCCAATATCGGCGGTGGGTAAAGATTGAAACTGCGTCCAGCCGACGACGCGAGTGACGTAATAGATTCCCGTAGTCATCCACAGCGTGGTAACGGTCACCCCGAACAGAATACGCCAGTCCAGACGGGTTTTTTCTGTATGCTCATTGTCCATCTAACAAGCATAACAGAGTCCTTTCAGGGCTGTTGTATACCCCACGGTTCGCCTACGCTAGGCTCCGGTCAGAATTTGGAGGTACTAGTGGGTCCGGTCGTTGAAAAAATAGGTGGAAAGGGTGCGCCCTTATTGTTTGCACACGCCAATGGGTACCCCCCGGGAAGTTATCGCGAGCTATTTATGCATCTGGAAGATCATTTCCAGATTAACGCCCTGGAGCATCGGCCTTTATGGGGCGGTCGAGAGCCGCCGCGACGATTGAAGTGGCAGTTGTTTGCCAACGACATGCTCCACGCTATCGAAAGTCATTATTCGGAGCCTGTTTGGGTGATGGGACACAGTATGGGGGGTGTCATAGCGGCGCTCGCCGCTCGGCAGCGAGCCGAAAAAATTGCCGGGCTTATTTTGTTGGATCCTGTATTTCTCCCCGATAGATTTGTTTTTGCGACGCGTTTTATGTCAGAAAAAAAACGCCAGCAAATGCCTATGATTCGACGAGCACTGTCTCGGCCGGAGCATTTTGAAAGCCATGCAGCAGCATTCGAGTTTTATCGTGGCAAGCGTGCCTTCAAGGGGCTAAGCGATGAGGCTCTATCGCACTATGTGAGTGCCAGTAAAGCTGCGATCCCGGGTGGAGGGGTGCAGCTACGATACTCAGGTGCCTGGGAAGCCGCTGTGTATGGAAGTGCTCCCAGGGCGCGATCTTTAATGAAACGGATGCCTGTGCCTACCCTTGCGTTGCGGGGAGTCGATAGCGACACCCTGAGATCTGAGATATGGACGCGCTGGCAGCACTGGCAACCGCAGGCGAGTTTTCTTGAGGTGCCTGGAGGGCACTTATTCCCGTTGGAGTCTCCTGAGGCGACGGCCCGCGCCACGATAAGCTACGTTTTTGCAGATTAATTTCCGGGCGGACCTTTCGTAGCAACAATCAGCCTCTATAATCGAAGAAATGACAGGCGGAGAGATGTTATGGGCAAAATTCTGATCGTTGCAGATAAAGACAAAACCTGCGTGGCGACCTCCCGGGGCCTCGAGTTGGCTGCAAAGCTGGGGTATGACGTGGAAGTGGTCGCGTTCACATATGCGCCGCTCAATCGCATTGAGGGTGGCAGAGCCGCTCAAGTGGCCTTGAAGCAGCAGTTACTCGAAAAGCGCCGGGAACAGATACTCAAGCGTATTGATACTTTCTCTACCGACTCTCAGAAAGTGGCATTGAAAGTTGTGTGGATGAAAACGGTGCATCCCTGGATCGTAAAACGCGCGGCCACTGGCAAATTCGCCGCCGTGGTCAAGACCAGCCACAGTACAGGGAATCTAGGTTACACCTCTACGGATTGGTATCTTTTGCGTGAATGTCCTGTACCTGTGCTGATGGTCGCAGAGAAAAAGTGGAGCCGTACGCGCCCGGTTATGGCAGCGCTAGATCTGGGGACACGCAAGCGTAGTAAGCAGCAGTTGAACTCGCAGGTGTTAGGCGCAGCAAAAGCGCTCGCCGACGCTTTGGGAGTAGAGCTAAAGCTCATGTCTGCCATCGAGGTTCCGTCGGTTCTGGTGGACCTTGATTTAGTCGACCCCATCAGTTATTCCAAAAAGCACCGCGAAGAGATGCTGCCGCATCTTAAGGCACTAGCCAAAGAGCATGATATTCCAGAAAAGGCCTTTATTACCAAGCGTGGTCCGGTGGCTAAAGTGATCACATCGCAGGCCGCAAAGGCGCGGGCACAAATCGTGGTGATGGGAACGGTGGCCCGTAAGGGGATTAGCGCAAAGCTGATCGGCAACACCGCGGAATCTGTGCTTTCGGATCTTCATACGGATGTCTTAGCCATCAAGCCCGACTCCTGACACGGCGGTATAGATAGATCAATGAATTCGGACGAAAACCACTAATGGATACAGAGACTTCATGAGCAGCCCGATCAAAACGCGACTCGCGGACCTGGACGACAGCCTGTTCGTTCCCCGAGAGCTTAGTTGGCTGTCATTTAACTCGCGGGTCTTACAGGAGGCGGCTGATGAGAAGGCCCCCGAAGTTCAGCGTCTGCGATACCTCGGCATTTTCTCCAACAATCTGGATGAATTTTTTCGAGTTCGAGTAGCGGAAGTCCTGCGCCTCATCTCCATGTCCAGCGGCGGCACTCGTCAGAGCGCTAAAGAACTTCTGGCAGCGATTCAGGCGGAGGTGGTGTCTCAGCAGCACGACTTCGAGGGTGTTTATGCATCGGTGATGAAAGCCCTGCAGGCACGTCGAATTCACATGATCAATGAGCGACAGCTTGAACCCAATCAGGCTGAGTTCGTTCAGGACTATTTCAATAAAACGGTATTACCCGAACTCGACCCTATTTTGTTTGCGGAGGGTTCACCAATACCGGTTCTTAACGACGAAAGTTTGTATCTCGCGGTAGAGATCAATACCAAGAAAAAACAGCGCGTTGCGGTGGTGGAGGTCCCCACGGATCGTATGAATCGTTTCGTTGAGATACCTCGGCGTAAAGGGAACAGTGGTCGGGTCTTTATTGCACTGGATAACGTGATTCGCGCTTGCCTTCCGCAGATGTTCCGCGGCGTTCTGAACATAGGCTCGACAAGCGCTTACTGTTTCAAATTTTCGCGTGATGCAGAGCTGGAACTCGACGTAGGTATCATGGAGAGCCTCATCGAGAAAATGGCCAGTAGTCTCAAACAGCGCCAAAAGGCTGATGCCGTGCGTTTTGTATACGACGCACAGATGCCGTCATCGCTACGGGATTTTTTGGCATCGAAGTTTTCCCTGGGCAGGTACGATAGTCTCATTCCCGGTGGTCGTTATCACAACTCCAAGGACTTTATAGCTTTCCCACGCTTGGGTCCGCGCTATCTTGAGTTACGACCTCTGCCTAATGTCCCCGTTTCGCGTATCGATGAGTCAGACAATATTTTGTCGGCGATACGTGCGAAAGATGTGTTGCTGTATTACCCCTATCATTCTTTCGACTATCTCATCGATTTATTGAAGACCGCCGCAGTTGATCCCGATGTGGACAGCATAAAAATCTGTCTTTACCGCGTAGCCTCAGAATCAAGAGTCGTTGATGCTCTCCTGAATGCGGTACACAACGGTAAGCGCGTGTTGGCCGTGGTTGAACTCGCGGCACGCTTTGATGAGCAAGCAAATATTCATTGGGCTCAGCGACTCACTGAAGGCGGTATCGAGGTGAAGTTCGGTGTGCCTGGTCTAAAGGTGCACAGCAAGTTGCTACTGATTCAGCGACGTGAAAATGGGCAGCAGCGTTTCTACACGCATGTGGGCTCAGGCAACTTCAACGAAAAAACTGCACGCTTGTACACGGATTTTTCGCTCATGACCTACGACCAGGATCTGGGTCGGGAGGTCTACGATGTTTTTGATTTTCTTCGGTACAACTATCGCAGGCCGCAGTACAAGCATTTACTGGTATCGCCTCACAGCTCGCGCTCGGGGCTTGAGAAAATGATTGACACCGAGATTGCTAATGCGCGTAAGGGCTTGCGCGCGGCCATGACGCTCAAATGCAACAATCTGGTAGACCGTGAATTGGCCATGAAGCTGTACGAAGCGAGCAATGCAGGGGTCGAGATTCGTCTCATCATTCGCGGCATGTGTTCTCTTCAGCCTGGGGTCAAAGGCATATCGGAGAATATTGAGGCGATCAGTATTGTAGATCGTTATCTTGAGCATCCCCGGGTCTACGTCTTTTATAATGCAGGGGAACCGCGTTACTACATTGGGTCGGCAGATTTAATGACGCGAAACCTTGATTATCGTGTAGAGGTTTTGTGTCCCATTTACGACCCGGACGCGCGCATGATGATCCAGGACATACTGGACATGCAGTGGCATGACAATGTGAAAGCGAGGGTCCTCGATCGAGCGCAGTCCAACGAATCCGTGCCGCGACGTGTAAAGTCAGCGGCTATACGTTCACAGGAATCGATTCATAGCTATCTAAGCACGGGTAAAAAGCCGCGAATACCTCGCTCGAATATGCTGTTGCCGCCTAAGCAGCGAAAGAAAGGTAAAAAGGACTAAGCCTATGGCTGGCGCTAGCCTGCTCGCATTGCTCGATGACATTGCTGCACTACTGGATGACGTATCGGTGATGACGAAAGTTGCTGCGCGAAAGACTGCGGGTGTACTCGGTGACGATTTGGCGGTCAATGCTGAAAAAGTGACAGGTGTAGCGGCTGATCGTGAACTGCCTGTGGTTTATGCGGTATTCAAAGGCTCGCTCCTCAACAAGGCAATGCTAGTGCCTGCGGCTATTGTGATTGCAGCGGTTGCTGACTGGCTGATTACGCCCTTGCTCATCGCGGGTGGTTTGTTCCTGTGCTACGAGGGGTTTGAGAAGCTCTGGCATTATCTTACTCATAGCGCTGACGCGCGTCGTGATGAACACGATGCACTTCGTCAGAAACTCGAAGACCCGACTACCGATCCATTGAAGCTTGAAAAAAAACGCATAAAAGGCGCAATTCGCACTGACTTCATCCTTTCTGCAGAAATTATAGTCATCACACTGGGTATCGTTGGAGACGCTAGTCTTCTGGTACGTGCGAGCGTACTGGGCACAATTGCGCTAGTGATGACCTTGGGTGTTTACGGCCTCGTGGCCGTCATCGTGAAAATTGACGACCTAGGCTTGCATTGGATTCAAAGTGAGAGAGAGGGCTCGCTAGGTGGGATACTTCGAGCAATGGGCCGGGGTCTACTGGTACTGGCGCCGCGCTTAATGCGGGTGCTAACAGTGGTGGGCACCGCCGCCATGTTCTTGGTTGGAGGCGGGATTCTGGTGCACGGCATCCCTCAGCTGCATCACCTTTCTGAGCGGCTGCTGCATACAGTCCAGGAAGGTTTGGGAGCTAACGCTTTAGCCAGCGCTATTGTCCCTCAGCTGTTTTCGGCGGCTGCGGGTTTACTTGCGGGAGCAATCGTTTTACTGGTGCTAAGCACCGTTCTTCGACCGTTCGAAAAAGACTAGGAACACCGTTTCGGACAACATCAGGGGCTATCGCAATAGAGACCCCAGAATGCCTCGGAAAAGCTTTTGCCCAAGGGAGCGTCCCGCGGCTGAGCCTAGACTTCGCGCCATACTTTTCACAAAGGCGTCACTGCTACTTTGGGTTTTGCGACCGCTACGTTTTTGAGCGGTTTTTTCACGCTTTTTGAGATCCTTCTCATCGCGATCAGCCTGCTGCGTCGTAGCGCGTGCTAGGAGTTGTTCGTGAGCACTTTCCCTGTCGATGCCCTTGGCATAGCGTCTGCCATTAGGGTCGTTCTTTAAGACTTCAGCTCGCTCTGCCATGGTCGCTTTACCCATTCGGGAGGAGGGTGGTCTGATGAGCGTCCGCTGTACCATGGACGGCACGCCGTTTTCCTGCAGCGTTGAGACCAGTGCTTCCCCGACGCCAAGTTCACTGATTACCGTCTCTGTATCCAACGCGGGATTCTTGCGGAAACTTTGCGCTGCAACCCTCACAGCTTTCTGCTCTTTGGGCGTGTACGCTCGTAGGGCATGTTGTACCCGGTTCCCCAATTGCCCCAGTACACTGTCTGGAATGTCGGCGGGGCTCTGGGTGACGAAATAAATCCCTACACCTTTTGAACGAATGAGGCGCACGACCTGTTCAATGGTTTGCAGTAGAACTTTTGGAGCATCCTGAAATAGCAAGTGGGCTTCATCAAAGAAGAACACGAGTTCTGGTTTGTCGGGGTCGCCAATCTCTGGCATTTGCTCAAACAGCTCGGACAACAGCCATAGTAAAAACGTACTGTAGACTCGAGGACTGCGAATGAGCGTGTCCGCCGCGAGAACGTTGATCACGCCTCGTCCATCTCGGGTTCGCTGCATGAGGTCCCCAAGCTCTAGTGCCGGTTCGCCAAAGAAGTGTTTGCCGCCTTCCCGCTCGAGCATTAACAGGCGGCGCAGAATAGCGTTCACCGAAGCTGCCGAAACGCGATAGCTAGTGCCTAGAGACTGGCGGTTGTCGGCGAGATGTTGGAGGGTCGTGCGAAGATCCGCCAGATCCAGCATCAGCAATCCATTGTCATCCGCAAACTGAAATACCAGGGTGAGTACGCCTTCTTGCGTGTCGTTCAAATCCAATAGGCGAGACATAAGCTGTGGGCCCATTTCACTCAGAGTCGTGCGAATAGGGGTGCCTTTTTTGCCAAACAGATCCCAGAACGCGACGGGATAGGCCTCTTGAACATATCCCGAAATGCCGATTTTTGTTACTCGCTCGTCGACTTTTGGATGCGGATTGCCCGGCTGACTGAGCCCGGATATGTCACCTTTAACGTCAGCCAGAAATACGGGAACGCCCTGCGCAGAAAAGCTCTCAGCAAGGCATTGAAGTGTCACGGTTTTTCCGGTGCCGGTGGCACCGGCAATCAAACCGTGTCGGTTTGCATACTTGGGGTTCAAAAACACTTGCCCCGCGTCGGAGCCGCCGATAAGAATGCCGGGGATATCTTTTTCTGTGCTCATGCGCTACCTGTTACTTTTTCGCAAGCTTGGGTTTCACTGCGGTCTTGCGTGCAGCGGGTTTTGCTTTGGGCTTGGTCTTCGCTTTTGTCTTTGCTTTAGTTTTAGCCTTGGTTAGGGTCTTGGCTTTCGCGGGCGCACGAGTGGTCTTGCGCGAATCACTGCCTCGACGACCTGGTCCGCTGACCCCGGCGACTAATTCGAGTTCTACCAATGCATCTTCAAGATGGTCGATGATTCGTTGAATCTGCGGCATGGAGCGCCTGCAGGCTACGATGCCAAAATCGAGTTGGTCGTGATAACTGACTAGCGTGATGTTCATCGCGAAACCGTCGAATACGATAGACGCTGGATACATGCCATCGAGCCTGGCGCCATTCCAATAAAGCGGCTTGCGTGGTCCGGGTACATTGGACACGACGGTGCTAAACGCAGGGAATTTGGACCCCATGCCCAAGACAGATGTTAGAAGTGCCGGTAACTGCGTGAGCTGCATGAACAATGCGGCCTCGGCGGGAGAAAGCTCCCGGAGCAGGTCCTTCCCCGCGCGCATAGACTGCTGGATGGTCCGCAGACGCTTTTCCGGGTCGTAGATGTTGGTTGCCATATCCGCTGTGATGAAGCCAACGGCGTTACTTGAGTCGACATCCCCTTCTTCGCGCAGCGAAACCGGCGCCATAGCCTTTAGAGAGTGCCGGGGTAGCTCGTCCCGAGACAGCAGGTATCTACGAAGGGCGCCCGCGCACATAGCGAGAACAACGTCATTTACTGTGGCATCCATGGATTTACAGATATTTTTGACGCGTTCAAATGCAAAAGTCTGCGCGACAAAGCGTCGCGCGCCGGATACTCGAGTGTTAATCGACGTCTTTGGGACGTTGTGCCATGGAACGGCTAGATTGCCGCTACGGCCAACAAACGCCAGTCCAAAACGGCGCATGGCGGTCGCTAGGTTCATGCCGGAGTCGTACTGTTGCTTAAGGGCTTCTAATACGTTTCGCATATCGCGTTTGTTGGGGGCAGCAGTGCTTGTGGCGCCGCCAAAGCGTTCTTGCTTGTAAGCCTCGTAGGCTTCTTGGGAGTAGGGTGCGTAGCCCAGCGGTGCGCTGGGCTCTTCGGTACACATGGCCTGGGTTATGTGCATAGCGCCTACGCCGTCGATGGCAGCGTGATGGATCTTGCTGTAGACCGCGAACTGGCGATCTTGCAGGCCCTCGATGATGTGCATCTCCCACAAAGGTCGCGTTCGATCCAGTAAGGTAGTGTGCAGTCGTGACGCCAGGGAAAAGAGTTCGCGGTAACGCCCAGGACTTGGGAGCGCGGAATGCCTGACGTGGTAGTCCATGTCGATGTGTTCGTCTTTCTCCCAGTACAAGCCTGTCTTTCCTGTTACGACGTAGTCGCCGAAGGGCTTACGAAAGTCCCTGCAGTCTCGAAGCTGGGTCCTAAGCGCTGTTAAGAATTCTTGTTCATCAGCACCATCGGGCAGCGTAAACAGGTTGACGCCACCGACGTGCATTGGAGTCTCTCGCTTCTCCAAGAGAAGAAAGCCGGCACTTGTAAGATCGATTCTGCGCATTTTTTTATCCCTTACTGATAGAAGAATCCTATAAGCTTTACAGCAGTGATGTAAGCAGCTTCCATGTCAGCGGAGCTGTGTTAACACTACACTGCTCAACCCAACCACGTAAATCGGGAGAACGTGAATGCGTCGAAGTTTCTGGACGGCTTTATTCCTGTCGTCGCTCAGTGTGACATCGCAGGCTCAGATAAAAAGTGAGCATGCGCAAAAGACACTGGATATCTACAGGACCATTGTGGAGGTTGATACCTCCAAGACCAAGGGCAATACCGTGCGTGTGGC
>NZ_JBLGBE010000022.1:0-45922 GCF_047617445.1 Congregibacter sp.
CGGATTTAAAGATGTCCGCAGTTTATCTCCGGTGGGGGGGCAGACGAAATCGAGCAAATGAAATCGCAGCCAGTTTGGGGCTCACGCTTGTAGACTTGAAATGGCAAGCAAAGCACCCCTTAGTGGTTGCGATTCGGTACCCCGTTCAATTCGTGCAAACCCTGATGCGCCTAATTGCATATCGCCCCAGGGTAGTTATTAGCCAGCATACGCAGCCGTTCTGCTCTCTGGCCGCCGCCATTTACTGCCGGGCAGTAGGCGCGGTGCTCATAACCGATTGTCACAATGGCCCATTTATCGACTCTCCTTGGAACAAACCACCCATTAGCTGGATTAATCGACTCGTATACCGTTGGGCGAAAGTCAACGTCGTTCATAATAAGGAGATTCACCGCTGGATAATAAATGAGGGTTGGCCAGGAAAGTTTGTGGTCCTTTACGACGTAATTCCGACAACACCACAAACGTCCGCAGGCGATATTTACGCAAATCAAGTTTTTGTGATGTGCTCTTGGTCGGAAGACGAGCCCATAAGCCAGATTCTTGGTGCTGCGAGACTACTTCCGTCACTTCGCTTTGTTATCAGCGGCCAACCTCGGGAGCGCCATAAAGCATTATTGCGCGATCTCCCTAACAATGTTCGGCTGTCGGGGTTTGTGTCAGACTTTGAATATGATTCGTTACTGAAGACTTCAGCTGTTGCTGTCGCGCTATCGACCAGAAAGGGTGTCCTAACCCGTGCATGCCATGAAGCAATAGGTGCGGGCACGCCCGTAGTGACAAGTGATGACCCTGCCACCCGCTGCTATCTTGAGGATGCCGCAGAATTCTCGTCAAACTCTGCCGAGTCAATTGCGAAGTGTATATCCAGCGCGTTAACGCAATCAGACACACTGCGGGAGAAAATTCCAAACTTGATCAAAAACCGACGAGAAGAGTGGATTGAGCAGGCCACGCACCTTGGCACGGTCGCCGGAGTTCAAACAAAGAACGGCAGATTTTGCTTGATCGAACCATGTCAGAGCAACCGTCCGTCTGTTGATGTCTAAGTACTAAGATTATGATAACGCGGAAATCCCTTACCTTAGCGACCAAACAATCCGACGCGACTAATGTGCTGAATCACATGGTCGAAAGATTTAACCAACCCAACAGCTTTAATCCCAGTATCGCCTATCGTAGCTCAAGTTGTTTTATGGCGCTGCGCCACTTCGGGCCGGACTCCACGCCCCCCTTTGAGGCCTCGCTACTACAATACGATATCGATAGTAATGTATTCGTCACAGTCAATTTATCCCATCACGCTGCGGAATACGGCGTCAGCGTGGTCGCTGACCCGAAGCTATTCGAGATGAACGACGAGATTTGGGTGACGTTCAATAGCGGCTGGGCAAGGAGCTCAAATTCGCTATATCTAATGCGGGTGTCGCCAACTCTGGGCCATCCAATAGAAGTCGAATATGCGAGTCGCCAGAGAATCGAGAAGAATTGGGCATTCTTTGTTCACGCTGGGCGCCTGAGAGCAGTGTATTCAATAACACCATTCAAACAGCTATCCTCCGATCCTCCCAATAACCAGTCCAAGAAGATAGTTTTTAACGATGATCCGGGCATGACGCTCGCGAATCACAACAAGCCTCTCGCCATAGGCACTCAGGCTATAAAAATAGAAAATGATTTATTCTTGATTGCGCACGAGAAACACTCGGTCCTTCAATACAGAGCTTACGCAGGTAGGTTAGTCAGATTACGTCTTTTCGACAGCCGGCCTCAAATCCTTGTTTCAGAGCGTAGACTCATCCATTCTTATTCGGCTCTCTTGGGCTCCTTCAGGAAGCACAACAAAAACCTGCTTAGCTGCACCTATTTTTCCGGTCTAGCATCACTCGGGAACGGCCGAGCAGTGATTGGGTACGGGATCAATGACCTGAGTACGGGGTTTGCAGAGGCTCATATCAAAGACTTATGAAGATCAGAACATTTTACTGGCACGATCGTGTCGTTTCTCGATTCGGATTAAAGGCTCGACGAGCTTTGGGCATGAGCGCGGAGCGTTTTTTCCTAGTAGGGAATGCCGGAGACATCCTTGCTGATCAACTGTTGCGCTGGCAGTATGATTGCGACACGATAAATGTTCGGCGAGGCGGGCATCGCCTGTTGCTAGTGGGTTCGATTGGACACCGCATTCAATCAGGAGATATAGCGTGTGGGATTGGCGTTAAATCACACGATATCCCAAAGGCCAACAAGGTCAAAATACAGGTCGTAGGATTGCGGGGCCCGATGAGCTACGACATTTTCAAAAGAGCCGGGCATGACGTGAGCGAAGTAAAGTTTCTTCTCGACCCTGGACTTCTAATGAGGTTTCTGGGCGACGAGATCCAAGAGCCCAGCAAGCCTCAAGGGTCAATTTTCATTCCACATTATCGAGAACGAGATCTATACCGTCACAATTTACAGAACGGAATCCGGTTCGTCGATATTGACGATAAACCACTAAATGTCGCAAGAGCAATACTTTCTTCAGAACTCGTGTTTTCTTCTTCATTGCACGGCGTCATTTTTGCTCACGCCCTTAACAGGCCGTGCGTGGTCGTGAAACCGCAGACTGGTGAGCCAACACTGAAATACGAAGACTACTTCTTATCGATCGGCAGAGACATGCCTCCTATGTTACGTGACATATCAGAAGTGAACTTTTTTAGCTGCCCAAACTCTCCGTTAACGTTAACGTATCAACTCAGCGATTTTGCGTTTCCAAAAAAAGAGCTTCTTTTTAGCGCTCGTATAGCCGTATGACTAAACCTATCGATAGGCGCCTACATCATGTCGCGGCTCACTTAGAGTCGGGAGAAACAAGATGCGAGAGAGACTATATTCGTGGATAAGGAACCCATCTCTTTTCCGAAAGTTGGTGTAATCTCGGGAAGATATCCCGCATCAGACTTCAAATCTTACATAAACCACAGGGCCTACTGCTCGCGACACGGCTATACCTACATCTATTGTAATTGGCCCACCGGACAAAAGAATCGATATCTAAATAAACTGGAGTATCTAAAAGAGTACATAGGCTTATTCGACTTCGTATTTTGGATTGACGACGATGCATTCTTCATTGATTTAGATGTTCCACTGTCAAAATTCTTACCACGATCGAACGAGTTCTTTTCAGTATGCAGTAGTCCGACTAACAGAAAGATCCATACCTACATTAGCTCTGGGCAACTGTTCCTGAGGTGTGATGCAACATCCAAGGATTTTATTGACGAAGTACTGTCTTGTGATCTCGATGCTGTCCGTAAATGGTGGCCTTCTGAGATGGGCTTCTTTACCAATGGAGATCAGGACAGCATGATTTACCTTCTTCACACAGACGCTCGTTTTCTAAACTATAGCCGCTATTCATTTGACGCGTTCAACAGTAGAGTCGAGGATCTGTTGAATGGAGATGAGGTATTCGTTCTTCATTTCACGGGCTCAGTTCGTACTAAGCGCAAAAAACTCAGGCTGGCGAGACGACATTTAAAGCGAGGCCCAACCTTACTCACATCAGGAGAGGAGCATAAGTGGAATCTCCTCCCAAAGTGGCGGTTTTTGGCTCAAAAAGTCAGGCATATAATGCCGAAGCTCTCCAAGTTCTAAGGTAAGGGGTGGGTGCACACTTTTTCTTTCTGTAGACGCAATCTGACATAGAATCGCGAAGCCCAAGGCCGATACGCGGCGCTGAAGTACAAATTGTTGCGAATATGGTTCCCTCTGCAGTGAATCACAAGCGGCAAGCTCGGCCGCCATAACTGAGAGGTCTCTTCTCGTGAACACCAACGGCAACTTCAAACAGACGCCCGGTAAGCTTTCATCACCTCATCCACAACCCCATACCCTTTAACCTGCCCATCATCTATCCACGCCGCCACGTCACAAACATCAGCAATCTGACTCTCTGAGTGAGACACCAGTACAACAGTCTGGTCGCCCTGTATTCGCTCGCGCATGGCTGAAGACGCCTTTTCCCGAAACGATCGATCGCCCACGCTCAAGACTTCATCGATCAACAGCACTTCAACCTTGGTCTCAAGCGCCGTGCTAAACCCCAGCCGCGCCCGCATTCCAGACGAGTAGGTGTTAACCGGCTCATCAAACGAAGCTCCAAGTTCAGAGAACTCTTTGATCGGCTCAAGACATTGCTCGGCCTCATCTCGACTCGCACCTTGCAACAACGCAGATAGTCGCGCGTTATCTCGACCGCTCAGCTGCGCTTGAAAGCCGAGGCCCAGCGTGAGCAAACTACACCGCGCCCCAGGCGCACGGCGAATCTCACCTGCGCTCGGCGCCAGGATCCCAGCCATGAGTCGTAACAAGGTCGTTTTGCCTGCGCCGTTACGGCCCAAAATCCCTAAAGTCTGCCCCCGGTAGAGCTTGAGAGACACATCATCCAGTACACGATGGATGCCTCGCTCAAAGTTCGCTCGACGCGCATGATAGGCGTGGGACACGCCCAGCAACTCGAGCATCACCTCTTTATCAGCCGCCTTGGAGCCGCTTTCAGAGTTACCGACAATATCTTGCGTGCTCAC
Source organism: Congregibacter sp. (assembly GCF_047617445.1). Lineage (GTDB taxonomy): Bacteria > Pseudomonadota > Gammaproteobacteria > Pseudomonadales > Halieaceae > Congregibacter. Next base: position 4,578 of record NZ_JBLGBE010000022.1, read on the forward strand.
GACGTAATCGCCCGCAACGCCAAAAACTGGCTGTTTTTACGGAGCAAGTGCAGCATCACAGCGATTATCAAGCAGGCTGCGATAGCGACGGCCGCAAGATGGAACAAGTCTGGCGCCACTCCCACCATTAACACCTGCCGGTAAGCATCTATGATGAATGCCAAAGGGTTGAGGGCCAGCACCCAGTCGGTCATCTCGGGTGTTGCCAGTGCACGAACATCCCAAAATATTCCCGATGTAAATAACAAAAAAATCATCCCCATGCTGATCGCAATCGTGAAATCGAATACCAGGCACACCAGAAAAGCCGCGATGAGCGAGCCTGCAACTACCAAAAAGTAATTCACTACCAGAACGGGGATGAGCCACAGCCAGTTAGCACCCACGCCATAGCCATTCAACATTAAAAAAGCGAACAGCAGCGCAAAAACCGCCGCCTGCTTATACAAACCCTCATGCACCACAGCGAGAGGGAACAGTGCCTTGGGCAGATCAATTTTGCCAATGAGCCCCTTGCTGGCCACGATGCTTCTGGACGCGTGTACCACCGATTTAGAAAACCAGATAAACGTGAGCTTTCCGCACATCAAAAAAACCAAGAAATCAGCGCGGCGAGTGCCCAGCAGCACTTCGAACACAACATAAAAAACTGCCACATATAGCAAGGGCTCAAGCACCCACCAGAGGTAGCCGAGATAGAATCGCGATGCATCGGCCTTGAGCGACATACGAGCCATCTCATCAACCAGCATCCAAAAACGTCGTAGTGTCATGTCACAGTGTCATGTTGTCGAAACAAAAAGAACGAATTGCCATTCTATCAGTGGCCGCCGATAACGCGCAGCAGCGTAGAATAGGCGCATGAGTAAAAAATCAGCGACTCCCTCCCACCAAGCCCGCAAACGCTTTGGACAAAACTTCCTGCGCGACCCCGGGATCATTGATCGTCTGGAGCGAGCCATTGCAGCGGCCGAATCCCAGCATCTGGTAGAAATCGGCCCGGGCCTCGGCGCCCTCACCGACGCCCTGGTCCAAAGCGGCTGCCAGCTGGACGCTATTGAGCTGGATCGCGACCTGGTCACGCCGCTTCTGGCGGCGTTTAGCATTCACCCCAACTTCACCTTACATAGCGCCGATGCTCTAACGTTTGATTTTGCAAGCGTAGTGCATGATGGCGAGCAACTCCGGGTGGTCGGCAACCTCCCTTACAACATCTCTACGCCTTTGATTTTTCGGCTCCTTGAGCAAGCACTCATCATCAAGGACATGCACTTTATGTTGCAGCTGGAGGTCGTGCAGCGTCTTACCTCCCAACCCGGCAACAAGCATTGGGGTCGTCTGGGGATCATGGCGCAGTATCTGTGTCGGACAGAACTACTGTTCGAGGTGCCCCCCGAGGCTTTTGACCCTCCGCCCAAAGTACAGTCGGCGATCATCCGGCTTACGCCACACCCCAGCCCTTTGTTTCCTGACTGCAACGTTGCTGTGCTTGAGAAAGTCGTCAAAGCGGCCTTTGCACAGCGGCGTAAAACCCTGCGCAATAATCTCAAGGGCATGTTGGGCAATGAAGTGATCGAAGATTTGGGTATCGACCCTGGCTGCCGCGCAGAAACCCTAGAGCTTTCGCAATTTGTTACCCTGGCAAAGGCACTGGAAACAAACGGCTCGGAGTGAATCCGAGGCCGTGAGCAGCCGTCGACGTGCCAACACTTGCGCCTCACCAGAACAGCGCTTATAACGTGGCCATTGAGCGGCGTTACTTCCAGACAATTACTTTCGGGGCATTCCCATGAGCCAGATCAAGACTCTAAATCCGGCCCTTATTGGTATCGCCACGCAAACGACCTATCTGCCAACCCATTCGCGCCCTGAAGACAGCCAATATACGTTTGCCTACACCATCACCATCAGCAACGCCGGTGATGTGTCCGTGCAGTTGCTCTCAAGATTCTGGCAAATCACCGATGCAGATGGCGACGTGCAGGAAGTACGCGGCGAAGGCGTCATCGGAGAACAGCCCATCATCCGTCCCGGACGCTTTTTTCGGTATACCAGCGGCGCGAGGCTGCCGACGCCGGTGGGATACATGAACGGCGAATACACGATGGTTCTTCACGACGATGATCGTCCGCCGGACCCTAACGAGCAGCTCGCCTTCGAGGTCACCATTCCGGCATTTACGCTTCACACGCCTACATCCCTGAACTGAGACTGAGGCATATTTCATGGCCACCTGGGTCGTAGGCGATATCCAAGGCTGTAAACAGCCGCTCAAACGCCTACTCAAAAAAGTAGGCTTCAGCTGGGACCGGGACATGCTCTGGTGCACCGGCGACCTCATCAATCGAGGCCCTAATTGCCTAAAGACACTACGCTTTTTCTATAAACACCGGGACAACATACGTATCGTGCTGGGCAATCACGATCTGCATCTCATGGCCATTGCAGCAGGCGCGAAGCAGCTTGGGCGACACGACACGCTGGAACCTATTCTCCTCGCCGAGGACCGCGACGAGTTAATAGGCTGGCTGCATCAGCAGCCCCTTCTATATCAGGAGCACGGCTTTGCCTTGGTGCATGCCGGCATCCCACCCCGGTGGTCTCTAAAACAGGCGGCCAAGCGTGCCCGAGAAGTAGAAGCCGTCCTCAAAAGTCCCGATTGCACAGCTTTCTTTGCCGCGATGTATGGCAACGAGCCTTCACTATGGTCCGATGATCTCGAAGGTATGGAACGATTACGGGTCATTACCAACCACCTCACCCGCATGCGTTACTGCTATGAAGACGGTCGTCTGGATCTGCTCAGTAAGGGCCCCTTAAGCAACCCCGGAGGGGCCGCGGCCAAGAGCAAGGCGCTGGACGCCTGGTTCAACTACCCGAACCGTAAAGCCGCGAACGACAAAATTCTGTTTGGTCACTGGGCCTCTTTACAGGGCCAGACGAGTACCGCCAACGCTATCGGGCTAGATACAGGCTGTGTGTGGGGCAACTCCATGACGTTTTACAACCTGGAGACCGGCGAGCGCGTGTCAGAACCTTGCCACTGCTAACATCCTACCCATGAAAACCTACCTGGTCGGCGGCGCAGTCCGCGACGAACTCCTGAACTATCCCGTCAAAGAGCGGGACTGGGTGGTTGTGGGCGCCACGCCCCGGGAGTTACTAGATCTTGGCTACACGCAGGTGGGCAAAGACTTTCCGGTGTTTCTGCATCCCCAGAGCAAAGAGGAATACGCGCTGGCCCGTACCGAGCGTAAAAAGGGTCATGGCTACACCGGCTTCGAAACCCACTACGACCCCAACGTGACGCTGGAAGACGACCTCAAACGCCGCGACCTGACCATCAACGCTATCGCCAAAGATGACGATGGCTCGCTGATCGATCCCTATGGCGGATTCAGGGACTTAGAGTCGCGGCTGCTCCGCCACGTTTCTGAGGCCTTCACCGAAGATCCGCTGAGAGTACTTCGCGTGGCACGTTTTGCCGCCCGGTACGCGCACTTAGGATTCTCTGTGGCCGACGTGACCCTCACCCTCATGACGGACATCGTGGCGCAGGGCGAGCTACAGTACCTGCCCCCGGAGCGTATCTGGGTGGAGACCGAGCGAGCGCTCAGAGAGCGCGATCCCCAGGTTTTTATCGAGGTACTGCGCCAGTGTGGGGCGCTGAAAGCACTGCTACCCGAACTCGACGCTTTATTCGGCGTTCCACAAAAAGCCAACTATCACCCCGAGATCGATACCGGCGTGCATGTCTTGATGGCGATTGAGCAGGCCGCACTGCTCTCTCGCCAACGCAGCGCAAAGGCCACAGCAGCGGCCGCAACTGAATCCGGAAACAGCCAAGTGGTCTTTGCTGCGCTCACCCACGACCTTGGCAAAGGGATTACCCCAGACGATGTTCTGCCCAGCCACCGTGGACATGAGACAGCAGGACTACCGCTGGTAGAAGATGTCTGCGCACGCTTCAAAGTACCGAACGCCCACCGCCAACTCGCCCTGTCGGTCTGTGAATACCATCTGCACATGCACCGGGCGCGAGAACTCCGTGGCGAGACTTTGCTCAAACTACTTGAAGCCACCGGTGCGCTGCGCCAGACGGAGCGATTCGAAAACTATCTTATGGCCTGCGAAGCCGATTCCCGAGGCCGGGCCGGCTTGGAGGATCAGAATTACCCGCAGGCGGACTATCTGCGGCGCGCAAGAGACATTGCTGTCGCCGTAACGGTTGTAGATTTAGATGTGTCGGGTCTTAAAGGTAAGGCCATAGGTGACGCGCTGCGCGATGAACGTATCAAGCGACTCACTCAGTTTCGCAAGGATTCCGCATCCAGTGACACTGGGGACAGCGGTTGAGACGCTGCGTCGTAAGCGGTCCACAGCTCGCCAAAGCTCTTATTAACGCCCGGATGAATGGCGTCGGCCGCTAACTCTGCCAGCGGACGCAGTACAAAAGCGTTTTCCAGTATCTCTCCTCGTGGCAATGCCACCCCATCAACGACGCCACACACATCGCCGTAGACCAAGATATCGATATCTAAGCTGCGCGGGCTAAAGCGAGACGCGTTTTCGGGACGACCATGGGCGTACTCGATGGTCCTTATCGCCCTTTGCAACTCTCCCACGGCAAGCGAGGTCTGGGCCTCGATCACCAAATTCCAAAACGGTGCGCCCGAAAACCCAATCGCAGCACCTTCATAGACGGGTGAAATCCGCAAAGCGCCCAGCAATGCCTCAAGCTCCGACAAACCCAGGGGCAAGTAACGAGCCGGCTCGATATTGCTGCCCAGACCTAAAAACAAACGCGTCATGCAGGTTGCAGCCCCCGCTCGATAAGCACGCCAACATCCAGAGCCTCGCTGACCGCACCGGGCTTACATAAACGCAGGCGCAGCCAGGGCACAGAGAACTCTGCCATCACCAAGCTTGCTAACTCACTGGCCATCTTCTCTATCAACTCAAAACTGTTCTCGGCCGCAAAAGCCCGTAAACGGCTTGCGACGGCGGAGTAATCCAGCGCGTCAGCCACATCATCACTGGCGCCTGCAGGAGAAATATCCCAAGCCATTTCCAAATCCAACAACAGCTCTTGACGAACCTCTCGCTCCCAGGCGTAGACGCCGATCACCGTGGGGAGCCGCAGTGCGCGGATAAAAACAATATCGTTCACAAAGCGCTCCCGGATGATGCCGCCACCTGAATGGGCGGAAGTTCGGTCATAGGCCATCGCGGCCTCACCTGCACCTCTGCACCATCAGCTTGACCAGCGGCCAGACGCTGAGCTCCCGCATAGGCAATCATCGCGCCGTTATCCGTACAAAACTGTAGCGCGGGATAAAACACCTCGGCGCCCTGCTTAGCTAAGGTTTCTGCCAACTGTTTGCGAAGATTGCGATTGGCGCTCACACCACCTGCCATGACCAGACGATCCAGGCTCTCCTGCGCCAGCGCGCGACGACACTTGATCACCAGGGTAGAGACCACCGCCTCTTCAAAGGCTCGGGCAATGTCGGCTTTATCCTGATTGGTCAAAGGCGCCTCTGCTTCCAGTGCACGCACGGTGGTCAGGGTATGGGTCTTGAGTCCGCTGAATGAGAAATTCAGTCCCGGGCGATTGATCATGGGTCTTGGAAAATTAAACCGCTTGGGGTCGCCATCTTCGGCGATGCGAGCGATTTGAGGCCCGCCGGGATACGGTAAGCCGAGCATTTTTGCTGCTTTATCAAAGGCTTCGCCCGCAGCGTCGTCCAGAGACTCACCCAGTATTTGATACTCACCAATACCGTCCACCCGCACCAGCTGCGTGTGTCCGCCAGAGACCAGCAAGGCCACAAAGGGAAACTCCGGCCGATTCTCTTCCAGCATGGGAGCCAGTAGGTGCCCTTCCATGTGATGCACGCCCAGCGCGGGAACATCCCAGCCAAGCGCAAGCGCGCGTGCGATTGTCGCGCCCACCATCAGGGCTCCCACGAGGCCGGGCCCTGCGGTGTAGGCCACCGCGTCGACATCGCTGTTCTTTAAACCAGCAGCCGCCAAGACCTCTTGCACCAAAGGCAAGGTCTTGCGCACATGGTCCCGCGAGGCCAACTCGGGCACGACACCGCCGTATTCACGGTGCACAGCTATCTGACTGTATAAGATATGCGCAAGAAGGCCGCGCTCCGTGCTATACAGCGCCACGCCGGTCTCATCGCAGGAGGTTTCTATGCCGAGAACGTTCATGATCGGGTCCTTTTTAGCGCCGAAGTCACCTGGCAGCGGCGCGCGAGGCGCAAGTCTAATGAATCCCAGCTATGGGCGACAGGCCCGATACCAATATCGGAGCAGCCTAAGGACAAAAATCCGGATAACTGACCTTTGCAAATCCAACAAGCTGCGTATAGAATGCGCGCCCTCGCGCTGGTGGGCGATAACTTTTCGTCTCCGGCAGGTATAGACAGGACAGGATTTAGATGCCTCACATCAAGGTTAAAGAAAACGAGCCATTTGACGTCGCTCTGCGCCGTTTTAAGCGCTCTTGCGAAAAGGCAGGTGTACTTTCGGAAATACGTCGCCGCGAGCATTATGAGAAGCCCACAACCGTTCGTAAGCGAGCTGCTGCCGCTGCGGTTAAGCGCCACCTCAAAAAAATGTCTCGCGAGAACCGTAAGCGCGTTCGTCTCTACTAAGTATTTTGCCTGGGATAGCGTTGCTATCTCGGGGTGCGGTGGGATCGACTTACTCGCCCCCACCCGGAAAATCTCCTGTTAGAGCCAACCTTGCAGCTGCAAGGTTAGCTATTAGCGCATAACCTCTCAGACAAACCTTAGCGATTATCATGAGCGAACCGGCCATCATCCCTTCAGCAACTCAGGCAGCCATCAAGCTTGCCATGAAGGAAGCGATGAAAAGTCGCGATAAAGAACGCCTGGCAACTATCCGTCTCATGCAGGCGGAGTTCAAACGTATCGAAGTCGATGAGCGCATCGTGCTGGATGAAGCTCGCGTGATGACTGTGCTCGATAAGATGATCAAGCAGCGCCGCGACTCCTATAAGCAATTCGCAGATGCGGGTCGTGATGACCTGGCGACCCAGGAAGCATCAGAAATTGCTGTGATTCAGGAATATCTTCCCGCGCAACTTAGCGACGAAGAACTCGAGACGCTCATTGATGCAGCCATTGCAGCTGCGGATGGCTCAGGCATGCAGGCGATGGGTGTGGTCATGGGCCAACTCAAGCCTCAGCTTCAGGGTCGCGCCGACATGGGCGCCGTCAGCCAAAAAGTCAAAGCTCGTCTCGTCGGGTAATTGCGGTCCAAAGATAACACGCAGGACCCCGTGGCATAATCTGGCGCACACGAGTCTGCCGACCTACATGGCAAAAGACTAAGCATGGCCGGACGAATACCCCAAAGTTTTATTGATGACTTACTTGATCGCGTCGATATCGTTGATGTGATAGATCGGCGCGTGAAACTTAAAAAAACCGGCAAGAACTTCAGCGCCCGATGCCCGTTCCATGACGAGAAGTCGCCGTCTTTTAGCGTGAACCCCGAGAAGCAGTTTTACTACTGTTTTGGCTGCGGCGCTGGCGGTAACGCCCTCGGATTCCTCATGGACTACGAGAACATCGACTTCCCCCAGGCCATAGAAAACCTTGCCGGCGGTGTAGGTCTTGAGGTTGTGAGAGAAGAGAGCCGAGGTCAATCCAGTGCCGGGCCCGGTGAGTCACCCAACAAGCCTCTCTATGCGCTCATGGAACGCTCAACTGATTTTTACAAAGACGCTCTCAAGCAGCACCCCAAAAGACAGGCGGCGGTCGACTACCTGAAAAACCGCGGTCTCACGGGGATCGTGGCCCGGGACTTTGGTCTGGGCTTTGCACCACCGGGCTGGAACAACCTTCTATCGTTTTTGGGGGATGACGAAACAACACAGACTCGCGCCATCACCGCAGGCATGTTGGTTAAAAACGACTCAGGCCGGGTGTATGACCGCTTTCGGGACCGCATTGTGTTCCCCATCCGGGATCGTCGCGGTCGTGTCATTGCTTTCGGGGGCCGGGTTCTCGGGGATGACAAACCCAAGTACCTGAACTCACCAGAATCCCCCATATTCCACAAAGGCAGGGAGCTGTACGGCCTCTACGAGGCGCGCAGAGCCAATCGTAAACTTGAGCGCATCATTGTGGTCGAGGGTTACATGGACGTGATCGCCCTCGCCCAGGCGGGGATTAGCTATGCGGTTGCAACCCTGGGGACAGCCACCAGCACTGAGCACCTGGACCGAATCTTCCGGGTCGTACCGGAGGTGGTGTTCTGCTTTGATGGCGATGAAGCCGGCCGAAAGGCCGCTGAACGTGCGCTGCACAACACATTGCCGACCATGGCTGACGGACGACAGGCTCGTTTTTTGTTTCTGCGCGAGGGCGAAGACCCGGATTCGCTGGTTCGCAAGGAAGGCACCCAGGCATTTTTAGATTTAGTCCAGGCTGCCGTCCCCCTTGAGGAGTTTCTGTTCCAGAGCCAGGCCGCGGGCCTTGATATCGGCACCATGGAAGGCCGTGCAAGACTGTCCAAACGCGCCCTACCGCTTATCCGGGTCCTTCCCGAAGGTGTCTACCGTGAACTCATGTTCCAATCGCTGGCGCAGCGCACCGGGCTTGACCTTGCCAGCCTCATGAAACTAGAGCTCCCACCACCGCAACCCCCTCCCACCGCTGAAGCGACACCGGATGATGGGTACTACGCGAGCTTCGATGATGCTCCACCGCCGGATGACGGCGACTGGGGGCCGGCCGATGAAGAACCAAGCCCCCGTCAACGCGCCCCACTTAGCAAAGCACCGCATGCCCATGCTACGCTTACGCAAGCAGCAATGGCGCTGCTTCTGCACAAACCCGGTGTCGCCACCCTGGCGGACGCTCATGCGTTGTCGGCACTGTCCGGTCACGAGGGTGATCTGCTCAAAGCTATTATCGAACTTCTGCAAAAACGCCCCGAATCAAGCACCGGAATGCTTTTGGGACACTGGCACGGCAGCCAAGAAGGCGAGCTGCTGGCAGAGCTTGCGGGGCAGGAGCGGCTCATTCCGACAGACGGCATCGAGGCACAGTTTGAGGATATTATGCGCCGCCTGACCTCCCTACCCCTGCGCCAGCGCATCGTCGATGAGATCAGCGGTCTCAAAGGCCGTCCTTACGCCCAAATGACCGCAGACGACAAGGCCCGATTACCGGAGCTCATCAGAGCCCTTCGGGACCTGGATACCCGTAGCGGCCCCGCAGGCCAGTAAATGCAGCGCCATGTGTCACCCTAAGCACGACAGAAAAACAACAGTGTGTAAGCAATTTGTCCGACTTTGTGCTAAACTGGCGGGCTGGCTTTTACCGTTTTAAACGTCCGTCCCGCGAGGGCCGGCAAAACCCAAGCAAGGTACCGAATGAACGACGCCGTTACAAAACAATCGCGTTTGAAGGCTCTGATCGCCAAAGGAAAAGAGCAGGGTTATTTAACCTATGCCGAGGTCAACGACCACCTTCCTGAGGACATCTCTGATCCGGATCAGGTCGAAGACATCATCCAGATGATCAACGATATGGGTATTCAGGTCTTCGAACAGGCCCCGGATGCCGATGATCTTATCCTGGCTGATGGCGATGGCTCTGCCGACGACATCGCTTCCGCGGAAGCCGCCGCAGCGCTAGCGGCGGTTGAAACCGAAGCCGGCCGCACCACCGACCCCGTGCGTATGTACATGCGCGAGATGGGAACGGTTGAGCTATTGACCCGCGAAGGCGAAATTGTCATCGCCAAACGCATCGAAGAAGGCATCCGTGAGCTCATGGCCGCGCTGGCCTTTTTCCCCGGCTCGGTGAAGGCCGTGCTGGATATCTACGCGCTGGTCGCCAAAGAAGAGAAAAAGCTCGCCGATCTGCTTGTGGGCTACCTCAACCCTGCAGATCATGTCCCTTCGGCACAGCAAATCGCTGACCAACAAGCGGCCAAAGCCGCCGGCAACGCCGATGAAGACGACAGCGATGCACCAACGGGCCCTGATCCCGTGGAAGCCAAGAAGCGCTTTACCGCGCTGAAACGTCAGTTCAACAAGACAGAAAAGATCCTCTCGGAGAAAGGCCGTCAGGACAAAGCAGCCATCAAAGAGATGGAGAAGCTTGGCGAAATCTTTAAGTTCTTCAAGTTCCCACCCAAGGTTTTCGATCCGCTGAACGACGAGGCACGATCTGCACTGGCTGGCGTGCGCGAGCAGGAGCGCGAAATCATGCGCATCGCCATACGTCGCTGCCAAATGCCCCGCAAAGAATTCATTACCTCCTTTCAGGGTAGCGAATCCAATGCTAAATGGCTGTCTCGGCACGCGCGTAAGAAAGACTACGGTCCTAAGCTAAACGCCTACAAAGAAGAGATTCATCGTGCGCAGCGCCAGATTGGCCAGATTGAAACAGCGACCGGCCTGTCGGTGACTGAGATCAAAGAAATCAATCGCCGCATGTCTATGGGCGAAGCACGGGCTCGGCGCGCCAAGAAAGAAATGGTCGAGGCCAACCTGCGCCTTGTGATCTCTATCGCTAAGAAGTACACCAATCGTGGCCTGCAATTCCTTGATCTTATTCAGGAGGGCAACATCGGCCTCATGAAAGCCGTTGATAAGTTTGAGTATCGTCGCGGTTACAAGTTTTCGACCTATGCTACCTGGTGGATTCGTCAGGCTATTACCCGCTCAATTGCAGACCAGGCACGTACGATTCGTATTCCTGTGCATATGATCGAGACGATCAACAAGCTCAACCGTATTTCCCGGCAGATGCTTCAGGAGATGGGCCGCGAGCCAACTCCCGAGGAGCTTGGCGAGCGTATGGAAATGCCCGAAGACAAGGTTCGCAAAGTTCTTAAGATCGCCAAAGAGCCCATCTCAATGGAGACGCCCATCGGCGACGATGAAGACTCGCATTTGGGTGATTTCATCGAAGACCAGACCGTCAACTCCCCGATCGATGCAGCAACGGGTCAGGGCCTGATGGAAGCGACCAAAGATGTTCTCTCCGGGCTAACCGCTCGTGAAGCGAAAGTACTGAGAATGCGCTTTGGTATCGATATGAATACGGATCACACTCTCGAGGAAGTCGGTAAGCAGTTCGACGTAACCCGCGAGCGGATTCGTCAGATTGAAGCCAAGGCACTGCGCAAACTGCGTCATCCTACGCGCTCTGATTACCTGCGCAGCTTTTTGGATGAGACCTAAGGGAACACCAGCTCACTTCGATAAAAAGCCGCTCATTGAGCGGCTTTTTTTTGCGTATAGGCTTTCACTAAAACAATCCCCCGTGGCGCTCTAGCGGTCGGGGTGTACACTTATAGTTCTACTACATAACGATAATTTACGAGATTCATAGCATGCAGCAACTCAGCGGACTCGACGCGTCTTTTTTGTATTTAGAGACACCAAACTCACCAATGCATATCTCTGGACTGTATATCTACACCCAAGAGACGGCACCCAAAGGCAAGGTACGCTTCAAGCAGATCCTTGAGGGCACGGCTAATCGAGTTAAGGGCATTCCAAGCCTAACGCGTCGGCTCAAAGAGGTTCCCCTGGGCCTGGATCACCCTTATTGGATTGACGAGGGCGACTTCGACCCCGAGTTTCACATCCGTCACGTTGCCCTGCCGGCGCCCGGTGATTGGCGTCAGCTGTGTATTTTGATTTCGCGTATTCACGCACGTTCATTGGATCGATCACGCCCACTTTGGGAGATGTATGTGATCGAAGGCCTCGACAACGTCCAGGGCTATCCAAAAGGCTGCTTCGCGTTGTTCACCAAGATGCACCATGCGGCGGTGGACGGCGCGTCCGGCATGGAAATCACGGCGGCAATTCACGATTTAGAAGCCGACACCAAGGTTAAGCCCAAATCCGTCATCACTCGACCCGATCGCGACCCCAGCACACTCAGACTGCTGACGCGCGCTCAGGTGAATGGCATGCGCCAGCCGCTTCGGTTCATCTCGGTTGCGCGAAACACGGTGCCCGGCTTTGCCAAGGTATTTATGCAACTGCGACGCGGCGATCTTCAGCGCGTCGGCACCGTTCCTCGGGTGCGCTTTAATGGGACCGTCTCGGCTTATCGGGTCTTCAACGCCGTGAGCCTGCCCCTTGAGGACATCAAAGCGATAAAGAACGCTGTGCCTGGTGCGACGGTCAACGATGTTGCCCTGACCATCGTCGGTGGCGCAATGCGCAAGTATTTGGAAGCACACAATGAGTTACCCGACCAATCTTTGGTCGCCATGGCCCCAGTAAACGTTCGCGACACCAAAGAAAAAGGCACTGGCGGCAATATCGTATCCACCATGGCGGTCAAAATCCGCAGTGATGTAGCCGAGGCACGTGACCGCTTGATCGCAGTACATGAAGGGACCCAAACGGCAAAAGAGTACAGCAACGCCGTCGGTGCCAAGACAATGACCGACTATTCCCAGTTCATTCCCAGCACGCTGACGGCACAGGCGGCGCGCCTAGCCAGTCGCTGGGGCCTAGTCAATCAAATTAATCCTATCTATAACTGCGTGATTACCAATGTCCCCGGCCCTCAAGTACCGCTCTACAACACCGGCGCACGGATGCTATCGAGCTTTGGTACTGGCCCAGTGGCTGATGGCGTGGGCCTCTTCCATGTCATTAGCAGCTACTGCGGAGAATTCAGTATTTCTGCGACCAGCTGTCGAGAGATGATGCCAGACCCGGGGTTTTATCGGGAATGCTTGATGGCGAGCTTTAAGGACCTCAAATCAGCCACGCTAGGAGCGGCTCCGGCAAGTCGACGCAAGGCCTCTGCTGTAAAAACAAAGGCGAAGGCGAAGACAAAACCCAAAGCAAAAGCAAAAGCAAAAACATCGCGACCCAAAACCGCTGCCAAAGCTCCCGCCAAGGTTAAGCCCAAGCGTGTCGCCAATGCGGCGACCGCAAGAAAGCGCGCCCAAGCCTAGCCTGCCATCCCACGCGGTGACTACTAGCTCTTAAAAAAGTTTCTTAAACATGAGGACAAACTGCTGCGACAGCGAGTCCTCGTCAACTATCGGCTTCAGGCAGCTTAAATGCTATTTCAAAGTCACACAGGGACCGCGAACACTATCAGCGTGATGGCGACGTAGTGAGCAAGCGAGTGAATCCTCTGGATCGATTTGCCAAGGACCTCTCCCCAGGCTCCTTGGAGTGGATTGGACTGCGCACCGAGCGCCGAGCCCCCTTGGTGACGACACACTCCGTACTTGCGATTGCGAACCGGGGCCTGGAAGGCGACCACCGTGTGGACAAAACCCCGGGCTCCGGTCGACAGGTAACGGTGATTTCCCGGGAGTTTATCCAACAGACTGCGCACTTCCTTGGCATCGAAGACATTGATCCCGGCGAGCTAAGACGAAACCTCGTGATCTGTGGCATGAACCTGCATGCTCTGCGCTACCAACGCTTCTCTATTGGCGACGCGCTTTTTGAAGCAGGCGCCCTTTGCCATCCCTGCTCGCGCATGGAGACCGCACTGGGCAAAGGCGGTGTTGCGGCCATGCTCGGGCATGGTGGTTTGTGTTGTCGGATCATTCGCAGCGGGTTGATCACTGTCGGAGACGATGTGCGCGTCGAGGCTCAGGGCACGACTCGGGACATGTTCAGTAAGTCGCCCTAGCCTGTGACGATAGAGGCGCGAACGTAGCCCGAGAGAGATTACAGCCTTGATCGCTGCTATCATTGTAAGCACCCAACAGTAAGTGATGTTTAAGTAGCCAGGAAACTCCAATGAAAACAAACTTAAAAAGAATAGGTTGCTGCGCTCTGATGGCAATGGGCCTTATGAGCGGGGCGGCATTTGCCCAGGACAGCGAGAAAAAACCCAACATCCTCATCATATGGGGTGACGATATTGGCGGCTTTAACATTAGTGCCTACAACCAAGGCATGATGGGCTACCGCACGCCGAATATTGATCAAATCGCCAAAGAAGGTGCTTTATTCACCGACTGGTACGGGCAGCAAAGCTGCACCGCCGGACGCGCTGCGTTCATCACCGGCCAATCCCCGATACGTACAGGACTCACAAAAGTCGGCCTTCCCGGTGCACCAGAAGGCATGACGGATGAAGATCCCACTATTGCGGAGCTATTGAAGCCCCTGGGTTATACGACCGGTCAGTTTGGTAAGAACCACCTTGGTGACCTGGATCGTATGCTGCCTACGGAACATGGCTTCGATGAGTTCTTTGGCAACCTGTATCACCTGAACGCTGAAGAAGAGCCCGAAAACCCTGATTATCCCAACGGCGCAGAGTTTCGGAAAAACTTTGGTCCTCGAGGCGTCATTCACAGCTATGCCGACGGCCGTATCGAAGACACCGGCCCTCTGACCAAGAAGCGCATGGAAACTGTCGACGAAGAGACAACCGCCGCCGCATTAAAGTTTATGGACAAAGCGGTCGCAGACGACAAGCCTTTCTTCGTTTGGTGGAACAGCACCCGCATGCACATCTTCACGCACCTCAAAGAAGCCTCTGAGGGCGTAACGGGGTACGGCGTGTATGCAGACGGCATGGTCGAGCACGACGCCATGGTTGGAGAGCTTCTGGCCAAGCTGGATGAACTGGGTATTGCTGATAACACCATCGTGATGTACTCCACGGACAACGGCGCCGAAACCTTTACCTGGCCTGATGGTGGAACCACCATGTTCCGCGGTGAGAAAAATACGCAATGGGAAGGTGGCTACCGAGTTCCAACCGTTATGCGCTGGCCTGGGGTAATCGAGCCCGGCACGATCAATAACGAGATCGCAGCGCACGAAGATATGTTGACCACACTGCTTGCTGCAGCGGGCGACGAAACCGTCAAAGAAGACCTGCTCAAGAAACGCAGAGTGGGCGGCAAATCGTTTAAGGCGCACCTCGATGGCTACAACCTAATGCCGGCACTCAAGGGTGAGGCCGAATGGCCCCGGGAAGAGTTCATCTATTGGACAGATGACGGCAGCGTTGCAGCCCTCCGCTACAACGACTGGAAAGTCACGTTCCTGAGGCAACCCGAGGAAGGCTACAAGGTTTGGACCACGCCCTTTGAAGTGCTTCGGGCTCCGTCATTGACTAATCTTCGTATGGACCCGTTCGAGCGCGCAGAGGCGGAAAACTCCATGGGCTACCAGCGCTGGTGGGTTGAGCACATGTTTGCCTTTGCACCCGCGGGCGCCTACATAGCTAACTGGTTGCAAAGCTTTAAGGAGTTTCCACCGCGTCAGGAACCCGGCAGCTTTAACCTTGATAAAGTCATGGAATCCGTCAAACGAGGCGCTGGCGACAAGTAACTCCGTCACCCGGTGCTCTCTCGAAAACGCCCCTAACGGGGCGTTTTTTATGCAAAGACAGAAAGAGATTCTCTATGCCAGCAGTCATTGATGTCACCCGTCTTTCAGCCTGCAGGGCCTTACTTACAGGTTTACTTGCTTTTGTATTAGCAAACGGGGTTGTCGCAGATACAGTGCTTAAGCACGAAGCTGCGACAACCCGGGCACCTCAGACTATGACAATGATGACCTACAACATCCAACAACTAGGTTATCCAAACTGGCTGGCAAATCATTTTGAAAAGCCCCGGCTTCAATTGATTCCCGAAGCAATTAAGGCGCTTTCGAAACGCCCTGACGTGCTCATACTGCAAGAAGTTTTTACCGAGCATTCTTTTAATTTTCTGACCAACAAGATGGCTGATGTTTATCCGTTCCACACGCAAGTTGCAGGAGAGAATTGCAAGGACCCTCGCTGGAACAGCATCTCTGGAAATTGCCGGACTAATTTTTTTAGGGGTAATAGCGGCGTACTTATTTTTAGCCGTTGGCCCATCGAGCAACGGCATGCTTATGTGTTTCATGCGGTGCGAGTCAGTCAGTCGTTTGATTTTCTAGCTCGCAAAGGCGTGGTCTATGCAAAGATTCAAGTCCCGAGCGGCAATCCCAAAGAGTCCAAAGCGTTACATGTTTTTGGTACGCACCTTCAGGCGTCGGCGGCAGAACATGACATACGCCTGCTTCAGCTAGATGAAATGCGCCGTTTTATTGATGGCTTTGGGATACCCAAAGAGGAACCGATTGTTCTGGGGGGGGACTTTAATATTAGTTCGACCCATAAATCGAGGTTTAATGATTTGTTAGAGCATGCCAATGCAAATGTGGTGTTGCCAGAGGATGGGGTAGGATCGATTTCTCAAAGCACCAATGAATATCTGCGTTTAATTACCGGCGCTGATTCCAAGGTCCGTCCGGATCTAACCCTGGACTACATGCTTTATCGTACCGATCATCGCCAGCCCGTTAACAACCCGAAGCTGCAGGTAATCAACTTTAAATCCAAAACTCCTTGGCTAGGGACCAAACTACTCAAACCCGATATTGAGCTCAATGATTTGTCGGATCATTATCCTGTCATCATAGAGCTTGAATTCGAATGACTAATCAATGGTGAAGACATCTGACGTCGCCACTATTCTCTTGATACTCCCGTCTGACAATGTCAGCAGACCCGTATGTTTCATCCTGTATTGACCCGCTGTGGTATTGCCGGCGGTATCCCAAGAAAGCTGAGCGATCAACGCCTTCGGTTTTTTCTCTTCGTGCCATCGAATTTTGGTTGACCAGTCATGGTCGTTACGGATCTCTACCCATACGTCTCCCTGTCGCATCTCAACACTCATAAAATAGTCGTTGCGATTGTATTGCGCAGTAGGATTGCCCGAATAAAAGCGAGTGATAACGACTTCGCCTGTTGAATACGTTTTTTTATCCAAGGGTAAAGCACGATCAAGTGCAACCCCGTCGGGAAGTGGATCCGGGCTTCCATCGTGAAGCTGTAAAGTCGGAGATTTGCCACGCCAATCATCATAGATGATCTGTTGGTCTACCGCGGTATCGTTCTGCAATGCAGTGGCCAGCTCTGCGACGACCTGCTGGTAGGCCGGCAAAGTCCAGCGGCCATGCAGTGTGTGGCCAGCTTCGTATTGCTGCAGATCATATTCTTCTGGCGTGGTGACGTAACCGGCGTAGCCGTTTGAATAACCTGCAAGAACAACATAGCTGGCCCACTCCCCTAGCTGCGCTTTAACCGTTTGTCTAAGTCTGCGACCGGCCATGGTTGTTACCTCCGCAGGTAGTGCAACAATGGCAAGCTGGCCAATCCTTGCAACGGTCACGGAGCGTATTTGTGACTGTAAAGGCGGGTTGCTTGAGCCTGTTTCAAACAAAATAGCCTTTGGCGACTGACATTGCTTGACCGCTGCGGTCCATTTTGGCGCACCAGTTAGCCATCTGATCAGAAAGTCCAAGAAAACACTCTGTTCGGTCATGCCTTCTTCAAACAGAAAATGACCACCGCCATCTTCCGTCGAACCACCGGCAAACGAGTATCCATAAGCGGAAGGACAAGTGTAATGGGTGCCTTCACCGGTAAACTCGTCCGTAACCTCAAATTGCGATAGATCGAGATAAATTTGACGGGAATCAATGGAGCCTTTTAACAACTCATTCGCGGTGGCAAAGAGGTTAAGTGCGGCCTCTACTTGTCTTTGTCCAATAATTTTCGTGCTGTCAAAGTCATCCTTGCCCGGGCCGGTATTATCAAGGTTCAGGTTAGGTGTCACATCGCCTGCATTGCTTTGGGCGAAGGCCGCAACGAACTCATCGCGCCCAACATAAGTAACACCTTTTGCTCTCTCGACAGTTAACGATGCATAGCCCTTATGATCTCCCGAAATCAGTCGATTAAAAAACGTCATGGACGTAGGGTGAACTGCTAGCCAGTTAAGCAAGCCAATGTCGCCGCTGGCGTCAGTGAACTTTAGCAGGGTCATGTCTTTGTCAATGGCGTCCGCGTATTTCTGTCTTTCGGACTCTGGGTTTTTGTCATAGGCCGTTAAGGAGCGGTTAATACCTGCGTTTTCTACCCGACCTCGATTGATGGCGATATTGCCCGGCTGCAGATCCTGATTAGCTTTCCCGATGGCCTCAACAATGCCGCCGACAATGTTGTCAAAATGCTCGGGATAGAAACCACCGTCCAATCCAAGGTCTGTACGTGAGTGCCAATAGCCGGTCGGCGCCGCATGTGTATGTGTTGCACTCAAAATCACATTGTCGATCTGGTATTGGTCGCCAAACTGCTCTTGCAAGCGATCCAGAACTTCTAGAGTAATGTGGTGTTCGATGCTCCCAATGTCGACACTCACAAAGGCTATACGTTTGTTGAGCTTACTGTCGGCAATAATAAAAGCTCTCGCTTTTTGCCGGATATGAACGCCTTGTGCGATCTGATCTTTTTTGCCGAATCCCCACAATTGAACACCAACAGCCGGGCCGGTAACGTCTGAAATACCACGACCGATAAGATACTCATAGGGCGCCTCGCTATAAGCACTCGCAGCAAAGACAAGCGTGCCAAGGAAAAGCAACAAGGCTCTATTCATGAGTTTTTTGGTGACCAGTTTTATTGGAGTAGCGACAAATTCTATCACTGCGATAAAACATACAAAGGGACAGTGGGGTTGAGAACATGTCCACCGCTGATGACCCCATAGTCACAAGCGCGAAAAAACAGCCTTAGATCAGTAATCAAGGGCGCGGCATAATGTCAGCGTCAAGGACCAAAACCCGGTGCGCGCTGGAGCGTGATCCCCTATAATCGCGCGTCGCAACATCCTCTTCGGGCCCATAGCTCAGCTGGTTAGAGCAGTCGACTCATAATCGATAGGTCGTAGGTTCAAGTCCTACTGGGCCCACCATTTTCTTGTTTTATATAGCTTTTTATAAGTATGACCAATCGATTGGGGGTCGGTTAGTGGGGCCCTACGTGGGACGTCGATGGATTCCTCATTAAACGGTCTTCGCAAACTTAGTTTAATGAGCACCTGTGTCCCCCGTTCATGATGAAGAGCCAATCATCTCAGCCAGTTAGCAACCTTTTCCACATATTCAACCGGCAAAATGTGATCGCCAGGAAAAGAATCAATTTGCTTGTCTTGGCTCGTAATGGCATTAAATACCTTCTGATTTTGTTCGGGTGTGGCCACATCATCAGACTCGCCATAAATCATCAGAACCCTGGCTTGATCAATCAGTGAAACCAGATTTAATGGAGACGCCTGGGCAATTTTATTATCGATAAATGGCGGCACTATCGATACGATCTGTTTAATCCGGTCATCCACAGCACCGAGAATCAGACTTACCTGACCGCCCATGCTGTAGCCGGCAACGGTAATATCATTAGCATCCAGTTCCGTCTGTTCTTCAATCCAGTCCATTAGCGTGCGGTTATCAATGACCGTGTTGATTATCATGTCCTGGTAGTCTGATTTATCGCCGAAAAAGTGCATGTCGTTCCAGATGCTGCGCAGTGGCTTTTCAGGCACTTTTCGCTTGCCGTGATAACGCGCGTCAATGGCAAGCACCGCATAGCCTTTCTGCAGTGCCTGCTCGGTAATTTTATCCACGAGAGTGATGGTCGGCCGTCCCTTAATTACATCATTAAACCAGCGCGGATAACTGCGCCCCATGGCGTGTACACCGACTAGCACTTTGTATGGTGGGGTACCTATATCGGGAAGGGTTAACTGTCCGTAAACCGTTTCGCCGTCAAATCCACTGAAAGTGAATTCACGGGACCGATTGGTAAATGAGACCACCTCGAAGTCGCTGTAGCCCGTTTGATACTCATAGGCTGCGAGTATCTGGCTCTGTGAAAAGTCTTCCTGTGGCAGGCGAGCAACAGTCACGTAATAAACAAGCCCGACCAGGGCAATAATGCCCAGAGTTGCGCCAGTCCATTTCAGATATTTGTTCATCAGAGTGATCTCTATCATTTAAGGGCTCCCTGGCACCTTAAGCCTCCCTGGGTGAAAAATAGGTGAACTATCCGTGGCTAATTGCTTGAACAGGATTTCACCTTTTAAGGAGATAGACTTCGTACTGAAAGACTTTGGTTCTGACAAATTAACTTCTCTTGATCTGAGAAATCTGCTCTCCACGCTCAAGCAAATGCCCTACTCCATTCAGCGAACGCACTTACCCTAAGATGGCGGTAGTGCTGCGCACGAACCCGATGTCGACCAAGCTTGAAAAGATTGCTGACAGCCGCGCTGAGATCACGGGTTACCACATCGGCGCTTGGCTGGCTGATACCCCCTCGTCCGCAAAGGGCATCAAAGGCGCTATCTGGGCGGCTGATGAGAAGGCGTCAGAGGATCAAGCCGATACAGGCGCCAACTAGAGAGCGTTGGTAGGCGCAACGTCATGATCACAACCGCGAGTAGCGGACTGGGCGCGTGACTGGCAGCATCGGACAACCCCCACCTTCGCCGCAATCGGAGATAGAATAAAGTGACATAATTTAATATCAAGCAGATGCCATGAACCCCACACCATTAAAACTGCTTCTCACTCTCCTTGCTTACTTTGCGGTTACGCTCGGGTCAGTCGTCTGGCTGTTGAACGTAGATTCTCCCAGTTTGAAACTACTCCCTCTGGGCGGCCACGATGCCCTGGCTCACGAAGTCGTCGCCCCCCGAGCAATGCTCGTGGAAGCCGAAACGCCGCAATTACAACCGACAAAACCGCGGGTTTCAGCCCAACTCATCAAACAGACCATTGTGCTGCTAGCCACAACCTTGATAGGGACGATCCTCGTTATGCTGCCCCTTACCTGGACCTATTCAGCGACCCGGTTTGAAACAGGTCCTTCGAAGGTATTCGTACAAGCACTGTTACTTATGCCAATTTGCGCAGCAACCGTCGTGCTATTGGTGCAAGACAGCCTGGCGCTGGCCTTTGGTCTGGCGGCGCTCGTTGCCGCCGTGCGCTTTCGCGTCGCCCTTAGCGAGGCTATCGATGGCGTCTACATTTTTGCCGCAATATGCGTTGGACTCGCCGCCGGCATCGGGTATTTGGGTGTGGCGCTGGTCATGGCGATGATCTTCTCGTTGGTCAACGCCATTTTGTGGATGATTGATTATGGGAAGAATCCTGTCGATGATCAGCGACGCGCTGCGCAAAAGGCTAAGCTTGCGGCCAAGTCGCTACTGACAAAGTAATTCCTTGAAGAAGCACTTTGCGGCTGCACCATCACGTCGGGACTGAAGGTATTCGATATCACGATGGCTAAGGTTGAATCGGTAGTAGAGCCGGACTGCGTAGCTGAAGATGTTAGGCGGGAATCGCTGGCGCGTGTAAGTATTCATGGGCCGAGTCTATCAATTTGAGGCACTTAACTTGGCAGTACCCCTTTGATCGATAGCACGCTATTCAATCAAATTTGCCCTCAAGGCTTGATACGTAAGTGATTAAGCCGTCGTTCACTGCATCATAGTATTTGCGATCCAGGTAGGGCGCGATGGTCATGGCGACTTGCTGTAGACCTTTGGCTATCTCAGGTGCACTGGTTCTGCTGGATCTGTTCTTGGTTTCTGCATGGCGTGGCCAAGCGCTCCACAAAACCCAGCTGTTCTCTGCCAATAGAGCGCAGTCTGATTTTGACACTCGAATACCGCCCGGATGGTGTTCAAAAACGTTTTCCAAAATGCACCTGACGGCCTCTATGCCATCGAGGGTGAAGTCACGATAGCTCTCGGCCAGGTCTGAATTGCGACTTGTCAGTTCACGACCTGCTGACACAGCAAAACGATATCGCCATAGAACTTGTGCACCTCCAGAGTAGTAGGCGACGAGTTGTGGCGCACTAATGGCTCCAAATGGAGGCATGGCCAGGGTAGCCGCTAGTTCGGTTCTCATTCGGTCAAACACTACAAGTGCAATGTCCGAAAAATCACGGAAGTGGTAATAAAGGCTGCCAGGACTAATCCCTGTGTGATCGGCGATTTGCGCAGTGCCGACACTCGAACCATAGATATTCATCAACTCAATGGCGGCCTCAATGATGCGCTCACGGTTTCCTAATCGTGGGGCCTTGAGGCGCGTCGCGGAATTTTTTTGTTTAGGCATAACGGCTTGACTCGAAAAAAATAATAGACTATTAATAACAAATATTAGATTAATTAATCTAATTGTTTAAATGTAAGCCTAACAACAACAAGGTCAGAAATTAAAACATGTCTCACAGCATCGAAGGCAAAAGAATCATAGTTACTGGCGCAGGGACTGGTATCGGTAGAGCAACTGCTGAGCTATTGATGGCACGAGGCGCATCGCTCGCGCTCTGGGATATCAATACGGAACCGTGCAACGAACTTGCGGCTTCGGCGGGGCGTGGGCAACTGGTAAGCGTCTGTAATGTTGATGTGGGAGACGCAGTGTCCGTCGAAGCGGCGGTGCGACAGTCTATCGAGGTGCTTGGGGGACTAGACGGTGCTTTTAACAATGCCGGTATCGGCTTAATAGCTAAACCCATTGATCAGGTAACGGAAGATGAGTTTGATCGTATCGTCCGGATCAATATGAAGGGCGTCTGGCTGTGTATGAAGTTTCAGATCAGCGCTTTGAGAAGCTACGGCGGCGGTGCCATCGTGAACAACGCGTCGGTTGCCGGCTTGGTCGGTTTAGCCATGCAGGGGCCGTATGCAGGGACCAAACATGCGGTTATCGGCATGACAAAAGCTGCCGCCCTGGAGGTCGCCAGCGAGAATATTCGGATCAACGCGATTTGCCCGGGAGCCACTCACACACCCATCTTAAAGAATTTGGTGGATGCCGGAGTGACCGAAGAGATCCTTGCGTCTATGTCGGCGCTCAAGCGACTGGCAAACCCACAAGAAATTGCCGAGGCGGCTTGCTGGCTGCTTTCGGAGCAATCGAGTTTTGTCACCGGAACAGCAATGCCGGTCGACGGCGGCTGGACAGCACATTAGGAAAGCAATATGAGTACTGAAAAAAATACTGTCGAACAAATGGGTGATTGGTGTGGTGCGGATTTCTTTGACCCGGACTTTAGAGACGACCCCTATCCGAAACTAGCTGCGCTACGTGCCAACGATCCTGTGAACTTGACACCGGTAAACACTTGGCGAATTAGTCGTTACGAAGATGTGCGTGCGGTGTTTACGGACGCCAAAACAAGCATGACAGATGCTGATGGCGCGTCCCCTAACTTTGACCCGCTGGATACGCAAGGAAGCTTTCAAGAGTTCGTTCTCAATAAAGACGGTATGGAGCATCGACGACTGCGAGCTTTGCTAAAGAATTCCTTTGGCAATAAAACCGTCGAGCTTATGGAGGACGAAGTTCAAAAAACTGTTGAAGGCGCCTTGGATACAGCACTGTCTCAAGGAGGTATGGATGGGATTTCGGCGTTAGCACACGAA
The DNA here is from genome assembly GCF_047617445.1 of Congregibacter sp. GTDB lineage: Bacteria > Pseudomonadota > Gammaproteobacteria > Pseudomonadales > Halieaceae > Congregibacter. The sequence continues at coordinate 27,912 of NZ_JBLGBE010000022.1, forward strand.
GTTCCATCTCGCATGATCTGTCAGATTATGGGTGTTCCCATGTCCGACCGAACAATGTTTAACGCGTGGACAGCGGCTAGAACCAACGCGTTTTTTGGCAAGTTTTTGCCGCCGGACGTGCAGCAACGCACGCGTGATGCGGGTGCGGCAATGGAAGATTATTTTCGAGCTCTGATTACGGAACGTAAAAAAAATCTTGGTGATGATTTGTTAAGTTCGATGATTCAAGCCTCGGAAGGAGGTGACCAGTTCGCTGATCAAGAACTGATCATTCAGGCCATTGGCGTCATCGTTGCTGGCTACGAAACGACGATAGGGCTCCTTGGTAATGGGTTGCGAGCATTCGTCGAGAACCCCGATCAACTTAATAAGCTGCGCACGGACCCTTCTCTGATAACAAACGCCACCAATGAGTGTCTGCGCTTTGATACCCCAATCATGTTCAATTGGCGAGTGCTTGAAGAAGACTATGTTGTGGGCGGCAAAACATTGCCAGCTAACGCGGTTATCTGGCAGTTGTTGGCGTCGGCCAATCGAGATCCCGATCGTTTTGATGAGCCAGACAAGTTTGATATCACCCGCACCGACGTGGCGCATCAGGCGTTTGGTGGAGGGCAGCATTTTTGCCTGGGCAATAGGCTGGCAAAAATGGAGGCGCGCCACGTTTTCAATCAGTTTGCGCAGCGCACCGAGGGACTCAACGTGCAGCCAGGGGAGATCGAGTGGTCGCCCTCGTTCTTCAGAGTAATGGCTTCCTATCCAATCACGTTCAACTAAGAGGACCGGAAAATGGCAGATCTAGAACTTAAAACCCGTTGGTTATGTACGATGCATGGCACGATTCCCGAAGCAAAAATGCCCTTGGACAATCTGATGGTGTTTAACGTAGAAACCGCGTGGATTGAAAGCCCAAGGTTTAATGCAAAACTCATTGGTCCGGGTGGGGATTGGATACGACTGCAGCCTAATGGCAACTGGAAGTTGGATGTGCGTTTGTTGTTTGAGGCCGATGACGGATCGGCCGTGCATTGCTTTTATAACGGGGTCTTGCGGATGGACCAGGGATTGGCGGAGCGACTCGAATCGGGTGACGAAATCGACGGCAATGACATGTATTTTCGTGCTACGCCCTATTTCGAAACGCAGTCAGACAAATATGCATGGTTAAACGATATCGCGACCATTGGATCTATGCGTAGTTTTGGCGGCGGTCGCGTCGTTTACGACATTTTTGAGGTTTTGTAATGGCTCCTCAACGGCAACCAAAAATACTCATCGTTGGTGCCGGAATGTCGGGCATGCTCGCCGCGATCCGATTGATTGAGGCGGGCTTTACAGACTTTAGAGTCTATGAAAAAGGTCCTGATGTTGGTGGTACCTGGCGAGTCAATACGTATCCAGGGATTGCCTGTGACGTACCCTCGCACTACTACACGTATAAGTCTGAACCCAATCCCAACTGGACGGCTCGATTACCACAGGGAAGTGAGATTCAGCAGTATTTGGTGGATGTGGCCAAAAAACACGCGCTACATCAGTTTATCTCCTTCGATAAAGAGGTCGTTGATTGCCAGCATGATGGGAAACAATGGACCGTCACCTTGCAGGACGGAGAAACGCTGATTGTTGATTTTGTCGTCGCGTGCTGCGGTCTTTTGTTCAACCCGACCTATCCGGATATCGCCGGCCTAGATGAGTTCGAAGGTGACTGTTTTCATTCTGCCCGATGGGACCATTCCGTAAGTTTCGAAGGTAAGCGGGTTGGACTTATTGGAACGGGATCCACCGGCGCTCAGATCATGTCCAATTTGGCTAAGCTTAAGTTGAGCTTGACGATATTCTTACGAACGCCGCAATGGGTTTTCCCATTACCAGATCGAGAGTATTCATCGGCTGAGAAAACTTTGGCCAAGTGGTTTCCGAGTATTGCCCGCTTTGGCCACTTCTTCTACCGAGTGACTTTCGAAAATCTTTTTGCCAAGGCGGTGATAAAACCCGGCTGGCAACGTCGTTTGATGGGTTGGGCATGTAAGAAAAATCTGGAGTCTGTTCAAGACCCTAATTTGAGAGCGCGCTTAACGCCTGATTTTGAACCGCTCTGCAAGCGATTAGTGATGAGTGATTCGTACTACTCGTCTATCCAGAAGGAGAACGTGTCGATAGCGGATGGCGACATCGAAAAAATATCGGGCAACACGGTTTTTACGAAGGATGGGCAGCAGCATGAGCTCGATGTACTGGTGCTTGCTACAGGCTACGACGCGCACGCTTATTTCAGGCCGATGAACTTAAAGAACAAGGACGGTGTCCAGCTCAATGATCTATGGTCCGAAGGCCCTTTTGCACTGCGCACGGTGGCCGTTCCTGGGTTTCCGAACTTCTTTTTCACATTGGGACCGCAAAGCCCCATCGGCAATTTCTCGGCTATTAGTATTGTCGAGACACAAATTGATTACATTATCGAGTGTATTGCGTGGGCTGGGCAGGGGAGTGTTCGCACAGTAGAGGCCACGACACAGGCCACTGATGAGTTCAACAAGATGGTGTATGCGGCAATGCCAGATACCATTTGGGTCTCTGGTTGCACTAACTGGTACACAGGCAAAAAGGGCATACCGTCGGCCTGGCCCTTTACGGGCGCGCGTTTTAGAGAAGAGCTCAAGGCGCCGCGCTTGGAGGAGTTCAGCGTTACACACTAAAACTGCGTTGAACCGGAGCTTGCGTGTTACGAAAGCGGACACAAAAGAGGTGATGGCTATTGGACGATGATTTGCAAGAAGTTCTTCGCATGCTCTCTCAGCAGAAGAAAGACACACCCCAAGATCTTAGTTTGGAGCAACAGCGGTCGGCGTTTGAAGAAGGCGGGCTAGCGATGCCTCTTCCCGATGAGCCTCACGATATCGTGTCGGTTTCGTTGGGCGACATTCCCTGTATGAAGATCACACCGAAAGCTGCCACAGCGGGTAAGGCAATCCTGTATTTTCATGGTGGCGGTTATGTGGTTGGATCTTCTTTGTCGCATCGTCATTTAATGGCGCGTATAGCGATCGATGCAGGCGTCACACTTTGGTCGGTGGACTACAGATTAGCGCCCGAGCATGCTTTCCCAGCTTCGGTCGATGACGGTCTTGCAGCGTTTAGTGGTTTATGCAGAATAGAGAATCTATCGCCGGCAGACATAGTGGTCGCAGGCGACAGTGCTGGCGGCGGCCTGGCAATGAGTTTGATTCTGGCGCTTCGAGATGCGGGTGATGCCCTGCCTGCCGGGTCTGTTCTTCTATCACCTTGGTTGGATTTGACGGCTTCGACCAAAAGCTATGTAAGCCGGGCAAGCAGCGATCCTATGTTGACCAAAGAGCAATTACTCTACTTCGCTGGGCTGTACCAAGGTTCATCGCAGGCGGCAGGACCGTCGTTGTCGCCAATACATTCAGATTTGGCGGGGTTGCCCCAACTCTACGTTCAAGTGGGTGATAAGGAAATCCTCCTCGATGATAGTCACCTGATCGCCACCAGGGCTTTGGGGCATGGCGTTTCTGCCAGAATCGATGTTTATCCTGATATGTTTCATGTATTCCAGTATTTTTGGCCCATGTTGCCTCAAGCACGCGAAGCTATCAAAAGACTTGGCGGTGAGATTCAGAGAATGCTCTTAAAGTAGGTGAATGGAGCTCGCTGAAATGTTTAAGAGCGCTACCCGAACCTCAGTGAACGTTGTTATTTTGGTCCGTACCGGAGACGTGCTTAACACTTTATACCGGACACATAGTTTACAGTTCCGGTTTAAAAGGATTCGGTGCGGGTTCTACCCGTCCGACTTTCGGTATTGCCAACTTAACTCGCTGAAATGAGATGATCCGGCGATGAATACATACAAGCGCCACCGATTCCCACCAGACATCATTTCCTACGCCGTCTGGCTCTACTATCGTTTCAACCTTAGCCATCGAGACATTGAAGACCTGTAGGCCCAGCGAGGCATCGTTGTCAGCCGCGAGTCCATCCGCCTGTGGTGCATCAAATTCGGAGCGTTGTACGCCCGTCGGTTGAAGCGAAACCATCGGTCTTATGGCGACACCTTCTACATCGATGAGGTCTTTGTCAAAATTAACGGTAAGCAGCATTATCTATGGCGGGCAGTTGACCAAGACGGTGCGGTGGTTGATGTATTCCTCCAGGTCAAGAGGGATGGGGCTGCTGCGAAACGCTTCTTCAAGCGCTTATTGCGAAGCCACGATGAAGAGCCCAGGAAGATTGTTACGGACAAATTGCGAAGCTATGGTGTTGCTCATCGGGAACTGATTCCTGACACGATTCATAGCACTGAGCAGTATGGAAATAATCGGGTGGAACAGTCACACGAGGCGACTAGGGTGCGGGAGCGAGGGATGCGGCGATTTAAGTCGGTGAGGCAGGCGCAGAGGTTCGCCACTACACATGCGGCCGTTTCTAACCTATTCAATTTGGGGCGGCATCTGGTCCGGGCGGAGCACTATCGGAATCTCAGGATAAGTGCGTTCGGAGAATGGAGTAGAGCGGTTGCTTGAGGCCAAGAGCCAGATTCTTTTGATCTCAAGAAGTTAAGTTGTCGATACCCAAGTGCGATCAATGGCTGGCAGCGCAGCAGGGAGTACTTTGACTTAGGTTAATTTATACTCCATCAGCCAACCGAGCTATTTCACCCACCCACCCACGCATTGGTACCTATGCTATGAACGCCTCAACAATCTCCCGTTATGCATTTTGTCTTCTCTTGTTTGCAATCCCGGGTGTCACCCGGACCATGGCGCAGGAACTGAGCGTCACCGCGATCCGAGCGGGCCACCTCATTGACACATCCACGGGAACGGTGGCGTCCAACCAGATCATAGTGATTGAACGCGACAACAGTAGTGGCCGTGGGACGATCGTGGCCATAGGTGCCGATGCAGAGATTCCCGAGGGTGCCGAGGTCATCGACCTAAGCGACCATTACTTGCTCGGGGGACTCGTCGATGCCCATGATCATCTGGCCCTCACTTACAAGGAAGAGCCGGAGAGCAATACTTATTACTTCACTACGCTTATGGATTCGACGGCCATCCGGGCCATCCAGGCCTTTTCCACGGGATTCCAAAAGCTCTCCTCGGGATTCACCATTGTGCGGGATCTGGGCAACAACGGTCTCTACGCCGATACCGCCCTGCGTAAGGCCATCGCCCAGGGTTGGGTGCCCGGCCCAACCATCATCAATTCAGGCATTATCATCGGTGCGTTTGGCGGCCAGTTCCACGAAACTCCGGAGCGCGAAGACACGGTTTACCCGGAATACCTGAATGCCGACACCAATGACGAAATCGTCAAGGCCATACGGCGCAACATTCACTACGGCGCCAAGGTCATAAAAGTATGTGTGGACTGCCAGGCCTACCCCTACACCGCTGAGCAATTAAAGCTGTTCGTGAGTGAGGCAGCGAATGCCGGACAGAAAGTGTCCGGGCACGTGCAGACGCGGGAAGGTGCCCTGCGCGCGATTGAAGCAGGTCTATGGTCCATTGAGCATGACAATGCGATGGATCCGGAAATCCACGCTCTTATGGTCGCAAAGGGTGTATGGCGCGTGGGTACCGAGACACCAAAAGCGGACTGGTCCCGCGTGAGTGATGAGCGCTGGGAGCGTCGCGTAACCATGCTGAGAGATGCCTACAACCAGGGTGTAAAACTTGCATTCTCCACTGATGCGGATTACTTCATTCCAGGCCTCAACCGTGGCGAACTGACCATCGAATTCCTGAAATCATGGAAGGCAGCGGGCATTCCGGACGCCGAAATTCTCAAAGTCCTGACGACAAACGGCTACGAAATAAGTGAGCTGGAAAACGAACGAGGGCCCATACGAGAAGGTTTTGCGGCCGACATCATTGCCGTTCGTGGGAACCCGCTGGAGGATATTTATGCACTTCGCAATGTATCGTTTGTCATGAAGGATGGCCTGGTTTTCAAGCACGACGGCGTCGTCGCCCCTATGGACTTCTTCCACAACGGTCCTCAATACGGTTGGAAAGTACGCTAAGGGGGACGACGGCACGGCTATCGCCACTAACAACTGTCGCCTAATCACTGCAGCACCAGACTAATGTCTCAAAGTACGGGGAAAACGGTCTTTTGCAAGGGAATTACGGGTGTCGGGTGATGGCGGCGGTTGCTGCCATTCGAAAGCCGCAGATCGTGGCTTGTTGAACGTCCGCTTTTGCTGCCAGACACCAGATCGGTACCGACAAAACCGACACCACCCTATCCGTTCGGGAATGCTTCGGTGTTCGGTACGGCGAGAGCCCTTACGTTTCTTGGTCCTGCGTCCCTACTCCCCTCTCCCACTGGCACGTCACGTCACGTCACGTTCGGGATAGGTTCGGACTCGACCTCAGGCCGCGTCGATGGCAGAGAAAATTGCTTACCTTTCTTCACCGTGCTGCGAGGGCAGCGACCCTCTCCTCCATCCTGATAATCGATAGGTCGTAGGTTCAAGTCCTACTGGGCCCACCATCTTTCTAATTTTCATAGGCTTATGGCCGCACTGACCACTCGACTATGGGTGCTGACTCATAGACTGGAGTCGGTAGGTGAGCGACCTCTCTGCAACATCCACAAATGCGACTTGCATCCGTAACCAGGCAGAGATAGCCCATTCCGGGGTATTGGCAAATTAACTTCTCTTGATCTGAGAAATCTGCTCTCCACGCTCAAGCTACTGCCCGGCTCAATTCAGCGAACGCATTCATCCTGAGATTGCCGTAGTGCTGAGCACGGACTAAAGGCCTACCGAGATTGAACAGATTACTGACTGCGGCATGTGCGGTGACAAATCTCCGAGCCTGACCAACAGACTTGAACTTGCGCCTCCCTCGCTCCCGCACCCTGGTCGCCTCATGAGATTGCTCTGCCCGATTATTCTCATACTGTTGGGTAATGTGGATCGTATCTGGAATTAGCTTTCGATGAGCTACTCCATAGCTTCGCAACTTATCGGTCACGATCTTCCTGGGCTCCTCACCATGTGATCTGAGCAACCGCCTGAAGAAGCGCTCAGCGGCGGCCCCATCTCGCTTTACCTGCACAGATACACATCAACGACTTCGCCCCGTCCTGGTCTACGGCTCTCCACAGGTAGTGTTGCTTGCCGTTGATTCTGACGAATACTTCATCAATGTAGAAGGTGTCGCCGTAGCCCCGATGCTTTCGCTTAAAGCGACGTGTATAGATGGCTCCGAACTTGATACACCAGAGGCGAATTGATTCGCGGGTGACGGTTATACCCCGTTCAGCGAGCGAGTCTTCGATATCGCAGTGACTGAGATTCAATCGATAGTAGAGCCACACTGCATAGGAAATCATGTCGGGTGGGCATCGGTGGCGTTTGTAGGCATTCATTCGCCGAGTCTACCAACTTCGGGCTGTTAACTTGCCAGTACCCGGGCGAGGAAAGCACGCTTGTTGTCCAAAGGGGTTGTTAACAGCGCTATGGGTCACGCGTCGGTCTTTGACCCAGCCAACACAGGAGGCTCGGGATTCCAGCCCGGATGGCGGAACACGTACCCCAATGCCGAAGCCAAATTAGTTGCGCGCTTCACATCACGAAAGATCACGAGGTACTCCTTGAAATTAATGATCAGCGGATTGTGCGATGTGATGGGTTTGTCGAGCCCATAGATCACCCTTTCTTCCTCTGGCTCGAAGGTTCCAAAAAGCCGGTCCCAAACAATCAGAATGCCGCCGTAGTTTTTGTCAACGTACCGCGCATTCGTTCCATGGTGGACCCGGTGAACAGAAGGCGTGTTGAACACCTTATCTAGCCACCCGAGCTTTCCTACCTTCTCGGTGTGAATCCAACTTTGGTATGCAACGACGATCACCAACCCGACAACCGTTTCCACCACACTAAAACCAAGCAGAATCATCGGGATAAAAAACAGCCACTCAATCAGCCCATCCATCCACGAGACACGAAGTGCTGTGGTGAAATTGAATTCCCGTGACGAGTGATGCACGCTGTGGTTCGCCCAAAATATACGGACTTTGTGCTCACAACGGTGCATCCAGTAGTAAGAGAAATCAGCCGCCACAATAGCGGAGGGCAAAATCCACCAGCCGTGTGGCAGTTCGAAACTGACGAAGGGGGTTATTAACACGAGCCCAATGATGAACGCGACCCCATAAATCGTCCGCTCCAACAATACAGTCACCACTGCGATCACAGAATTCGCAACGGTATCCCCAGGAAGTTTTCGCTTACCTCTTACAGTATCCCAAACGGTTTCAGAGACTAGTGCGATAAGGAACGCAAGACTCGAAAATTCGACGACTTGGAGCAGCGACGCATATGAAGCGAACTCTATTTCAATCAGATCCATGTTGGTTTCTCTTGTATGTGTTTACGATGGCACTCAGGCTGGTGCGTGATTCTTCTCTAAATTTTCCGTGGTTTACCGAACAAGCCGAATGCTGTACGGGCCGTCCTTGTCTGTTCCTGATTGCGAAACCAGATATCCGCCTAATGCGTCACGGGCGATACACGCCGTGCGGGTATGATCCTTCGAATCAATATCGACTCTGAGACACCGATATTTTTTTCCACCTGTTACCACTACGTCTTCCCGTGGGTCAGTGACGGTTGTCTTATTGATTTCCAAAGTTTCCGTATTGAGCACTCGGTACTGTTGTTCGCGTGCGTTCGGCTTGAGGTCAGACAGTGCTGCAAAAAAACCATCTTCAGTTGTGTCAAATTCGTTCATCGGAATGAGTGCCGATCGATCACTGTTGGTGCTTAACAAGTCAGTGATAAGACCGAGATATGGTATCGATTGCGACGCCACTCCCATGGCGACATCGGTAAGCGCCTTATCCTCCAGTTGCGTCTCAGTATGTATTTGCTCGGTGCGTAGCCACAGCTTCCCGTCGACTCTCCGACCAGTCGTCAGAAAATGCTTATCGTTTTCGTGAATGTTGTGGGTGTAGTCCTGTATGCCAATCTCATCGTGAGCGACCTTGCTGTCCACGGTAAATGAATAGGACTTCCCGCCGACTTCAAAATGCAACGCAACCACCACCGACTGATGACTAATTAGCGCATCCCCTGCCATCGCCTGTTCGCGAATCACTTCGATAGTCCCGATAGAAGAACCGAAAGCAGAAACTACGTAACTATTTTTTACAGGTGTAGTAACTAAAACATCTGCATTACTTGAGCTGGAAAGCATGATTGCGCACACTTGCAAGATGATTGCGAAGAACGCCTTGATGGGTTTTGTTCGGCCGAAAATCTGAAACTGAAGTAGTAGGGTCATAGGGGCTCCGTGCTGCCAAGGAAAATCGACCGATACGTCGATTGGCTGATCGATAACGCTTGAGTTATTTCAAGAGCGCAACTGTAACGATCGCCACGGGTGCTTTCAGTCAGAGACCGTGTGGCTTTGTCAGGTTTTGTTGCGTTACGGTAAGCGGAGGCCCTACGTCTATTCGGCTGGAGGCACCGGCAGCGACACGTAGAAACGTGCACCGCCGATAGGCGAATCGTCGACCCAAATTCGCCCGTTGCACTTTTGAACAAGCAGAGCAGCGATAGCTAATCCCATGCCGGTATCGCCGGTGATCCGCGATCGACCTTTTTCGGCTCGCCCAAACGGCATAAAGACTTTTTCGCGGTCCTCAAAATTAATGCCTGCCCCATCGTCTTCGATGGTGGTCAGGGATTGATTTCCTTGCACTTGCGTAGAGATACGAATCCGATGTTTCGAATATCGAATCGCATTCACAAGAAGGTTTGAAAACACTCGTTTGACTGCGTCTCTAGTCGCCAATACGGTCGAGTCTAGCGGTACATCTACCTCTAGAGCGCGTCCTTGTGTTGGGCATTCATCGGTCACTTCTTTAATCACGTCGAGCAGCGCGATCGCAGTGAGCGCCAGCGGTTCACCTTGAAACGAGAGACGGGAGAGCGTGAGCGTCTCCGCCATGATTTTCTCGAGCATAGTGAGATCCTCATCCGACTCTTCAAGGTAGGCCCTCGCTGATCCCGGAGTATTTTCCCGCAGAGCCAGATCATTTGCCATCCGCAACCGAGTCAGTGGGGTTTTCAACTCGTGGGAAATCGCATGCGTCATGACTTGCTGCTCTTGAATCTTCCGCTGCAAAGCCATGGCCATGCCGTGCAGGTCGCTAGCCAATTCTTCTAACGGCACAGGCGCCGAAAGTAGAGAACGTTCATCTAGTTTTCCGTCGGCATAGGCGCGTGCCACCTGACTCAGGTCCGTAATTTTTCTGGCGATTGGCCGCAGTGTAAAGAAAAGAACTAGCGGAGTAGCAACGAATAGCAATGCAAGCAACAGTATGTCATCCAGCCCATAGCTTGACTCGTACGTGTGTGCATAGCGAATCCAGTTTGAGTCCCCTTCACTAATCGCATGCAAAGCCTCTACGGTATCACCACGGAATGTAGAGCTGGTGTGGTTGATGATGGGAGACTCCATATCATTGCCCACGTCGACGAAGTCGATTTGGTAATCCAAAAACGACTCTACCCGTGCGATAGATTTCGGCCAGCCGGTCTTCGGCGTTACTTGTAAATCCCTCACAAGGACTGCGTGTGCCCGAGTCGTTTCTTTGGCATGCCGCTGTAGCAGTTGATCTGTATAAGAACTGACTCCGACATAGATCAGAAGTGCTAGCCCGATGACCAAGGTGAGCAGTAAGAATGCTGTGATGCGAACAAACAGTGAATGCATGTCAGAGGAGTAGGTAGCCACGTGCGCGTAATGAACGAATGTACTTGGGTGGGTTTTCTGAGTCGCCTAGCTTCTTCCTTATGCCCGCGATTTGCATGTCAATCGAACGATCCATTCCGTCGTAGGAACGTCCCAATACTGACTCGAATAACTTGTCTCGTGTCACTACTTCACTCCGGTTCAGTGCCAGCGTCCAGATGACTTCAAATTCCGTCTCTGACAGAAGGATTTCCTCTCCACTGCGTCTGACTGTTCGCTGGGACCTATTTAGCAGCAAAGCGCCTGCTTGAATTTGTATCGGGGCAGCTCCGCGTTCTACCCGTCGTAAGTGTGCATTGATTCGCGCTACCAAAACGGGAAGTCGAACTGGCTTACAGACAAAATCATCAACGCCACTGTTTAACGCCATCAACTCATCTGACTCATTTTCACTAGCTGTGAGCATCAAAATGACGCCGCGAAACGCAGGTCGCACCGTGTCGCAAACTGCGATACCGTCAATGCCGGGCAGCATCAAATCCAGCACTACCAATTCAGGTGATTGTGCACGAATAGCCTCTACTGCATCTTCGCCCGTTAAAACGGACTCTACGATATGGCCTTCAATTTGAAGATAACGCTTGATAGTGCGAGCGATTTTATCGTCATCTTCGACAATCAAAATGCTGGCCATAAAGGCACCCTAAGAGAGAAATCACGCAGTCGTAGTTCGAACTAGAGTTTAGCACCGCAGTCCGCTGTCATATCGTTTACGGCTTAGAAACCTGTCATCTGAAGGTGCTTTTTGTCATGAACTGTCAGGGCAGAGCCTCTGCAGGTTATTAATCCTGCACTATGCGTATGGGCATCTCTCGTAAGAGGAATATTGGTTTATGTTGAGAAGAGCAAAATACTGTCTTTATATATCCCTAATGTGGCTTGCCTTGATCTTCTACAGCGCCGCTGCCGCGGCCGAAGAGGTGTTCTTTCACAATGGCGACAATCGGCTGGAGGCTGTCCATTTACTGCCGACGCATCCCACAGACTACAAAGGCGTTATCGTGTTTGTTCATGGGGATGGCCCTCTCAACTATCAGGCTGAAGGCTACTACCCGTTGATATGGAATTTTCTGCGCAAACGGGGTTTTGCCATATTCAGCTGGAGTAAACCCGGAGTGGGCGCATCATCCGGTGAGTGGCTGGAGCAGTCGATGCTGGACAGACAATCCGAACTGCGAGCAGCCATTCATTTTATTCGAAAAAAATACGGTTATACGGGGAGGCAGACAGGGCTTTTGGGATTTAGCCAGGCCGGATGGGTTGTACCAGCAGTTGCGAATGATAATTCCGAAATCGGATTCGTTGTTGGTATTGGGTTTGCAATCGATTGGATAAGCCAATCGTGGTATTTAGGTGAGCGACGACTTATGTCAGAGGGCAAAACGCCAGCGGAAATTGATTCTGCTTATGAGCAACATCTCGAAGAGATTCGCAGACTCAGGGAAGGGCAGGGGTATCGGCAATTTCGGAAACAGAATATGGAGGCACCAAACCTGATGTCCGAACAGCGATACGGCTTTGTCGCAAAAAATTTCGAAGTCAACGCTTACAGTGATTACAAAAACCTTAGACAGCCGTTGTTGATCTTACTGGGTGACCAGGACCTAAACGTAGATATTTTTGAAACCGAAAAGAAGCTAACTAAGCTTTTTCGGGATCGAGACAATTTGCAGATATCGATCATCCGAAATGCTACCCACGGACTGCTGAGGGCAAATAGTTTCAATCAGCAAACGCCTGGGCTTTTGTTTTGGCTAAAGCTAATGTGGGAGGGTGAAGCGGCCCTGGCGCCAGGTTTTCTGCCAGCTTTAGGCGAGTGGATCAATCGTCAAGGGGTTTTGATCGGCGATAGATCCCTTTCAAAGACAGATGAATCAGTCCCTGTGGAAAATCCCTAACGCATTGCACCAGCAGTAATAATGGGTGTAGCGGGATACGGCGCTGCGAAGTTCATTCGCTCAGGCGCTGCTCAAGATAACGTTAGAGCTGAGCTAATTGAATCGTTGACGCCTCGACTCAGTGCCATAAGAGGAAACCATCCCGAAGACTGCGCTGACCTTGACGAGCTCTCCCAGCTTGCGGCAGTTTGTGTGGCAGGTGGGTTGATCGATGAAAACTCAACAGACCGCGTGATGGCGTTGGTCGAATCGGTAGAGATGACACCAGAACTTGCCATCTCTCGACTTAAGGCGATGGCCCTCGAGGCAGAGCTCATAAGCACATCCAACCATCAACCGACATCTTGAGCTAGAGATTGGTTCGGGTTCACTGTCGGGAAGCCGCAGGAACATTCCTAGCTACTGCCCCCCATGCGGCCCGCTGCGCCAATATGTCCTAGTACGCCGTCAGCAGCAAATGCGCATCGCGGGCGGGAGGCATTCTCGAAAGCGGCCGTTCAGCCTCAAGTGGATTGCCCCCTTCGCAACTCGAAGCATTCGTTTTATCTCAGGATCAATTTCGGCTGCATCCACCTCGTTGAGGACATTAGCCCAGCGTCAGGATTCTTTACAGTCAGGCTCATGGCTCGAATAGGCGAAATAGGTAAATAACAGCTTTACGTGTCTATTTTTACTATGAGCATGAAAATTGCACAGGATTTGCGGTGTTCTGCGATTTTCTCTGTTAATAACGACTTATGGAATGATGAGATGAAAGTTTTGAAAGTATTGATTTTAAGTCTGTTAGTAGGCGGATTCTGTCAGATGGCCAATGCAACGGTCATCTTTGATTGGGTTTGCACTGATGCGGGGGCTGCATGTAACCCCACCGGGCAGGTCTTCGAAGGTGAGATAGCTTTCGCTGATTTGGGTTATGCACCAGGGGGGAGCTTTTCCGATGCCACCACAGGAATTGAGTCATTCCTGTTTACCTTCACACTTGGGCTTGCCCCCGGCGCGGCATTTGGGCCGTGGTCACTGGATGAGTCTGTTGACCTCCTCTCAAATGTTAATTGGACGTTTTCGGACGACGGCGGGAGCATAACCACTTTGACAGGGAGTAGGGAGTTTCCGGATTGGTTTTTCCGCTTCCCGGATTTGGGTGATTCACTGGTGGTTTCACCCTTTCTTGCGACCGTTAATTTCAACTACGTTGAGATTGGAGAGTGGAGGAAGCGCGGAACCGTTGTCCCTACCCCACCCACAATAGCGCTCTTGGGTTTAGTTTTGGCTGGACTTGTCTGGAGTCGCCGGAAACGTCATAACCACGGTTAAACCGCACAGTCCCGCTGTCGTCCAACGAACCCAGCGGGTGAGATAATCATCAAGCGCAGCGGCTCCTTCGGGGGCCGTTTGCTTTTGCTCATAAAGCCGATGCATTTTCTCTACCGCGTTAGCTATCGTCTTTGCCGCCAGTTGTAGACCTGTTCGGCCGAAGTGATAACCCAAAAAATCAAATCCTTTGTCAATACGCCCGATAAAGGTCTTATCGGGGTGTTGCTCCAATCCAAGCGCATTGAAGATTTCGTTTAGCTGCCTGATGGCTCTGCGCAGTCCCCAGCGTCGCTTGCTCATGATCAAAATGTCATCCATGTAACGCACGTAGAACACGCCCTGCTGCTCCAATGCTTCATCCAGTCCCCCCAGAAAGAAAGCACCGAGTAAAGGACTCAACGGGCAGCCGCGGGGCACGCCCTGATTGATATCCCGAAACAAGCCGCCCCGTTCTACGCAGCGGTGCATGGACTGCCATAGCAGATTCAGGGTAAAGCGATCCTTGATGTAGACAGCCAGTTTTTCCAGCATCAGGTGGTGGTTAATGGATTCATAGAACGACTTCACGTCGGTGCGCATGACAAACTCGTTAGCAGCGAGATGTTCTTGCACATCACGCACTGCGTACTTCAGCCCGCCATTGCCGCTTACATGAGTGCAGCGAGGAGAGATAGGCAGGAGCGGTGTTATTGCCAGCGTCAAGGCTTTGAGCACTAAAGCGTCGCCAGAACGCCATAGATGAATCACCGTACCGTCGGCCTTGGTGATGCGCTGTAAAGGCGCAAAGGTGTAATCGCCCTCTGCGATGGATTGCATGATCCACGCTCTTTCCGATCGCCAGTGAAAGCGCAGATGCCAGATATCGGCATTGTCAGGATGGTTGCGACGCTGCTGGCATAACCCCAGGTAGGCATCATCAATGTGTTTTGCGTTGATCACTGCTCCAGCCTAGCTTTAAGACCCTTGCTAGGCGGAAGCGGTCTTTTGTGGGGGAATTACGACGGTCGCGTGATGGCCGGTTTTTGACTCTCGAAAGCCGCAGATCGGGGCCTGCTGAACGTCCGCTTTTACTGCCAGGCACTAGATAGACACCGACAACACCCTTCGACCAATTCGGGAATCGTTCGGTGTTCGGTACGGCGAAAGCCCTTACGTTTCTTGGTCCTGCGTCCCTACTCCCCTCTCCAACTGGCACGTCACGTTCGGGATAGGTTCGGACTCGACCTCAGCCCGCGTCGATGGCAGAGAAAATTGCTTACCTTTCTTCACCTTGCTGCGAGGGCAGCGACCCTCTCCTCCATCCTCATAATCGATAGGCCGTAGGTTTAAGTCCTGCTGGGCCCACCATCTTCGTGTTTTATATAGCTTTTCTATGCGCTTGACCGATCGACTGTGGATCGGTGGGCGAAGCATAGTGGCCGGTCATAGCCGCAGTCAGGCAGAAGCTGAACGGCCAGATGCCGTCCAATGCGCCAGATACAGCAGGACCGCCACCTTGCCTGCTGCTACGAATGAACATATACAGCGGCTCCGGCTCACGATCGGTGTCATCACAGCATGCCTCCCAGAGCAGAACGCAACTCAGACGCAGCCTGCGAAGTTAGCAGCCACAACAGCCCGGCAACATTACCGACAACGGTCACCCAGAACACAATGCGAAATGGTTGCTTGCGAGTCTTGTGACGGAACCAGTGGCGGGCAATCCACCCACCCGGCCAACCACCAATCAGTGACAAAAGGTGCAGGTTCTGCTCGGCGGTACGCCAACCACCGCGCTTTGCGGCTGATTTGTCGATGTAGTAGGCGAGAAACGTCACGATACTCACTACGGCGTAATACGGCAGCAGCACCAGAAGGCCCTCGGTCGAGAAAATTCCGACGGCAACGACCATCAGGAACAGCGCTGCGACGACTGTTGCGAGCACCACGCCATCATGGTTCGCTTCGCGCTGCTTCGGCACAGACACCCCGGCGAGCGTCGCCTCTACGGCGCGTGGCTGACCTTTTTCATCGCCGGAGATGGTGTAGGTCACCACTGTTCCTCTTTCCGGTCGACATCCACGATAGGAAAAGGCGCTGATGTGAATAAACAGGCGTGCACCGCCGTCAAAGGGTTCGATAAATCCGAAGCCCTTCTCATCGTTCCAGGTCGTCAGCGTGCCTTTACCGCGCATTGTAGACTCCCGAATACCGCGAACCGCAGTTTGCTGTTCGGTGCAGGGACACCGTACATACAGGCCGACAAGTCACACTCTTTCCACGGCATCGAGCGAGCCCTCCAAATGGTATTGGCAAATTAACTTCTCTTGATCTGAGAAATCTGCTCTCCACGGTCAAGCTACTGCCCGGCTCCATTCAGCGAACGCATTCATCCTGAGCTCGCGGTAGTACTGAGCATGGACTAAATGCCGGCCGAGCTTGAAGAGATTAAAGACGGCAAGATGTGCACCCAGAAATTTGCACGCGTGACCAACTGATTTGAACTTACGCATCCCTCGTTCCCGAACTCTTGTCGCGTCGTGAGATTGCTCCGCCCGGTTATTCTCATACCGATTTGTACTGTGAATCGTCTCTGGAATCAGTTCTCGATGTGCGACTCCGAAGCTTCGCAATTCGTCGGTCACAATTTTCCTGAGCTCACCGCCATGACGTCTCAGCAAACGCGTAAAGAAACGCTTAGCAGCGGCACCACAACGCCTTGATTGAAGATATACGTCAAGGACTTCACCACCTTGGTCGACTGCTCTCCAGAGATAATGCTGATTGCCGTTTATCTTGACGAAGACTTCATCGATGTAAAAGGTATCGCCATAGCCGCTGTGCTTTCGCTTAAGGCGGCGGGAATAGATAGCTCCGAACTTGATGCAGGGCCTGCCCCATGAGCGTAGCGAGTGCTTTGGGTACCACAGGCAGATTGCTCCTCGGCTGACCGTGATGCCTCGTTCAGCCAGTAGATCCTCGATATCGCGATGGCTTAGATTGAAGCGATAGTAGAGCCAAACGGCGTAGGAAATGATATCGGGCGGGAATCTGTGGCGTTTGTATGTATTCATCCATCGATTCTAGCAAGTAGGGCGAGTTAACTTGGCAGTACCCTTTATCTAGGTAGATCACAATGTCTACTTAGATAAATCCTTCGCTGCATAATCTGTTAAACAACGCTTTAATATGTGTTGGTCCAATTTCACAGCAACCACCAATAATTGATGCCCCGTTTTTGGCCCATGTCATAGCGTGATCTGCATATTGTTCTGGGCTCATGTCTTGTCGAACTTCTAGTTCTTCGACAGTATCGCCGGGATATAATGAGTCTACCGATAAAAAACCATTAGCATACGCTCCGATCTTATGATGTTTCATTTTCAAGAACGGCCAACAAGCAGATATTGCTTCAGGCTGACTGCAGTTTAACAAGGTTGCTTGGGTATCAAATGACTCAAGTGCTAGAAGGGCATCAACTAAGGATTCTCCACCACGTAATTGCCCAGGATGTTCATCACTGACCGTTAATGCCACCCAAACAGGTTTACCACTTTCAAGTGCGGCAGTGCAGGCGGCACGTGCCTCGGTTATTGACGACATTGTTTCGCATATAAATAAATCGCTAGCCGGTGCTTGGAGTTCAACAAGTTGACGGTAAGTAGCCAGCGAGTCTTCGAAGGATAAGGATACGTCAGGACGATAACTAGCAACCAATGGGGGCAGGCAGCCCGCTATGGCTACAGTATTGCACTGGGCCAATTCTATTGCTTCTTTAGCTGCATTCATGGCGTGCTGATGAAGGTTTTTTAATTGACTGAATTGGTTTTCTCGTCTTAAGCGTTGCGGTGTCGCAGTATAGGTATTCAGGGTGATGACGCGAGCACCGCTATCAATAAACTCACGATGCAAATCTCTGACTAGCATTGGCTCGTTCAACATGATGTCAGCAGACCACATAGGAGTAACTACACGTGAGCTTCTGCGCAATAATTCTTGCCCCCTGCCTCCATCAAGTAAT
>NZ_JBLGBE010000023.1:0-45236 GCF_047617445.1 Congregibacter sp.
AGGTTTGTGGTCATCTCGATATCCTCGATTCAATGAATCACAGAGCGCCGGTGACGCAGCGTTGGAAGAATGGATAGCTGTCCGTAGCGTAGTAGTGGTAAATCCCTCCGGGAAATTCTGGTGTGACACCGACGCGACCATTGCATTCGTCGAGATCGCCGGAGCCCGCGACGTATTCCCAATCTTGTCTAAAAGCGCCCAGAGGATAGGTCTCTACCGAGGGGCGGCTACTGCTAAGCTCGGATAAGAATTGATAGCTGCCCTGCATTGATTTAAGCGAAGACTGGGCATCGTCGGCGACGCTATAACCGTATCTAGCGTAGATAGGGAAGCCGTCAGCTGCCCAGCCTATGAGGGTCATTGTTGACTCGTCGCCACCGCGCTTGGCGATAAAACCCTCAGGCATGCCGTGGTAGTGATAAGCCCCGCCGGGTTGTACGTGAGCGTTGTTGCCGTCGGTGCCAAAATCAAAGCTCGTCTGACCAAGTGCCTCGATGCTCCAACTGCCGCTAGGGTCGCCGAGGCTGCAGGCAGTGCCGGTGTCGTCGCAGGATCCGCCGGTTCCGGCATCGATTTTTATGCCGTTGAGTATGTAGCCGGTGGTTCCGCGTGGTCCGCCGGTTTCGCTGGCGCTGCCTGTGGATACCGGGCTTAGGGTGTAGCTTGTGGAGACAGTCTGCTCGGAGATGGTGTTGGGGTTCGCGGCATTGGGGAAGGTGCCGACCTCGTGATCAGGTATGCCGTTGGCGGTGAGCTGTCGGGTCGTGTCGGTGCAGGTCCAGGTGGATTCGCTGGTGAAGTTCAACGACGGCTGGGCGTTGAGCGTTACATCCTCGTAGTCGCAGAACACGTCAGCAGTCGATGCGTCGCCACTATCCGTACCGCCGGCAGTAGTTCCGCCATCGCCGGCGTCTCCGCCCGAGTCCGCCTCTGACGCCACTTCCTCGACCGAGGTATCACTCGAACTGCTTGAGCCCCCGCAGGCGGTCAATCCTGCAAGAATGATAGCTATCGTTAAGCACGCAATCTCTTTCACTACCGTTCTCCCGTTTATTCAATTGGGATAGTAGACACTGAGAATGTGCAGAAACTGGGGAGGAATAGGTGGGAACTTAAGAAATTTGCAACGCTGCTGCTGTAGCCCGACAAGCGAGAGCGGGGTAAGGTTTCAACTAAGCGGACCATCGCCCGCTATGGCGATTTACGATCAATGATTTGCCACGGGGGGAATTGGAGAGAGTAACGCGATGACAAGGACTGCAGGGCAGTGCTTGCGCCAAGCTTGCCGCTTTTGAAGAACTTGATGCGAATTACTGTGGCGCGCTGTTGTGGGCAGACTAGCGGCCAAATAGCTTCCCAAACGCTTTGTCCAAAGCACCATCAACCTGCTCGTCGGTCTCTTCATCGACTTCCTGGTCTGCGCTATCGCCAATACGGTCGACCTGGCGATTAACCTTGCTACCAATAGCGCCCATGACACTGCCAAAAAGGCCGGGCTTCTTGGCGCTGCCTTCGCCTTCCTCGACGTCTACTGGTGCCTGCTGTGAGAAGCCACCGAGCATGGCCCCGATGCCCTCCAGATTCATAGGAGCCGCCGGTAGTTCGAAGCGCTTAGCATCCACGGGTTCGTCATCGATTTTTGTGAGCGTGAATTCACTGCCGAAGCGCAGCATGCCGGCATCTAGTCCCTCAAGCTGGTCGCGCATCGATTGAGCGTTTTCCGGGGTGGCGCCGGACGTTAGCGTTGCGGCGATTTCCAGCATTTGAAATAGAGCATCACGAAATTCAAGAGCTCGAGCGTCGTCTGAGAGCACGAGTTCTTCGGTCCGATTCTGGCCATCCTCGTCCACGAAGTTGAGCTCATAAACATCTCCTTTGATCCCGGCCACGTTTTCTGTGCGACCGGTTTTTTCTAGAGAAACAACTTCCGCATTAATGTCGCTGGGTACGGCAGAGCTGGCGTTAAAACCCATGGACTTCATGGCTGATCCTGCGTCCATGACGATCGTGTGGTCCTCTTGCTGCATGACTGTGTAGATCGTATTGTCACGAAACACGATGTAGCTATTCTCTTGGTCGGGAATGTTCACTCGAAGGAGCTGCTCTCTGTACTCGAATACCGTGGAGCCGCCTTCCTTGGATGTCATGGTGGCGGAGCCCGCTAGTGCATCGATGGCGATCAGCGGAGTGCAGCTAACAACAAGCGTAAGACATAATCTTTGGACGTACATAAAAACCTCGGGAATTGGATGCCGCGTGATCTGCCGTTGCGAAGCGATAGTAACAACGCTGGTTCGCTTACCGGTCCAATCTCGATAATACGTGTTGGGCGCCCAAACGAAAACCGCTTGGAGACTATGAGTTATTTATAAGGTGCGTATTTTTGAATATTATGAGATGCAAATGAATGCTGTATAACTGAAGAGTGGACACCTAGAGTCTTGAATATGATTAGAGTCATTGTCCTTTTGTTTTTTGGCGCGCTGCTCAGCGCTTGCGGCAACAGTAGTGATACCGGGACACTCGCCCTTTCCGCGGTAAAAGACGGCGCGGTCCTTATTGATGTGCGTACTGCCGAAGAGTTCGCCAGTGGGCATCTGTCCGGCGCGATCAACATCCCACACGGCGAGATCATCGAGGGCATAGCTGAGCTTGATGTATCTCAGTCGACCGATATCGTGCTGTATTGTCGAAGCGGCAACCGCTCTGGTATCGCTACTACTAGTCTGAGCGAAGCGGGTTTTAGCAAGGCGATGAACGCCGGTGCGTATTCCACACTCAAGCCTTTGTGGGATGCGGGCAACTAAAGCCCTGGCTTATTGGCTTGGGCAATCTTCTGGGTTTAAGCATAGATCCTCACCGTTCAGTGGACGCTTGCCGCTCTTATCCAAAATACCCGACATTTTTAGATTGGCGATGTACGCGCCGGATTTGTCTACCGTGACCCAAACCAGGTGATCCATGGACGAGCCCGAGTCAGGTAGGAACACGCCCCCGGTTGTTGCCAGACGAATGTAGTCCCGACCGTTGCGCACCGTATGCCGGTAACTGTGTCGATGCCCATGAAACACCGTGAAGGCTTGTTCACCTAAGGCGTCCTCAATGGCTTGCCAGGTGGGCATATCGTTGTTCGTCCAGGGCGCCTTATGCATGAGCAGAAAAGTCCAGCGAACGTCGCTGTTGTCCGCGATGGCGCTTCGCATGTAGGACGCCTGAGCCTGCGAGATCATCCCGGTTTCGTCTTCCGGGAGATTCGCGTACGCCGTTTTGGCAAACTCGTCCCAACCAGACTCCTTGGCGACCGCGATGGCTTGCTGACGTAAGGTGGCTATTTCTCCAAGTCTCTCGGGTGAGTGGTCTTCGGTATCTAAGACTAAAAAAAGCACGTTCCGGTAGCGCAGGTGGTAATAGCGAGGACCGAGTCGGTCTTTCCATGCTGTTCTGAGTTGCTGATTCAGTAAGTCATGGTTACCCCCTGTGTAGAACAGTGGGGCGACCGATTTTTGAGCACGCTGATCGAAGGATGTCCACTGTCGATCAATCTCAGCCCGCTCTGTACTGCCTTCAATTAGATCGCCAACGTTCACGACTAACTCAGGACGCAATAAATTCAACTGTTCCACCGCGAGTTCAAACACGCCTTCTCTTTCGCCACCTGTCAGATCAGAGAAGATTGCAAAGCGTACAGCGTCAGGGTCGTAATTTGGCGCAGCATCGGTCCAAGGTTTGGGGCCGTCTGGAACCTTATGCACTATCTGCACTATCTGCGGATCAAGATCGGGGTTGGCTAGGCTAGTGCAGGAGGCCAGAAAAACGGCGCCCGTTACAACTAGTATGAGCTTTGATGTTAGCGAGAGCGCCATGAAGAGCTGATTCATTTCAGCGTTCCTTTATCAATGTGCATCAAGAGAACTGTAGGCAGATTTTAGCCTAGTATTTAAGCATTATGGGTTCCGGCTGCGCGCCCTGTGAGAATGTTGATTGACCGCCTTGCCTTTGGAGTCACTGGTGGCGTTCACAGGGCTTTGCTAAGGTGCCCGCAGTGACAACAGGGGTTATCAATGACTTTCTTGAACGGGCCGTTTCGCAATGCGGTTAGTGTTTTTCGCAGGTCCACATCCGTGTCGCCTCGGCCTTTTGAGAGGTGGCTTGCGAGTGCTTTGTTAGGACTTAGCTTGTGCCTGTCGGGTCCCGTGGCAGCAGATGATGAGTTCACAGCTATTCGTGCCACCGTGTTCGATTACTTTGAGGGCATCAATGAGCTTAGTCTTGATCACCTGCAGCGGGCTTTTGATGCGAACGCCGCGTTAAAGAGTGTGGATGCGTCCGGTACTTTGGTCGTTGAGCCCATTGCCGACGCCATAGATCGTTGGATGCAAAGCGATGCGGTGCAGCGGCGCGGCAAAATCCTCTCCATTGATCTTTCTGGTGGCCCCATTGCGCTGGTCGTGTTTGATTACGATGGCGCCTACGTCGATTTTCTTACTCTCGCTAGGCTTCAGGGGCAGTGGAAGATCATCGATAAAGTGTTTGTTCGCGCCGAGTAGGCTGCCGCGAGCCTCGCTTGTATGGTTGATGAAGTAGAGCTGCCTCCTAAATACTCAAGAGACCGCCCACCCCATTAACGCAACGGCGATAAAACCACTGACGACCGGTCCGACGATACGGCCCCGTTTGAGTCCTCTAACCACCGACACTAAAAGCGCAATACCGATAATCAGCGCAGCCCAATCGAGTATGCCGTTGACGCCTGCGCCCTTACCAACGCCGGTAAAGAAGTCGCCCAGAGTCCCCGGTATGCCGGAGATCACTCCACCCACGGCTTCACCACTGGATTGGGCCATGCCGGCGGAGTCGGTCGTTTCGTTCATTGGAGTCACTCAGCTCAGAAGTTTGGTTAGTATGTTAGCTCTGTTTTGTTCTCTGTAGAGATTTGATGCCCATGAAAATTGACGCGCTAAAACTTTTCCATTTTCCTGGCAGCCGCAGCGCCCGTGTGCGCTGGGCGCTCTATGAGACCTTTGGGGATGATTATGAATTAGAGACCATGAAGCTGCTGGAAGGGGAGCAGTACGCGAGTCAGTTTCTGGCGGTGAATCCAAACCATGCTGTACCGGTGCTTGAGATTAGCTGGGAGGATGGTTCGGTTCAAAATATGCTCGAGAGCACCGCGATGGTGGAGTGGCTCGCCGATGCCTACCCGGATAAGCAGTTGGCGCCGGCACCTGTCCTGTCAGCCGAGCGTGCCGACTATCTTCAGATGTTGCAATTTGGGGGTGGCTGGATGGATGCGATGTTGTGGCAGATTCGCATGCATCGCGAGCTGTTGCCTGAGAGCGAGCGGGATAAGCGCACTGTTGACCGCACTTTAGAAAAATTCGCAAGCGAGGTCGAGCCTCAGTTGCTAAGGCGTCTGACTGCGTCGGACTACATGTGTGGTGGGAGCTTTAGTGCCGCAGATATTGTGGTGGGGCACAACGTCAATTGGGCCCGAATGTACGGCTTGTGTCAGGACGAGGCCTTCAAGGACTACGTGAGACGACTGGCTTCTCGACCCGCCTTTCGGCGGGCTTTTGACGATGTGGTTCGCAAGTAGCGACGTATCACATTAATAAACGCGTTATATAATTCACAGCTTGCAAATCAATCCTTCGGCCGGATTCATAGCGCCTGCACAAATGTCGGCGTAGTGTTCGCTGAACGCCTCGACGCCGCTGACTTCTTGTAGGCTAAGCCAGCTGCTCGCGCTCGCGGCCG
Source organism: Congregibacter sp. (assembly GCF_047617445.1). Lineage (GTDB taxonomy): Bacteria > Pseudomonadota > Gammaproteobacteria > Pseudomonadales > Halieaceae > Congregibacter. Next base: position 5,758 of record NZ_JBLGBE010000023.1, read on the forward strand.
CGCCCATAACAAAGCGTTGAGCGTTCCTGACAAACTCCCCGGGTTCTAGTGCTTTGCTGCGCTCGAGTATATAGGAAGGGGCAAAGAACCATTCATGGCGATCCCGGCCTCTGTCCAATTGAGTATCCGCTTGGTCCCAGTGCGTGAGGCCTACGCTAATAAAGTAAGTGAGATTGTCACCGAGGTGATCGCGTAGCGCCTGCGCGGTGGTTGCATTGCCCGCCATATCAACGATGACGGTGGGGATCTGCGGAACGTCGTTCAGTGCGCCATAGTCCAATGCGTCATCGTAGTAGCCCAAGCCTTTCACAAAATCGAGGTTAGCCGCAGATGTGAGACCAAGGATGGATGGCGCGTTATCGTCGTCCGCCAGCGCGTTGGCAAGGCCAATGCTGGTTTTGCTCGATGCGCTTAACAACAGTACTTGCTGCGCCCCATAATAATCATTGTCCTGAAGTTGGTCCCAGAGACAATAGGCGGTGTTGTACAAGGGCCCCAATAGTGCCTGAAGGTGCTCGGATTCGACGGATCCGCTGTTGGTTACGCGTTGGTAACGGTTATATAGAGGCGGCAATGACTGGCGATGCTCCGTGCCATCAAAGAGGCTCTTTTCCTCGGTATTAACTGGAAGCATTACCAGGGAGTCTGATGGAGGGAAGTACCCATAGAGTCGCTCGCCGATAGCAACATCGTCCGTACGTGACTCAACCACATTCGCAAAGCCCCATACCGGGATTACGCCGTAGCCATCATCGCTGGGGACCGGGAAAAACTGCCAATAGCCCAGTGTGTCTCCCGCTGCGGCGTAGGTCATGTTGTTGGCTGTGAAAGCGAAAAAATCCACAGCGACACGGATTTCGCCTTCCTTTAACGCCGATTCATTTAAGGTTGAGATGCGATGCTGGGCAAACGCTGCTTTATTGACTTCGAATCTTTGCATGGCTTGTTATTGGGCCTCCGCCTGTTTGTATTCCTGATCTAGCTTCATAAGGTTCATTACCGCAGCAACACCGTTGCTACGCATACGTTTTAAAACCGCTATCTTTTCGGGGTTGCCTTCGGCGGTCTTCACCATTTGACTAAACCCATCTAGACGGTTTTGTAGTATCCATTCGGACAAATCCCCATCTTGAGACCAGTTGTACTGGTTAGTAAAAGAGATCGCAGTGAAGTGTGCGAAATCTGTATCGGCCTCCGGCGGCGGGACTACCGCGCAGAGTCGATTTTTTTCGCCATCTCCGTGATAGTGTAACTCTACGTGAGCAACCAGTGCGGCGCTGAAAACAGGCTGATAGGAGCGTACCATTTGCGGGGTGATGACATCAGCGGCGAACACCTGAACGTCTGGTAGTTCGTCAACGGGACGCGCCGAGCAATCTACGAACAGTGTGTTTTTGCTCACCGGAAGTGATCCGCGCTGGAACTCAATCTGTTCGGTGCCCAGATGGGTGATACGACCCAGGCGCACGACATCCTTGATAGCACGCAATGCCGCGAGTTCTGCGATGGAGATCGTTGCGCCGTGGAACATCTCAGGCCGGTGGCCTTCGTCTAAGCGCAGGAAATAGCCGCAGTCTTCAAGCTTTGTGAACAGATCGTCAAAGGACTCGGCGGCAGCTGCGGATTCCATAAGTCCGGCTTGCGCGTTGAACACGTCGAAAAAGAAATCTTCAGTAGGCTGTGTGTTGCGTCGATTAAGCAGCCAGGCGTCGCGGGGTCTAATCCATTGAATTTTGTCGGGGTCACAGCCCATTTGTAACAACCATAAGCAGGCATCGATACCGGTTTTTCCGCCACCCACAATGACATAGCGATCAGGCTGATGGGTGATCTTGGGTAGGTCATTGAGCGGCATGAATTTCACGCCGTCTTCGATAGAAAAATTCGGTGTATGGGTGGACGGGACTTTGGTTTTTAGGAAGGTCGCATCGACGATCTTTTTCCTTACCTTTACCCGGTACTCATTGCCACCGACCTTGGAAACAAAGCGTCCATCGCCTTGGTAATCGCACATGGGGAAGTACTGCACGCGACCACTGGGTAAAAACTGATGCCGCATCACATCGTCAAAATACGCGCTGACTTCTGCGCCACTGGCCAGCTCATTAAGGCCGTCATTTAAGCCACCTTGTTCCACACGACCACGGCTTAGTTCGCGGGACGTGACACCGTAAAACTGCGAAGGCTGGTGAAGCTGTACAAAGGGGTAGGCCGCGTTCCAGTGGCCGCCGGGCTTTGCGTAGCGGTCAACCATAGCGATGGTGGCATCGGACTCGTTGAGCAAGACGTCGGCAAAGGCCATACCTACTGCGCCGGTTCCTACGACGAGGTAATCGACTTCTATAACGGTTTCGGGCATCACAGTGTTCCTTGTTAAGCGCTGGCCGGTAACCAGGGCAGTGGTTTTCTTGCAATATAACAGCGTTATGCATTAAGATAACGGCGTTATGCTATGCTGTCAAGCATGGCTTCTAATGGAAGAGTATGTGAGTAACAAAGAACGAATATTGATGGCGGCTTCGCAAACTCTACTAGAGAAAGGTATTGAGGGACTGAGTGTTCGTGCCATCAGTCAAAAAGCAGGACTGTCTACAATCGCGATTTACAGCCATTTCCAAGGCAAGCAGGGTGTGCTCGATGCGCTCTATGTCGAAGGTTTTGGACTGGTGCGCGATGCCATGGTGTCGGCCGCAGATATTGAAGATCCCGTTGAGGCCTTAATGGCAGGTAGCCAAAAGTACCTGGACATCGCGCTTCATAACGAAGGCCACTACCGACTTATTTTTGGCGAGACAGGCAGTAGCTATGCTCCCTCGGATGAGGCGGTAGAGGCCTCGCGGGAAGCATTTCATGTGCTGGTTCTGGGCGTTACGCGACTGTTGCGGCGCGATGCGAGTCAAGCGCTGCGCCAGCGTGCAGCATTGCGAGTGTGGGCCGTGCTACATGGTTACGTCAGCTTGCGCCATCACGTGATCGGCCCGGTAATGGATTACCGGCAGTGGCATGCCATGGCGATGGAGGCCTTGACCTTGACGGTTGCCGAAATTTCGAAGCATGGCGACCCCGCAGTCTAGTGCGACTAAGTACCACCATAGCGACCCTTTCCCACTAACCGACGTTTACTGTCAGGTTCTTTTAGGTTTGACGATTGCGACGCGACAATGAGCGCGTTTAAACAGGTCTACGCGCATCACGTTCCTCGAACGTAAAAGCGTTAACGCCACACTTATAACTGGTGGTCCAACAGTAGACCTAACGTTTTCCGGTGACTTTTCCCCGCCGGCTATACCGATATGATCATCCAGTATGACAACGGAAAAGGCGACTCCATCAGAGGTAAGCGCGTAGCGGCGGGTATGTTCAGCGACACCGTGCGTCGTGCCTGAGGCGGTATTGTGAGTAAGAATAATGGGGGCTGCACCGCGGCCCCTCAGTAGTCGCTAAGTCCAAATCCAAACTTAAACAACGCATGCTCGGCGTTTGCTTCCAAAGGGATGTCCTCAATACGCGCCGGCCATGCGTAGGGTGACTTTCCGGCAGGCTTAAAGCCGTCCACGGAATAGAGAAAGTCAGCAACACCGGCTCCTTCTGATCCGGGTAGCCATGCAGCAATAAACGCATCGCTGTTCTGCAGTACGTCAGTAACCACAAGCGCTCGGCCTGATATGAGTACCACGACGACCCGTTTGCCCAGCGACTGACACTCTGCGATCAGGGTTTTGTGTTCATCGGAAATCCATAGCTGATCGCTATCGCCCTTGAACTCCGCGTAGGGGCTTTCGCCCACGACCACCACGACCTTTCTGGCGCGCATAGCACTGTGACAACCGTCTTGGGCGTACTCCACGTCTTGTGCGACGGCGTTGATGCCTTCAAGAATAGTCGTCGCTCCTGCATAGCTTTCACTTTTTCCCTGCCAGTGTATTGACCAGCCGCCACTCTGCAGGCCGCTATTGTCGGCATGCTTACCGACCACTGCGAGGGGCTCTTCTCTTTGCAGCGGCAGGACACCACCTTCGCTTTTGAGCAATACCATAGATTCCCGCACGGCTTGGCGAGCAATCTGACGATGTTCAGTGGAGCCTATGGTCGAAGCGTACTCGCGATTGCCAAGAGGATTGTCAAATAAACCCAGGTCAAACTTCATGCGCAGGATTCTACTGACCGCGTCGTTGACGCGGCTCATGGGAACGGTGCCATCGGTCACCGATGCTCCAAGCTTTGCTATGAACTCCTCGTGGTTCCCAGGTTGCATGACGATATCGATGCCGGCATTCAAAACCAGATGCGGGTCGCCCCATCGTAGGCCGCCATTCCAGTCAGTGATGACTACGCCCTCGAAGCCAAGTTCATTCTTGAGCACCTCGTTCACCAGATATCCGTTCTGGTGCATGTTCACGCCGTTCACCGAGTTAAAGCCAACCATGATTGACGCTATGCCTTGCTCAACGGCTGCGGCATAGGGGGGGAGGTAGTCCTGGCGCAGTTCCCGCTCTGAGATCGTGGTGTTACCACCTTCGATGCCACCGTCAGTTCCGCCGTCGCCGATGTAGTGCTTAGCGGTGGCAGCTATTGTGTGGGGGAGTGAAAGGTCCTCGCCTTGGTGGCCGCGCACTGACGCAATAACCGCAGCCGTGGTGAGATCGCGATCCTCGCTAAAACCCTCGTAGACGCGTCCCCAATGCTCATGCTTTGGCATGGCGATACAGGGAGAGAAGGTCCAGTTAAAACCAGTGCCGGCTGCCTCTAAGGCTGTGATCTGCGCTGAGCGTTGAATAAGTTCGAGGTTGCGGGTCGCTGCCATGCCAATGTTGTGCGGAAAAATGACCGCACCTTCGAAGGTGTTTTGACCGTGCACCGCATCCACAGCCACCAGCAGTGGTATGCCCAAACGGGTATGCTGCGCGGCCGTTTGAAACTCATCAAACTTGTCGATCCAATCCAGTGGTGATGCGCCAGGGGTGGGCCCTTCGGTGTGAATGATGGAGCCAATTCCAAACTGCTGAATCACCGCGGGAGATACATTGTTATGCCAGACTGATTGGGTGATCTGGCCGAGTTTCTCCTGGAGCGTCATCTCGCCGACTAGTGCTGCTACCTTTTCGCTCTGCGTATCGTACTGGCACAGATCAAATTGTTGCGTGCCGTGCAGACATACCGTCGTTGATGAGTCTGGTGTGGGTGCGAGGCCAGTGGTACAGGCGATCAATGACAGAAAGGGTATCGCTAAGCCACCGAAGCATAGGGCCGAGGAGCTGGCGCGGCGAGGTACAACGACCTGATTCATTATTGTACTTTTCAATTTATGGTAACGACGTGTTGTTTTATCTTACTGCGCTGCGTGCGATCTTGTTAAGCGGTTTTCAGTGAATTTCTGTTGAAGCCGCCTATAGGGCGCGTCCGGGGTGTTTTATCTGCCCTCAATACTGCGAAGATACAGCTTCGGCAAATGGTTAATTGGAGGCCGTATGCATCCACTCGAAAGTGACGCTCCCTTGATCGTCTATCTAGACGTCAAGAGCCCCTATGCCCTCGTCGCGGTACAGCCGACACTCGCGCTTGAGTCTGAGTTGGGTCTAGCATTTGATTGGCGACCTTTAACACTCGACATCCCCAGTTTTCTTGGCTCCGCCGAGAAGCGTGATGGCAAGGTCGTGCAGTCGTGCGGACGCAGTGATCGTATCTGGAGGGCTATTCGCTATTCTTACCTCGACGCTCGTCGCTATGCCGAGCGTCAGGGTCTGATGCTCAAAGGCACTGAAAAAATCTGGGATTCGCGCATTGCCAACATTGCCATACTCTGGGCCATGAAGACGGACCGATCGAAGCTTCCTGATTACTTAAATACAGTTTTCCCACCGTTCTGGCGGCGCGAGCTTGATATCGAAGATATTGCTGTAGTCCAAGAATGTCTCAGCCGCGCTGGAATAAGCACAATCGGTTTTGAGGGTTTCGTAACGTCCGAAGGGGGACAGGCGCATGATTCCCTGCAGGGTCTTTTTCACGAGCATGGACTATATGGTGTGCCGAGCTATGTTCTAGATGGAGAAGTTCTTCGCGGGCGAGAGCATATCCCTTATTTGCGTTGGCGCTTGTCTGGTTCCATTGGAGAAGCTCCTGACATTGCCTACGAGTTGCCCGCATGTTGACTGTATATATAGATTTTAAATCTCTGCCCTCGTGTCTGGCCTTAAAACCGGCCCTGGAGATGGCAAGCCGCTATAGCGTCTCCATAGACTGGTGCCCCTTTCTCACCTGGGAGCGAGATATTCCACTGGAAACTCATGATGTTGCGCTGACAAAAAGGCATCATGAGGTGCGGCTAGCCTCCCAGCGCGCGACGGACAAGATGTATGCGGCCCTACAGGGCTTAGATCTAAATTACCCCCCAGTCGCCGTGGAGGCAGATCTTGCCTTAGGTGCATTGGCACTCCTGGGCGGTGATAAGACTGTGTTTGTACAAGCAGCATTCAATGCTTACTGGCGGCTTCACGCCGACCTGGACGATGAAAAAGTGGTGGCTGATCTGCTGAGTGAGTCAGGTTTTGATCATGAGTTCTCAGCACCGTCTGCACGTGCAGCATTAGCGATTGCTCAAAACTCTGCACAGGAACGCGCTGTGGTTGATGCGCCATGCTTTGTTATTGCATCGCAGGTATTTGTGGGGCGTCAACACCTACCTTGGATCGAAGAGTGTTTGGTCGCGGAGCTCGCAAAGGGGCATTAGAGAGTTGCCAGTTGTTTAATTGAAAACATCGAAAAGATAGTTGTACTTGATGACAAATTGGCGGTCCGCCGGGAGTGCCCCCGGCAGACGCTCGTCAAACTCGTTGTAAACCACATATAGACCGGAGTTGGCCGTGCGTAGTAGTGAAAAGCGCAGGTTGGTGGATAGTGTTTCAGTGGAATCGTTGTATTGGATGACGGCCTGTAAAAGCGCCTTGGGTGAGAACGAATAAGATAGGCGCAAGCGCGTTAGCGCCACCGAGAAGTCGCCTCCGGGCACCGGCAGATCAAACTCGGTGTAAACCACTGACAGCTCGGTACTGAAAGTTTCACCGATACGATAGGCAAGCGTGGGTGCAAAACGTACGCGGTCGCCACCAAATTTTTCGCCAACGTTGAGTCGGGTTTGAAAACTCAATGGTTTGGAAAGATCTGTATTAAAAGAGATCTGCGCCTCCGGTCCCGAATAGGTGCCCGCGGGGACAAAGACGTCGTCCACAATTTCGAAAGGCTCCTGCACGCCATCTTTCACATAGTTAACGCCCGTATCAACGCGATAGCCGTTGCGGAACTCCCAGTGTGTATCCAGATGCTGAAAGCCGGTCTCCAAAAACCCGTCAAGATCCCAATAATTGCGTACAGAATAGTGGGGACGAACTTCGAGGAGTCCTAGAACATCGTTCGGTCTAAAGCGCCGCATAACAAAGGCTTCGACGCGTTTGTAGTCGTCACGTAACAAGAATCCAACTTCGGGGTTGAAGTCCTCATGGACCTCAGAGTATTCGAGACGGGAGGACCAGCGAGCGGCGTCGTAATTGGCGTTTAGCGCGAAGGCATGATCGTCGCCATCAAGCCCGGGGGTTCTTGTCTTGGCGGCCCAGCCCGAGAGCAGTAAGTTGTCACCGATGCCGATGCGTCCGTCGATGGCATAGGCGTCATTTTCGTCGGGCGACCCGTCTGCCTTGAGGCTTCCGTCACCTCGTCGTTGCACGACCATGGCGCCGATTGCGGACCGGTTGGGTAGCTCCTCATTGATGCGAGCAACCAGGAAGTCGTTTTGTGGTGCGATCCCGGGAAGGCCCTCATCTCTCATGTAGAGAAGGCCCACGTTGGTGCTATCGCCTACTTTGCCGGACAGTCGCAGGCCGCCGTCAATGGGCACCGGCGCTCCGTCTACGATGCCTATACGCCGCGAGAAGAACAGCTCAACTTCCTGCGCATCGCCCACGTTGAATTGCTCGGCGTTTTCCAGAAAGAAGGGTCGCTTCTCGGGAAGAAACACGCTGAAGCGATCGAGGTTTATGACAACATCGTCTACCTCGACCTGGGCAAAATCCGTGTTGTAGGTGGCATCTAAGGTCAGACTGGGTGTGATGGAGTACTTCACATCCACACCGACTTCTTCGTCGGTTGATGTGCCCTCGAGGGCGCCGCCGCGCCGGGCGCTACCCAGAGCGTAGGGTGTGACTTGCAGGTTCCGCGGGCGAGGAGCTTCGATTCCGCGCACCGTGCCTGCTTCCGATACGCGATTGAGACTGCGCTGCCGATCAAGAGGTGCCCAGAATGCTATCTCGTTATTGCGTCGTATGTTGCGCTGAAAATTCATGCCCCAGGCAGCATCCGGCTTGCTCCCATAACGCAAGGTGGTGAAGGGAATCTCAAACTCGGCACTCCAGCCCAACTCGGTGATAGCCGCGACCACGCGCCAGCTCCCGTCCCAGTCGAGATTAACCTCGCCTTCTTTGACGACTTGCCCGTCGTATTCAATGCCGGCGGGGTTTGTGCCAAAGACGTAGCCATTTTGACGATCGCGGAGTCCGTCGATAATGACCTGGAAACCATCCGTTTGTGCCAATGACGAATCGCGGCGGCTATCGGTTACGAGAATCGAGTCCGGGGCATCATCGAAGGCGATTACGCCGATATAGAGTGCCTCTTTTGTAAAGCCGACACGCACTTCGGTGCGTTGGCTTGCGGCGCGTCCCTCGTCTGGTTGAATCTGCAAGAATCCGCTGAGGGGCTGCACACCTAGCCAGGTTGGATCGTTTTGCACGCGCCCGTCAAGTAGAGGGGCATTGGCAAGCTTTACTGCTGTGCCCTCGGGGCGCGGGAGGGACTCAGAGGCAAATAACTGCCCTGCGATTGCGGCACAGCTCAGAGCCAGTAGAGTAAGAAAGCAGCGCATAAATACCCTTGGGGCGACGGCAGAATGTTTTTATCGCTCAAGTGTACATTAGTTCAAATCAAGGAATTGTCCTGCGCTGGAGTAGGAATAAAGTCGCCGAGGGGATAGTCTGCTCCGATGAATATTGACCCTAGAACGAGCAGAGATTCTATTGATGGGCTGCACGATCGCTTGCGCATATCGGCCTTCTGGATCGGTCTTTTAGGCTTTGTGATTAATGGCGGGGCGTCTGGACAAACGTAAGAGACTGCAATTCGCGAATTGCAGCTTTCGGTTAAGCGTTCTTGGCAAACCCTTGATGCCCGTTTTTAGGCGATGACTGCTAGTTCGGTTTGCAGCAGGCTAGCGATGGCTTGCATACCCGATACCCCAGCTTTGTGCTCCGCTCTCGGGTTGTAATTGGTGTTGGTATTAATGTCGTAGGTATAGCGCTGACCATCGGCGTCGACAATGTTCTCGACTCCGGCCACGTGTATGTCGTTGGCGATCAGCATGCGGCGGTAATCCTCAATGATTGGATCGTCAAAGCCTTCTAGGATTTCGAACTTGGCAGTCGATGTTGCCGGACACACCGTCGCGTCCTCGTCCTGACATTCATCCGCAGGGCAGAGCAAAAACCCATCGGAGGTGTCGACGCGCACGGCGTAGACAAACTCCTGGCCCACGAACTCGCAGCGCGTAATGAAGGGCTCGGGTGCGTCAATGTATTGTTGTATGAGTGTGATGCCGTCGATGGGTTCTTCGAAGGATGTGCTGTTTACATAGTCATTGAGTTCTTCTACAGATTGGAACAGCCGGACGCCCAAGCCTTTTCCTGCACGATTGTGCTTGGTAATAAATGGCGCTCCCATACTCGCGCCGGCAGCCGCGAGTCCTTTTTTACCGACAACGGCTATGGTGCGCGGTGTCTTTATCGCCTGCGCTTCAAGCGCGGAGTATTGCGCGACTTTGCTCAGTTCTAACTGTAAGGCCCGTCCGGGGTTAAGCACACGGCGGCCATGACATTCTAACCAGGACAACACAGCTGCAGCGTACTCGGGTGCATAACGATGGCCTCGGGTATGTGAGGAGGCACTCATACGGTTGTAGAACACACCGGTTGGCGGCGCCGCCGATAGGTCGAGTTCGCCTTCATTCAGAAACCAATCCTCATAGGGCACGTCCAAAGCGTCCAGTGCATCCATCAGAGGACTGCTCCACTCACGATTTTCGTGGATGATATAAACCTTATGCATGGTAGGGCCTTTAGCTAGAACTGCGTGTCTATTTGTCGATGGGGATACGGCGCGGAGCGCTGCTTAGATTGCTGAGCTCTCGATCCACAACGTTAATGAACTGAACTGTCTGAGTACGCGGACTCCCGCGCCATACTCTGTAGGTACCTCTCCGTCACCTACGTACAGTACGGGAAGCATGCCGGCACGTTGTGCCGCTTCAATATCGTAGCGAAAGTCACCGACGTAAGCGCAGTGCTCTGGTGGTATACGCCAGTCAGAAGCTAGCGCGAGAAGTGCTTCGGGGTCAGGTTTAGGTGCTGCATCTTCGCGGGCTTTTAGGGGCATCGCCGGCATACCTAATCGCTCCATGGTCAACTGTGCAGCTTGACGACTATTGCGCGTGACGATGGCAATAGGGATTTGTTGCTGACGGAGGGCGTGAACGGTTTGCTCCGCACCGGGCATCCAGTGTGCAGCTTGAGCGCCGGCGATTTCGTGCCGATGAATAATTGCCATTGCCTGGTCACGGTCTCCCTGTGATGAAAGGTCGGCGATGTATTCAAGTAGGCCCACTTCTTCGGGCGCGCCTAATTGTTGCCTCATGGCCGCAAAGTCGAGCTGTGAGTCCACGAGTGTACCGTCCAGATCAAAGATCACGGCGCGAAGACCAGCGCGATTCATCGGTGGTGTTTGGAGTGTTGTTGGGCGATATGTGACCAGTTCTCCAGGGGCTCAGCGTCGTATTGATAAATTCGCAGCCAGTCGTAACGTGCGCGCATGGGATAGCGGTTGCCCCGTTTGTTACCGCCAAACACGTCCTGAATATCGTCGTTGGGAATCCAGAAGTTCATCATCACGTCTGTAAATTGATCGGGTATGGGCGTGGGCCTTCGCTGTGGGTCTACGCAGGCTGGATCACAGTCCAGGTCATCGGCTGTCAGCGATTTGACCCGTTCTCCGTCGACATACCAGTTAATACGATCCGGCAGCCACTCGATGGCGAACACGCGCCAGCTATCTACCGGGCCGACATCGATTTTGTCTTCCCAAGCGCCAAAGCGTCGGGTTTCCAACCAGCTGATGGTGTTTAGTCCATAAATCAGGTTGGCCTGAAATTTATCGGGACGACCGCCTTCGAGTTCAATATCGATCTCTTCCCATTCGCGGTCAAACTGCTCGTTTCCTTCGTTGACATAGGTAAACAAAGAAGAGATATACCCCGATGCAGTACGTCGGTCAGGTGCTTGCATCCGTGTTTCGATGCGGCCATAGCGCATGCGTAACTCCGATCGAGTGCGCACTTCGCCACAGACAAAGTCATAGGCCTCTTTTATTTCCTGGTGATTTTGTGACCAACCGCCGGGGACATGATGTTCATCGATGAGTAGCTCCAGGGTGCCGTGGTTGATTTGCACACCTAGATCTTGAAATCGACACATGGACTCTTTGCCCACTGCTCCGTCGCCCTTGGCCCATACGGCATCATCGAAGGTATCGAAGCGCTCATCCAATACCAGTGAAAATCCCGCATAGGAGCCGGTATAGTCTGGATAGGCCTGAGGCAATCCCCGATCAGCCAGTACCACCTCGTTAGCGAACAGTATCGGCAGCATAAGCCCCGCACAAAGTAAAATCGGCATGAGGTTTTTGAATTTGGGCACGTGATTCCCTCGCTTGCTCCGGATGTCTAGTATAGCTGGCGGAGCTTTAGCGTTGGGCTCAACGATTTTTGGGTATCGAAGCCAGAATTATAAGGATAAGTACATGTATTCAGTCACAGAGTTCCTCACGTCCAATGCGCGTGCAATACCCAGTGCGCCCGCCACACGGCATCTTGGACGCAGCCACAGTTGGCTCGATATGCAAACACGGGTTGCGAGTCTTGCCGCGGCGCTTCGGGGGATGGACGTTGAAGCTGGCGAGCGTGTGGCGATCTTGGCGCTGAACAGCGATCGCTATCTGGAATACTACTTTGCCGTCTGGTGGGCCGGTGCCGTCGTCGTGCCGATGAATACCCGCTGGTCCGCGGCAGAGAATGCCTACGCGCTAAAAGATGCTGGCGCGACGGTGCTTTTTATCGATGATGCCTTTGCACCGATGTTGGACGCGATTACCCAAGAAATGCCTCTTAAGAGTGTTGTCTTTACGGGTGAGGGTGACAGACCCGAAGGGTCGCTGGATTACGAGACCTTAATTGCCTCGAATGAGCCTTGCCAGGATGCCAGGCGCAGTGGTGATGATCTGGCGGGTCTGTATTACACCGGCGGTACCACTGGCTTTCCCAAGGGGGTGATGCTGTCTCAGCAGGCGATCTGGTTCAATAATCTGAGCGTGAGTAGTGGCTCTGACTATCTGTCAGGCGATGTGTATCTGCATGCTGGGCCTATGTTTCACCTTGCCGACGGTGCGTTCTCTGGTGCGGCCTGTACCGGCGGACTCTGCCACACGTTCTTGCCAGGTTTCGATCCGGTAAAAGTGATGGAGTTGATCGAAGGAGAGCAGGTAACGCACACGCTCATGGTGCCCACCATGTTGGGCATGCTGGTGAATCACTCGGATTTTGATCCCCAGCGCTTGCGCACGCTGCGCAGCGTAGCTTACGGCGCCTCACCGATGCCCGAGGGACTCATGCTGAAGTTATTAGAAATACTGCCCTGGATGGGTTGGACGCAGGGTTACGGGCAGACGGAGATGGCGCCAATCATCACGCTGCTTGCCGCAGAGAATCACACTCTTGAGGGGCCGCAGGCAGGCAAACTACGCTCCGCCGGTCGAGCCGGACCGGGTGTCGAGATTCGAATTTGCGACGATGAGGGCAAGGATCTTCCCAACGGCGAGGTCGGCGAAATTGTCGCGCGATCTCCGGGTTCGATGCTGGGTTACTGGAATCGACCCGAGCAAACGGCCGAGACATTGAAAGACGGTTGGGTTAATACGGGCGATGGCGCTTACCGGGATGATGATGGTTTTATATTTATCGTGGATCGCTTGAAGGACATGATTGTGACCGGCGGAGAGAACGTTTTTTCGGCGGAGGTCGAAAGTGCTGTTTCCACGCACGCCGCCGTGGCCGCTGTGTCGGTGATCGGTATTCCCGACGAGAAGTGGGGGGAGACCGTTCATGCAATCGTGATCCTGCACGAGGGTCAGAGCGTGACAGTAGAAGAGTTGCTGGAACATACGGTCCCGATTATTGCCAACTACAAGCGGCCACGTTCCATGAGTTTCCGCAGCGAGCCTTTTCCATTATCCGGGGCCGGGAAAATACTCAAGACAGAGCTACGCAAGCCCTTTTGGGATGATCAGGCGCGTAGCGTGAGCTGAGTTCGAGGCTGAGCTGATAGCGATATGCTATAGTACCTTGCAGGCTTTTATAAAGGTGATGCGTTGAAAACCAAACAGCAGCAGACTCGATCGTTCGTGCTACTGGTAGCTCTATTGGCTTCGGTGTTTGCCACGGCAGCAGACGACAGCGAGGAGAATGGCAGCTGGCGTTTGGTGAATTACTGGTCGGAGTGGTGTTCGCCTTGCCGTAAAGAAATACCCATGCTGAACGCGCTGAGCGAGGAGCTTGCATTGAACGGCGTGCAGCTTGTCGGAGTAAACTTTGATGATGATCCTCGGGATGTCACGCTTAAGATTGCGAAATCCCTGGGTATCAATTTTCCCACATTGACTCGCGAGCAGATCATCGACTCCGAGCTACCAGCGCCTAGTGTTATGCCTACAACCTACATTGTGTCGCCGGCTAATGAGGTGGCGGGTACGCTCATTGGCCTGCAGTCCCGGGAGCAAATCGTCCAGAGGCTCTCCCAGCTAGGCCTCTTCAGTGATAAACCGTGAGGGTGGCATGTCGACTATGAGACGTTTAACACTTGGATCTCTGCAAGGAGCACTACTACTCTGCCTTGTGGCTGTCAGCGCTGGTCTTACGGCTGTTGCTGATGCGGCTCCAGTTAACGTTCAGCACCAGATTGTGCAGCTGCCATCACCGGCTCCGCCTAATAGTGAGCTGTCGCGGGTAACGAGTGATGAATTTGGGAGCGTGTATCTGTCCTGGGTGACTCAGGGCGAGCCCCAGGCGCAGCTTGCTTACGCAAAATTGATTGATGATGCCTGGAGCGTGCCGCAAAGCATTAGCAAAGGTACGAATTGGTTTGTTAATTGGGCTGACTTCCCTGTGCTTTCGATGAACGCGGGCACTGGTGTTGCACACTGGCTGCAAACCAGTGGCGAGGGCGCTTACGACTACGACGTGGTGGCGAGCTTTTACAACCCAACTCAGGCGCAATGGGGCGAAGGTATCGTTATAAACCGTAGCGGTATCGCGGCGGAGAACGGATTTGTATCGATGCTCCCGATGGCAGGGCAGCAAACACTGATAGCCTGGCTGGACGGTCGAAACACCAAGAACCAACCGGAGGCCGGCCCTATGACCTTACGAGCCGCCGTGTTCGATGCCGCTGGCGATAATTTGCGTGAATGGGAGCTTGATCAGGCAAGCTGCGACTGCTGTCAAACCAGTGCCGCAATGACGGATGCCGGCCCGGTTGTAGTCTATCGTGATCGCACTGCAAATGAAGTGCGAGACATCGCCATTGTGCGCTTGATTGATGAGGCTTGGACGCAGCCTGAAGTGATTCATAAGGACGACTGGCAGGTCATGGGTTGTCCGGTCAACGGGCCTGCTGTAGCCGCTAGAGATAATGTAGTCGCCGTGGCGTGGTTCACCGCCAAGAACGACTCACCCAAGGTGCAGCTGGCCATATCCTCAGATAGTGGTGCAAGCTTTGCGCCCCCCACGCTGGTAGCGGGGCCGGATACCAATGGTCGCGTCGATGCCGAGATCCTCGACAACGGTGAAGTGGTTGTTAGTTGGTTGGATACCCGGGTTGAGGCCACAATCATGCTCTCTCGCTTTAGTCCTGCGGGGCAGCCAATAGACAGCATCGATGTTGCTTTGACCAGCGCCTCTCGCCGCAGTGGCTTTCCGGTTATCGAGAGCGTCGAAAACACCGTCTATGTGTCGTGGACGGACATCAGTGATACACCCAGAGTTAAGGTGGCGCGTGTCATCTTTGATGGCATTCAAGAGTAAATGCGCGTGCAGATTGTTGCGCAGTATCAGCGTGGCTCTACACCTGTTGCCATAAGCAGCGATAATAATCTGAGGATGGTTTAGGATCATCGCTAAAGAGCAATCAGGTAACAGCTCATGAAACGATTTCTCACCCTGGCCCTGCTGATGCTGCTGGCCGGTCAAACTCTCGCCGTCAACCAAGGTGACGTTGCACCTACCTGGTCAGGCAAGGACCTGATTACGGGCGATACCGTGGTGTTCCCCGAAGTGCTGGAGGGAAAGCCGGCGGTGATATTGTTCTGGGCTACCTGGTGCCCCTATTGCAAGGCATTTATGCCCCGGGCCCAGGAGATTCAGGCGGAGTATGCAGAGGCGGGGGTAAAGATTATCGGTCTGAATCATAAAGAACGCGGCTACGGTGATGCAGCGGCTTACGCCAAGTCTCTGGGGTTTCCGCTAACTGCGATTGCTGATGCCGATGCCATCGGGGACGCCTGGGCCATCGACTTTATCCCCGGTCTTTTGGTGGTGGACGGAAGCGGCAATATTGCTTACCGCCGTCGCAGCACGAACCTGCCAGCGGGAAAAAAAGTGTCCCAGATATGGGCGAGCGAAGTTCGAGCCGTGCTGGATCAATTGCTCCAGTCTCCTGTTAAGGAGCCTTAGCCGGGCCGAGCTAGCGACAAAATGGCGTTGCTCAGCGCAGCTTTGAGTGGCACCACTACGTTTTAATGGCGGCCTGTAGCGCATAACCGCTGCGTGGAAAATGTACATGCAGTTCGCCGAACATCTCTGTTTCACGAGCAATGATGACCCGGTCAGTCGTGACCGCCACCAACGTGCCGCTCACCGCAACCACACCGTAATCTTCAGGCTGAATCTCAATAAACTGACCAAGTTCCAGGTCATCGATGGCGTCACTTGTGGGCAAAGGGCGTGGAGCTGAGCTTTGGGCCCTTTCGAAGGCGTCGTCTTGGGTGATCTCGTGCCGGTCTCCGTGACCAAACTGGCCCAGTTGCTCGTACCAGTGGCGGACTTTTGTGGCTGATGGCGGCAGGTCTCCGCTGCAGCTTAGGTGCAACCAGATGGGGTGGTACACAGCGAAGTCAGCGACGCTGGGTGTGTCGCCGCCGATCCAGGTTTGTGTGGCCAGAATGCCCTCGAGGGTTTCAAAGATACCGAGCATGATGTCTTTCGCATCGGCGGCGGCTTTGGGTTTGCTCGTGCCTCCTTTTAAAAGACCGCTGCGATCCTTTACGAAACGATAGGCGCCCAGTGGTCCAAAGCCTCGAAGCATGGTGCCAAGAAGACTTAGTCTCGGCACTGACATAATGGCCGCAAAAAACCCATCGCCCTCTGCTCTTTTCATGAGCTCAAGAGAGGAGCCACTTGCACGGTAGGGGTCCAGGGACGGGTTCTGGGTCGCTGTGGCAATCTCCTGTGCGATCAACGCCGAGTCACAGAAGATATCAGCGCCAAGTTGCGCAATAGGAATCCGGCGGTAGCCCCCGGACAGGGGGTCCACATTGGGCCGGGGTGGCCAGGCCGGAGAGATGAGAGAGCACCAACTACTATTTGTGAAGCCGAACATCAGGCGTATCTTCTCCGCATAAGGGGAGCTTTCGTAGTGGTGCAGGATTATAGAGTCGTCCATGCCTTCTTCCTTTTGTCCATATGAGGCGCACAGTTCGCCAAGGAATGTGTCTGGTTTACTGGCAGCTTATACTAAAGCCCATGAGACAAATTCGTATACCTGCTGTTTTCACGCTGGCATTTGCCGTCATGCTAGTCACGGCCTATGACATTTCGGGGGTGATCGCAGCCGAGAAGGCTGGCGCGCGATCCTTTAACCGGAGTTTGGCCTTGGAGGATGCCGCCTATACCTCGGCTAACGTCAGTTTGGGGGATGTGAATGGTGATGGTCATCTAGATGTGATTCTTGTGAAAGGCCGTCACTGGCCGCTTCAAAATCAAGTCCGACTGGGTGACGGCAAAGGTGTCTTTACCGCGGCTGCATCCGTAGGGCCGGGCCCGGATCGGTCCTACACCGGGGCGCTTGTTGATCTGGATGGGGACGGAGACCTGGACATGATCGTGAGCAACGACTCGCCGGATCCCAAGCGGGTGTTACACAATGATGGCAACGGCAGCTTCACCGAGGTTCAGCAGTTCGGCACCCCAGACTGGAATACCCGCCATGTGTCCGTGGCAGATTTGAATGGCGACGGGCGTCCGGACGTAATCGCTGCGAATCGCGGCGGTCCCATGGGTACCGAGAGCTTTGTTTGCTTTGGTGTCGCCAGCGGGCTGCTTCAAAATCCCTGTACCGTTGTGTATCGGGGATCAGCGACTACTATCACACCCGCAGACATGGATGCGGATGGCGATCTCGATCTGGTGATTCCACACCGAGATGGTGGCCAAAGTGAGCTGCGGCTGAACAACGGCGAAGGCGCGTTTATGGAGCGAGAGACGTTCGGGCCCAAGGGCGTTGGGTATCGGTCTGCTGCCGTCGCAGACTTCGATGGCGATGGTCTTATGGATATTGCCGTTATTGCCCCGGGTTCACGCACTGGAATTGAAACCCAGGGCCCGGATGGTGGCAGTGGCGTGATTGCCGCGCCTCGTAGGGGGGTTTTCTACGGAAGATCCGATGCGGGCTTTGAGAGTCTTACGCTCCTGAGTGAATCGGCAGAGCGCCCTTACTCTATTCTTGCCAAAGATGTGGATGGTGATGGCCGAATCGATCTGGTTGTGGGCCACGTCGAGGCTCGCCCTGTAGTTTGGTTTAACGAGGGCCTGCGCGGTTTCACACCCGTGTCCTTCGGCGAAGCCAAAGGTACGGCCTATGGTTTTGCCGTGAACGACTTGGACGGTGATGGCTTTATGGACATCGTTGTAGCGCGATCGGATGCACCCAATATGATTTACTTTGGGAGCGCCGATCCGTCGGATTGAGAACGCCCAGGCTTAAGCTTGTGACCATCGCATTTTCCCCCAGCTACCCGTAGCCGAACACGTCAAGTTTATGGCCTTCGAGATCGCGAAAATACGCGGCATAAAATCCCTCTCCGCCCTCGGCGCGCAATCCCGGTGCGCCCTCATCGCACCCACTTAACTCCATTGCCTTGGCATGGGTGCGATCGACATTTTCACGGCTGTCGACAGAGCTCGCCGCCATAGTGCCGTTTCCCACCGTGACAGATTCGCCGTTGTGCGGCGTCATAATGCAGAGCATGAGACTTTCCATATTGGCGCCCCAGGCGTAACCCCGATCGCCGAAGTCCACCATGCGCGCCACACCAATCGACCCCAGCAGTGCATCGTAAAACGCCGATGATTTAGCAAGATCGTTAGTGCCCAGAACAACGTAACCAATCATACGCCCTCTACTTTTATTGTAGACCCTTCCGATGCGCATGCACGCTAAGAGGCACATGGCCAGAAATGACCGCGGTGTTTTATCCGGAGCATGCTTTTGGGCGCATAATGTTGGTATCGCAGAGCCATCCTTCTCTCCTGCGGAATACGCTAAGCTCCGCTAGCGATCAGACCAAGGGAGTCTTTAGATATGTGGAAGCAAACGACACTGCTAATCGTGGGTGGACTGAGTCTTGCGGTCTCGATTCGCATAAATGCAGCAGTGCCTCCAACGGCCAGCGAACTCGGCTTGATGATGGGTGCGCCTCCGACAGCAGATAAGCTTGTGACGGCAGAGAATTTTGTGATCCCGCCCTATAACCGCTGGAGCTTTCAACACCTTCGTGAACTGTTTCCCACCCGGGCTGTGCCGGCCTCTCACTCCCCCTGGATTTTGCCGTCAAAAGCCATCGATTTTGCTGATGTTGTGGTCGATTTTGACGAGGGGCGTTCAATGACGGTGGGGACGTGGCTGGCATCCGCTTACACCGACGGATTTATTGTTTTGGATCGCGGCACTGTCGTGCATGAGCAATACGAGAATAGCCAGACGCCATCAACTCAGCACCTGATGTTCTCAGTCACAAAGTCTTTTACGGGTGCCATGATTTTACAGCTGATGGAGCAGGGTGCGATCGATGGAACGAAAACTGTGGCGTCCTATGTGCCGGAGTTGAGTCAGACTGCCTTTGGGGACGCGACTGTGCAGCAGGTGATGGATATGACGAATTCTATTGCCTACGACGAAACCTATGATGATCCTAATTCAGATATCGCCAACTTCCTTACATCAATGTATCTGGGCGGGGAAGGCCTTTATTCTCATTTGCAGAGTCTTACAAGCAAGCAGCTTGGATTTGAGCACGGCGAAGCTTTTCACTACGTAACACCTGACCCCGAGGTGCTCGGTTGGATTATCAGGCGTATCGAGGGCCAGACGCTGGCCGATGTTATATACCAACGCTTATGGTCGAAGCTCGGTACAGAGTTCGAAGCCCATTATTGGGTAGATCCCACGGGTGTCGAAATGGCCGGTGGCGGCTTGTCGATGACCCTGCGCGATGCGGCACGTTTTGGTCAGATGATTCTTGACGATGGCCAGGCCAACGGTGAGCAAGTGTTGTCTGCCGACATTGCGCAGCGAATCAAGACCCCGCGCAATCAAGCCACCTTCAATCGCTACTATCAGGACGCATGGTACGGCAGTGTCGCTCAGGGCTACCACGATCAGTGGTGGAGTTATGCCGGCGTTGACGCGGTGGCCGCATTGGGGGTCCACGGACAGTTTATTTATATAAATTCTGAACATGATGTGGTGATCGTCAAGCAAAGCTCAGACCCGGACGCGGAGAACGACCGTGTTGATAGCGAAACGCCGATGGTGATGCACGCTATTGCCGAATTTTTGGGGACGCAGCGCTGACCTATCACCTGCGGTAATTCGCTCGACCGGGTAGTGCTGCTTTGCTTCCAAAGTCTTGATTGAGCCCATGCTGGATATCATTTTTCAGGACAGTGACGTCGTAGTCGTCGACAAGCCGCCTGGCTTGCTCGTGCATCGCAGTAACATTGATCGCCACGAAACACGATTTGCCCTGCAAATGCTGAGGGACCAATTAGGCCAACATGTGTTTCCTGTACACCGCCTTGATAAGCCTACCTCTGGCTTATTGGTGTTTGCGCTATCAAGCGATGTAGCAAGGTTGTTGACACAGCAGTTCGCGAATCGTGAGATTGCCAAGCGATATCTCGCAGTGGTTCGAGGCCATTGTCCCGAGGCAGGCGAAATTGATCACGCGCTCAAAGAAAAACACGACCGCATCGTCGACCGGCAAGCTAGATTGGATAAAGCGCCACAGGATGCGCTTACACACTACCGAAAACTCGCCGAGGTAGAGTGGCCCGAGGCAGTGGATCGTTACCCTCAAGCAAGATACTCACTGGTAGAGCTGCGGCCGCGTACAGGTCGCAAGCATCAACTACGTCGGCATATGAAGCACATTGCGCATCCAATCATCGGCGACGCAACCCATGGCAAGGGGGTGCATAACCGCTATTTTGCACGGCGTTTTGACTGCGCGCGTTTATTGTTGGCTTGTACCGGTCTTGAGTTTGAGCATCCGATCACGGGTAAATTGCTGCGCCTCTCCGCCCAACCCGGCTTTGGGTTTGAGCGGGTGATCAATGCATTCGCGTGGCAGGATGCCGTCGATAACTCGGGGTAGCTCGACGCGACGGCGTCTCCTTCGCCGCGACGTTTACAGATCAGCTCCGCGACGCGATGTAGGCAAAGAAGTCATCCTTGTTCGCCTCGGTATCGGCATCGACTTGTTTGGACACCGTGTCCTCCGCCAAGCGTGCCCGCCAAGCCTTGAGTCCGTCCACTTCGGAGACCACATCACGTTGTAAGACGGCAGATCCGGCATCCACCACAGAGAGCACATAGCGAACGTAGATGTCGGCCATGCTGAAGTCGCTCCCGGTTAGGAACGGGTCTATAGAACACAAGCCAGCCAGGCTCGCTACGCCCCGGTCGACCATAGCGTTCACTTCTTCGCACAGCGACTCGGGCGGTGTTTCTCTTGTGAACACAAACGGCAGCAGACGTCGGCAGGGCAGTTCCAGATAGAGCTCGGCGCAACGCATGATCCGTCGCACGTGACTGCGGGCGTAAGGGTCGGCGGGGAGCAGAGCTGGCTCGGGAAACATGTCTTCGATGTATTCACACAGGACCGAAGCCTCGGCAAGGTACTGTCCATCTGAGGTCGTCATCGACGGCACTTTCCGGGCGGGGTTCAGGCGTTCATAGCCTTCGGCGCTGGCGTAGACAAGGTCTTCGGTGAATGGCACGCCCTTGTGCAGGAGCACATGTTTGGGGATGTTGTAGTAGTTGCTGTAGGCAAAGCCATGCAGAGTGATCATTGATACCGTCCGTGTGGAAGAGGTCGTTGATGCTAGCGCTTCGTTAAGAGCGGCGCCACAGCTATCGACTGCATCCGTCTGAGGATCGCTGGCCTGTGCAGGGTGAGTCCGGATGTCGCCCTACAGATGTGCGCCGTGGGCTTCCATCCATGCAGCAAAGGTCACTAGGGATTCGTCCTTAATGACGCTTCGCAATTCAGTTATTTGAATCCCGGAAAAACGCGCCACTTCACTGCCCGAGATCTCTAGGGTTGGAAGGTCTTTCCTTATAAAGCGAATAGTCCATTCTGCTGTGACTACATCACCGCTGCTTGAAAGGCTGTGTAGTTGTAATTCCCGTTGCTCCATTTGTCGGTCCAAGCCATCCACGGCACCCTTCAATTTCAGCATTATCGCATCACGCCCCAAGGCTGCATCAGAACCGTCTCCGGAATCGTAGCTTGCGTCCTTCGTAAAGTGATCTGCCACCCGGGACCAGTCATCATCGACATAGGCTAGCTCAAAGTCCGCGGCGTAGGCTTGAAACTGCTGCTCTATATTCATCGTTGTAACAACGTTGTCGGGCAGCCAGCCGAAGTCCTGGGCCAAGGCTCAGGGTCTCGCAGCCAACCCAGGGGTGATAGGCGATATGGGGATCTAAACGACGTTGGCAACCGACTGGCGCACAGGCGACCCCCCACCAAAAAGCAGGTCGCGCGTAAGCGCGTTGAACTGTGGCTCATAAGCATCAAAATCCGGGGCTTTTCGGTGTGATCAGTAATTTTTCTTCGGCCTATTCTAAGTAGCACGTCGACTGAAGTATAGGGCGAGTCAAATCACCGCTATGGGGTAGTGTCATCCGCTTTGCTGCGAACTGCTATGAACTAACAATGCCAGTAGGTCTTTACCGCTGATACCTTGAGCTACTTTGCCTTGCTCTGCGTCATGGATCATTGCCGTCAGTGTTTTATTGGCCGGGCTGTGTAAACCGAGTGCGTCGCCTTCGTTGACCACAGCACTGTTTAGATAATCTATTTCAGTTATCTTCCCCGCACTTAAATCCCACCACATGGATGCACGAACGGTCGGGTCAATGGCGATCATTTTTTGTCCCAGTCGTTTAAACACAAAGTCCGGCAGTTCAATAAAGAAAGGGATTAGCTGTCCGGGCAAATTCGCGACAGCCGGTAACTGGATGTTTTTGGCTTTGCACACCGCTAGCAGCTCGCGCATAAGTAAGGCGATCACACGACGATAGTCTCTATCTTCCAACATTTGCTTCACCGGAATATCGGCCAGGGCGTTTACCGCATTCGCCAAGTTCAACTGCAGTTTTGCCCAGAGCAGAGCCTGCATATGGTCACAGCTCTTTGTCGGTAGTAAGGGAGAGTCGATCGTGTCGGCGAGATTGCGTGCGATGTCCGGGCATTCAGGCAGTTCTTCGATCCACAGATGGCCCTCGGAGCCTCGGTGTAAGTGACCCGCGCGGGGCTCCGCTACATTAAACACAACCATTGCGCGCATGACCTTGTTGCGCGGAAATTTTTGCTTAACTACGCTATCTGATCCCAGGCCATTCTGTACGCAAAAGATCACCGTGTCAGGCCCCACCAGAGCGGGTAGGTCCTCGAGCGCACTTTCGACAGCGGTGCACTTAACCGTTAGCCATAAATAGTCACAGCACTGCGATTGCGGTGCATCGCGTAAGTCTTCATCTGCGATAAACGTAACTTCACGAATGGACGCGGTATTCTCTTGGTAATCGGTGAGGCGTAAACCATTCGCTAGATTGTCTTGTACCGACGGCCGGGCAACCAGGCTGACATCCAAGCCCTTGTCGAGCATTGCACCGGCAAGATATCCACCAATGAGTCCGGCACCAAAAATCACATGTTGCATTGTGTTACGCCGTCCGCGGTTGCTTGCATGAAAGTGTCATAAGAGTCATAAGAGTCATCAGGTCAGACATAGTAAGCTAGATGTTCTCGTTGGACATTTATCACAGTGACTATTTATTTTATTGGCCCAAAAAATTATTTTATTGGCCGAAAAAAACACATCCCAACAAGCAAGTAGTAATAGAGGACTGCCGTTGTGAATTCAGGGTTCTTCATTAGACGCCTCATTGTCGCTATGAGTTTTACGCTCGCTATTTGCGCTGCACACGGCGTTGATAAAAACAGTGATGACCGTGTCAGCGGCGACTTTCGGTTCGTCGAAGCTAGCATTAATGATGTGCACCGTGCGTTGCAAGGTGGTGATATGAGCTGTGTAGATCTTGTAACTGGCTACCTTCGGCGTATCGAGCAATATGACCAACCCTCGGGGCTCAATGCTGTAATTTTCACTAACCCAGCCGCGATAAAAAAAGCAGCGAGTATCGATGCGCGACTTACATCGGGCGACAGCCTCGGGCCGTTGTTCTGCATACCGGTTTTGCTAAAAGACAATTTTGATACCCACGATATGCCCACCAGCGGAGGCTCTGTGGCGCTCAAGAACAGCGTGCCGCCGGACGATGCCTTTATGGTCAAGAAGCTGCGGGCGGCTGACGCTATCGTGATCGCAAAAACCAATATGGCCGAATGGGCGTTCAGCCCCAAGCAAACGGTGAGTTCTAGCTACGGCATTACAGCAAACGCCTATGCCCTCAATCGGGTGCCCGCAGGCTCCAGTGGCGGGACGGCCTCGGCTACCGCGGCAAGTTTTGGCGTCGTCGGCATGGGCACGGATACCGGCAACTCTATTCGTGGGCCTTCCTCGCACCTAGCGCTTTTTGGTATTCGCTCGACGATGGGACTCACCAGTCGCGACGGTGTGATTCCCCTGGCGTTTGATCGAGACATTGCAGGACCCATGACGAGAACGGTGGAAGATGCCGCTAAGGTCTTTAATGTCATTGCAGGATTTGATGCTGCAGATCGTCTTACTGAACTGGGCAAAGGGCGGCGCGAGGCCGATTACACCACGTTTCTGAATCCAAATGCCCTGCGTGGCAAACGCATCGCTGTGTTGCGTGCGCTGGTCGATACAGAAGATGCTGATCCTGAGGTCATTGCTGTATTCGAGCACGCGCTGGATGATCTTGTCGCGCAGGGTGCTGTGCTGGTCGATCCATTTGCCGTTCGCAATCTTGACGAACACCTAGAGGGTGATTATTTTTGTTCGCGTTTTCGTTACGACATGCATGTGTATCTGGAGTCATTGGGAGAGTGGGCGCCGATTAAAGATGTGATGGAGGTGAGAAGCAGCGGGGAGTATTCGCCGTACATCGAGGGTCGACTCGATTACTTTGGCAAGTATCCGCGCAATATTCCCCCCGCGAAGCTCGATCCGCCCTGCCCGGAATTCCCCAACCATCCCGGGAGGCAGGCTTATCTTGAGGACGTCGTTGCGTCCATGGATGCAGCGCAGGTAGATGTCATCGTCTATCCAACTTGGACCAACCCACCGGCGCGTCTGGCGAATGCCATTGAGGAGTACCTGGGTGATAACAGTCAACTGCTTGCCCCGGCTACCGGACTGCCCGCAGTGACCGTGCCCATGGGATACAGCCACGGTGGATTGCCCGCGGGATTGCAGATTTTGGGTCGGCCCTACAGCGAAGGACTGCTGTTCTCGCTGGCCTATGCTTACGAGCAGGCTACGAAGCATCGGCGGCCGCCTAAAGGCTTTCCGGCTATTGAGTGAGATCAGCGGTGACTCAGCTCAAAGGGTAACGCTCAAAGCATGGACGCATACCGGTCATAGAATGCAGTGGTCAAAGGTTTGTAGCCAAGGATGTTACGCTCCTCGTTGATCCGTTTGATATTGGCTTCGCGCAGCGAGATAAAACGCGGCTCTTGCAGCAAGGGTTCAAAGGGGCGCGTGACAAAGTCGAAAATATTGAGAAGCGAAGCTTTGGCAAAGGCCTGCTCGAGGAACCCCAGGGCCTTGTCATTGGCGCCTACAATTGCCCAGTACTGGGCCTCATCCATGTCGCGGCCCACAGACACGTCACCGCCTGCCCTGAATATGTCGATGGCAAAGCGCATGCGCTGCATCGCTTCTTCGTACAAACGCTGCTCTCCCACCTCACGGAGCGCCATGGCCAATTCCAGATAGGGAGGTGGATCAGCGTTTACTCCAGGGCGAAGGCGCGTGGCGTAGGCCTCAAGGCTGCCTCGATACTCGCGCTCAAAGTAGTCGACCAATTCGCGGTCTTGGCCTAGCTGAGCGAGAATTCCAATGTATACAGCATGCGCCGCATAGTAATCAGGGTTCTCTTCCACAGTAGCAAGCGCGAGTTCTTTGCCCGTCTGCGGGTCTCCACGACGCACCGACTCCCAAGGCTTGAAGATCGAGAGTATCTCTGCGGATCCGGAATACTCTTCGATCACGCCCAAATCATAGTACGCCGATCGCAAGCTGGAATTATCCAGACTGTTCACCACGACTTCCGATACGGTTTCACGCAGTTTGATCGACTCGGCAATCTTTCCATCGATGAGGTAAAGCAGCGTGCTGCGCGTAATGACTTTTTCGGTCTCGTCCCGCGTGGCGGCAATAAAGCGTTCGCCCACGCGGCGTGCTGTGTCCAGGTCGCCAATATCAATACTGTATAGAATCGCGTTGTTAACCCCTGGCTTGTACAGCGGGTCAATATCTACCAGCGCCTTGAGTTGGGCTGCCACATCACGGAGCCGCCCGTCGTTTGCCAGTGCCAAAGCCAGCCAGTTTCGCGCATCCAGGGAATTCGGGCTTAGCTCAATCGCACGACGTAGCGCGGTAATCGCGTAGTCTGCGCGACCCGTATCGCTATTGATAAGGCCGCGCACGGCGTAGGCATCGGCGAGATCCGCATCTAACCCAAGCGCTTGCTCCACGTCTGTCTTGGCCTGCACGAATGACTCCTTTGCTGGCAGCTTGCCGTAAGAGCCGGGCCGATCAGATAACAGCACCAGGGCTTTTGCCCGGGATGCGTAGGCCGGCGCGTAGCTTGGGTCGATTTCGATGGCTCGATTAAGCAGATCAAGGGCGCGTTCCATACCCGCAGGGTCTCGGGTAAATATCAGGTCTCGCGCTTCCAAAAACAGGCCGTAGGCGGTTACATCAGTACGCTGCACCGGTGCCAGGGTAGGAGCCTCTTCGACTTGTAGCTGGCTCTTCATGGCCACCAGTATTCGATTGGCTATATCGTCCTGCACGGCAAAAATATCGCTCAGGTCACCGTCATAGGTTTCGGACCATAAATGAAACCCATCGCTCACTTGAATCAGCTGTGCAGTCACACGCACTTTGTTGCCCTGGGAGCGCACGGAGCCTTCGAGAATGTGCGCAACGTCCAGCACGCGGCCTATCTCCCGCAGATCCTCGTTGCGGCCTTTAAAGGCAAAGGACGAGGTCCGGCCTGCGACTTTCATGCCGCTGACTTTGGCAAGAACGTTGAGTAATTCCTCGGAGATGCCGTCAGCAAAGTACTCCTGGTCACCACCGGGTGACAGGTCGGCAAAGGGGAGTACGGCAATGGAGGCCTCCGCAGCGGCGGAGCCTGCAACCAGTCCCGGTAATTGCTCAGAATTGAATAACTTGGGAACAAGCATTGCGCCAGTGAAAAGCAGCAGCGCAAGCACTAATACGATATCCAGCTTGCTGCCGGTTTGTGCGGTGATGCTTTCATCCGCATCGATCGATACCGTGCGTTTTATGCCGTCGGGGGTCAACTCAAAGGCCCAGGCAATCACCAGAGCAACGGGAAAACCAATGGCCAGGAGTGACACGACAAAGCCGTCGAACCAGGCTGGCAGGCCTACGGCCTCTTCTAACGAGGCAGCAACCTGTACCAGCAGCCAGCCTACGACGGAGTAAACGCCAGCTATGCGAAATACATTACGACGTTTTAACTCACCGAGAAGACTCACAACTTATGCTCATTGATTTTCAGCATATAGAAGATAGCCCAAGCAAGGATTCGGTACCACTGGGAACTATCTGAGGTTAGCAAAACGCGCTTTGCTAGTGAGAGAGATGAATCCAACTGATCGTCGCCTTTACTACGGGGATAAAAAAGGCGCCCGAAGACGCCTTTGATCGATGGGGCTCACTATCGATGGGGCTTACTACGGAGTCATGATGCTTCCCATGGACTGACTGGTCCAGGCTTGGCCGTCGGATCTGCGCGACACCACTTTTGTGGTTCCGCTGCCCGTGGCGCCTGCGTATGAGCCAGTGCCCCCCATGACCATCCACTTTCCGCCTTGATCAGGTCCGCCGAGAACGTAGGAAATATAGAGCATGTCTCCGTTGTCGGAGAATGCTGTGCAATAGCCGGCTCCGCCGGCTTCGCCAGATGGACCGACGCCTTGGTGCCCCGTACACCATTGGCTGCTCAAGCTGCCATCGGCCTGCATTACAGTGGCATGGGCTCTCATTGTGGTTCTACCTTTAGCACCGTTCGGCATCTCTACCGGCTGTCCGGCGTCCATTTGTACCCAGTGAGCGGTGCTATTGACCTTCACAGTATCTGCATGGGCAACAAGGGCAGCGGACGTCGCGAGTGCGCCAATAGCGCCGACAAAGATTTTTTTCATTATTGTTTTCCTGTTATTGAGTAGCGGGCCTTTTCGAAGGCTTCGCGGAATGATGCGACGAATTGAAGCATCCTCTCTAAGGTAGACCATACTCAGCGGTATGCCACAGGAAATTTTTGTACGGATGACAGTAACCGGTTGTAGCGATGTCGCACAGTTCGATAGTAGCTTTATGCTTGTTCGGCGCTTTCTGTCATCGGATCTCCAGCGATGCGCGAATGCAGCATGACTCGCGGTTCTGAATAGTCCCAAGCACAGCCACGATGCATCAGGCAGCGGTTGTCCCATACCACGACATCGCCTTGGGTCCAGCGGTGCTGATAGCAGCGCCTATCGTCACTCGCGGAAAACTCGATAAGCTTATCGAGCAGCGAAGCTGACTCCTCCTGAGAAAGACCGGTAACACCAAAAGCGTGTCGCCCTACGGCCAGTGTTTTACGTCCGGTTTCCGGGTGAATTTTTAGAAGCGGTCGACGGGGAATGTCCTCCACGATAAGGCCATAACCCATGTACTCGCTGTCCTTGCTTTTTGTTTCCTCGCCGAGAGCCTTCTGGCTGCGAGCAAGAGAGTGATGGGCCGATAGACAGGAGAGACGATCACGCGTTGTCTCGTCCAGTGCATCCCAGGCTGCGCGCATGTCTGCAAACGCTGTATCACCCTGTGCCTTGGGGACGACCTTAGCGCTAAAAACGGCGCCCTTGGCTTGTATGGGCATGTAAGTGTTGTCTTGATGCCAATGTAAATTGCCACGAATGATTTTCATCATGTCGTCATCGGGTGCATCGCGCATGCTTCCATCAGCTAAAACGTTACTAATCTCAGCGGCTTCCAGACCTTCGATCAGATTGCCAAAACGTCGGGCAAAGCTTGTTTGATCCTCGTCGCTAAGGTGCTGCTCCGGGAATATCAACAAGGCATATTTCAGCCAGGCTTGATAGATTTCATCAAAGCGATTGTCATCAAGCTCCGTGAGTCGAACACCGGTCACTACGGCGCCAAAAGATTTTTGTAATGGCTGGATAGTTATTGAAGGGGATTCGTTGCTCATGGGTACGTCCTTCTATTTATTATTGGTGCTGCAAATAGCGTCGGTGGTCCAGGGTCCAACGATGAGTGACTACAGGCCAGAGTAAGAGATCGCCCCAGCCACGTTTAACGACATTGTTCGAAAATTCACGGTTCATAGATAACGAACACTTTGCGCGTCGGCTCGATCACCTCCCATTCGCCACTAAACCCTGCGGGCACGCAAACACGATCGCCGGCTTTGAGTTCCATGCTGTTGCCGGCATCGTCATAGAGTACTGAATGGCCGCTGAGAATCTCGAAGTACTCATGCTCGCTGTAGTCCACGCGCCAGCGGCCTACTTCTGATTCCCATTCGCCCGCAGCGAACTTGTCATCTACCGCGTAGTGCGTAGTGGCGTTTTGCATGGGCGACCCCTGAACACACTTCTCTGCGGGAGTTGGGTAGGTTTCGTTGGGCGCGGCGCTAGCTGCGAAGTTCACCAGATCAGCTATGGTCTTTTTCATGATAAGAATCCCGCTCTTATTTAATGTGGGCTGGCTGTCAGGTCGGACAGATTCTCCGACAGGTAGCTCACGATCGTTGTGTAATCCGCGTCCGTGAGTGCCATGCCGTTGCCGACCATTACGCTGACAACCTGCATCCATTCATCGGGTGAGCGTCGCTGGGCAAGAGTGAGGTCGATGCCGTGGCAGCGAGTGCATGCTTCCATGGTCTGCTCTCGGCCCGGTGCCTCGGGTAGCGTCATGCTGTTGGTCATAGCTGTGGAGCTAACGGAGGGGGCGACCGCTAGCGCTGGAGGCTCAAGCCGCAGCAACATGCCGTCGGTGTCTTTGGGTCCCCGCAGTCGCCCTTCGGTCAGGACGTAGATGTAGCCGTTCGGGCCCTGGCGAATGTCACGAAAGCGCAGGTTTAGCTCGTTCAGCATCGTATCGCCCTGCTTAATAAAGTCGCCTCGGATGACCATCTGCGCAACTGTTTTGGAGCCCGCGCCCGCCACCATCAAACTGCCTTTCAGGCGAGGGAACTTGTCGCCGGTATAAAAGAACATGTTTTCGGGGTTGAAGGGTGGGTTCCAAAAAAACAGTGGATCGTCCATACCGTCGCGGTGCCAGGGCTGATCGGAGACGAGGCTGCCGGAGTAGTGCCTGCCCAAAGACACAAGGGGCCATCCATAATTGTGCCCTGGGATCACACGATTGATTTCGTCGCCACCTGCGGGGCCGAATTCGGAGGCCCACATGTCTCCCGTTTTTGGATCCCAGTCAATGCCGTACACATTGCGATGGCCGTAGCTGTAGATCTCGTCCTTTGCGTTGGGGTCGTTCACAAAGGGGTTATCAGGTGGAACGGAACCATCTGCACGCACGCGCAGAATTGTACCAATGTGATTGTTCAGGTTTTGCGCCTGGGGCCGTGCGCTGGATTGGTCGCTCGAGGTTGTGCCATCGCGATCACCGACACTGATATAAAGCATACCGTCGGGTCCAAAGACCATGCGTCCGCCGTAGGTGCCCAGCGGGCTTTCCCAGGCATCAGCCACAAGAATGTCCTCAACGTCGCTTAATCTTCCTTGATCAAAGCGAGCGCGCAAAACCGCCAGCGTTGTTCCCGTTTGCGGCTCTCTGTCCTTTGTGTAGGAGATGTAAAGAAGCTGGTTGTTCGCAAAGTCGGGGTGCAGAACGATATCGTGCAGACCGCCCAGTCCAACGTTGTTTAAGGCGGGCAGACCAGCGACAGGCACCGGGTCGAGCACGCCGTCGGTCACGACTCGCAAACGCCCGGGGCGCTCGGTGATCAGCATGCTGCGACCATCCGGCAGAAACACCAATCCGTCTGGATGCGACAGACCCTCGGCCAGTTTGACGACCCGAAGAGACATACCGCCTTTGCTCTTGAGAAGTACCGGCCCGTCGACCGCCGCACCGGTAAGCGCGTCCTGTGGATAGGCGCGGGCGATCTGGGCCTCGGTGAGCGGTGATGTCACGCCCGGGGTGTCGACAGTTTGGGCGATGCTGGCAAGGGGCATCGTTGCCAAAGTTGCAACAGCAATGGTGAAGGAAAGCCTAGAGATCATGTCTGCTCCGTAAATTGGGTGTTGCGCTGGCGGCTGTGATCGCTCGGCGCTGTCTGCTTAGTCGATGCTCATTGCGACAAGTTCTGCGGGATGATCCACGCCGCCGACACCCACGACAATATATTGCTTTCCTTCGAACATATAGCTGATTGGAGGGGATGTCGTACCCGCACCGAGATCGGTCTCCCAAACCACTTTGCCCGTCTGTTTGTCATAGGCGCGAAACATGTTGCCGCCACTAAACTTGGGCATGCTGATGCCCACCGGGGATCCCTCACCCAGGAACAGGAAGGACTTGGTCAGCAGGGGCGCAGCGCGGCCCGCCTGACCGAGGGGCGGGAGGTCGAGATCCTTGAGCAGTGGGTGGTCCCGGGGTCCATCGCCGTTGGGAACCATCCATAGATGTTCGCCGCTGTTCATGTCGATGGCCGTAATCCTGCCATAGGGCGGTTTGACTATGGGCAGTCCTTTCGGGCCTTCTAAATACAGCTTGTCTTCGGCAGGGCGACGATAGTTGTCTCTGCCAACCCAGGGCACCGTGACCGAGGGGATGTAGGCCACGCCTGTTTGTGGATCGAGCGCTGCACCGGTCCAGTTCGCTCCCCCAACCCAGCCGGGTAGGTAGAGTGTGCCTAGCTTGCCGTCCGCTCCTCCCGCGACAGAGGGTGGTGTGTATATCTCTCCATGCACGTAGCGACTGAGGATCTCGACAGCTTCGGCACGCAGCTGTGGTGTAAAGTCGATCAACTGATCCTCATTCATGCCTTGGCGATCAAAGGGCTTAGGCTTTACGGGGATAGGTTGCGTTGGCGACGCCTTTTCGCCGGGCATGCTGGATGCTTGCACGGGCGTTTCGATGATTGGAAACAGTGCTTCGCCGGTGGCTCGATCAAAGGCAAAGACGTAGCCCATCTTGGTGACCTGAATAGCCGCTTTGCGTAGCTCGCCGTTGACCTTGATGTCCGCCAGCATTGGCGGCGTTGGCAGATCATAATCCCACAGGTCGTGGTGAACGGTTTGAAAGTGCCAGACCTTCTTGCCGGTCTTTGCATCAAGGGCGACGATGGAGTCGGAATAGAGGTTGTCGCCGGGACGCGCCACACCGTAATAGTCGTTTGAGGGCGCACTCAGAGGCAGGTATACGTAGCCTAGTTCTTCGTCAGCGCTGAACGCGGACCAGACCTTGGTCTTGCCGCCTTGACGCCAGGATTCGTTTTCCCAGGTTTCTGTACCGGGTTCGCCTTCCCGAGGAACGGTGTGGAAGGTCCACAAAAGCGTGCCCGTGTGTGCGTCATAGCCGCGCACGTCACCGGCAAGCGATGCCTTGTTGATGTCGCCGGTGCCTGTGGCGATGGGCTGGCCGCCGACCACGATGACATCGTTGACGACGATGGGTGCCGGCGCATTCCAGGCAAATACATTCTTGGGATTTTCCCGAAGATCCACACGACCGTTGTCGCCAAAATCGGTGACCACAGCGCCATTTTTGGCGACCAGCAGATAAAGGTAGGAGCCGCGAATGGTGACTACACGGGCCGCATCACGGCTGCCCCAAAGTGTGATGGCACGGCTCGCGCTGGCTCGTCTGGGCGTAGACTCGCCAACGGCATTGGTCTGACGCCAAATGAGCTCGCCGCTACCCGGGTTGCGGGCCTCGACTTGTCCAATCTGGTTGCTCATGTACATAACGCCGTCGACCACAAGCGGCGCATTTCGGTAGTTGTTAGACGGCCGGAGGCTTGGGTTCTCTGCAAGTAATGCAGGGTCCAGGGCGGGCGCGCGCCAGACAACTTTTAGGCGATCAATATTTTTGGCATTAATTTGATCAAGCGCAGAATACTTCGTGTCACCAATATCTCCACCGAAGTGTGCCCAATCGGCAGTTGCTTCGGCGAGTGCCGTTGTTCCGCTTAAGGTCCCGTACAGGGTCCCGCAAAGGGCTATCGCGCGGGCCAGATTCTTTGTCTTCGGTGTGTGCATGTCGTGTTTCCCTTTGCATTGCGAGCGCCGTGGGCAGTCGCATTTTTAAACCAACCTTGTCGGACGATTCAGTAAGCCGCGGCTATGATAGCGCAGGCACCGACCCCCACCACCGAGAGAATCTCGCTACTGCACAATCCGAATTTATACGGGATACTGCTTGTCGCCCATAAATAGAAGTAACGCCTATAACAATGGAAATAATTCATCGCGCGCTATTTTGTATCTTGCTCTTTACCGCCCACCCTGCCGTGGCTGGAGA
The DNA here is from genome assembly GCF_047617445.1 of Congregibacter sp. Taxonomy (GTDB): domain Bacteria; phylum Pseudomonadota; class Gammaproteobacteria; order Pseudomonadales; family Halieaceae; genus Congregibacter. The sequence goes on from NZ_JBLGBE010000023.1 coordinate 39,203, forward strand.
CTACACCCTGGCTATTAATCATGGCCGCGTCATCGATCCGGAGTCGGGATTGGATGCGGTCCGCCACATCGGTATCTCTGGCAAGAAGAATGCCGATGAATCTATGGCACCGGACTCCGCTGCGCCGCCGGTTCAGACCACTGAGGTGGCTGTTCCCCTTCGCTTTGATTATCCACTGCTGCAGCAGCTGCTTGTTGCGGGGCTATTTCAGGGCCCCGGGCAGAGCAGGGAGCTTCTTAACGACCCGAGTACCTGCAGTGAAGTTGTTGTGAGTCAGCCAGTGCTGTCACCTAAAGATTTGCAGTTGCAGGTGCTTGCTGATCTTCGTGCCCGCGTGGGTGTGGGTGCCCCGGGTGCTTGCGCAACGCTCTTTAGCTGGGAGGGCCGCGTTGGCGTAGCTGGGATGCCCGAGACGCAGAGCAACGGCACCGTGTTGGGTTTTGTGCCAGAGCAGGTATGGCTAATGAATCAGGCGGGTGTGCGTATTAGTAATGATCGAATGCAGGAGATGGCGGAGAGCAGCGTGCGGACATTGTTCAGCCGCTTTACCGTCGATCTTACTCCACAATTACAGTCGGTTAAGGACTTGCTCCCAGAGGCCTTGCCGCGACATTCCCGCCAGCAAATACAGGCTCTGCTGGACACGCTGCGCCTGAGCGATCTGCGGGCGAGCGACGAAGCACTGGAAGCAAATATTGTGTTTGTTGTCGAGCCTGCATCCGAGGCTTTGCCTGTGGAGCATGCGCTTAACGATGCAGAACTTGCCCGTTGGGAAGAGCGCTGGCAATTGATGGACTCAGTGCTGGTGTTGACCGTAAAGCATTATGCCGCCGCGACGCAGCTACAGGAGCTGCGCGACGCGCTCCTGGATGTGCTCATAGAAAGCCGCTATCGACTTCGCGACGCACTTATTGAGTCGCCCGATGCAGAGGGTGATGCCGTGCGCGATTGGTTTTTGCAAAGCTGGCAAGCGCTTGCTCCGGTTATCAGACGCATCGGTCTGGAGCAGCAGGGCCAGGAGCCTCTTCTGCTGTTCAGCGTTGTTGCCTCGACCGACGCATTGACAGCGCTTGATCAACTCGGGCCGAGTATCGGTTTGGACATATCGGCAGATGGTTTGCGACGGCTGGCAAGAATGATTAATAGTGAAGCGGGTGATGAGCTGCTGCAGTACTCCGATGAGGTTGATCCCCAGCTGCGGGACTTGCTGGAAGGAAGCGTCAAGGCCACTGCGCCACCGTCAGCCTGGAGGCTGGATTTTTCACTGTTCCCGAAGGCGATGGCGGCCACTCCAAACAGTCTTAACAGTTGGGCGCCGAAGCGCGAGGATCTGTCAGAGTACCTTCCGCAGGTGGCTGAGCTACTAGAGGCGTCGGCCAGTACAGCAATGGCCAAAAGGAATCTTGACCCGGCGTACGAGGAGCTGTTTCGGCGCTTGGTGCTTACCACCGCATGGCAGGAGAGTTGTTGGCGGCATTACGTGGTGAGTGACGACAGAAAGCTGGTACCGCTGCGCTCAGGTACGGGCGATGTTGGACTAATGCAGATCAATGAGCGGGTGTGGCGAGGGTTCTATAGTCAGCAGCAGCTGCGCTGGGATATTGGCTATAACAGCGCTGCAGGTGCAGAGGTTTTGATCGACTATTTGCTAAAGTACGCCATCCGCCGGGGAGAGCACAAACAACCCGGTGGCGCCGTCAATCTCGCGCGAGCTAGCTATTCTGCTTACAACGGCGGTCCCAGCAAAACATCGCGTTATCGCAGCGACGAAGCGTCCGCCTATGGCAAAAAGGTCGATGCCGCGTTTTGGGAAAAGTACCAGCAGGTGGCGGCTGGCGACGAACTAGCGGTGTCGCACTGCCTTGGAGGCGACCTTAGCGGATCTGCTACCGCGAGTCGTGGGTCCTCAAAAAGAACTAAAGCATCGGGAGGAAACGGTCCGACGGCCCAGCCTCCGGAATACTTCACCTTACAACTGGGGGCGTTTAGTACGAAGGATTCAGCCTTATCTTTTATCGACCAGCATTCACTGGCCGGCAAGGCAAGCGTGCAGCGGCGACGCAAGGGCGACACTGGCCAGTATCTGGTGCTTTACGGGAGCTACGCCATGCGGGTCGAGGCAGATAAAGATAGACCGCGTGTTGCCAATTTTCAACCTTGGGTCCGGCGATTTGGGGACCTGTAACTAAGACAAGAGCTCATGTTTACAGGCTAGTAACCCAACTCGACGCAGAGCAACAACAAGACCATCGCCGTCACTATGTAGATCGCCCACAGCGGTAAAATGAACTTTGCCCAACTGCTCCAGCTCACCTCGGCTGTGGCCAGGTAAGCCAGTAATGTGCCGGACGTGGGGGTGAGCATATTGGTTATGCCGTTACCAAACAAAAAGGCCACTACCGTTGTTTGCGCTGAAACTCCCGAGAGCTGACCGATAGGTCCCATGATCGGCATGCTGACCGCCGCCTGACCCGAGGTGGAGGGGATTAGGAAGTCCAGCATTAGCTGGCAAAAAAACATGCCTAAGGCGGAGATACTGGGGTTGTCCTGACCAATCATTAATACCAAGTTATGCACGACTGAATCGAGAATCTTGCCCTTCTCTAAGGTTATTGCAACTGCCGACGCCACACCAATCAGAAAGCTGGCCAGCAAAACTTTTTTCATGCCTGAGACAAAAGCGTCAGCCGACCCATTGAGGCCCAAACCGCTACAGGCTGCGAGGATCATGCATAAGCCGATGTAGTACGCGCTGAGTGACTGATGTTTCCAACCCCACTGCGTCGAGGCGAATACCAGTCCACCGATACCAGCCAACAGAATCAACAGCATCGATAAATGCCGCGCGCTCAGCGCGGACCCCGAAAACCCTAAATCAACATCCGTTGACCGGGCATGCTTGCGAATGACGTAGCAGAGAAAACCAATTCCAAGAGCGAGAAAAACCAGATAGAAATAGAAGCGCACCAGCGCGCCACTGAAAATTGGCAGATCGACCAAGGGCTGAGCGATGGTTAACGGCAATGGGTTAGTTACCGAGGCCAAATAGCCTGCCTTCACCGATATGGTAACAATGGCAAAGCCAATGATAGGCGAGAGCCCCAGCCTTTTAGCCATGGCGACCATCAGCGGAATCACCAACAAATACTCGGATGCGAGCCCCAAAAAGGAGCTGCCCGCTGAGAAGACAGTCATCAGCAATATCACGAGAACGTAGACATTGCCCTTAACCAGGCCAAGCAAACGTTCGAGTCCGGCATCAATGGTGCCCGAATCTCGCAAAATCCCGAACATCCCTCCAATGATCAAGACCATGAAAATGAGTCCGGAACCTCTCTCCAATCCCTCGGGAATTGATAAAAGCACCCCCGAGAGGCTTACCGGTTTTGCGGAGAGGCCTGCGGTTTCGACGCTACTATCAAAAAGCGCCTTAGGAGAAATATCTTTCTCGAGCAGCTTATAGCTGCCGGGCACAACGAGTCGACCATTTCTCTCGAACTCGCCGGAGTCCACGACGTAGCTTAGCCCCATTGCGAGGAGCAGAATGCCAAGCAATATGATGATGGGGTTGAGGGGTTTCTTGTCGTCTTTGAGCTGTTCCATAAGTCGTTCTACTTTTTATGACTCTATGCTAAATCCACCGGGTTTAGGCAACTGCACATCCGACAAAGTCAGCGATTTGTTGGCTTATCGTACACAAGTCTTTCTTGAACGCCGCGTAATTCTGATTGGGTGAAAAGAGCTGTTCATCCATGTAAAGCGCGCGATTAATTTCTATCTGCGTGCTATGACGGTTGTTTTCTGGATCGCCATAATGGCGCACGAGGTAGCCGCCTTTGTAGGGCGAGTTGCGAACCACACTGTAGCCAAGACGCACAAATCCTTGCTCAATCACGTCAACGAAGTCTGCTCCCGCGCTGCGGCCATCGTTATCGCCAAGCACCACATCGGGGCGTAGCGCGCCGCTATCAATATTCATGAGGTTGCCGCGGGATTTCATGGAGTGACAATCAATATGCCACACGCCAGAAAATCGCTGATGTAGTGCGTCCAGAGTTGATTTGAGTTTCTGGTGGTAGGGACTGTGATACTGCTGAATCCGAGCGCGTATCTCAAAAAGTGAAAATCGAGACTCATACATGGGCAGGTCGGGCAGGGCGAGTCGCCGTATCAATCCCATGCCGCGCTCGCTGTAGGCGGTAGGATTAACCTCGCCCACCGGGCCCTTCAGTAGTAAAAGATCGATATCGTCAGGCGCGCGATTTAGATCGATATACATGCGCGAGTAAAGCGCGTGCAGCAGCTGCCCGCCCATGCTCGGCACCGCTCCCCACAGATCATCCACAAACAAGTCGCAACCGGTACGTAATTGTTCTGGTTGAACGCTGGACACAAAGTCTGGTGGAAATAGCTGCCCGCTGTGGGGAGAGTCGAATACAAGAGGCAGCGCAGGACAATCTCTGGGCGCCTCAAAAACAAAGGTATCAGCCATTGCTTAGCTATCGCTTCCTAGTGCCCTGCCGACAAACCGCGCGACGGTCCCACTTAGGCTGCCCCGAGAAAGTCTCGCTTGCCAATTTCTACGCCGTTATGACGCAGAATGTTATAGGCGGTGGACATATGAAAATAGAAGTTCGGTGCTGCAAAGTTACTGAGATAGGTAGAACCCATAAACCTTGCTTCCTCAGGTCCGAACTTTAGAACGACCTCTCGTTCCTCCGCCCCCTCAAACCCGGCCTCTGGAACTGACTCCATGAACTCAATGCTTTTGCTGATGCGTTCCTGAAGTTCGTCGAAGGTGGTCTCGGTATCCTCAAACACCGGGTTTTCAGTCTGGGATAGTCGCGCTGCAAGGCCCTTTGCTGTATCGCAGGCAATCAAGACGTTGCGGATTAAGTTCAGCATATCGGGAAAGAGTCGTGCGTTGAGCAAAATGTCGGGATCAATGCTCCGATCATCACAGTGGGTCGCGGCGGTCTTTAGTATGGCGGCCAGACTGCGCAAGGAGTGGGTATAGCTCGAGACTGGAGATTGCATGGAAGAGATCCTTTTAAAAAATTGTGTTCGTTCGACAGTCTGTCGCTACGCCTGTCGGGCTGGGAGTATGTCACTAAATTGAAACATCATGTTCAGTCAGGATTCGATCGCTTAGACCCAAGCTAAGCCTGCTCCTGGGTGGTCAAAGACCCGTTAGTCAGTTAGTACAGCCACGGATTTCTCCCAGAAGCGGGCTGCGCCGTAGAGTTGCCAGGCCAATAGTATTAGGACGAACAACATCATTGAGAATGCAATCAACCCTTGGTCAATGCTGCTAATCAAATATCCGCCACCAAGAAAAAGTGCGCCGATTAACGTAAATTGCGGATAAAAGTCACGTCGTTTTGCGGGTGCGGAGTTCTTGAAGTAGTCGTCGTTACTGCCGTCCAACCGGGCCCGCCGCATGGTTGAGTGAGAGACCCAAACCATCAATCCAAAAATGACCGCCATGCAAATCAACCACCATCCTGTCCTGTCTGAACGCATGTTGTCGATCAATAAGAATTGCATAAAGCCAATAAAGAACGGGTATAGGGAATCACTCGTACTTGGCACCCAGCGAAACCGCATCGCGTTGCTTGCGTACACGACCCAGATCACTACCAGGCCGAGAACCGTCGCAGCGACTTGCATCCAGGCGATTATTGCGGGCCAGCTAAGCTCGAATGGGTAAGCGTTTTCATGCAGTCGTGCCCAAAGCAATTCCAGCGCCAGGGCCTGAACCATACTGAGTAGAGTTAACAGCACCGAAGGGAAATGCTCTTTTGCGCGGTCACGAATATCGCTCATGTGCTTGCTCCTGCGGAATCCATCAAACTACAGAGCAACATACTGCATGCCATAGCGTAATGTCAGCCGTGATTTTTACAATCACCCAGGATTTTGCGCAGTCAGCGCCCCTGCAAAATGAGCCAAAGCCCCACGGCAATCATAAGGGTGCCTGCAGTACGGTTAATGATCGCGACGTTTCCTCGATGCCTTAGGAGCTTTCCTAGCG
>NZ_JBLGBE010000024.1:0-44621 GCF_047617445.1 Congregibacter sp.
GGCACATAGGTTTCAACGGGGGCATCCATGCTGACTGAGCCTTCGGCAACCAGCGTCGCCAGCGTGGCTGATGTCAGGACTTTGGTGACAGACCACCCGAAGTGCCGTTCCTGCGGCTCCATCTTTGGATAGGCCTCAAAGACAATCTGGCCATGATGGAGAATGACTACGCTATCGAGCAGCGTGTCGCTGGCAACATAGTCTGCAAACTCGACGCTTGCATTGTCAATGCGCACTGACGCAGCAGTGATATCACGGTTTTGAGCGATATCCAGGTCAAGGGTGGAATCCCCTCGGGCGATTGTGGCGCTGCGCAGGTAGGACTCGGCGTGCAGGTGAAACTGCAGGCTGACACTGCCGCCGATGTCAAAATTCTGCGGCGTCACGCGGGTAAATACTTCCCGGGCATCCTCTGCCCCTGCAGCGATTAACGGGGCGCTGAACAGTAGTATCGCAAGCAGTTTGAGCATGAGAAATCTCCGGAGTGTAAATATCTATCTTATGTTTTCTGACAGTCTATAGGCTATTGGACCTACAATTACGCGCTCCTGAAGCCAGGACCACCTACTTTTATGTACAAAATTCGCACCTACAACACTATCTCGGTCAAGGGACTCAACCGCTTTTTACGGGAGGGCTATGAGGTTGCCAGTGAGCTGCCGCATCCAGACGCCCTTTTGATTCGCAGCCAAAAGCTCCACGATATGGAGTTTCCGGAATCGCTTAAGGCCATCGGACGCGCGGGCGCAGGGGTGAACAATGTTCCTCTGGAACGCTGCAGCGAGGAGGGCGTTGTTGTCTTTAATGCGCCTGGTGCTAACGCCAATGCCGTGAAAGAACTAGTGCTGGCGGGGATGCTGCTGGGTTCGAGAGATATCTATACGGGAATGAAGTTTGTGGAGTCCCTTGAGCAGCAGGAGGGCCTGGATCCACTGCTTGAGAAAGAAAAGAAGCGTTTCGCGGGCACCGAGCTCATTGGAAAGACTCTAGGCGTTGTGGGTCTTGGAAACATTGGCTCTCTGGTAGCCAACATGGGTCTGGCATTGGGCATGAAGGTGATCGGATATGACCCGGCGATCAGCGTTGAGGCAGCCTGGCGCCTGTCCAGCGACGTCGAAAAAATGGATAACCTCCATAGTTTGTTTGGAAGAGCCGATTACATCAGCCTGCATCTACCTGTGCTTGATGCGACCCGCGGGTTGGTCAGCGACAGTCTGCTTGCGGGGGTCAAATCCTCTCTGGTGCTCCTCAACTTTGCCCGGGGCGAGATTGTTGATAACAGCGCCATTATCCGTGCCTTGGACGAGGGGCGAATGCATCGTTATGTGTCGGATTTCCCGGCTAACGAGACACTCCGTCATCCGGGGATTCTGCAAATGCCGCATATTGGTGCGAGTACCGGTGAGGCAGAAGAGAACTGCGCGGTCATGGTGGCCGATCAGCTCATGGATTTTCTTGAGAATGGCAACATCGCCAACTCTGTGAATTTCCCAAATATTGCTTTACCGCGCACCACGCCGGTGCGGGTCACTATCAGCAATCTAAACGTTCCCAAGGTGCTGAATCAGATCACCGCGATCATTGCCGAGCATGACATCAATATTGTCGACATGCTCAACAAGAGTCGCGCCGACCTTGCTTACAACATTATCGATCTGGAAGCCTGTCCCAGCGATGATTCCCTGGAGGCACTGCGGTCCATCGAAGAGGTCATCAACGTCCGTGTGTTAGGGTCTTGTCAGCACCCCTGACAGGACTTTGTTGTGGCTGAAAGCCTCGCTTACGACGCGGACGCACGCACACCGGTAGACCCTACGGAGGCCGTCAGCGGCTTTCAGATCGGCATTGTACTCATCGGCATTTCCATCACTCTGCCACTGATGTACAGCGCCGGTGAGCTTGCTCAGGGCATGGGCCTACGTTCTGCGATGACGGCCACGCTTATCGGCGCCTTAGCGCTCAGTCTCATGTCCATACCTGCCGCTATTGTTGGGGCGAGTACTCGGCTTTCCAGCTACATGATCATCGAGCACACCTTTGGTTATGTGGGCGCCAAGTTCATTAACTTTGGGTTTGGTGTGTTCCTTCTCGGCTGGTATGCGGTGACCGCGGAGCTCTTTGGTCGGACACTGTTTTTGGCCGCTAGTGAGCTTACGACGCTAGCGCTGCCGGAATGGACCTACACCGTTCTGTCCAGTCTTATCGTGACCGTCACCACGATTTATGGCTTTAAGGCTATTGATCGACTCGCATTGATTGCCGTACCGTTTTTACTGCTTTCCCTTGCGGGAGTTGTGGTGTTGTCGCTGCGTCAGGTTGCATTGACCGAGCTTCTGAATATGCCGGGAAGTGGGGCTATCGACATGCCCACAGGTGTTTCTGCGGTGATCGGTGCGGCCATCGTTGGGGTTGTGCTCACACCGGACCTCACTCGCTATGCGCGCACTACGCGAGATTGTGTGGTGGCATCTTTTGTCGGGCAGGGCGGGGGTATGTGTATCGCCTACATCGTCGGAATGATCCCGGTGCTGGTGTGGGGCGAGCTGGAGCCGATGACCTATATGATCCTCATGGGTTTTGGAGGTCTGGCGCTGGTGGTTCTGGTGTTCGCCACCTGGACGACTAACGTCATCAACTTGTATTCCACAGCACTGGCATCTCGTGCGTCTGTTCCGCTGGGAGACTATCGCTCGGTGGTGATCATTATGGGCGTAGTCGGCACGATGGCTGCCATCGTGGGGATTTCCGATCAACTCATCGATTTTTTGATACTCATGGGGCTTCTCGTGCCGCCGATCGCCGGTATCTATTTTGCGGATTTTTATATTCTTGGGCGCAGAGACTTTTCTGCCGATCATCTTGAGCATCGCCCCGCGATTCGTTTCAATGCCGTCGCAGTCGCTTTGGGTGCCGGCCTGGTAGCTGCCTGGCTTTATTACGCGGGAGCGTCGGTCACCACTATTGGGGCCCTGGACGCACTGCTTTTATCAATGCTGGCCTACACACTCGTTGAATGGCTAGCCAGCATGCGTAAGGGGTAAGAGTTTATGCGGATTGGTATCGATGTCGGTGGCACGCACACGGACGCGGTAATGCTTGATGGGCACAAAGTCGTAGCCTCGACCAAATTTCTGACCTCGGCGAACGTCAGGGACGGCGTGTTAGGCGCTCTGGATGTGATCTTGGAGGCTAGCGGCGTGGCTCACGAAGCCATCGAAGCGGTGATGATCGGGACCACCCAGTTCACCAATGCTGTGATCGAGCGTCGAGAGCTCGCTCCCACGGCAATCATTCGCATCGCACTCCCCTCCGGGGAAATGATTCCGCCGATGACTGATTGGCCCGAAGATATTGCCGATGCCATCGGACGTCATGCCTATATGGTGCACGGCGGATTGACCTACGACGGTTTTCCCATTGGTGTTCTCGATGATGCAGAAATTGACGGCGTCATTGACGACATAGCGGCAAAGGGTATTCAATTTGTCGCCATTTCTGCTGTGTTTTCGCCGTCGAACCCCGAGCAGGAATTCGATGTCGCGAAGCGGCTGCAAGCAAAGATCCCCGAGGTCGGCTTGACGCTGTCTCATCAGATTGGCGGCATGGGCCTGCTCGAGCGCGAGAATGCGGCCATTCTTAATGCCAGCCTTCGGCCCCTGGCCAAAAATGTCGTACAGGCTTTTGAAGATGCACTGGCTGCCAGAGATATACGCTGTCCTTTTTACATTAGCCAGAACGATGGCACCTTGATGTCCGCAGAGTTCGCCGCAGAGTTTCCTGCCCTGACCTTTGCTTCGGGGCCGACCAACTCCCTGCGCGGTGCGAGCCTGCTCACGCAGCTAAGTGATGCGGTGGTTGTGGATATCGGCGGTACCACCTCAGATATCGGCGTGCTGCAAGGCGGCTTCCCAAGACAGTCCAATGTGGCAATCAAAGTGGGTGGCGTTCGTACCAACTTTCGGATGCCGGATATTCAGGCGATTGGCTTAGGTGGTGGCAGCCGTGTCAGTGCGGACGGCGCAACTATCGGTCCCCAAAGCGTGGGTTATCGCCTGGTGACAGATGGCTTGGTGTTTGGAGGCGATACGCTCACGACTACGGATATCGCAGTTGCCGCGGGTGTCGCGGATATCGGTAGCCCGGAGAAGCTTGCGACACTCTCTGCTGATGTCGTCGAGACTGCGATGTGCCGCATGCACGAGGTCATCGATGAGGGTATTGACCAGATGAAGTCCAGTCGCGATCCAGTGCCCGTGATTCTCGTGGGTGGAGGTGCGGTTTTGGTGTCTCGAGATCTTGCCAATGCATCACAGTTACATCGGCCAGAGCACGCGGGCGTTGCCAATGCTATCGGCGCGGCGAACGCACAGGTGGGGCGGGAACTTGAGCGTATCGTGTCCTATCGCGAGCAGCCCCGAGAGCAAGTGCTAGCTGAACTTAAGACGCAGCTCAGTGCTGAACTCATCGAGGCCGGTGCCAAGCAGGCGAGCATTCGAGTCGCCGATATAGAGGAAACGGCGATCTCGTATATGGCAAATGAGTCAACGCGTTTGCGAGTGAAGATGATTGGTGATTTGGACTTTGCGGGGAGCCAGGCATGAGCGTAACGATCACTCATGAGGACATAGAAGAGCTGTGTATGGGCTCAGTGTTTCTTGCCACCGGCGGCGGTGGTGATCCCTATATCAGTCAGCTGTTGGTTACCGAAGCGCTGAAAAAGCACGGCCCGGTCACGCTCTTTCCCCTGCAGGATCTCCCGGATGATTCTCTGGTGGTTGCCGTGGGCGAAGTGGGAGCCCCCTCTATCAGCTTGGAGCATTTGCCCATTGGCAATGAGTGTCTGGAGGTGGTGGATCGTTTCGAAAAGTGGGTGGGCAGGTCCATTAGCCACCTTGTGTCCTTCGAAGTGGGTGGCGCAAACTCTGTGATTCCTCTCTTAGCCGCGGCGGCAAAAGGTATTCCTCTCATCGATGGTGACGGCATGGCCCGGGCTCTTCCCGAGGCGCAAATGATGACCTTTGCTATCGAAGGCGTGAAGCCCAGTCCCGCCGTGGCGGTGGACTATAGCGGCGGCGCTGTGTACTTCGATGTGAAGGATGCTGTCTTGTATGAGCGACAAATCCGCAATTTGTCCATGGCTATGGGTGGTATGGTCTTTACGGCCGAACACCCCATGACCAGTGAAGAGGCCCGGCGCGCGATTATCCCCGGCACAATTAGCTTTGCCTTGGAACTGGGTCGAACGCTCAAGCGTTTCTCTGGGAATGCCGCCCATATCGAAGCGCCTCTTCGGGAGCTGTTTGACGCATCCGATTACGGGCAGTTCAAGCGTCTCTATACCGGCAAGGTCGTGGATATCAGTCGCAAGACTGTCGGTGGCTTTGATGTGGGCGAAGCACTGCTGGAGTCGACGATTGATGACTCGCCGCCATTGCGTCTGACAATTAAGAATGAATTTCTACTGGCAGAGATCGACGGTCGCGTGGTCGCCAGTGTGCCGGATCTGATCACCATGGTGGATCATGAGACATCGGCGCCGATCAACGCCGAGCGCGTGCATTATGGCCAGCGAGTCAGTGTTTTTGGTATCGGTTGTCCTCCGCATTACCGAAGCGAAAAAGCGTTAAAAGTTGTAGAGCCCCGTGCCTTTGGGTTCGACATCGATTACATACCTATCGAAGACCTCTAGCCCCAGGGCAGAGCGTCAGTCGATCGTGTCTTCAATAGCTCGAACCAGTATTTGCTGGGTTTCGTGACCCACATTCGCCGCGCCACCCTCGGCATCGGGCCAGCTCGACAGCATGACAATGACGGTGTCAGCCTCCGGCGCAACATGAATTAACTGCCCGTGTACGCCACGCGCTTGCACGGAGCCTTTTCCATCGCCGACTCCCCATACAAATGAACGGTAATAGGGGCGGGTACCCGGCGCGGCTTCATAGGGCCAGCTTCGGCTGCCATCTCGCGATATGAGGTCTTCTATCCACGCTGTGGGTACTACTTGCTCCTGCCCACTCACGCCCTTGTTCAGCATAAGAAGACCGACTCTCGCGACATCTCTGAGCGTGGCATGCATACCGCCGGATGCCAGAGTGAATCCCCCGGTGTCTACAGTGATGCCGGCATCCTGCTCAGCGCCAATACGCTGCCAGATTCGCTCGGATACCAGGTCTGCAAAGCGCTGTCCTGTCGCCGCTTCAAGAACCCAGGCCATGACGTCCGTGGTACCCGATTTGTAAGCAAAGGTACCCTGCCGCCCGGGCATTCTGCCTACGGCCGGGAGAAAGACATAATTGCCCGTCACTGGCACTCCGGCGCAGTCTGGCCCCATGAGCAGTCCATCAGAGCAGTCCTGTCGTCGCACGGTGCTATCGGCTGCAGCGTAGTCTTCGTTCCATTCGGAGCCGTCGCGCATATCCAGAACATCTCGGAGGCGATCCGGTCCCCAGCCGCTATTGGCAAGGTCTGGTACGTAATCGGCAACGGTTTTGTTGAGGTCAATGAGTCCGTCTGCAGCAACACTTGCTGCGGTAAGACCGGTGATTGTTTTACTCACGGACCAAAGAAGATGTGTTCGTTCAGGGGTAAGGCTGCCGGCGTAACGCTCGAAGACGGCTTTCCCATCCTTAATCACCAAAAGGCCGTCAACGTACTGCTCCTCCATGACTTGGGAGAGCTTTGTGGGAGATCCGTCCCACTCAATAGACATGTCATCGGCCGCGACGGACAGGTCCGCAATAGGCCGTGGCGTGACAGTTCCCCGGCGGATGGCTTTGCTGGGCAGTACTTCACTCATATGGGTGTAAGCCCAGCGATTGAGTGGTCCGAACTGCCAGGTTGCGCCATTGAGTCCCGGCGGGCGCTGATCGTCGACAGCGGCTATGCTACTGCTGGCGATTGTGAGGGCCGTCAGGCCTAAGAGACCCTGTGCGAATAGCGATGCAGTAACGGTAGATCTAGGCATATGATTTAGGCGTCCGGCTGTGAAAGAGGATTGGTAAATAGTTCCTGAAGCGGCGGTGGGTTGCACAGTGTGCTCATGGCATCGGGGGGCACATTCTCGGTTACGCCTAGATCGGCGTACAAGGAGTTCAGTTCGCGCAGGGTTTCGCAGGCCTCATAGAGTTCGTACACCATGCCTGAAACCACGACCGCCGCGCCGATGTAAGGCAGTGATTCTGCGGGAATAGCGGCGATGCCCCGCGCTGCCACACGTTTGGTTCTTGCGGTCAGATTTTTACCGAAGCGACGAACCGCAGTATTGGCTTTGAGGTGTTTGGTTTTGAGCGCGCGCGTTTGTCGCTCACTGCCTGCCAACTTAGCGGAAAGTGCCGAGCTTGCTGTGCGGACTCCCAGAGTCGTGGCGAGGGCGCTCGATATAGCCGCGTTGAAGGCGCTGCTGGTAAGCAGAAGAATATTGCTCCCCAACAGTGTAAGCATGGTGAGCAGAACGGCGGTGTGCCGGATGAGTCGCAGCATCGCGTTAATTCCGTGCAGGAGCCCAGAGGGCTGACCTGCAGAGAATACGCCGGTCGTGTCCTTAACTGAATGCCGGCTTGTTACTCGAAGCAGGAGCGACGCGAAGAGTGTCTACTCTCTGCTGATAGTGCTCAGGGCAAGAGTATCTGCACCCGGTACTACGGATGACAGCGCCGAGAGATTTTCTGCGGCCATCTCGCCCATGATGTTCACGAACAACAGTTCCTCGTGATTCACGGCCACCACAGCGACGCCAAGGAGGAGGCCCTCTTGCTCTTTCACAAAGATGTGGACTCGGGAGTCGTCCTCTACGACACGAACGATTGGGCTCCAGCGCTCGTCGAAGGCTTTTGCTGTGGCTATGCCTACTTGGTCGCGAAGCACTTCATGATCAACACTCTCTGACAAGTGGGTAACACTGACCCGCACGCCCTCGAGGGATTGCAGTAGCGCCTTGGTCTCTGGGTCGTCATCCACATGTCGTGCCGCAAACTGAAGCAAACGTGGCCCAAGAGAAATAGACGTATCGGTTTTCAGGCCTTCCTGCTTCGGTGTATCAAATTGAACATAGCCTGGGTTGCGAGAGGATGCGGTGACACCACAGCCCGCAAGGAGTGTGGTGACAAGCAGTAGCGTTAGAATTTTCATGCTTTGGCCTACAGTGCCAGATCGAAGTCGACGCCAAAGTCGTCGACTACGTCGATGCCCGCGACTACGCTGTTCAGATGGGCCGGGTCAATGTCACCCAGGACATTTACAAACACGGCTTCTTCGGCATTGACCGCCATGATCATCAGGCCCTGAATGCGATCCGCGCTGTGTTTTACATAAACGTTCACGCGATCTTCAGGTTCCTGAACGCGCACGATCTGCTCCCAGTCCTGATCTGCCAGCTTGCTGCTAACCGCATCCATGCGCGCGTCGGCCGAGCTTGTATCACCGTTGGTGTTGTAAACATGGATGCGCACTGAATCCAGACTCTTGAGTGCTTCTTCGGCAACGGGATCGTCGTGCTTCATGGAGCCCACTAGCTTCAGCAGTGAACCACCGAGATTGACCATCACTCGAGGTTCACCGTAATCCTGTGACAGTTCGGAAAAGTCGACATAGCCGGGCATGTCGGCGGTTGATTCATCGGCGGACCACGCAGTTTGAGTGGCAAATACTAAGGAGATTACTAATGCTATTGCTTTCATGGTTCTGACCTTGCGTGAGACTCTGAGTAAGCAAAGTGCGCAAGGTTTGAGCAAAGGTCACGCCTTTAGCGATGAGCGGAGCATCGCATAAGACGAGCCGTCGAAGACGGCTGTATATGTCTACTTTTAGGGTGGATTTGAGCCCCTGAATCAGGCCTCGAAGACAGGTTGGCCGTCCAGATACGTGGCGACAATGGGGATGTCTTTTATCGCTGTGGGGTCTGTGGTCATTGGATCTTGGCCTAACAGTACAAAGTCAGCCAGTTTGCCCGGAGTTAGTGAGCCTTTGTCGTGCTCTTCAAAGGACGCGTAGGCGCCATTCATGGTGCACACCTGCATCGCTTCAGCGGCGGTGATTCGCTGGTTTTCACCCCACACTCGACCCTGGGAATCCTGCCGGGTGATCATGCTTTGAAGCGCCATCATGGGTTCGTAGGGGCCGGGAGTGAAGTCTGAAGCCGGCGCGACCATGATGCCCGCATCGATAAAGGAGCGGTGGGCGAACATGTCACGCATTTTGTCCGGACCATAATCCACCCACTTGTTGCCGTGGTAGTAGGCGTAGGTATAGAAGGGGGTGGGTATGGTGCCTGTCGCTTTGATGCGTTTGATTAACTGAGGGTTCACCAGTGAGCAATGCTCGATACGAAAACGCGGATTACTCCCTTTCCAGTCCGCCAGCACACGTTCGTAAGCGTTAAGAACCATATCAATGGTGACATCTCCGTTGGCGTGAATGCCTATGCGAAAATCATTGGCGACGGCCTCATCCACGGCAGCATCTATTTGTTCCTGGGACATGGTGAGAATGCCGTAGTCGTCCGTACCCTCAAACGGCGTGCTCATACGCATGGTGCGCTCGGAGGCACTGCCATCGGCGGCATACTTCACTGCGCCAACGCGCAGCATTGGGTTGCCAAATCCCGAGCGCATACCGGCTTCTTTCATGGTGGTATAAATCTCTGAGTTACCGCGCGGCATGAAGGCTACCCGGGTGTAGAGTTCTCCGGCATCGAGAGCATCCATGTAGGAAATCCAGCCTTCCAGGTCTGCAGCAGCATCGGTGGTGCTGGTCAGGCCTGATGCTGCCATGCGTTTGGTCATCAGGCTGGCGCCTTTTCGGTTGGTCTCCCGGTCTACGACGGGCCATTCGCCTACGCTGTCAAAAACGTCCATTGCCAGTTCCGCAACCTTGCCCGTGAGTTGGCCGTCCTCCCGAAAGAAACGGCCGCCTTGGGGGTCGGGCGTTTGATTGTCGACTCCGGCCATAGCAAAGGCTTTTGAGTTAACCACGGCAGTGTGGCCACCCCGGTGACGCACCATAACGGGCTGGGACGGAACTACGGCGTCGATATCTTGCAAAGTCAGCGGGCGGCCTTCATCGAACTTGGTGTCGTCGTACATGTGAGCCAGCACCCATTGCCCCTCGGGCGTCCGCTGGGCCTGCTCTTTTAACAGGGCCTGGACTTTGGAGATCTGGCGAACATTTACGTCCACGCTGATCGCCTCGTTGGCGAGGAGGGGATGCGAGTGCGCATCGATGAATCCGGGGGTTATGGTGAGTCCCCGGGCGTCGACGCGTCGGGTGTTTGGGCCGGTCAGGTTTTGAATATCATTGATGGAGCCCATCGCCATGATTCTGTTGCCTCGAATCGCCATGGCCTCGGCGAGGGAGGTGCTCACATCCATGGTGTGAAAGGTACCGCCGGTGACGATGAGATCGGCTTTGCCTACGGCCATATTTGCCCAGCTGGGTCGGCCGAAGGCGGCCATGGCGGATGCGGCCGCCAAAGTTTTGAGTAAGTGTCGTCGTTGAGTGTTCGCTGCAGAGTTGGGCATGGGCTGAAACCTTCTTATAAAATGGCTAAGCCGAGCCTACGTGGACCGTGCTTGACTGACAAGCTAAGCAAACAGGTCGACATGGCGTACTATTCATCGCCTTTCAAACGTCCTTAGCGACTTATCTTCCCCCAGGACTGCAATTTTATGAGCAACCCGTTTTTTGAGCCTCTAGCAGACACAGGCATCCCTGATTTTCCGGCGATCCGCTTTGAGCACTATCGCGAGGCTTTTGATCGCGGGTTTGAGCAGCAGCGGGAAGAGGTTCATGCCATCGCTTCTAATCCCGAGGCGGCCACCTTTGCGAATACCCTTGAAGCTCTTGAGAACAGTGGGTCTTTGCTAACTCGCGTCGAGGATGTCTTTTGGAATCTCACATCGTCGGACACAAATGACGAGTTGCAGGCGCTGGAGTGTGAAATAGCACCACAGGCTAGTGCCCACCGCAGCGGTATCTATGCCAACGTACAGCTATACGCCCGAGTACGGGCGGTGCGTGAGGTAGAGGAGTCTTTGAGTCCTGAGCAAGAGCAGCTGCTTGAGGAGACCTTGCGAACTTTTATTCGCGCCGGTGCTGAGCTCACGGACGCCCAGCGCAGTCGAGTGAGCGCGATCACCGAGCAGTTGGCCGTGCTGTGCACCCGCTTTGGTCAAAACGTGCTAAAGGACAATAACGACTACGCCTTGATTTTGCATTCACAGGACGAGCTTGCGGGTTTGCCCGACTATGTTCTTGAGATGGGGAGAGACGAGGCGCGGGCGCGGGGAATGAACGACGCCTATGTGTTCACACTTTCCCGCTCGTCCATCACGCCATTTTTACAGTACGCGGACAATCCCGCGCTGCGCGAGGAGATTTACCGTGCTTACAGCAGTTGTGGTACGCGCAGCGTCGATAACCGTCCGCTGATCCGCGAGATCGTGGCCTTGCGTAGCGAGCGTGCTGCGCTGCTGGGCTTCGCTAGTCATGCGGACTTTATGCTTGATGACCGTATGGCAAAAACAGCGGTGGCGGTGCGCGAGTTACTAGATAAGGTTTGGCAACCTTGTCAGGAACAGGTCAGCAAGGAAGCTGTGGCACTGGCTGAGTGTGCGGGTCTTGCCAGTGAACACGAGCTAGTGCCCTGGGATTGGTGGTATTACACCGAAAAACTGCGTCAGGAGCGCTTTGATCTGGATCCTGATGAGATTAAGCAGTACTTCAAACTGGAGAACGTTCGCGACGGTGTTTTTGAAGTCGCCAACAAGCTTTACGGTATTGTTTTTCGAGAGCGTGCTGATCTTCCGTTGTATCACCCCGACGTGCAGGCCTATGAAGCTACCGAGGCCGATGGAACGCTAATCGGCTACTTCTTGTTTGATTTTTATATGCGCTCCTCAAAACGCAGCGGTGCCTGGATGTCCGAGTTTCGTGCGCAGTCCTACAATGGTCAGCGCGCAGCCCCGGTGATCGTCAACTGCTGCAACTTTCCAAAATCGGAACCCTGCCTACTGGGTGTAGATGAAGTGCGAACGCTGTTTCATGAGTTTGGGCATGGCTTGCATGGTCTTTTGAGCAACGTGCGTTACGCGAGTCTGGGTGGCACCAACGTTAAACAGGACTTTGTGGAACTGCCGTCCCAGATTATGGAGCACTGGGCCATGGAACCAGAGGTGCTGAAGTCCTATGCGCGGCATGTGCAAACGGATGCACCGATACCTGATGCACTCATTAGCAAGCTCAAAGCCTCCGAGCAATTCAATCAGGGGTTTGCCACGACGGAGTATCTGGCAGCCTGCTATCTGGACCTTGCCTGGCATAGTGACCCTGATGCGGGAGCGCGCGATGTCGAAGAGTTTGAGGCTCAGGCACTGCAGGATATTGGCAAAACACCGTTGATTGATCCTCGCTATAAGGGCACCTATTTTCAGCATATCTTCAGCGGTGACCACTACTCAGCAGGCTACTACGTATACATTTGGGCGCAGGTTCTGGATGCCGACGGTTTTGAGGCCTTTAAGGAACGAGGACTGTTTGATCCGGCGACGGCGTCGGCATTTCGCACTCAGATTCTTGAGCGCGGCGGCACGGTTGACCCCATGACGTTGTACCGGGCGTTCCGAGGTAGAGACCCCGAGGTAACGCCTTTATTGAAAAATCGCGGCTTGTTGTAATCACTGTAAAGCAACTAGTCTCATATCAACGCTGTAGAATAGATCAAAAGAGCGTCTTGGCTGGGTCTTTATGCACCGCAAGGCGGTCATCTGACATTTACTTGCGTAACAGTAATGTCTGCGACTATAGATCGGTTCGTTATTCCTCCACTCCACCGTATGAGGCAGCTTTATGAAGCTAGCGATACTCTCCTGTGCACCGAATGCCTACAGTACCCGGCGCTTAAAAGAGGCCGCCGAACAACGTGGGCATACAGTTAAGGTTTTGAATACCCTGAAGTTTGCCATCGATCTTGAGGAGGGCTCGCCGGAGCTTTATTACCGCCAGAAACCCTTGAGCAGCTACGATGCAGTACTGCCAAGAATTGGAGCATCCATTACCTACTACGGCACCGCGGTAGTACGACAGTTTCAGGAAATGGACGTGTTCTGCGCCAACACAGCTCACGGGATTGCGAATTCGCGAGACAAGCTGCGCAGTCTGCAGATTCTCAGTCGACATCACATTGGGCTGCCACGAACGACCTTTGTGCGGGACCGTAAAGATGTGCTTCCTGCTATCGAGCGAGTGGGCGGCGCACCTATCGTGATCAAGCTGATTGAAGGAACTCAGGGCATCGGCGTGCTTTTGGCGGAGTCCGTTAAGCAAGCCGAGTCTATTATCGAGCTTCTGCAGAGCCAGAAGCAGAACGTGTTGATTCAGAAATTTGTCGCCGAGAGTAAGGGCAAAGATATTCGAGCATTTGTGGTGGGTGATCAGGTGGTTGCTGCCATGCGCCGGGTGGCTCAGGGTCAGGAGTTTCGCAGTAACGTGCACCGCGGTGGTGTTGCAGAGCCGGTAGAGCTGGATGAGCGTTACCGGGAGACCGCCGTGCGCTGTGCGCAGATTCTCGGTCTTCGGGTCGCGGGAGTGGATATGCTTGAGGGCAAAGATGGCCCCCAGGTGATGGAGGTCAATTCTTCGCCGGGCCTGGAAGGTATAGAAACGTGCACGGGACTGGATATCGCCGGTGCTGTGGTTGATTATCTTGCAGCCCAGGTGGACTTCCCCGAGATTGATATCCGCCAGCGCCTCACCGTCAGCAAGGGGTATGGGGTGACGGAGCTGTATATCCCCGAGGGTTCAAAGTTTGTGGGGCAGACCATTATGCAATCCACGGTGGAAGATAAGGACCTTAACGTTCTGACTCTTTATCGCGACGGTAAAGTGTTTCCTAATCCTCGCCGGGAGCGGGTGTTAGAGGCCGGTGATAAATTGCTGTGTTACGGCAAACTCGAAGCAATGCGCGACATGATTCCAGCAAGGACCCAGCGCAAGCGTCGACCAAAAGTTCAGGAGCTCGATACAGCCATCACCTCAACGAACTCCCATTAGAGTAAACATCCGAGCTGTAGGAACTGACGGAGAAACAACGCAGTCGTGACGGTAGAAAAAGCATCAGATTTGATCATTGGGAAGGTGAGTGTTGCCCCGGGTGAGCGGCAGCTTATAGATCTGCCAGTGGCGCCCATGTACACCCATGATGATCTCTCAATCACCGTGCAGGCCATACGCGGGAAGCGTCCGGGCCCCACGCTGTTTATCAGCGCGGCAATTCACGGAGACGAGATCAATGGCGTCGAAATTATCCGACGTCTTCTTCAACATCGCGCGCTCAAAAACCTTCGAGGGAGTCTGCTGGCGATTCCTATCGTGAACGTTTACGGTTTTTTGAATCACACGCGTTACTTGCCCGATGGCCGGGATCTCAATCGCTCGTTTCCCGGCTCCTCCAAAGGCTCCTTGACGGGCCGGGTGGCGTACACCTTTGTCAACGAAGTAGTAAAAAAGTGTACCCACGGCATCGATTTGCATACTGGGGCTCGGCATCGGAGCAATTTTCCGCAGATACGTGCTGACCTTGATGACCCAAAAGCAGCGGAGATGACTATGGCTTTTGGGGTTCCTTTGGCCATTGATGCAAAAATTCGTGACGGCTCTTTGCGTGATTGTGCAGGCGATTTGGGTATCCCGGTCATTTTGTATGAGGCGGGAGAAGCCCTGCGCTTTGAAGAGGTCTACATTCGTGCCGGGGTACGGGGCATCATCAACGTCATGCGCAATATTGGCATGCTTCCCACTTCGCGCAGCCGAAAGTCCTTGCCCGAGCCCATTATCAGTAATGAGACTACCTGGGTCCGGGCCGGGGAGAGCGGTGTGCTACGTACGTTTGCAGCTCTTGGCGACAAAGTCACCGAGGGGCAGACGCTCGCTATCGTCGCGGATCCCCTGGGTGCAGCGGAGTCTCCTATTGTGGCGCCCTCGGGAGGTGTCGTGATCGGGCGAACCAACCTCCCGTTGGTCTACGAAGGGGATGCAACTTTCCATATCGCGCACTACGGGCGAAGAGCGGGTGCCGTAGAAAGACATCTGGAGCAATTTCAGGAAGAGCATACGCCAGATACATCACAGCCTCCCCCGGCGTGGCAAGTAGATATGCCCATTGTTTAGGGGGCACATGGGTCGATGTTTAGAGGGAGATGCTTTAGAAATTGGTGCGCCCGGAGAGATTCGAACTCCCGACCAACTGGTTCGAAGCCAGTTACTCTATCCAGCTGAGCTACGGGCGCAATAGGTACGATGTAGCAGGGTCTTACGAAGGCTAGTGTACCGCTAATCGGGGTAAAAATTCTCGCGTTTTTTGCCCCGGCACTGCAATTTACGCAGCGGCTTCCTGTTCTACATCAGATTCTTCAACGTCGGCGTCTTTCGGCTCTAATTCTTCCAGCTTTTCTTCCAGCGCCTTCAGTTGCGCCTTTAGGTCAGCGTTTTCCGACTTCGTCTGCTTGTAAGACTTTTGCAGCAGGTCGTTAGCTGTAGTCTTCTCCGCTAGCTTCTTTTTGCTGGCGTCGAGATTTTTCTTCATTTTTGCGGGATCAAACTGTCTTAGCGTACCCAGTTCTTCGCGAACCTCAGTAAGGTCGCTTTGCAGAGTCTTGGTGCGTGCCTTCTGCTTGGCTACATCTTCCAGCAGGTTTTCGCTGCGCTGATGAAGCTCACGATTCCGCTGCTCGACCTTCTTGTTCTTCGATGCATCGATTGAGAGCGCAGAAATTTGCTCCAGCTGTTTGGCGATGACGGCCTTTTGATCTTCTGTGGCCTTCGCGAGCTTGCTAATCTCTTCTGACTTAGCATCAAGCTGCGTCTGGTATTCAGTGCGAAGCGTCTCTTCCAGCTCCATGATTTTTTCAAGGTTTCTTGCAGTAAGCATTCAGTCTGTCCGTTGATGTCCGTCTTGTTTGTCGCAGATCAACCCGGACGGTTTTTCCGGAGAGACTTCTTTCGGAGAGACTTCACTAGAGAGTCTTAACCGTAAGGCGTCTAAACGATGATCGCGTGCGGCCCGCAACGGACCGTCGATTTCATAAGCTGGGAGTGCCAAATGTGGAGACACACCTGGACGGTCGATTATGAGCGGCGCAAAGGGTACCCGTAGATGCGTGGAAGTGCAAGAAATCACTGAAAAAAAGTAAGGGGAACACGGGCTTTGACCGCGTGGCTCAGAAATCCACGGGATGCGTGTAACATGTCGGCATGTTTGTAAGCACACTCTCTATAGCGGCCGTTTTGGCAGCACTCATTGCGATCTCCGAATGGTTGGCGACGCGCACTTGGCTCCGACACTTTGGGGCCGCATTGCTGGTTATCCTGCTGACGGCCCTTGTCGCAAACCTGGGCATTATTCCTACCTACGGCCCGGAGACACCAATTTACGACGCTATATTCACTTACGTCGCGCCCCTGGGTATCTTTTGGCTGTTACTGCTGGTCGATTTACGCAGTCTCGGTCAGGTAGGTGGGCCCACGCTTCTACTGTTTCTCTTTGGTGCCTTTGGCACCGCACTGGGAGCGGCCTTAGGTCATTGGGTGGTCGGTGGAGCAGATGCGCTGGGGAGTCAGCATGCGGTTTTGGCAGGCATGTTTACCGGGACCTATGTAGGCGGCAGCGTGAATTACAACGCCGTCGCACTGGAATACGGTGTGATGGAAGATGCCGCGCTCTACGCTGGCGCAGCGGCCGTGGACAATGCCATGACCACCATTTGGATGGTGGTCTGCGTAACTCTGCCGCGTCTGCTCGCCGGATTTTGGCCTAAGCCAGCTGCACAGGCTGAGCGGGTGAGTTCGGGTCCTATACAGGATGAGGGTGAGATCGCACGTATCTTTGATCTCGCGGCGGTAATTGCTTTGGGGATTGCGGCCGTGGGCTTGTCGGAGATTATCGCGGACCTGTTACAGCAGCGCGCTGACATTGATGTGCCGTCGATATTGGTGCTCTCGACCCTGGCGCTGTGTTTGGCGCAACTACCTGTGGTGCAGCGGCTTCGCGGTGCTCGTTTGTTGGGCTTGCTGGCGGTTTATCTGTTTCTTGCAGTTATTGGTTCGCTCTGCGATGCCCAGGCGCTCATGCGTATGGGGGAGTTGGCTCCGGTGCTGGGGGTGTTTGTCCTTGTACTGGTAAGCGTCCACGGAACTGTAGTCTTTGGTGCAGCTCGACTCCTTAAAGCCGACCTGGAAACCGCAGCCGTCGCTTCTCAGGCAAATATTGGTGGAGGCACCTCCGCACTGGCGCTGGCAAGAAGTCTCGGACGCAGTGACCTCGAGCTACCTGCGATTCTGGTGGGATCTGCGGGACTGGCACTGGGTAATTACCTGGGCTTTAGCATGGTGAGTCTGCTTGGCGGCTGAACATAGGACGCTAAAGGTATTGTTTACAAAGCGTAGATCGCGATGAGCAGTACAAATCCATAGCGCAAGGCTTTGCCTATCCCTACCAAGACAAGGAAGGTGGTTAAACGCACGTTCATTACCCCTGCGATGAGCGTGAGAGCGTCGCCACCGATAGGCAGCCAAGCGAAGAGTAACGACCAGACTCCTCTACGCTGAAACCAGCGCTGGGCTCTGGCTATCTGGGCAGGCGAAAAATAGAACCAGCGTTTGTCTTGAAATTTCAGCAGTTGGCGACCAATAGCCCAGTTCACCACCGCCCCCAAGGTGTTGCCCAGCGTTGCTGTAAATAGTAGCAGTGCAGGGTCGGCACCTTCTTGTAGCGCCAGCACGAGCACGATTTCTGAGTAAAATGGCAAAATGGTGGCTGCAAGGAAGGCTGAGCCAAACAGTAGTAGATAACCTTCCAAGATTACTTCTCCATTGCCGAGTATTGCTGGGACCGCCTTACGGTAACGAGGGCAGCCGAAATTATCACAATACGCTATGCTTACTACACAATAATGCCTGTGTGCTGCCTTGTGTACATAGTTTGGATGACGCATTTAAACGGGCTTTAGCGCGGCTCTGGACAGATGGTGTAACCAGGAGGACGTAGCGTGATCGAATTTAAGCTAAACGGTAAGCAGGTATCGACTGACTCACCCGGCGATACACCCTTGCTATGGGTGATTCGCGACGAGCAGCAGCTCAAAGGGACCAAGTTTGGTTGCGGTATTGCCCAATGCGGAGCATGCACGGTGCAGCGCGACGGCGTGCCCATCCGGTCCTGCGTGCTCCCGGTGAGTGCAGTCGCAGGTTCTGAGGTCACCACCATTGAAGGTCTTGCCAGCGCAGAAGGTACGGCACTCAAAGAGGCCTGGGTCGACGCCCAGGTACCGCAGTGTGGCTATTGTCAGTCGGGACAGATTGTCACAGCGGAAGCCTTTCTTAAGTCGAACCCCAATCCCAGCGAAGAGGAAATTACCCAGGCCATGACCGGGAACCTTTGCCGCTGCATGTCCTATACCCGGATACGCAAGGCGATAAAGTCCGCTGCGCAAGCTGAGGTGAACTCATGAAGACTGTAAATACGGGCGTCAGTCGTCGAAGTTTTCTTGCGGGAAGTCTTGGTACGGGATTGATGATGGGTCTGGGTGTGGTTTTACCGGGCTGCTCAAAAGAAGAAGCGGTGAGGGAAATTGTCGCAACCGGTGGCAGTCGCATATTTTCTCCTGCGGTGTGGTTTGAGATCAATGAGGCCGGTGAGGTTCTGGTGAACATCGCCAAGGCAGAAATGGGTCAGCACGTGGGTACGGCGCTGGCGCGCATAGTTGCGGATGAGCTTGGTGCCAGCTGGGACTCGGTCAGTCTGGTGCATGTCGACACCGATCCCAAGTGGGGCTATATGGTTACTGGCGGATCCTGGTCTGTGGTCACTAGCTTTGAGATGTTGTCCAGAGCCGGTGCCGCAGGGCGCACGGTATTGATCGATGCAGCCGCCGAGCTGTTAGCTGTTGATGCGGCACAGTTGAGCGCGGAGAACGGCGTCGTATCCGGCGCGGGGCAGTCTTTGAGTTTCGCCGACATCGTTTCCCGGGGTGATATCAGCCGTACGTTCAGCGAAGACGAGCTTGCGGCAATGCCGATTAAGCCTGCGGCGGCGCGGACACTAATTGGTAAGGCTGCCTTGGCCTTAGATGTGCCGGCTAAATCCAAAGGCACCGCAGTCTATGGGCTGGATTCAGAGTTGCCCGGCATGGTTTACGCTCATCCCATTGTCGCGCCTACGCGATACGGCAGTGTGATCACTTCGATAGATGATAGTGCTGCCAAAGCGATTGGCGGATACCAGCAAACGCTGGTCATTGAGGATTCATCGGGATTTGTTCAGGGCATGGCGTTGGTGATTGCCGACAGCTTTCCCGCTGCTATGAAAGCGACGGAGGCGGTTAAAGTTGAATGGGATGTGGGCGAGACCGCGTCTGTCAGCGAGGACGATATTTTTGCCGAAGGCAAAGCGTTGGTAGATGATCCATCCAGCGGAGTCCTGTTCGTCGATGCCGGAGATACATCGGCAGCCATATCATCTGCAACAGACACTCTGTCTGCTACCTACCGAACGAGTACTGCCCTGCACTTTGCGCTTGAGCCGCAGAACGCGCTGGTGGAGTTTCGTGACGGACAATGTCACGTGCACGCAGGGAATCAGTGGCAGTCCTTGATTATTCCGACGCTGGCGCAGTCCCTGGATATGGAAGAGAAGGATATTGTGCTGCACACCTACTACCTCGGTGGTGGTTTTGGTCGGCGTTTGTTCGGGGATCAAATGATTCCCGCAGCCCATGCGGCCCGCCAATTGGGTAAGCCGGTGAAGCTGATTATGACGCGGCCTGCGGACAGCCTGTTTGATTGCGCAAGATCGCCCTCCGTTGCCCGTCTTGATGCAGCCTTTGCCGAAGATGGCAGTCTTACTGCCATAGAGCATGCCGCAGCGGCCGGCTGGCCGACATTGTCTATGGCCCCCGGTTTTATGGGTGAGGGCGTGGATGGCAAGGGTAAATTTGATGGCTTCTCGATTAATGGCTCTGATCATTGGTATTCCCTTGCCAATCATCGGGTGCGGGCAATTAACAACACGCTCGCGCAAAAGACTTTCCTCCCGGGATGGCTGCGCTCGGTGGGACCCGGGTGGATCGGTTGGGGTGTCGAGTGCTTTATGGATGAGATTGCCGCAAAGTTGGGTGTGGACCCGCTGGAGTATCGTCTATCCCTGCTAGATGCTGTAGGGAGACAAGCCGGCAGCGCGCCTATGCAGGTAGGCGGTGCTTCACGTCTCGCAGCTGTGCTGGAAGATGTGCGCATACGCTCGGGCTGGGGTTCGTCCCTGCCGGAAGGTGAGGCACTGGGTGTTGCGGTTGCCCATGGTCAGGAACGTGCGATGCCGACCTGGAGTGCCTGTGTGGCGCATGTTGCTGTCGATGGAAAAGATGTCACGGTGAAAAAGCTTTGGCAGACATTAGATTGCGGCACTGTGGTGCATCCCGATGGTGCTATGGCACAGGCAGAGGGCGCCTCACTTTGGGGTCTGAGTCTTGCGCTGTATGAAGGCACGGCCTTTGAGAATGGCCAGGTGAGGGATCGCAACCTGGATACCTACACGCCCTTGCGCATGGCTGATGTTCCAGAGCTGGACATCAAGTTTATCCAGAGCGATGAGTTTCCTACCGGCCTGGGGGAGCCGCCTTTAATTGCGGTTGCACCGGCGATCGGGAACGCAATCTTTGCTGCCACGGGGCAGCGCGTCAGAGACCTGCCGATCAGGCTCTGATTGATCTGATGACGCATAGGCAATCTTCGTCCTTTTAAAGAGATGGTGAGGATTGCCGATAATTTTTGGGGGTCATACTCGTCCAGCGCTTGAAAGCTTTTCTAAATGCAGCGGCGTCGTTGTAGCCCAGGGATGCTGCGACTGTGTCTACCGTTTGCCGAGGCTCCAGCAAATAGCGTCTGGCCAGTTCCTCCAGAAACTGTTCCCTTATTCTTCGATAGTTAGTGCCCTCACATTCAAGACGTCTCCCCAAGGTACGTTTTGACACAAACAGGGCCCGAGCTATTTCTGGTTCTCCAATCGACTCTATGGGCCGCAGGAGCATGAGTGTGCGAACGCGATCGGCCATGGAACTGCTCGACCTGGGCGTTTGTTCAAGGAGGGCATTACACAACTGCTGTGTCAGCCTGAAGGAAGCATTGTCGCTGGTTGCGTTTGCCGCCGTCGCTAACTCACCGGGTAAGACGTAGCTGTTGCTGTTGCAATCAAAACTGTAGGGCGCGTGAAGGAAGTTGTCGTAGCGCTGGGCATGCGGAGGCGGGCGGTGTGCAAACTCAATGATCGCTTCCGATGCGGGTCGCCGAAGTACCGCTTCGACGAAGGACTGCAGCACCATGGCGAAGCACTCAGCCATCGTTACCTGGGCAAATGCGTTGCCATCGATGGACATGCGCAAGCGCAGTTCACAAAGGATCCGCTCCTTGGACACGTCTATATCTATGGCAACCCAGGGCATTCGCATAGGTAAGTAATCCCTAAGCGCATAAAGCGCACTTAGCAGGTCGGGGCTGCACAAGGCCAGATATCCTAGTGGCCCATGAGCAGAGGGTTGTAGCTGCTCGCCAAGGCGTAAACCAAAATCTGCGGAGCCGAGTAACTCGCGACCATTTTTCATGATCTGAAGTTGTTGCTCACCGCTAATAAACGTCTCATCTGCGGGCATGAGGATGGTTTCGGGCAAGTCTGTACCCAGCAGGAGTTTGCTCAAATCCCGTTCCTGCAATTGCGCTACGCGCGCGACGATGCGCGAGTAAGTACTGGGTAGGAGGAACTCATTAGCGTCGAGACTCATAGTGACCCACATAAATTTTATGGCAAATTATAACCCCCCTATGGCAAATTATAACCCTCAATGCCAAGGCTTATTCAGTACAGTGGTTGGCATAAGATAAGTCACTGAGAGCCCTGCTATGCCTACGATCACCTTGATAGAGCACAACGGTACGAGCCACACGATTGAAGCTGAGGTCGGCAAGACCTTGATGATGAACGCCCTTGATAACGCCGTGCCTGGTATTGATGCTGATTGTGGTGGTGCCTGTGCCTGCGGGACCTGTCACTGTTTTGTCGAAGAGCCCTGGGCTTCGGTAACAGGCGGTACAGCAATGCTGGAAGAGTCTATGCTGGATATGCGCCCGGACCGAGCCGAGAATTCCCGTCTGAGTTGTCAGATCGATGTGTCAGACGACATGGACGGTTTAGTAGTCAGGCTTCCCGAGTATCAAATGTAGTTTGAAGTAGCTAAAGGATAATAATATGAATCAAGCGATGAAACTGCCCGACCCAGCCGTTGTAGCCCTCGAAGATATCGACGTCAGTGACTCCCGTCTTTACGAGCAGGATGCCTGGCGTCCCTATTTCGAGCGTCTTCGCGCTGAGGATCCGGTGCATTACATCGCCGACAGTCAGTTCGGGCCTTTCTGGTCGATAACACGCTTTAAAGATATCGTCGAAATCGACAGCAACTTTCAGGATTTCTCTTCTGAGCCGACGATTGTGATCGGCGATTTAACAGAAGACCTGCCCCTGGGGAATTTCATCTCCATGGATCCGCCGAAGCACGACGTGCAACGCAAAGCCGTGCAGGGTGCGGTCGCGCCCAAGAATCTTGCGGAAATGGAAAGCCTCATACGAGCGCGTGTGGGTGAAATTCTGGATCGTCTTCCGGCGGGAGAGACCTTTAACTGGGTTGATGAGGTATCCATCAATCTGACAACGCAGATGTTGGCTACCTTGTTTGATTTTCCCTTTGAGGAGCGCACCAAGCTGACCTACTGGTCCGATCTTGCTACCTCCACACCGGAGATCGCAGGTGGTGACACGGATCCCGAGGAGCGACTTGTCGGACTGCACGAGTGTCTGGAGACATTCACCCGCATCTGGCATGAGCGTAAGGACGATGGCGTTGAGACCCTGGATTTGATTCGCATGCTTCAGCGCGATCCTAATACCGCGAATATGGTCGACGATCCTATGGAGTACCTTGGCAACTTGATTTTGCTCATCGTCGGCGGCAATGACACCACCCGGAATTCCGCCAGCGCGGGGGTGCTTGCCCTGAATCAGAATCCTGCACAGTACGAGAAGCTGCGAGCCAATCCCGACTTAATTCCCTCCATGGTGTCAGAAGTAATTCGCTGGCAAACCCCGTTAATGCACATGCGCCGTACCGCGAACAGGGATGTGGAATTTCGGGGTAAGCAGATCCGTAAGGGCGACAAGG
This sequence comes from Congregibacter sp., assembly GCF_047617445.1. GTDB lineage: Bacteria > Pseudomonadota > Gammaproteobacteria > Pseudomonadales > Halieaceae > Congregibacter. Next base: position 23,250 of record NZ_JBLGBE010000024.1, read on the forward strand.
TTGTGATGTGGTACCTGTCCGGCAATTACGACGAGACCGCTATCGAAAACGCGGATCAATTTATTATTGATCGCGCCAACCCCCGACACCATATGTCCTTTGGCTTCGGTGTTCACCGTTGTATGGGTAACCGCCTGGCGGAGATGCAACTGCGTATCCTCTGGGAGGAGATTATGCGGCGTTTCAGTAAAGTAGAAGTGGTTGGCGAGCCCGAGCGTGTGTTGTCTAACTTTGTTCGCGGCATCAGTAATCTGCCGGTACGTGTTCATCCTCTATAGCTTGATCATCAACGTTCTAATCGCAGGCTTTAAATGGAAGTAACCCCCTGCCACTGTCAAAGTGGCGGGGCGTTTACGGTCTGCTGCGAGCCCTTTCTTAATGGTACTGCCTTCCCGCAAAGTGCCCAGCAACTGATGCGCTCACGCTACAGCGCGTTTGTAGTCTGTGACGAAGAGTACCTGTTGGCTACCTGGCACCCCAAAACCCGTCCCAGCCGTGTGCGTTTTGACGAACAACAGCGCTGGCTGGGTCTGAGTATTCGCAATACTCAAGAGGGTGCTGCGGGAGACCAATCGGGCACGGTAGAGTTTGTTGCGCGATTCAAGATCGCCGGCAAAGGTCATCGACTTGTGGAGGTGGGTCGCTTTGAGAGCCTCGATGGCCGGTGGTACTACCTCGATGGTAAGCACCTCTAGAACTTTCCCAAGGCGCTTGTTATTGGGAGTGAGTGCTGCTGCCGAGCAGGCGTTTGAGTGATTCCTTGGCCAATGCGCTGACATCGAGACTGGCATCGTTACACATCATCATCAGGGAGCGATGCTTGTTGGGAATCCGCGCGTAATAGGTGGAGGTGCCCAGCCAGCCGCCACTGTGCTCAAAGAGCGTCAAGCCTTGTTTAGTACTGACAAATTGTCCGTTTGCGTAGAGTCTGCCGTCGTCCTCATGAGGACTGCTGGGAGAGTTCATCAGCGCCATCAACTCCTTGGGATCGTTGCCTAGCTTCGGCTCATAGAAATGTCTGTCCCAGATCAGCATGTCATCGAGGTTGGTATGCAAGCCTCCGTCACCGACCCAGAACAGGTTCGTCATGTCGATCACATACTCGCCGGCGTCATTCCTTTTGTAGCCGTCGGCGCGATTGACGACGATCTCTACCGGGTCATCGCTAAAGAAAGTGTTTTGCATGCCCAGGGGTTTGAAAATTCGTCTATCCGCATACTCGCGGAGAGTCTCACCGGACACCTCCTCTACGAGCATCGACAGTAGGAAGTAAGCGATGTTGCTGTATAGAAAACCTTCATTCGGCGCTTGAGCCAGAGGTAGCTGAGCAACCACCGCATAGAATTCGTCAATGCTCAGATAATCTTCGTTGCCTAAGCGAAAGTCCCCGCCGGCAGCCGACTTAAGGTCTATGGCGTTCTCCGCCTTGGGTCCTTCATAGGAGCCTGCCACTAAATCATAGTCACCCATGCCCGCGACATGACCGAGCATAGCGGTGATGGTGACTTTGGCTTCGTAGGGCTTTAGCTTCGGCAAATAATCATGGATGTCGACGTCTAGGTTTATCTTGCCTTCGTCAGCCAGCAGTAGCACGGACATGGCTGTGAACTGCTTTGAGACCGAGGCCATACGATGCAAGTGGCTGCCGTCCAAGGGTACATGGAGTTCCATGTTGGCTAGGCCGTAACCGGTTTTGTGAATCCATTGCCCGTCTTGAGCGACACCCACGGTGCAGCCGGGGTCGTCGGCTTTGATGTGCGAAAAGATAGCGTCTATCTCTTGCGTAAAGTTTGTCTGTGCAAAGCCGGGCAGCGTAAAAACGCCGAGCAAACAACCGCCAAAAGCCGTTATTAAACGAGTAGGCATACGCTGCATTTCCTTTTTTGTCGGACTAAGAGACTGTTTTGTCGAATTGCGGGGCAGCGGTAAACCCTCACTGACGAATCAGTTTAGCCAGATGAGCGACTACCGTAGATTGCGGCATTCCCTGGGTATGTTTCGCGAGGTCTCGGGTGCCTGGTCGCTGGGCGACTACGCTTTGCTGATCCCGGGAGTAGTAAAAATTGTGCCCACTGCTTAGCGCGCTAAATCGCGCTTTCAGAGGGTCCAGTACTCGGTCAGAGCCGCCCCAGGCGAACCATGCCCAAGGGAAATCCCGTTTCTCCTCGGGGCAGGGCGCTGCTCGGCGAGAGCTTTCCAGTGAACGCTTGGCCTCCCGTAAGTCCCGATCACAGAGGTAGAAAAGATTGAGTACCTGCACATAGCCACCAGCAACAATGGGCGTATCGGCTTGTGCGTAGGATTGACGCAGAACCGAGAGCACCGTCGGCAGAAACTTGTCACCGGACAGCGCGATGGGAGCGAGCCTGCTACTGCGCTTACTAGCGGTGGCGGAGCCTGGATTCTTGCCAATAATGCATCCTAGCGCTATGTCCTGATCGCTCGGGGCGCTGATCGGATCGAGGTAGATGCGAGTATCGAAACGAAAGCGATGGCCACTAATCGCTTTAAACCGGGCCCAGAAGTGACTCAATCTTCCTCTTTTTTGGGTTCTTTGGAAGCTTCGTCTGCAAATTCTTCACGACACTCGCTATGCACTTCCTTGATACAGGACGTTTTGTTGGCGCGGCGATTGCAGCGCTGCTCTTCTATGAGCACACGATATTCACAGGCCTCTATTGCGGCATTCTTAGCCTCGGCTTCAATTTCGCCGCCGTAATAGGTATAGGGATCGGTTTGCGCCGATCCCATCTGGCTGAGTAAGCCCATGGCCAGCACACTGCCGGCCACAAGCCAAAAGCCGCGAGGCATAATCCCTACTCCGCTACTAGCGCGATCATATCCATACCCTGGGTTTTGATCTGCTCGTTTAGGGCTGGAACCTGGGTATTCCATACTCCCTGCAGAATTGAGAGTTGTGCCTCAATGGTCTCGCTCAGCTCCGCTTTCACCGCTAGTGCCTGACTAGGGGGTGCCGCATCTCCCGCCGCGACCATGCGCATGAGGCTGGCCAGCTTGTCGTTAAGGCGGATCGGAAAGTTGAGAGGGTCTTGTCGGCTTTGATTTTTAGTCTGATAGAGAGCTTCTTCTACGCCGGTTATGGACTCACCCAGCTCCAAAATATTACCCAGTAGCGCGGAAGGCTCCTCAGCACTATCGCCTTCCTTAATCAAGCGAGCCTCTAGCGCGTCGAGTTGTGATCTGAAACCGCGTATCTGACCAATTTCCCGGTGCATGCGCGAAAGCAGGTCCCGGGTTTCGGTGACGAAACCGAACTGTGCGGCGAAATCCTCGGCTGTTGCGCTGGATCGTGGGTCCGCCACCACCTCAAAGGCAACGTCCTGTTGCTCCCCGTCCACACTAAGCTCAGCGCGATACTGTCCGGGCACGGCTCTAGGCCCCGTTTTCATATCTGACCAGAGAATCAAACCGTCAAAGCGTTGCATACCCGGATAGTCGAGATCCCAGACGTGGCGATTCAAACCAGCATCTGCGGTTAACACGCGGGTATCGGGTTTGCCCGTGAGGTCTTTGGTGGCCTCTTCATCATCGGGGCCTGGCTCCCGGGCCCAGGTCCAGATAGCTTCATCATCACCTTCCTTGAACACAGAGAGTTCGATGCTCGTATCGTTATCCAGATTTTCCGGAAGAGAGTAGTAAAGAGCGACGCCTTCTGTGGGGTTGGTTCCGGCAGGTCCATTATCCCGATCCCAGCCTTTGGACAGAATGCGATAGGACGGGTCGGGGCTATACAGATGCGCGGCTTTTTCGTGATTGTCACTCAGCTGTCGTAAGGCGCTAAGATCATCCATGATCCAGAAGCCGCGGCCCTGAGTCGCCGCGATCAGGTCGCCGTCTTTGATCTGCATGTCCGTTACCGGAACGATCGGCAGATTAAGCTGAATAGGGCTCCAGTCTCCGCCATTGTTCAGTGAGTAGTAGGCGCCACGCTCGGTGCCGGCAAAGAGCAGCCCTTCGCGTTGCGGGTCAGCCCGGAGGACCCTGGTGAAATGCTCACTGGGTATGTTGCCGCTGATGCGCTTCCAGCTTTTGCCCCAGTTGTCTGTGTAGAACAGGTAAGGCTTGAAGTCATCCATCTTGTAACGGGTGGCTGCCAGATAAGCGCCCCCCTTATTAAAGGGGTCAATATCAATGCTATTGACCATGGCCCAGTCCGGCAGTGCTGAGGGTGTAACGTCTGCCCAGTTCTCGCCGCCATCACGAGTCACATGGACTTTGCCATCATCACTACCCGCCCAGAGTACGTCGGCTTCGTGATGCGATTCGCTCAGTACAAACACCGTTCCGTAATATTCAACGCCGGTATCGTCTTTGGTAATGGGACCGCCAGACTTGCCCATGCGGCTTTTGTCATTGACGGTGAGATCGGGGCTGATTTGCGTCCAGCTATAGCCCAGGTCATCACTGCGAAATACCGCATTGGCTGCGACAAACAGTACGTCCGGGTCATGCTTGGAGAAAGAAATCGGGTAGTTCCACTGGAAGCGGTACTTCACTTCTGCCGCGCCCCAACCCATGGGGTTATCCGGCCAGACATCCAGGGCACGTCGCTCGCCCGTGCGATGGTTTACCAACCGCATGAAGCCACCGTAAGAACCGCCAACCACGACATCCGGATCATCGGGTTTGGCGGCAATGTGTCCGCTTTCGCCTCCCGCCGTGGGCTCCCAGTCACGCACGCCGATAGATGGGCCCATGGCCGAGCGCGACCGAATGCGGACAGCAGAGTTGTCCTGCTGTCCACCAAGAAGACGATAGGGGAAGTCATTGTCCGTCGACACGCGGTAGAACTGCACCGTGGGCTGATTTGCCTGAGTAGACCAGGTCTTGCCGCGATCGTAGGACACGTTAGCGCCACCATCGTTTGACTGGATCATACGCATGGGGTCCGCGGGGTCGATCCACAGATCGTGGTTGTCGCCGTGAGGTGTATCTATCTCACTAAATGTTTTTCCGCCGTCCTTTGAGAAGTGGAAACGCACATTAGCGACGTAGACGGCTTCTTCATCGGCGGGATCGGCAAAGATGCGCGTGTAATACCAGGCACGTTGGCGGAGATTGCGATTCTCACTAGTCTTCGTCCAGCTTTTGCCGCCATCTCGAGATCGGAATACACCGCCGTCTTCGGCCTCGATGATCGCGTAGACGTTCTTGTTGTTACTCGGAGAGACGGTCACGCCGCTGATACCGATGGTGCCCTGAGGCAGTCCCTCGTTGCGGGTCAGTTCTTCCCAGCTATCACCACCGTCAACACTTTTGTAAAGTCCGGAACCCTCGCCACCGCTTTCCAGTGAGTAGGGTGTGCGTTTTACACGCCAGAAGCTGGCATAGAGGATGCGAGGGTTGCTGGGGTCCATCGCTAGATCGACCGCACCGACCTCATTGTTAACAAACAGCACTTTTTCCCAGCTTTCGCCGCCGTTTGTCGTGCGAAAAACACCGCGTTGCTCATTGGGTCCAAACAAATGCCCCATAACGGCGGCGTAAGCGACGTCCGGGTTGGTGGGGTGTATGCGTACCCGGGAAATATGCTGCGAGTCCTCAAGGCCAACTCGCGCCCAGGTGTCGCCCGCGTCCAGGGATTTCCACATGCCATCGCCTGGAGATACATTGCCCCGGACTGTCTTCTCGCCCGTGCCTACATAGATAACGTTGGGATCCCAGTCGGAAACGGCTACGGCGCCGATGGAGCCTCCAAAGTAACCATCGGAAATATTGTCCCAGGAAGCTCCGCCGTTATCGGTTGTCCAAACACCGCCGCCGGTAGACCCAAAATAGTACTTATCCCGGTCACCAGGTAGTCCGGCTACGGCAGCCGAACGACCGCCACGAAAAGGCCCGACTTCACGCCATTCCAGTGCGCGTATTTCTGCGGGGAAACTGTCGGGATCTATGTCTGCATAGAGGCTGGTAGAACCTAGAGCTGCGGCAATGGCAAGGCTTGCGGCTGCGTAGAGCGGGCGGAAAACTGAGCGACGATGAAGTGGCGTCATAAAATGTCCTGTCGACTTAGTGAGAGCAATTTTTATGGGACCAAGACCCTACCACAGGAGCCGGCGGAACTTTACTATGCAGAGATACCAAATTGGTGTGGCAGCTGTGGCATAACGCCGACACCAGACCACGGTCGTTAAGAGGAGTTTATTTGCATGTCAGATACAGCCCTGAACATGGACGCACCGCTAAGCGAGGCGACCCGCAATAATGTGCGCTGGATTACGCTTGATCGAGAGAGGCAGCGCAACCCTTTGTCACTGCAGATGCTCAATGTCCTTACCGAAGCTTTGGATCGGGCCGGAGTAGATCCCTCTGTGCGGGCTATCGTGATTGCTGCGAATGGGCCGGTTTTTTCGGCGGGACATGATCTGCGGGAGATGAGTCAGCGCGACGGAGAAGAGCGCGCCGCGCAAATAGCGCGCATGCGCGAGATTCTCGACTGCTGTTCTCAGATGATGCTAGCTATCGTGAACTCTCCCAAAGCGATCATCGCCTGCGTGCAGGGCACGGCGACTGCCGCAGGATGCCAGCTTGTGTCCGCCTGCGATCTTGCCATTGCTGCAGACACGGCGACGTTCTGCACCCCCGGTGTCAATATGGGCGGATTCTGCACAACGCCTCTGGTAGGCATTGGTCGTAACGTGCATCGCAAGCACGCGATGGCTCTGGCTCTGACGGGCGATGCGTTCAGTGCCGAGGACGCTGTGCGATTTGGATTAATCAACGAGTGTGTGGCTGCTGATTCTTTAGTGGATCGAACGACTGAATTGGCAGAACGTATCGCCGCTAAGTCGGCCCAGGGCATTCGCCACGGTAAAGCCGATTTTTATCGCCAGATTGATATGCCCATCGAAGATGCCTTTGTTTACGCCAACGAGGCGATGGTGCGGGCAATGACCTCGGCGGATGCCGAGGAGGGCAAGGCGGCATTCTTTGAAAAACGCCCGCCGAACTGGGGAGATGCCTGAGTCTCGTGCCCCTGAATACTGACGCGGATATTGCCGAGGTTTTGCGCTCGGTTAAGACCGTGGCCTTACTGGGCGCGAGTCACAAGCCTGAGCGTCCAAGTTACGGTGTCATGCGATTCCTCTTGCTCAAGGGCTACACCGTGTTTCCGGTGAACCCTGGGCTTGCCGGTACCGAATTGTTGGGGCAAAGCGTTTATGGCGCTCTTGCTGATATTCCGCAGCTCGTCGATATGGTCGATGTGTTTCGAAACGCACGTTTTCTCCCCCAGATTGTCGAGGAGGTGATTCAGTGCAAGGCCAGGATTCTATGGATGCAGTTAGACGTTATTGACCTCGAAGCTGCAAAGCTTGCGGAGGCTAATGGTGTTTCTGTAGTGATGGATCGCTGTCCGGCTATTGAATGGCCACGCCTAAAGGCGGTGGGTTTACTTTAGTTGTCAGAGACGGCTTGCAGGAGCGCATCTGTGGGCGTAGTGACCTGAGTCTTCTTTCCCGCAAATACTTCAAACAGCTCTAAGTGAGCAACTCTCGAGCAACTGTCATTTCTGTTGGGGTAGTCTTTGATCCAGCCCAGCAGCATCTCCAGGTTGGCGTCTTGAGCATCTTTGGAGGCGTACTTGTGTGATTCCCAGGGTCTTGCGTGGGCATGTGCGACACATGCGTCCACCGACAGGTCGAGAAAGATAAGTTCCTCGGCAAACGGCGCCGCTAAAGCAATCAGATCCGCATAACAGCCTTCGATTACCCAGTCCTTATGCGATTGCGTAAATGCGGCAATCTCAACGCTGGATTCCCGCAGGGGCTTTCGCTGAGGTGGCGTTGTTGCTTGCCAGGCGAGGGTATCGAGATCCAGGTGGGCAAGTCCGGCATCGGTTGACATACGTTGAGCTAATGTCGACTTACCCGAGGCAGAGTTTCCAAAGATAACTGCTTTAGTCAATGTTGCGGGCCTGAAGTTTGTTGATGGACCGTATAAGCAAGAAGACAGCAAACGCCACGATGACGAAGCTGAGCACTGCATTAAAGAACAGGCCGTAGCTTATGGTCACTGCACCAGCTTCCCGGGCCACAGCCACGGTACTGTAAGGGCCTGCGGTAGCTTCCTCTTTTAAGGTGATAAAGAGATTTGAAAAGTCGACGCCGCCCAGCAGTAGCCCTATGGGAGGCATAATGACGTCAGCGACCAGGCTCTTTACGATGGTGCCAAAGGCGCCACCAATAATGATACCGACGACCATATCAACCACATTGCCACGCGGGGCAAACTTTTTGAATTCCTAAAGCATGGGGTGTTCTTCTCTAATTAGAATGTTGGGATTTGTGTCTGCGCGACACAAATGCCGACGCCGCGTTTTAGCAAGACCCAAGATAGCGTTATGGCATCATCTGACGCCGTTCTGAGGCGGACAAATAGCATCCGCTTCTATTTCCACAAGGTACTCGTCACCCACAAGTTCCGCGCGCACGAGGGTGTTGGCGGGCTGAACATGTCCAAAGCGTTCCCCGTGCACCCGAGCCACCGCCTCCCAATCATCCATGTTGCGGATGAATATACGGGTGCGGACGACGTTTTCCAGACAGCCACCTAGCGACTGAAGTGCGCCTTCTAGCTTGTCGATCACATAGTGCGTTTGGGTGATGGGATCCTGCGCACCGATAACGCGATCATGATGTGTGGCCGTAGTTCCGGATACGTAGATAGCATCACCTTTGCGAACCGCTCGGGAAAATCCGGCGAGGTCTTCCCAGACTGTTCCGCTAAGGGCCAGAGTCTGGCCATCCGATCCCGGACTTGTCGGATAGGGCGCAGGAAGCGTTTCTATGTGGTGACTCAGGTCCCCGGATGCAGTCAAAAAGGGCGGCTTGCGATACTCGTCGCCGCAATCGCCGTGAATAGGGGTCAAAGTACCCAACGCATTTTCGATGGCTGCGCGACTCTCCTTACTGAGCGTGAAGTCGAGCAACTGTTTGTTGTTCTCTATGTGCTCGCTCTGTCCGAGACGTGCGCCGATGATCACGGCTCCTACGGCAGGTTGTTCCAGAATAAAACGACTGGCGATATTGGCAACAGACACATCGTGCTGCCCAGCTGCAGCATGGAGTACCGCAAGCAGGTTTTGAAACCGCGGCCAGCCGCCTGCTTCATCAATGTAGCGCTTGTACTTCATCTGTGACCAAGTGGCGAGTGTCGACTGATCCGGCTCGGGCGTGTTGAGCCAACGCTCGGACAAGAAACCTCCGGCGAGGGTGCCAAAGGCAAGAAGCTTGACGTTTTTTTCCGCGCAGAGTTTGAGCATGCCGTTTGCGGCACGCTGATCCAAAAGAGAGAAGCAGACTTGGTTAGACACAATATCAATGCCGGATTCCAGCACAACGCGCAGATGCGCGGTGTCAAAGTTGGTAAGACCCAGATGGCCAATCAGACCTTCTTCCTTAAGTTCCTTCAGGTAGCTCAGATCGTCTAGATAACTGGGGTCAGCGTAGTTCCAGGCATGATATTGCAACAGCTGTACCTGATCGGTCTGTAGACGATCCAGTGCACGCTGTACCGCCTCACGAACTGTTTCACGACTGGCACCACCGGGTTTTGGAACCCACTTTGTGAGTAGTTGCGCAGGCTGACCATCGAGATAGTTACGGGCGAAGTGGCCGGCTATTTCTTCGGATGACCCATAGTGGTCGGCCATGTCGAAGGTGCTGAGGCCCGCGGCCGTGTAGGCCTGCATACTACGCGCCGATTCGTCGAGATTTACAGACTCGCCGTCTCGCTCCATGTCGGCAATTTGCCATAGGCCGGTGACCACGCGAGAGATGCGCAGGTCGGGTGCCAAGTCTGTGTAGCGTTCCTGAGAGTTCATTGTTACTCCGGTGGCAATTGCTTAAATAGTTGGTCGAGATTCGCGCCGCTTCTTTTGAGCTTAGCTCGCTCCAGAAAGTAAATGGCGCTTCCTATACCCATGACGATGAGCCAAATGGGCGTTGAGTGGAAGTACCAGGCAGACAGCTCTGTGCTGAGATCTTTGTGGGTATGAATGAGCAAAAAACCCGCGAGGAGGAATATGCCAAGCCAGGCCAATGCCAGCTGGGAGGGACGATGACTGAGCACGGTAACCCGCGCCGCCAGTTCCGGATTGCGTCCTGGAAGCGTGACCACGGTGAGACACATGAGCAGAAAGTTCACGAGCATCGACGTCACCATAATGTCGATCCCGAGAAAGAAGTCGCTGGCAAAGTGACTGCCCAGAATTCCCAGGGTCGCCATAAGACCGCTCACTATGATGGCTGTTTGAGGCGTGTGGCGCCGGGGATGCACGGCGCCCAGAGCGCTAGGGAAAATACCGTCTTTTGCCCAGGCAAACATCAGTCGGGACACGGCCAACAGCATCGCCGGCAGATCGTTAAGCAGCGCAATAGCGGCGCCCGCGATGATGGCTACAGCCCAGGCTCCCGGGAGTACGTAGCCGAGTAAGCCCGGCGCGGTAACGTCTCTTTGCAGGGATTCGTCGGCGACAAACTGCCAGGGAACGGTGTGGTACACCGCAGAAGTAAACAAAAAATAAAAGGAACCGACGCTGAGCATGGCGATCCCGATGGCCAGAGGAAGATTCCGACCGGGATTTCGCGCCTCGCCCCCTGCCTGGGCGATGGAATCAAAGCCGATGAAACTTGAGAACAGGATAGCGGCGGCGGCCAAAAAGGTCTTCAGATCAAATGCCGAGTCCGTACTCTCGCTCATGACTCGACCCTCTCGTGCCAACAAGCCGGCCGCAAAGTCTGTGGCGTCGTGGGAGAAACCCGCGATAACAACGATGGCGCCGAGGCTGAACATGAGAAACATGAGCGGGATCAGCGTGCGCGCATAAAATCGCGATCCTAAAAGGTTCGTGCCAACAAAGCCCCAGAGCATAGCCAGAGCAAGACCCACCCGCACGGCGCCGGTATCAAGAAGCGCGGCCGTATCTATCCACTCCAATGCGAGCGCAATGTCGCGAAGAAAGGGCACGATGATGTAGGCAATGACACCGATGACGATGGAGAGCCCAAACCACTGGGAGAAACTGGCGACGAAGCCCAGATAGGGGCTCAGGCCACGGCTTGCATAAAGGTAGCTACCGCCCGCACGAGGCATGGCCGAAGCCAGAATGGCGTAGGCCAGGGCCGCCAACACTGCCGGCAGTGCGGCGAATAAAAATGCGGGGAGGACCCAGGAGCCTATGCCGGGCACGTTCCGCTGAATCATAAAGGGCACGACATAGACCGATGCACCGAGCATGGAGCAAATACCGGTTGCTGCCAGCGCGCCTAAGCCGAGTTCTCGCCGCAGGCCTCCGTTGCCCTGCGATTGCCTGCCTGTCTCAGTCATACCTAGTTTTTACTACCCTGTATCTTGCTGGCCCGAAACAGCGGGTCCGCCGCTTGCAATATTTTCATACGCAGCTGGGGATTGTAGTTTGGCCTTTCCTGTAAAAACTGCCTTACGACGTCTGCTGCAGCCAAAGATCTGTGCGTGCTCAAGACCCCGTTTAACCAGGCACTGGGAAAGAAAATATCTCCCGTGACCTGAATTTCCTCGAGTAACTCCAGGCTGGGCAAAAGATAGGCAAAGGCATGCTCCAGGCGAGTAGGGTCGTTCAGTCTCTGCAGGGCATCGCTCACCCAAACCTCTGTCGCGCGATTCGCTGGATTCTTGAGAGACTCGAAAAAGGCGTCCCGAATATCAGGGTCTTTTGCTAAAGCAGGAGAAATGTAGTCGAGGCGGCGGAGTCGGTCGGGGTTGTCGGTTTCCCCGCGCTGCCTGGCGATAATCGCATCGGCCCGATCCGGGAGTCGTACGGCGAGTATCTCCGCCAGACGAATTCGCTCCGACTCCTGCGGACTGAGTTGATCAACGGTTTGCTCGCCACTCCAAATTGCATAGACCTTGGCGAGCGCAGAATCGGATAGCGCTATCTGCGTGAACAGCTCGAAGTACACTTTGGTCATACTGCGGGAGTCTTGGGCCAGCATGGTCTCCCAGACTTTGGCTTCTAAACCCAACATTTGTTGCCCGCGCTCCTGATCACTTAGAAGGCTGAAGTACAGGTAGTGGAGCTGATTGGCGGCGAGTTCGATGAGTAGCTCGTTGGTTTCTGATACAAGAATGGATTGCAGGGTGTCGAAATAATCGGTGACGCTTCCAGACGGTGTTGTGATGAGATTCTCAAAGCTGATGACCAAAAGTACGCCACGCTGTAATGGAGTGAGCGACTCCCAGGCCTGAAAGAGTTTCGGGTCGGCGGGAAAGCGGCCATAACCAAGGCCATCGGCATTAAATAGTAGAGTCTGCTGTGGGTTTTTCTGCAGTGCTGTCGGGAGCGGGACTTCCCCGGCGGCAAGCAGGCTGGTTTCGGCGTTGTGGTCCAGGGATAGCAATGTAAATTGCTGGGGCCACTCGCGGGCGATGCCTGCGGGATCAAGTTGTTTGAGGACCCATGGCCCCTCGTTCGCATCGCTCTGAAGATTTCTAGCCAGTTTGAAGTGAGGCATGCCTGCCGTGTTCACCCAAACCTCGCTCCAGCTTGCCAGGTCAATATCAGTTTTTTTGTCGAGGATCTCGATGAGTGCGGGCCATGTTGCATTGGCATAGGCATAGCGAGTCAGGTATGACTGGAGACCTTCACGAAAGGCCTCTTCACCCAGCAGCAGCTCTAGCTGGCGCATCATGATCGGCGCCTTGTGATAGATAATAGGTCCGTACATTTGTCCCGCAAGATTTAGGTTGTCTAGCCTTTGGCGAATGGGGTTTGCCCCTTCGCTGCGATCGACACCGTAGGCTTGTGGGTAGTGGCTTATGAGGAAGTTAAGCGCGTGATCTGTGTCGGGAAATTGCGGGTTAACGATTTTGTCGGCCATGAAATTTGCGAAAACTTCTTTGGTCCACACATCGTCGAACCAGCGCATGGTGACGAGATTGCCAAACCACATGTGTGCGGTTTCGTGAGCGATGAGCTGCGCTCGATTGAGCAACTGCTTTTCCGAGGGCGCTTCCTCCAGTAACAGCGACGAAGCGCGGTACTGTATGGCGCCGACATGTTCCATGCCGCCATAGGGAAAGTCAGGAATTAGGGCAAAGCCAAACTTGGCAAAGGGATAGGGAATGCCGCTGTAGTTTTCCAGCCAATCCAAGGACTGTGCATGCGCTTCAAAAATGGCATCGATGTTTCGGGTGACTTTATCGCTATCGGTCTCCCGATGAATAATCGTCATTTTTCGGCCGCGTAATCCCCGTTCTACTGTCTCAAACTGACCTGCGACAAAAGAGAAGAGGTAGGAAGGAAGAGGGTCAGTGGCAGCGAAGCGAAACACTCTGCGGTCATCTTTGACTTCGTTACTCAAGACAGCCCCGTTGCCCATGGCGACCCAGGCAGCGGGTGTTTCGAGGGTCAAGCTATAGCGGGCTTTGAGGTCAGGCTGATCGAGTACCGGAAAGGCCCTGCGAGCGCGATCCGGCACGAAGAGCGTGAATAGGTATTCTGGATTACGGTTGATCGAGTCCTGAGGTGCTTTAAAGACCACGGAGATTTCATTCTCACCCAGTCTCAGTGATGACTTGGGCACAATGATGTGTTCGCTGCTGAACTCGTGAATCACAGGCTTCTGCTGTGCGCTCACAGCCAGTACATCCTTCGCCTGTTGCGCAAAATCGATCTGCAGAGGGGCATCAATACTCGCGAGGTCGAAGCGCATGATCACGCGACCTTCCAGAGGCTTGGCAGCGTCTTCGGGAACGGATAACTGCAGGTCGTACGTGAGTGCTGTTATCCGCTGCGCGCGCTCCAGCGCGAGCGACGCCGATACTCCGGATTCAACCAGCATGCTCTGTCCCTCACAGCCAGCGAGGACCCAGATCATCAGTGCCGTCGACAACTTGATTATGCGTTTCACGAATATGTCTCATGGTTTTTAGATGACGGACGATACCTGATTGTTGACGCGCTGGCGCGTTGGTCGTGCGCACTCCCCCATAGCCCCGCCGCTTCTGCTAAGCTCAGCGGTTAGTTTTGCTCTTGGTAAGTACTTAATTATGCGTTTCGGCACACTTATTCCCGCTATGGGACTAGTCATTGCAGGCTTTGGGCCTGTTTCTCTTTCCACGCAGGCCACGCAGGCCACGCAGGCTCAGGATGTTGTGGGTTCCGGCGCCGATGCCTTTGCGCAACTCGGTCAGGAGCTCCCGTCTCCTAACGTCTACCGCACGGCCTCCGGAGCGCCGGGGCATAAATACTGGCAACAGCAGGCGGACTACGATATCGACGCGCGCCTTGATGCTGATGCACGGCGCATCGATGCCAGTGCCCGCATTGTTTACACCAATAACTCGCCAGATACCCTGCGCTATCTTTGGCTGCAGCTAGATCAGAACCGCTTCAAGCAAGATTCACTGGATCGACGTTCGCGGACTGTGAACAGCGATGAGGTGTCTTACCGAAGTCTTCGGGAGCATCAGGCTGTTTCTATCGGTGACTACGGTTACCGCAAGCTGAGCTTTCGCGGTGAGGCGGGCGAAGCGTTGCCCTTTGTTGTGGTTGATACCATGGTGCGCGTCGACCTACCCCAGCCATTGGCCTCGGGTCAGTACATCAGTTTTGATCTTGAGTGGACCTTTGACATCATCGAGCGAGATACCGTGCGCAGCCGCGGGGGTTATGAGCAGTTCTACGAGTCAGATACGCAGATTTTCTTCCTCTCTCAGTGGTTCCCACGTCTGGCCGCTTACAGTGATTACGACGGCTGGCATAACAAAGCGTTTCTGGGCAGGGGTGAATTTACCCTGGAGTTTGGAGACTACGATGTTTCTCTGACAGTTCCCGATAACCACATCATTTCCTCAACGGGCGCGCTGGCGAATCCCGATGATGTGCTCACTGAGGTGCAGCAAGAGCGCCTTGCCCAAGCGGGATCAGACAAGCCGCGCTTTATCGTGACACCCGAAGAAGCGTTGGCGAACGAAAAGTCCAAGGCGACAGGCACGCGAACCTGGCGTTTTGAAGCAGAGAACGTCAGAGACTTTGCCTGGGCCAGCTCCAGCAAGTTTATCTGGGATGCCATGGTGCATGAGCAACCGGGTGCCAAGCATGAGCGTGTGTTTGCCATGTCCTTCTACCCTAATGAAGCCGAGCCGGTCTGGTCGAAGTACTCGACTCAGGCGGTGGTGCATACCATGGACGTCTATAGCCGCTTCTCTTTTGATTACCCCTATCCCACAGCACAGTCTGTAAACACCTGGGAGGGTGGTGGCATGGAATACCCCATGATCACCTTTAATGGCTATCGACCTGACCCGCCCCGCGCTAATCCAGAGGATCCCGAGTCAGCTGAATCCCGTGCCGCGGCAGAGTTGGCTTATTCCCGTCGTATCAAGTACGGCCTTATCGGCGTCGTCATTCATGAGGTGGGGCACATTTACTTCCCCATGGTAGTGAACTCCGATGAGCGGCAGTGGACCTGGATGGACGAGGGCCTGAACACTTTCTTGGAATACGTAGCGGAGCTTGAGTGGGAAGAAGACTTCCCGGCATTTCGCCGTATTTCGGATCCATTGATCAATGAGATTAATGTGCTGGATATGATTCCTGAGTACATGATGTCACCGAATCAGGTGCCGGTCATGACGCAGTCTGACTCTGTTCTGCGCCTGGGGCCGAACGCCTACAGTAAGCCCGCCGCGGCATTGACGGTATTGCGCGAAACCGTGATGGGTCGAGAGCTGTTTGATTTTGCATTCCGCGAATATGCTCAACGCTGGAAATTTAAGCGGCCTACGCCGGCGGATTTCTTCCGTACTATGGAAGACGCTTCCGGTGTGGATCTGGACTGGTTCTGGCGTGCATGGTTCTACACGACGGACTACGTTGATATGGCAATCACCGATGTGCGTGCCTATCGTCTCAAGCACGGTGATCCCGATGTGGATTACCCTCTTGATCGCGAAGAGCATGTGCGGGATAACCCCTTGCCGGTGAATGTCGCCCGGAATCAGGCCGAAGGCATTGTGCCTCGCGAAGAGCGCTTCGAGGCCTTGCAGGATCTGTACAGCAAGAACGATCGGTACACGGTAACGAACAAAGATCGTAACGATGCTGCGGACAAGTTCGACAAACTGGAGCCCTGGGAGCAACGTGCCTTTAGCAAGGCCATCGAGGACGACAAACTGTTCTACTTCGTCGACTTTGAAAATCTCGGTGGTGTTCCATCGCCGCTAATGCTGCATATCGGATACGAAGATGGCAGTGAGCGCGACTTGGACATTCCCGCAGAGATCTGGCGTAGGAATGCGATTAAGGTCACTCACCGCCTGATCGAAGATAAGCCCATTGCCTACATTAGCCTTGATCCACGGCATCAGACTGCGGATGCCAACTACAGCAATAATCGTTTCCCCTCAGCTATCCATCAGTCGCGTTTGTCAGCGTACAAAGCTGACGCTGTGAAGCGTAATCTCATGGCAGATATGCTGTATGAGTTAAAGGATAGTCCCAAGGTGGATTTGGATAATGGTAAATCGGTACCGTTGAAAGCGGCGAATGGTCGCTAGGGCGAGGGACGTAGACTCCATAGCTCGAACTGGGGCAGCACTGCGCTGCATCGTCGGCGTAGTGCTGCTCTTGTCAGCGCTGCCGGGCTTTGCCCACCGAGGCCACGCGGTGTGGACTGATATTGTTTGGGCTGGCGAGAGCTTTGAAATCGTTCATCGTATGCATCTGGCTGATGCCATCGTCGTCAATCGCTATATGGGCGGCACTGAGCCCATCGAAGAGACCCGCAGTCTTGCCAGAGTTGCTCTTTACGTTGAAGCGCGTTTTGAGCTATTGGGTGTCGTCAAGCAGGGTGAGAGCGTTGCGCCTATAACTTTGGAAACCATCGGGGCCGAGATCGAGGATGACTTTTTACTCATCTATCAGGAGTGGGTGACCTCACTTCCAGCGCAGTTTCCCCTTGTCGATAATTTCATACTGCTGGACGTTGAGCCGGAAGCTCAGGCGTTTATCAAGATTAAGGCCCCGGGCCTAGATGAAGAAAGAGAGCGCTAAGCCCGGGTTCTAGCCGTCTAGTGCTGCCGGGGAATGAGTGTAATTTCCGTTTGGCGACCATCCAGATAACGTACAGACTCACCATCAAAGAACGCGTCTTCTTCGGTCATAAAACGCACCACTTTTCCGTCCCACTCCGGCACCGCAGCCTCGGCATTTAACTCAATGGACCAGGCAGTATTGGGATTTACCGGGTAAGTGCCGCGAGGACCTTTTTTGGGGCTCTGATCCTCCCAAGATCCGATTGATGCGCCAGCGCCATGTCCCTGAAGCCCAATGGGGTGTGTGTAGATTGTTGCGTTGATGTTTTGTGCTTCTACGGCCTTGCGCGCGGCGGCGAGCACGTCGTTTCCTGAACGGCCGGTTTTAAATGCAGCCAGCAAAGCGTCCTGCACCTTGTTGGCGCTGGCCAGCCCATCTCGCAAGCCCTGGGGCGCATCGGTTTCGCCCGGGCGCAGAACATAGGCGTGGTGCTGGGTATCGGTATTGAGTCTTAGGTAGGTAATACCGAAGTCTACGTGCAGAAAGTCCCCGGGCATGATGACGTCGCCGCTATCAATGCTCATGTTCGCGATGGAGAACGTTGATTGCTCTGCTCTTTGCACATGCACACTGGGATGAAACCAGGTACTGAGTCCAAGGTCGGAAATGCGCTGTCGTAAGTGCCAGCGCAGATCACCGGTGGTGGTGATTCCCGGGGTGATGGTTGCCTCCGAGAACATCTCGGCAATAATGGCATGCGCAATACGTACGATCTGCGGGTAGCTGCTTATCTCGGCGGCGGTACGTGTCTCCAGCCAGCCCAGAGCCAGGCCATTTTTTTCTACCAGTCTGTCGGTGAGCGGGCCTAGGGCGTTTTCCAGCTTACGTCGCATACCTGCACTGAGTCCGTCCGCGAGGGGAAAGTCGTCTGAGGTGTTGATAGCGATGGTCCTGGGATCGCGCTCGCGCACGATCTCGGCGACGCGCTCCCACTGATCGCCCTGTTCTTCCGGATTCCAGGCAGCGGGGAAAAGGTCTGCCACCGGGTAGCGCGAGACGGCCATGCGTTCAACGCCTGCGTCTCCACCACGGTCATGGAAAATCATGATGGTGGTGCGTCGCGCTGCAAGCCATGTCGCCGGCAGCATCGTCTTTACCACGGGGTCCTCGTCATACTCGCCGGCCACCAGAATCCACATATCAACACCTTCGCGACGCATCAGTGGTGCGATTAAGGTGTCCAGCCGTTCCTTTAGCCAGGCATCCACTACGGCGGCGCGCTGATCCAGATCGAGAATTTGCGGCATGCGCGGGTCGGCCAGCTCCTGGCTTTGCGCGACTGCACTACCCAGGGAGATCGCGCAGCCCAAGCTTAGTGCCAGCTTACGCAGTGTTGGAGCAATGTCTGTGAAAGTCGTCATGGTTAGTCTCTTTGCCAGCCGAAGTCTTTAGCCATGCGCGTAAAGCGCTCTATGTTGTTTTGCACTTGCTCGTCAGTCTGCCCGGAACAATCGTCGATAATCGGGAGTGATCTCAAGATTTTGCTGTCGGGATCAATGAGTATTCGTGCACCCTCTGGTACAGACAGGGACTGCGGTCCTGACGACAAATCCACAACGTTAAGCTCGCCGTTGATACTCACATCTACAGGCATGGGGAAGTCGCGATTACCGGGTACCTTCCACTCAAGCGAGAGCTTGCCGTCGGTTTGCGAGCTGATCAGCTCCGGCATACCTGCTTCTCGAAGATAGGTTTCGACGATCCACGAAACATCCTCACCCGCCTCTTCGGACATGATCGCAATAAAGTCTTCGGTGGAACGATAACGCGATTGAATGGGGTAACTGAGGGACCAGGGTTCGGCCGTGTCGTAAATCATCCGTCGCGTACCGGCCCAAAATGCCTCTTCACCGATGTAGCGCCGCAGGCTGTGGAGCATCCATGAGCCCTTTGTGTAGATATCGCGGTTATCAAAGGCTTCCCCCGCGTCTTCCACGGCAGGATTGGCAACGGGGAGACAGTGCTCATTGTTGGTGTATGCACCGTACATTTGGTCGAAGTAGCCAATGGCGCCGACGGTTTCTTCAGCATAGACTGCTTGCATGTAAGCCCCGTAACCTTCGTGCAGCCAGGCATCTTCTGGTCGTGCATGAGTCATGACATTGCCAAACCACTCATGCGCGAGCTCGTGATGGAGCAGCCCGTCGAAGCCATAGCGGCCGCGTTTGTACTGCTCTCCGTAGCCATTGATGGTCTGGTGCTCCATACCCAGATGCGGGGTCTCTACGAAACCTGCTTTCTCATCACCCCAAGGATACGGTCCCAGGAGCCGCTCGAAAAATTCCAGATCTGGAACAACGTCTGACTCGACCAGTGCACGAGCTTTGTCGGCATTCGCCTCTAGGGCCCAGAACTGGATAGGATAGCTAACACCGTTGATGCCTGCGTACTGTGTCTCGATGAGTTCGAAGGGGCCGCCATTAATGGCTACGGCGTATCCTGAATAGGGGTGTCGCGAACGCCAGTGCCAGGTATCAAAGCCATCATCACCCTCGTCCATCCCAGTGAGTACGCCTACTGATGCGATTTTCACTCCTTTTGGCGCAGAAATAGCCAGGTCGATACCGTTGTCGGGTTTGTCCGCAAAGTTGTCCTTGCAGGGCCACCACAAATCACAGCCGTCACCTTGCACCGCGGTGGCGAACCAGGGTGTCCCGTTGACTTCGGACCAAACAAAACCACCAAACCAGGGCGGCGCCAAAGCAACATGGGGCTTGCCGCCGTAGGCGATAGTAATCGTGGTGCTAGCGCCGGCATTCAACGCTGAAGGCAGCGTCACCATGAAGGAGCCAGCATCGCGGCGGACCTCCAGCTCCGTGTCTCCGAGCATCGCGCTATGGATCTCAAGCTTGGGATCTAGGTCGAGTTGCACCGTGTCCAGAGCACTCAGCGCTTCGAAATTCACCGAGACACGGCCCTCAATAGACCGGGTTTCCGGCATCACTTTGAGTGACAGTGCGTAGTGCTTCACGTCAAACGCTGCCTGCATGGCGGTCATTTTTTTTCCGGACTTTGCGGTGTCTGGATGAAGATCGTCGGGATGGGGTTCACCGCGGGCCGCGGCTTCTAAAGCCTCTATTACGGAGGCCGGGACCATTGCCGTGTCACCGGCCATTTGATGGCTGCAGCCGCTTACCGCAGTGGCAAGAAGGCAGCTGCCGAGCACGGCTCGAACCGTTGTTAGTGGATTCTCAATGTAGCTCACGCTGGAGTCACTCCCTCATAGACGGTGCAGAACGTTGGGTCGAAGCTTTACGACGATGCAAGGCTGAAGTGTAACCCCTTGCCCGAAGAGTTGTGGCAGGAGAAGGCACTTTGTGGAGGTATCTAGGGCATGAGATAGCGATCGAAGTGCGCAATCATCTTGCCAAACAGATAACGAGAATAGTGGGCCTCGCGACTCCAGCTGTGCGTGGCGCCCGGAGCGAAGGCAAAATCAAAGTCTTTGCCTTCCTTGATCAACAGGTCCGCCAGCGCCGCCGTTGTTTTGAAGGGCACGACTTGATCCTGCATTCCATGGATAATCAATAAGTGATCTTCAAGATTCGCTGCATAGCGTGCAGCGGTATTGAGAAACACCTCGGGATGCGTGTCTGGTTGACGTACGATGGCAACATCATCGGTACCAAAAAAATGCGGATCCACCGCCGCGGCTGCGGCGACGCCCGCACGAAACAATCCGGGTTTCTTGAGAAGCGTATAAATCGAGAGTGTTCCGCCGTAGCTGCTTCCCCAGATACCCAATCGCTCCGTATCGATGTAGGGGACAGTCTTTAGATACTCTACGGCGCTTACGATGTCTTCGATATCGTCTCCGGCAAAGTCCACGAGAAACTCCTCGCGAAAGTCTTTGCCATAGCCGGTGCTGCCGCGCATATCGACCTGTATGACGATGTATCCTTTCTGTACCAGTAACTGCTGGACGCGGTTGTATATGCCTCCCCAGCGATTACGAACGGTGTTGGAGTACATGGGGCCAAAGAGCACGGGGTACTGTTTACCCGGTTCCAGTGTGGGTGGCTCCAGAATGCGTGCGTGCAGGCGATAATCATCAATATGGCTGGGAAAGCCGACATAACGACTCCTTGCCCATTCCTGCTCGCCAAAGGCCTCAAGAGGGGAGTCGGTGACGCGCTGAAGATTCGTCCCCTTGGAGCTAACGGTATAAATGTCCGCAGGCTGGGCGTCGTTGCTGTGCACAAAAGCCACGCGACTTGCGTCAGGCGAGGGGTAGCCCTCGTTGTTGCCTGACAGAGGCGTGACGCGCCGGGGTG
>NZ_JBLGBE010000025.1:0-43708 GCF_047617445.1 Congregibacter sp.
CTCCGGGAGCTGCGCGTTGCGACGATCAATCATCGCGCGAAAGTGCGAGTGCGACGCCATAATCATAAAAATGGATTGCATGTGCCCGGCTTTGTGCAGCGATGCGACCACCGCATCGTCCAGTTCATTCAAGCGATCCTCATTGATCGTATACAAACCCAAAAGCTGACGTTCAGCGTCATTCTTCAAGGTGATGCTCATAGTGACGCTTTCAATAAGATCGTTATCTGAAAGCGCCTCGACAAAAGATGCATTCAACTCTAAGCCCAGTTGAATATCTTCCAGCAGTTCAGTGAGGTTTTCCAGGTAGGGTGTGGAGCCTCCGTGTTCTAAAAACAAAGGCTGCCCGTCCTCTGCCGACGTCAGTAAAGGGCTCTCCATATCTATGGTGATAACGGCCTGCCGGCCATCCGCATGCTCGGCATTGGCTTGGTACCCAATAAGAAACGGACCGCGAAGGATGCTCATGGGAACATAGGGCGGCTCCCAGCCTTCTGGCCCGAGAAACAAGTTCTCTCCCTTTTCAAAACCCAGAAGAATAATCGGGAAAAACTGACCTGTGTTGGCGTCTTTTTGAAAGAAAATCGGGTAATGCGCTTGAGCACGCCGTAACTCCAGTGGAAAAGTTACCGCGTACTGCACAGCGTCACCGGTATCGGCGCTGCGTTGAGTAAGGATACGAACATCACGGTGTTCGACATTGTTGAGCATTTCGTATCTGGCCATCAGGTATCCCAATCATGGCGCGACTTAGACGCGCGATAGTCCATAGCGGTTAATTTTATCGATAAGTTCTCGATTGGCCGGAAGTGCTCCCAGCATTTTTCGAGTCTCCCGGGCATTCTCGGCAAACAGGTTTTGGGCACGCTTACTCTCGGCAGGGTCCGCTTCAGCTACAGTCGCTGCACCCTGAGAGCGAAAATCCATGCCATACAGCACGTACTGATAACTAGCCGTCGAGAACAACTCGTCTACCTGTGCCTGATCACCATGCCAGGGACAATGATAACCCCACAGGACAAGGGAGTCGCGCAAGCGCTGAGGAATGGATTGGGGGTCACGGTGGTCGCGCCAATACGCCGAATCCTCGCGCTCACTCAGCACATAATGCAGCTTCAAAAACTCAATGATGCGTTCCCAGTGGCCACCAAATCTCGCATTAAATCGATCAGCGACAATATTCATGACCTCACGATCGGGTGGCATGAGCTCACCCAGCATCTTCGCAGACAGCTCGATCATTACCAACGCAGAAGCCTCCAGGGGCTCCACAAATCCCGCAGAGAGGCCGATAGCCACGCAGTTGCGGTGCCAGAAACGTTCCCGATACCCGGGCCGAAAGCTGATCTTTCGCGGCGTACAGCTTTCACTAAACTCAGGGCTTGCCGTCTCACTGAGATAGTCACGTAACACGCGTTCAGCCTGCTCATCGCTGGTGTAGCGACTGGAGTAGGTGTATCCAGTACCACGACGGGTCGGCAGCGCAATATCCCAAATCCACCCTGCCTCTTGCGCGGTGGATACCGTAGCCGAAGCGACGGACTCAGACTCATCGGTCCGGGGAACCTGTACCGCCAGGGCAGTATCGTTAAAGAGCACGTCAGACATGTCTTTAAATCCCACGCCGTAGTGCTCGCCGAGGAGCAGTGAACGCATGCCCGTGCAGTCGACAAATAGATCACCTGTAACAACACGACCGGTCGAGGTATGCAGCGCACGAATATCACCGGCGCTATCATTCTCCACAGAATCGACGTTTTCCAGCAGATGCTCGACGCCTAAGCGCTCCACGCAGTGCTGCTGGAGAAGCGCAGCAAACTTACCGGCATCCAAATGATAGCCATAGTTCAGATTACTGGCATATTCAGGCGTGACAATCTGTTTGGGTCCCAAAGCCTGCGCACAGACCTGCCCCTGGGGCGACACGGCATCAGAAAACGACACCTGATTGCGCACCGCTTGCCAGTGTCGCGCCAGATTGATATCGGAGAATCCGCGAGGCGGCGTAAAAGGATGGTAGTAGCTCTCCTGCCCGCCGCGAAGCCAGCCCACAAACTGTGTACCCTGCTTAAAGCTGGCATCGCAGCTTTTGAGAAACTCCGTCTCTGAGATACCCATGCGGATCAGGCTACTGCGCATGGTGGGCCAGGTACCTTCGCCTACGCCGATGGGACTAACGTCCGGTGACTCTACGAGACAAACACGAACAGGCGAGCCCGCGCGACGCAGTTCTGCGGCTAGCAGCCCAGCCGTAAGCCAGCCAGCGCTGCCGCCGCCGACGATGACAACTGTTTGAATGGCGTCAGCCATAGCAGTTCCTGTCAATGAATCCAGATACCCTAGTATAGAAAAACCGCCACTACTAATGCAGTGGCGGTTTTCAGAGTAAGCGCACGGAGGCGCTTATAGACCAAGGCCGTTAAAAGTTAGCGCGGAAGCCGAGCGCCCAACGCGAGCCGGTTTGCCCTGCTTGCAGGACATTCAATGGCGATCGTGAGTGTTCCCGGAAGGTCTCATCCGTCACGTTAATCCCTTCGAAGAAGGCTATGTACTGATCCTCACCACCAAACCGATAGCTGGCCCGCGCGTCCCACTGACCGTACTCCTCCGTGTAGCGCGGCTGCGCACCGCCCGCGTCAGTGCCGATTCCTCCGAGGAAGTCATCGCGCCAGTTGTAAGCGAGTCTCACCTCGATGCCATTCTTGTCGTAAAAGCCAACGAAGTTTGCGGAGTCACTCAAACCCAAAAGCGCGAACTGCGCAGCCTCCTCAGGCCTGACCAGGTTGTCGTAACCGACATCCCCGTCGACCACGGTGTAGTTGACGACAAAACCAAAGCCCGTATCCGCGAAGGCATGCTGAAGAGCAAATTCCCAACCGTCGATAGACGCCTGCTCCTGGTTCGATGGAACCCGAACCCGGAATGCCATGGGATCGTTCCCGGTCGTTCCCGTAATAATCTGGTTGGCCACGTCAACCGATGGATCATTTGCGAAGTTCGTAAAGATGTACTGCCGTACGTCGTCCCCTGTCGCCGCTCCCGCAGCTCGGGCCTGCGCGGCCAGACCACCTGTTGTGGGGTTACCCAACTCAGGAAATAACTCAACCCCCGTATTGAAGGACTCACCCAGGAAGTTCGTTACGTCCTTCTTGAAGTAGCCCAGAGCTACGTAGCTGGTCTCGCCGTAGTACCACTCGAAGGAGAAATCCAGGTTTTCGGATTCTAGCGGCTGTAGACTCGGGTCACCGGAGAAGCCGTCACAACCGTTACCCGGCGTACAGCCGCCAACGGTCAGCCCGCCCTGAATAGACTCATATCCCGGCCTCGACATGGTCTCACTCCAGGAAGCCCGAAACATCACATCCTGCAAAATCTCGATATTGAAATCGATATTCGGCAGCACATTGTCGTAGGATCCGGTGAGGCTGGTGAAATCCTGAACGGCGACGCCGTTCGCATCGAGCTGCGTCACGGCGGTCAATTCGTTGGCGGTAATCCAGTCGAAACGATCAATGACCGGCACCAGTGCTTGCGAGGCCACATCTGTGTCTTCGTAGCGAACGCCGAGGTTCAAGTTAACCGCCCTATCACCCCATTCCAGATCAAAATCCACCTGAATGTAAGCCGCCGTCTGTTCTTCCTGCGTCCGCTGATCACGTGTCCAGGCCGTTGATGGGCAGAATCCATCGCCGCAGTCTCCGGGTATGGTACTGGCATTGCTTACCGATACACCCTGGGCTTCAAGCTCACGGGCGCGATCGATAAGCGCGTTCGTATCCCAAGTGAAGAGTTGGGTTGTACGCCGCTCGTCACCGGCGTTGCCAAAGTCCTCAAACCAATCGGCCATGGATGCCGGCGAAAGAAGGTCGGCAATGTCGCCTGGTGCTCCAACGCCGCCCCAGGTGTCACGCTGCGTAGTCGCCTGCTGCGAGACGTTATCAACCTCCGTGGTTTGGATGCCGAAGTTGATACTGGTTATATCGTTGAAGTCGAACTTACCGGCGATTTTGGCCTGTTCGATATTCATTTCGTTCTGTTCATTGGTGAACACACTGCCTCCGATCAGCATATCGTTGGGCGACAGCGGTTGACCGTCCCGGAAACCTACAGACAAAATCGGCAGATCCGTTGCGAAAAAGCCACTGGCCCGCGTACGAAGTGGAGACGTGATGGCCAGCGACATGCTGCTGCCCAAGGGACCGTTGGGCGAGCGCTCGGCCGATGAATCGTGATAATCAAATTCCAGCGACAGGCGGTCGGTAGCGTCCCAGACCGCGTTGAAGCCTACGGAGAGGTTCTCTGACTTGGTGGAATCGACGCCAACCCCCATCGGTGTATCGCTGCCACCGTAGGTCTCCGAGTACTCGATGGGACCTGCGACGGGGCCATCGGTCCACTCAGAGCTCCGAGATGCCGCATCTGCAAGGCTGAACCAAGCCGAGTAGTCATTAAACGAACGCTGAATGTCTTGTGTTGAATAAATGATATCCAGCGTAGTAGTAATCGTTTCAGTGGGCGCCCACTGCAGAGTCAGGTTGCCATTGATACGCTCCCGCTCGAAGCTTTCCCGGCGGTACTGAAGCTGCTGCGGAACGGCATAAAGCTCGGCACTATCTGTGGGCCGGTTAACCTGATTTGCGTCGTTCGGAATACCCGGCCAGGCGTCATTAGCACCCTCTGCCCC
Source organism: Congregibacter sp. (assembly GCF_047617445.1). Classification (GTDB taxonomy): domain Bacteria; phylum Pseudomonadota; class Gammaproteobacteria; order Pseudomonadales; family Halieaceae; genus Congregibacter. Next base: position 4,685 of record NZ_JBLGBE010000025.1, read on the forward strand.
TGTCCAGGAACAGCAGATAGCATCGCCTCGCAGTGGATACCAACCATTAACCTGCGCAGAATCCACACCCTGATTTCGGTCCTGGTAGCTACCCGCCAAGGAAACACCGAAGGTACCGTCCGCAAACACCTGCGCAAACAAGCCGGAAAGCTCGGGGGTCAAATCGTCCCCATTAACAGAATCGGCAGAGGTATCGTGAACCGCCTTGCCGCCGATGGTGAAGATGCGATCTTGGCGCATCTCCAGTGGCCGCTGCGTCTTGATGTTAATGGTAGAACCGATACCACCCGTAGGCAGTTCCGCGCGGCTGGTCTTGAAAACCTCTACGCCTGCCACACCCTCTGATGCAATATCAGCAAAGTCGAAGGAGCGGGTTCGATCCTGGTGGGTAGGCATCTGGCGGCCGTTAACAGTCACCAGATTGTACTCAGGGCCGAAACCGCGGACTGTGACTTTACTACCCTCACCGCGGGTACGGTCGATAGACACACCGGTGATGCGCTGGAGAGACTCCGCGAGGTTGGTATCGGGCATCGCGCCGATATCCTCCGCAGAGATGGCGTCTACAACACCCTCGGAGTACCGCTTGATATCAGCGGAAGCCGCGAGGCTCGCCCTGATACCCACCACAACCACCTCTTCGAGGGCGCCGGAATTCACTTGCTCCTGCGACATTGCTGCGGTTGGTGCTAGCAGCGTACCGACGGCCAGTGCGACAGCCGTTGCAAGCGGATTTTTTCTGAGAGTTTTGTTAGCCATAGAGGTGCCCTTAGCTTTATGGATACGTGAAGTTGCGTTGACTGAAAAATTTCAAGAATAGCTCGGCGCGTGGCGACAACCACGACGACGATAAATACTGAATATGAGTGAACAATCGGAGCGTCGCGTTGTCTGAACACAGGCACAGAGAGGACCGTACCCAGGTTTGGATAGCGCTGATATCTACTTGCAGAACTGCGGATGCTCTACTCATTAATTATAGTTTTGACTGCCCATTTATAGTTATATCGGGTCTGGGGTTAACGTCTTTGCGTTACCTCCAAACCTCGGACTTCTCGTTCAAGTTACGACCTGTCTACACCACGCGCCAGGTCTTCACCCTGAAAAATTGCGTAATGCATTGCCAACAAAATTGATCGATAGCAAGTGTCGCCAACTTTAACAACCTGAACACTACCCGTCAGCGGAAGTCGCTTTCTAGGCATTTACGCTGAATGGGACTGAATAAGCGCCAAGATGGATTTATACGGCAGACGCCGCCCGACGCATGATGCCCCGCGCCCTATCAGAGTGCAAAACGGTGCGGAGATAGCATGCATATAAAATGGATAAGGTCGGAATCAGTAGCGTGAACGGCGTGCTTAGGCGCATCCAGCACTATTTAGCCACAGCGCCGCAAAAGACTGTACAACAAGGCCAGTGGACTAGCCGCGACCTCGGCGAAGTAAGAGCATTAAGCCTGCGCTAAGCAGAAAAACGGGCGCGGGCACCGGCACTTCCGTTGCGGGTTCGTCGTCATTAAAGCTACCGCCACCATTTTTGAGCGACGCTTTACTTCAACCGCCCCCCAACCACCCCCACAGCCAGATTGCCGGCAGCGTGGTTTAGCGCGGCGTCCAGGTCGCCAGATAAACAGCTGATTTGCTGATTTTTATAAGGCAATCGAGTATTCACGGCCGCCCAGGGCAACAGGCTTGCAATCGCCTCGGGGCTTGTGTGTTGGTGCAGAGGGGTTCAGGAAGGTTCAAGCGCGCGTTAGCGCTGTTTTGCCACCTGCTCTTTGCTCACTGCGCCCGCCTCATGCCCCCAGGCACTGCGCATATAGCTGAGTAATGCCGCTACCTGCTCATCGCTCAACTTGTTGGCATAGGACTCCATTCGTTTCCAAGCCCTTGCTTGCCATTGTGTCGACGGTGCGGTCTTCGGTAGCTGGGCGCCGTAAAGAGTAATGTTAATGAGCGACGAAGGGTCCTGATCAACCACCACAGGACTGCCCAGGACTGGTGGACCCGTCTCGGGAGACCCCTCCCCGGTCGGTAAATGGCAGGTGCCACAGTGAATGTCGTATTGCAGCGAACCCGCGCGCAACACGGCATCCGATGCCGACTCAACAGTCCCCTGCGGGCTATTTGCTGGCAAGCTCTTCAAGTAAACGACCATGGCATTCACATCCTCTAGGGATAGATGCCGCGTACTGTTAACCACCACATTATTCATGGGACCGAACACACCTGCGCGCTGGCTGACGCCGAGCTTCAAGTAGTCCGCTATGTCCTGGTGAGACCACAGCGCCAAGCCGGTACTTGCCGAGGTCAAATTCGGGGCAGACCAATCCGACAGCTTCCCCTCGACACGCTCCCCGTAGGTGCTTCCGGACATAGCGAGTTCAGCGTCTTTTGCGCCAAGAAAGTTACGCGGGGTATGGCACTCACCACAGTGACCGAGCCCTTCGACCAGATAGGCTCCTCGATTCCATTCTGCCGATTGCTCTGGTTGAGGCTCATAGCGACCTTCGAAGAAATACAATGACTTCCAGAGCCCCAGGGTCCAGCGCTGATCGTAGAAAAAACCAAGACCGTTCTCTGGGGGCGAAAACTTTACCGGCTTAATTGTCTTGAGGTACGCGTAAATGGCCGCAATATCCTCGTCACTCACCTTGGTAAAGGAGGTGTAGGGGAATATAGGATACAGATGTGTACCGTCGGGGCGCTCGCCTCGCCTCATTGCCCCGCTGAATTCATCAAGGCTCCAGTTCCCGATGCCTGTCTCTGCATCCGGCGTGATATTGGTGGAATAGAGGGTTCCAAAGGCCGTTTCAAAACCAAGCCCCCCGGCAAAAGCATTGCCATCTTCCGTGGTATGGCAGCTGACACAATTACCTGCCGCCGTTAAATACTCGCCTCTCGCTGCTGACTCAGAGCTGCCAGCGATCTCAGCAGCACTCACAACAAAGGCCGCACTCAGGCCAACAAGCGCAGCCAACGCAACACTGCAAATCCTCAAGAGTCGACACTCCAGGAGTCGCAATGGCCCTGAGGGTTCACCGGCTCGCCAGAAAAGATTCCGCACGTTCCGCAGCCGGCACCACCGTCCTTTGCCGGATAAAAGAATTCGCAAGCTACACAGGCTCTGGCAGAGTCTGAAGATACTTCGGTATATTTAAGCGTTCGCCGAACGCTCTCCTGTGCGGAGCTCATACTGCCGGGATCCGCGCAGACGAGTGCATCCCTGCTATCGCTGTCACAAGCGCCCAACGCAGCAATAACACCTCCGGCCATCGGAATCTGTAGACTTCGTAAAAGCAGCGTACGGCGAGAGAACTTCTTGGGCATGTTTAACTCCTGATGTGCAACCGACAGCCGACGCGACCTGCGATAGTTAGCAATGCTTAGCAATAAATAACGATAGTGGGACTTTCAGCAACGCTGAGGCCACTTTAGCGACCGGCCGCACGCCTACCCAAACGAATAGCCTCATTTGAGTCCGACCCGTAAGCCAACAAAGCAAGGAAGCCTTGATCCACCCGCCGCGCGACCGATTCCGTACTGACGGTGGTCAGGTTGGGCTTGCCCGCGCGCTTGCTCTCCGCCAAGACCTGCATATTGATCGCCTCAGCCGCTTCTCTGTCGCCACCCAAGGCGCTAGTCAGGCTACCGATACCGCACACCAGTGCGCTATAGCCCGGGATGTTCGCGATTTCTTCAAGATCACTGAACACATCCGGATCTTCGATGATGAGCATCGCAACGATGTCACCCTCAGGATTTGTAGGCGACCACACATCGACACCCTCAAAGAACGAAACCGCGGTGCGCGCCTCTTCCACAGTCAGCACATGGGGAATGACTACGCCATTCGCTCCCATCGCAACCAGCTCTTTGACGCGTGCCCGAGCGGCATCTACACCATCCACAGAAATCGGGGGAATACGCACCAAAAGGGGCAGCGCATGGTCCGCACCGTGGGCGCCGATACCCTTGGCCACGTCCCGCGCCGAATCCGCATCGTAATGTTGCTCAAGACTCAGAAATGCAAAGTCCAGCAAGGGATTCGCCGCAAGATCGAGGCCTGTTTGCACCGTATAGGGAGCAGGCACCGCAGAGGAATCATCACTCTTTGCTTGCGTATGCTGCGTCACGTATTGCCCAAAAGCCGGTTGCCCGGACTCCCACAGTTCAATAAGACTACGATCACCTACCGTCTGTGACTTGCCTTGTTCAGCGGCACTCGCAATTGAGACCAAAGAACACAGCGCGTATGCCACGGCTGTGAGGATAAACTGCCGACCATTCATATACTGCTCCCGAACACTTCCAAGCCGGCTTTAGCCAAGCTGAAAAAAAATATGTGTTTTATCGCTGTGCGGTAGTTAACTCAGCGGACTCTTCATCCGGATGAATGATGTGCACCTGATGAAGCACAACATCCACGGCTGAAGAAATCGCCGTATTAGCCCCGGTATCGGGATCTGGATACCCATCAGCCAGTCGCTTCATGGCGCGATACAGCGACGCTGCCGAAAGCTGGCCGTAGCTTTGATGATGCGTCGTCCAGTTTCTGTTCAAACGGTGGTTGTACTGTTCAACGTCCACATAACCGGCCAGCAAACCCTCCGCGGTCTTTGGTGTCAGCGTCAGCTGAAGCTGAAAATCACGGAACATATGAAAGCCGCCACCAATGCCAGGAAAGGACCAGGGGAACTTTGTGCGCTCCGTTGGCTCTGTGGTCAGTACACCATCGACAATCTTGCCCTGCACTTCCTGAATAAAGCTTTGCCCCCAGCGCGCATCAACGCGTTGGGTGCCGCCGGCAACAAAGCCCTTGCCGGATGCGTCAGAGACCAGATCATCAAGACCACGATAAAAACTCACCGTCACACTCTCGTCGTTCTTCAGATCATCCACATCTGAAAGCTCGAACATCCAACGGTTGTAGGCATTGCCATACATAAAGAGATTGGAGAAATGATAGAAGGCACCATCAGGCCCACGGTAAATGGGGATGCAGGCAAGCGCTCGATTGAGCTGATTGTCGATACCCTCTTCACCTTCGGGACTGCGGTAATCTTCTGAGCTGATCTGGGCATCAAGATTGACGCCGTACGCCATAGGGCCCTGGCCCTCGTGAAAAGGGAAAGGCTCCTCAGAGGTCTCTAAGTGAAAGCGCCTGCCCTCCCGCATGAGCCGCGTATCGACCTCGGTGCGCACAACACCGCTCTCCTCAGGGAACAGTTCGTCGAACTGCTCCCGCGGTCCAATATTGAATCCCTGGGGACACTCAGCCTTGGCGTCGTCCGTTTGATACACAGACCAATGCCGCTCCGTAAGCACATAACCGATGCGACCCCCTGCTACAGGCTCGGCGCTAGCCACAGCCGTCAGTAGCGAGGACGAGATTACACAAGGCAGCACAACAAAAAGCTTACTGAGTTTCGGTAACGTGAACGCGGTATTTGCTTTGACTTGAAAAAGCGACATCGATCTTCTCTCCTGAGTGCCAGGCACTCCTAGTGCATTCATAGGCGGAACGCGTTCTCACCAAAATCGTCACGCAAAACAAACGCTTTGTAGCCGTTGCGTTTCCCGGTAAATTCACCGATCCCGTCACCGTTCGTCACACCCGGCGCCTTATCACCTTTATAGGTGTACACCGGCCGCGCACGAAAAGCCCATACGTAGATCGCCTCCTCGGCATTCTCCGCCGCGTGACGCCCCGTCTGGGGGTCAATCGCCATTACAGTCCAGAGCCTGCTATCGCTTTCGGCATCGGGTTCTGCGCGGACGTAGGGAAAAGTCTCTCGGCACAGCTGTGGATCGCTATTGCCGCAGATGGCCATGCGATATTCCTGCGCGGAATCTGGGTGATCACAGGCCAGCTGAGCAAAAGAATCATCGCGACAGTTGTATCGGTAAATGGTCCTGCCACGACTATCAGCCAGTACATGACCACCAAACTCGACTTCTTGTACGGTGAATTCTGCAGGCGGAACGACCGCGCGCTGCGTGTAGGCATTGTGCCAGGTAGGGCTTCGCCAGTTCGGCACATCGCTGCCCACAAAGCTGCGAGTACGGGGAGCGTTGTTATAGGTGTACAGCGGCTTGCCGCGAAAAGCCCACTGATTAAAACCCGAGGCCTGCTTCACCACCCCCCAGTCGCCTCTGCTCATGGCAATTTCTGGCGCGGGTACCGGCGTCCAGTCTTTCAAACATTCATCATCGCAATTCGATGTATTTAAGGTATCGCCATCGCGGGTATAGACAGAGTATTCCTCTTTAGTGACTAGCAGCCTTCCGGTTGTGCTCTGAACAACCTTGAATCCCGCCGGAACATCCGGCGGCGGCCCTACGGGCTGCCGAACAATACCTCCGTCACGGTCACGCTCCGCGGACATCTTTGAGCCGCCTAAGGTGTCGCCGGGACGCTGATCAAGGTCGGAGGTATACAGCGGATAACCGTCATAGACCCATTGGCTTGTGCCATCGGCTCGTGTCGCTAACGTCCATTTACCCACTTCTTCTGCATCGTCCGCCGCAAGCGCCGGCGGCCACACCTGGGCACAGCTTAGTCGTTCATCTGCATCAGGCAAAAGCAGGCCCGGGGGATAGGGGCTCATCAAGCCTGCAGAGTGCAGAAGAACTTCGTCAGTGCAGTTCGATGGTCCATCCTTTCGGTCACCTGTAGACCCGTTGCGCAGAGCGCCCAGAGGCCATCTGTACAGTGTTCGCCCCTGCTCATCGGCATAGACCGGTCCATCCAATGCACTGCTGAACACCTGAAAACCCGGAGGCATGGACTCTTCGATAAACGCTTCTCGCGCGTCACTTGTCGCAGACTGCCAATACTTGGACGCATAGGACACATCGCCCTCGACGTCCGCCTGCGCTACGGTCGGAATCAACTGGCTGGCACTCGCTATGGCAAGCGCAGCGAAGACCCGTCGTCGCATCTTGGGCAGACTCAACAATTGACTCAGCATATCCATAGACGAAAGCACTCAGGCCACAACCTCGCTAATCGCTTCGGAGCACTCGTTGCTCAAAGTACCCCAGGACGGCGTGTCGATACCCAAGGTTCGCAAAGCGGTGTAGCCAACCTGAGCAACAGACCCTCCCTCTAAATCGATATGCCGGCCACTCTTGACCTTACCGCCCGCGCGACCCGCTAAAAACACCGGCATCCCGTCTATCGCATGGGTTCGGGCGTAACCTACGTCTGTGGTTCCCAGGATCAGCACGTTGTCGAGAAGCGTGCCGTCACCCTCGGGCACGGCTTTAAACGCCTGGACAAAGTCTGCCCAGGACTCCATCGCACGTCGCGTGAACCAAGAGGCGTGATGCTGATAGCCCACTGCCTCATCCACGGGCTCCTCGTGGGTGCAGGTATGGTGAGGTTTGGGATAACCTGGCTTGATAATGGATGAGAATGCCGCCGAGTAAGTCATATTGAAAACCCGCGTCTGATCACAGGCGACGGCCATCACCATAAGCTCAGTCATCATCTGATGACGCAGCTTCACGGCATCAGCCGACTTATCCATGAGCGGATTCACTGGCGCCTCTCCCGGAGCTACGCAGGACGCAATGGGCTCCGGCTTGGTCAGGCGGTGATCAAACTGTTTTTCTAGCTGACGTAAACCGGTGAAGTATTGGTCGAGGCGCTGGCGATCTGCAGCGCCCAAAGATTTCATCATAGACTGCGATTGATCCATCACCCCGGAAAGCACGCTTCTACGTGCGATCAGTCGAGGATCCAAATTAAATTCGGACGCATTGGGATCCTGAAACTCCAGACCGAACAAACGATTGTAAAACTGCAGAGGTGACCACTCAGGTGCATTGGGTGTGGCCGCATTCAAGAAGCTATAGGTATCCCGCGCATCAGCAGTAGCCGTTGCTGTCAGGGAGCTAAATCGCGTAGCCCTGCCGATCTGCTTGGCGACAGTCACGTCAATGGTTTCGGCGGGCACTACATTACTATCTTCAGGCGCAACGCCAGTTCTAGATACCACCCAGCCGGTGAAGTGATTATTGTTTGGCGAAGAGTCAGGAAAAGCCGACCCATTAGTAAACAGGTTGATGTCGTCTCGAACCGGCTCCCAAGCAGCAATTTCCTCGGGGAGGTCGTAATTCGCCCCAGTCTTCTTGGGCACAAAAATCTCTGAGGTACCGCCAAGACCGTAGCCCCAGGTCCCAAACCGCACGGGCATGGGCCTTCCTGACGCCAATGCTGTACCACTTCCATTCAAGAATACTTCGAGAAATGGCAACGCTACCGACACGCCGACACCGTTCACCATGCCTTTTAACAAACGACGTCTATTGAACTTACTCATCACAACTCTCCGCCTCGCTGTGCGCTAGCTATCTGATTCTCGCCTTGATAATCGGATTCATTACCGGTGCTCGGATCTTCCTGAACCTTGGAAAAGGCATTACTCAACGCGACCGTGCGCAGTAGTTCGCGAAGTCGATATCCCTGCGTCGCAAACTCTTGATTGAAGTAATCCAGGACAGCTCGCGTCTCTACGCCCGGGGGTCCCCCTGTGCCATAGCTATACACGCGCTGTACAAGGCATCGAGGCAATTCCGCGTTTTCCCGAAGCGCCTCTCCCAGACCTACGGCACCGTCGAATTCAAATCCATCAAGTCCACCGCTGACATCAATGGTCGCGCCATTTTCTGTCAGTCGAAAGCCGCCAGCACCGTCAAACTGCTCCAGTGAAAGACCTATTGGGTCAGTAATTCTGTGGCAGCCCGCGCAAGACGGTGTCTCTAAGTGCGCACGGACGCGCTCGCGCTGCGTGGGATAGTGAGAGTCCGGATTAGCCACTACAGAAAAGTCGATACCCGGCGGCGGCTCGGGTACCACCTGACACAAAAAGCGTTCGCGCAATGCCTTTCCTCTGAGTGTCACCGAACTCCGTCCCGGGTGTGCATGCAAAGACAGAAAACTGATCTGAGTAAGAAGGCCGGCCCGCGGACTGCCTTCGGGAAACGTATGTGGCGCCCATCCCGGCTGCGCAGGCACGCCGTAGATCAGCGCCAAGGCGGGAGACATAACCGTGGAGCGTGTTATGAATAGATCCCGATAGTCGCCATCATTGACCAGCAAGTGATTCGTGGCCGTACGAAGCGTCTGTTCCCGCGCGTCCTCTGCCGTTACGCGGGTGAATTCCGGATAGATGGTGGAATCCTTCACGAGCGTCTTCACTTCATCAAAAGCCAGCATATCGTCGAAGAATGCCCGCATGCCCGCTGTGAGTCTGGGACTCGCCAACATCCGATCAACAGCGCGCTCCACCCCGCCGTCTGAGTGCAACTCGCCACTCTCAGCAGCGCTCAGGAGTTCATTGTCGGGCCCCGCGTTCCAGAGGAAGAAACTCAGACGCGAGGCCAGGGAATATCCATCCAAACGCAGTTGCTCGGGGTTTTGGGGATCAGGCTCTACGCCCTCTACAACGAACAAACCCTCAGGACTAATCAACATTCCTTCCAGCGCGATTTCGAGTCCGGCGTAAAAGTCCTCTAGTTGCTCTGCAGCATCACCCGCAAGCCCGACGTACATAGAGACCTCAACATCCGTCAATGCGCGACGAAATAGCAAACGCCCGACGTTTGACAAAAACTGCGCGGCGCAGTCGTGATCAGCACCCTCGAGAGATGCTGGCTGACATGGAACGAGATAGTTACGGTGTGTCGCGTCTACGACCTGGCTAGCCACGCTGGACGCCACGCTCTGGATACCCTGAAGCTGTGCGCTACTGACTCCGGCAATGGCCGCACTGTTGGCGAGTAAGCCTTCGGTACGCGCTACCGGAGCAAATTCAACTTGTAGGTCTATGCCGGGGCCAAAAATGTAGCCCAGGGAATTGCGATACTGGTCCGCGGTCATCAGGCTTGTAAACGCCTTAGTGCCCGGACTTTCGGGCTCAGGGTCCGAGCAGCCCAGCAGCGACAACAGAACAACAACGCTCAAACATCCTGTTCGAAGCGAAGCGCTCCCGCAGCAGTGCCAGCTGGCAGTCAGACGCCCAACAAAACCCATCATTTTTATTACTCCGTTCTAACTCCCGTGGTTCGCTCTGAACGATGGATAAGCTGCTCTCGCAGCACTAGCGGAGTAGACGCGCTTGCTTCAGATACGAACTAGGCTTGTTAGAGAAAATCTTATTTTTTGTATGTACGAACGTTCGCATGATTCCCGATTCACTTCAACTACTTACGGTGCTTGGGCGACGACTAATATTGGTTCACAATTGCCGAATGCCGCTTGCAAATGGACATAAATTCATGCCCTACAACCTTCGACTGCTGGGCTTGACTCGCCTACTGCTCATCGGCGTTTTGGCACTCTCGACCGCCGTGCAGGCAAAACTCGATATTAGCGAAGCCAGTAGCTTTGCGGGCACCCTCCCCTGCGCCGACTGCAGCGGGATCAAGTGGCATCTCGATCTGTGGCCCGAGGGTCGCTTTCATCTTAGGAGGGACTATCAAGGCCGAGAAAATCGCGACGATGATCTGGGGCGCTGGCGCGTGAACCCTGCCGACGACAGCTTGCTGTTGTTTGGTGCCCAAGAGGCACCTCTGCGTCTGGCTGTGACTCATGAATCGACACTGCGTTTGCTGACTCCAAAGGGCGAGACAATCGAATCCACACTGCCCTATGAGCTACTCAAGCTCCCACAATTTTCTCCCGCCGAGGTCACGGTGCGTGTGGGCGGTGAATTTATGTACTTCGCTGACGCTGCGAGCATCAAGGTTTGCCGCACCGGCAGCAGCTACCCGGTACTCATGGAAGGACACTATCTTGATATTGAGAGACGCTACCTCAGTAAAAAGAAAGCCCATGACGGCAAACCAACAATGTTTGTGCAGCTTGAAGCGAGCATCGTCAATCGTCAGGCCATGGATGGGGAAGGCTCCGCCCAGTCTCTCCAGATACATCGACTTGTCACCGACGTTCCTGGGTTACGCTGTGAACGTGCCATGAGTACCGCCACACTTCCCACTACTTACTGGCGCCTGTTGAGCATCAACGGACAATGTTTAGCGACGCCGGAAGGCGCACGAGAGATACATCTGGTGATGCGCGACAGTGACGGATCGGTGAGCGGCTTTGCCGGCTGTAATCGCTTTAAGGGTAGCTACACCATCGATGGAAACGCACTATCTTTTACTCCTCTTGCATCAACTATGATGGCCTGCCCAGAGGCGCAGATGCAGATAGAACAAAACGTTCATCAAAGCATCGGCCGTGTCACTGCCTGGCGGCTTGAAGGGCAAACCCTGGAACTCTACGACACTGATGGCGATTCGTTAATGGTGTTTGATGCGGTTTATCTGCCTTGATCCGAACAGAACTCATTGGCTTTACTGCATGCATCCCGTTCCCAGGGTACCGCTGTGAGGTAACAAGTGCTTAGTAGAGCCTTTGCAAAACACGCTGGCTGGCTGTGCGCCTTCCTGCTCAGTGCTTGTGGTGGCGGAGGCAATAGCGGCTCCATTACGCAGCCAAGTCCTGCGCCGACCGTCGTGGATAGCTGTGGGGTCGAATCACAAAAAGAGTTCGTTATCGCGGTCGCACAAGATTGGTATCTCTGGTTCGACGAAATGGCGGTTGTAAATCCAGCCAGCTTTAACACCGCGGATTCTTACCTATCAGCTTTAACGGCCCCTTTGGCCGAAGACTTTCGTGACCTGGGGTTTTCCTATCTGACCACAGTGGCCGAGGATGAAGCCAACTTCACCAGCCGCGCATTTGTGGGATTTGGTTTTCGGTTTGCCATCGATGACGATGGCCGATACTTGATTAGCGATGCCTTCGAGGGAGCTCCGGCCTTCAGGGCGGGCTTCGCGCGCGGTACGCAGATCCTCGCCGTAGATGCAGGCGACGGCTACGTGACAATGCGCCAGTATGAAGAACAGGATGCATCCCTGGACGACATATTCGGCGGATCTGTGGAAGGCCTGGAACGAGGATTTCAACTACAAGTCGGCTCTGAGACAGTAGAGCTGATCGTCGCTAAGGAAAACCTGGACGTGCCGCCCCTCGCCGCAGCCCCCCGAGCACTGGAGCGGCCTGGCTTGGCGCCCGTGGGCTACATCCACTTGCGTAGTTTCACCCTCTCTGCCAGACCAGCACTGAATGATGCCTTTGCAGAACTCGCGGGTCAGGGCATTAGCGATTTCGTGGTGGATTTACGTTACAACGGCGGAGGTCTTGTAGACATCGCCGATCTGTTTCTGGACTTACTGGGTGGCGCGGTTGCTAACGGCGATGTGGCGTACCAAGTCAAACATAATGACAAACGGGTCGCCGAGAACATCAGCTACGTCTTTGACGACCAACCGGCTTCTGCGTCACCACTTCGCATCGCCTTTATTACCAGCGAGGCAACTGCGTCTGCCAGCGAGCTCCTGATCCACAGCTTGGAACCCTTTGTGGAGATCGTGCTTGTAGGAAGTGATACCACGGGCAAAGCCGTGGGCCAGTACGCCTTTGATCAGCGAGGCTGCGACACCCGCCTACGCCTAGTGTCATTTGAGAGTGTTAACGGAGAAGGCTTTGGCGGCTACTACACAGGATTGATCGATACTGGGCGCTTTACACTCTGCGAGCTAGAGGATGACTACAGCGGCGCCTTTGGCTCAACGGACGATGTGCTTACCGCCGGCGCACTCGCGTGGTTAAATGAAGGAACATGTCCAACACGACCTAACTCAAGCAGTACGGCATCGAACGGCATTCGCAGAGCAGCGTTCCCGATCACGGGCAGAGATCGACCGGACCGTCGGTCCTCCTGGGTGCAATAAATCACGTCCCATAAACTTTTTCCTGAAACGCCGGCGGCTATTGCGACACCCCGCGGCGCGATGAATACTCCACGGTGCCGAAGGCTAACGGGTAGCTCATTGAGCGGCCTGCCATTCAGCCAGAGTCGCTTCCTGCTTTTGATGCTCCATCACCATGGTCCAAGAGCCATTCTTGAGTAAAAGAGCCTCAAAGTGAACATAGGCTTCCTGCATATCTGCATCAGGCACGCCTTCGCCGATAGGGCCGGTTTTAAAATGAAACATCCCCTTTTCGTGGGATGTGGTTTCGCTAAACAAACGCTCGGTCACCTTAAACTCCACCACAGAAATTGCTTCACCGGCCTGGGTCGCCAAAATGCCAGGCTTCCAGCGCACTAGAGCCTTTGCAATCGGGTAACTCGTACCGAGGCTTTCACTGACCAGCACTGCATCGGGGTGATAGGTGGTGACCAAACCCTCGTAGTCTCCAACGGCCAGATAATGAACCACAGTCGACCAGTATTGATCTAACTCCTGCTCGATCATCGCGTCATCTGCTAGCGTCGGCAGACCTCCGAGCTGTAAGCCTAGAGCCAAAAATAGTGCCGCAAAATTCAACCTCATGGAGATACCCTTTTTAGTTTTAGACTTATAGACCCGATCAAACAGTAAGACTTTCGTTCTCCGTGCTGTAGACCCCAGTTCAGATCGCCGACAGTGCACTGCGGACCTCACCATCTATGGAATCCAAGACCTTAATCGCAGCTAAATTCTCTTCGAGCTGAGCAACGCGCGAGGCCCCCAAAATAACCGTGGAAACGTTCGGGTTCAAAAGACACCAGGCAATGGCCAACTGCGCAGGCGTGACTCCCAGTGCCTCGGCGATAGGCGGCAAGCTCTGAATACGCTGCATTCGCGCCTGACCGCGCTCGCTGTCTACCAACATCTCTCGGAGCCATTCGTAGCCAGGCAAACCAATGCGGGAGTCCTCGGGCACAGCTGTTAGATATTTACCCGTAAGCGTACCCGAGGCCAGTGGCGACCAGGTGGTTGTTCCCAGGCCGTACTTCTCATACAGCGGCGCGTACTCGACCTCAACGCGCTTACGATCGAGAAGGTTGTACTGCGGCTGCTCCATACTCGGCGGCGTGAGATGGTTGCTCCGGGCAAACTCGTAGGCCGCAGTAATCTGCTCCCCGGACCACTCGGAGGTACCCCAGTACAGGACTTTGCCTTGCGCAATAAGGTTGTGCATCGCCCAGACAGTCTCCTCGATGGGCGTATCCGGGTCCGGACGATGGCAAAAATACAGATCAAGGTAATCAAGCTGCAGGCGCGCGAGAGCCTGGTGACAGGCCTCAGTGACATGCTTGCGGCTCAATCCCTGTTGAGTAGGCTTCGGGTTCTCCCGTGAACCGAAAAAGACTTTGGACGACACACAATAACTGTCCCGGGGAGCGGTCAGCGCCTTGAGTGCTTTACCCATGACAATTTCCGCATTCCCCGCTTCGTAGCCCTCCGCGTTGTCAAAGAAGTTCACTCCGGCGTCAAGGCAAGTGCCAAACAGGCGTTCGGCCAGCTCCGCGTCCACCTGTTTGTCGAAGGTGACCCAGGAGCCAAAGGAGAGCGCTGATAATTTGAGGCCCGAAGAGCCTAATCGCCGATACTGCATTGTTCCGCCCTCTTCTTAGGCTGTCGATGCCTGCTGCTGCCGTCGCAAGGTACGCGCGCGTTTGTCAGGACCTTCGTGAGACCACCCGGGCGCGTTAACCAAATACCGCAGCTTGTCACTCCAACGTTCGGCACGCGCCATATCCCGAAACATCAGCCGATATTCACGAAAGGCGATCGTCAGTACGTTCTGCGACTCCAGGTTATGTGTGAGACCGTAAACAACCGGCTCCTCAGACAGCTCCTCACTAAACGTACCGAACAAACGATCCCAGATAATCAGTGTCCCGCCGTGGTTGCAATCGAGGTAGCGCACGTTGGATGCGTGATGAACACGATGATGCGAAGGCGTATTGAACACATACTCAATAGGGACCGGTAACTTATCCACCGCCTGGGTATGTATCCAAAACTGATAAAAAAGGCTGATGCTCATCATGATCACCACCATGACCGGATCAAAGCCCAGCAGCGGCAATGGAAGCCAGTACGCATACTTAATGACCCGCTCACCCACACCCTGACGCAGCGCCGTACCGTAGTTCAGGAACTGCGACGAGTGATGACTCACATGACCCGCCCACATGATCCGTAACTCGTGGTTGCTTCGATGAAACCAGTAGTAAACAAAGTCATCTATGAAGAACAGCAATAACCAGCTCCACCACTGTCGTTCAAACACGCCCTTAAAAGGTGACAGCTCATAGAGGGCAAACATGGCCGCTATGCCGAGGATTTTGGGAACCAGGTCAATGAGTCCCGTGAGCAAAAGAACGCCCATGGAACTGAAAAAATCACGACGCTCATACCAGTCCAGATGCTTTTTTGCGGCATAAATCGACTCAATAACGATCACCAGTAAAAACAACGGTAACGCTTTGGTAACAAGGTCATCTTCGAGTATGGCGATGATACTGTTCGGAATCTCCATTCCTTATAGCTCCTTAGGGGCACACATTTGTCACACCCCACTCTATAAACGACGGGTGCCTAAAACATCAGCAGATGATACCTAAAGAAACCTATAGGTGGGTCAATTTGCCTGAGCAGAATGACCCAAGTTCTGGGCAATATCGATTCACGCCGACAGCTCTTCTTCGACTTGCTGTAAACGCTCTTTGCCGAAAAACATTTCATCTCCTACAAAGAAGGTCGGTATGCCAAACGCGCCTCGCTCTGCAGCTGCGGCAGTATTGGCCATAAGCTTAGCCTTCACTTCGGGATCCTGAGTACTCGCCAGCAGGGTTTGGCCATCCAAACCGGCATCCGTCATCGCCTGCACAAACACCTCAGGATCATCCATTTTGAGCTCCTTCTCCCACACAGCGCTCAGGCCGGCCTCAATGTACTCCTGGAGTTGGCCGTTGTTTTGGGCGGCTATCGCGCCGCGCACCAGTAACAGCGTATTTACAGGGAAGTGCGGGTTGAATTTAAAACTATGCAGCTCGTGTTTCTGGATAAACCGCTGTATTTCAAGCTGATCGTATTCAAGCTTGCCCTTCACCCCCTGAAAGGCAAGCATTGGGGCCTGATTTCCCGTTAACTTAAAAAGGCCTCCGAGTAGGCAAGGGATAAGGTTCAAACGCGCGTTTGTACGCTCAAGTATGGGCGGCAGCGCCCTATGAACCAGATAGGCATTGGGGCTGCCGAAGTCAAAAATAAAATCCAGTGTCTTAGTCATTGTTTTTCCTAAGTGTGTCAAAAAGCCCATGCTCGGGCCGATGCCATTGATTGATTGCTCTACCGGCTATCGCGGCCTACTCAAACCAACTTTGGTGCATGATTCCACCAGGCTAAATCTGAATACGCCCGTAGATCTAATTCATGGGTCCATGCCGAGCGATGCTGATGGGCCAGATGGAAATATGTCTCCGCCATATGCTCAGGAATCAGCAGGCCATCGTGTTCCTTGCCTTTGGCATCCCGCAGCTTCGCAAAATTCTCTGGCCCAAGCATCTTACCCAATGTGTCCGGGGCATCTACAGCTCCGTCAATTAATACGTGGGCCACATGAATACCTTTGGAGGCAAACTCGGCGTTAAGCGTCTGACACAGCATGCGACGTCCACCCATGGCCGCTGCATGAGAGTGCTGTCCAGCATTGCCCCGCACCGCTGCGGTGGCTGAGGTTACAAGCAATGTACCCTTGCCACGAACCTCCATAAGAGGAATGGCGCAGCTGGCAATCCTAAACAGCGCAAAAGTGGCAAGACGCCAACCCAGCTCAAAAGCCTTGTAGCTCGTATCACCCAGTGCGCGATTGCCGATTTGCGCGCCCAGATTAAATAGCACCACCTCAATGGGACCGATGGTGGACTCCACGTCTGCCACAAGTTCTTCGATGGATCCCTCATCAGCGGCATTCAAAAGTCGGCCAGTAGCGGAACCGCCGGCCTCTTCAATTTCAGCAACCATTCGTTTCAGGCCATCTTCATCGCTGCGGCGACAAAGAACCGCGTGATAGCCTTCACTCGCAAAACGCTTACCGACGGTACCGCCTATACCGGCTCCCGCGCCCAAAACCAGACACACTTTTTTCATCGAAAAAACCCCCTCTTTGCGCATTCGATACTGCTCATGGCAGCCGTTATTGTTCTGTCCACAATGAGATAAACCCTAAGCTACCCATTAAACTATGACACCGGGATCGCGTTGATGCGCTCTTTGGCGGCCGCACTAGCGCCGGGACCCGCCTTAGCCAGGATGTCGCCTGCAGCGAGCACCTTTCCGTCATGATCACGCGGGACCAGTTTTGGCAGCTTTCTGCCGGACGACCTGGCGCAAAGATTGACTGCCTCCCGGCCCTTAGCAAACATCTGCTCATTCGCCCACTGGTTAATTGCCACCAACACCGTAATAAGCGACTCCCCTTTGTCCGTAAGGTGATACTCATAACGGGCCCCTCGCTCCCCGATGTCCACGCGGCGAAGTACACCTTCATCGAGCAACGTGGTGAGACGATTGCTAAGAATATTTTTAGCCATGCCTGTGTTCTTGAGAAATTCACCAAACCGGGTAGAGCCATAGAACGCTTCCCGAATTACCAAGAGCGTCCAGGCGTCGCCAAACGTATTTAGGAACTCAGCAATAGGACATGTCTGCACATGCTTTTTAGTCATAAAAGATCAGCAGCCAACTGTAATCTGAGGAGGACTTTAGCAATTTTGGTTGCTTTTTACTACCAAATATCCGATTTATCCTTCCGATGACGTGGCGAGACCTAAGCACTACACTGAAGCGTCAAAAAGTTCACCCAATCTGGAGAACAACCATGCTGCAAAACCGCTGGATGGCCCTACTGCTGCTTACTGTTACCGTTGGAACCGCCGCCCAAACGGATCTTATCGAGAGCGAGCACGCGCAAAAAACGCTTGAGATTTACCGCACGATCGTTGAGGTCGATACCTCAAAAACTAAAGGCAACACCCTTGGTGTTGCAAAGTACCTGGGCGACGAGCTTGTGGCAGCAGGCTTTGCCAGCGAGGACGTTCGCGTCATTCCCAAAGATGATTTTGGCGTATTGATTGCAACTTATCGCGGCGATGGAAGCTCGGGCAAAAAGCCCATCCTGTT
Organism: Congregibacter sp.; assembly: GCF_047617445.1. GTDB lineage: Bacteria > Pseudomonadota > Gammaproteobacteria > Pseudomonadales > Halieaceae > Congregibacter. The sequence continues at coordinate 22,720 of NZ_JBLGBE010000025.1, forward strand.
GCTTGGGCACCTGGACGTAGTAGAGGCTTTGCAAGAAGACTGGGTACGTCCACCATTTGAGCTGACCCAAGACGACGTCAATTTCTATGCTAGAGGCAGCATCGACAATAAATTTGGCGTTGCGCAGCTCACCGGCACCATGATCCGCCTCAAGAAAGAAGGCTTCGTGCCCGACCGCGATTTGATCCTGGCATTTTCCGGAGATGAAGAGAGCGGCATGATTACCACCCGTATGATGGCCTACGAAATGCCCGAACTTGTAGAGGCCGAGTTCGCACTTAACTCGGATTCCGGCGGCGGCAGCCTCACCGCTGATGGTCGGGCCATTGACTACAGCCTCCAAGCAGCGGAAAAGACCTTTGCCACCTGGGAGATCACCGTTCGCAATCCCGGCGGGCACAGCAGTCGCCCCCGGGATGACAATGCCATCTACGAATTAGCCAGTGGCATAAAAGCAATAGAAGCCTATCGCTTCCCTATCATGTGGAGCGAGATGACGCTTTCTTACTTTCAACAAGTCGGCGACAAACTAGGGGGTGAGCTAGGCGATGCGATGGTGCGTTTTGCCTATGATCCCGAAGACGAAGAAGCCGCAGCACGACTGCGCACCGAACCCTCCTACGTCGGCACCACACGCACCACCTGTGTGGTGACCATGCTCGAAGCGGGCCACGCAGAAAACGCCCTCCCCCAATCAGCGACGGCAACGGTCAACTGCCGGATTTTTCCTGGTGTATCGGTAGCGGACATTGAGACGGAATTACGTTCGGTGGTGGGTAACTCGGAGGCCGAGTTTGTACTGCTGGGGGATCCTACAGAAAGCCCTATCTCAGAAATTCGCGCCGATGTATTAGCGGCTGTGGGCAACGCGGTACACGGTCGCTATCCAGGTCTGGACCTCATTGCCTATATGTCATCGGGGGGGACGGACGGAATGCATTTTCGCAAGGCCGGGGTTCCTACCTTTGGCGTCGGGAGTATCTTTATGAATCCTGATGAAAAATTTGCCCACGGCCTCAACGAGCGAGTGCCCATGAAAGCGTTTTACGATGCCCTGGATCATTGGTCGATTATTATTCGAGACCTGACCGGTAGTTGAGCCTCAGAACCTCCCTTTTGTAAGCAACAAGAAGGCACTCTATGAAATCGTGGACATTATCAGCCGTCATCACGTCCCTGTTGGTCGCCGGCGCAAGCGCAGCAGAATTACAGCCAACTGAGCAGCGTATAAGCCAATGGGTGGACGCCAACGCGGAGGCAGCCATTGAGCTCCTTGCCGAAACGGTCAACATTGGTAGCGGCACAATGAACGTGGAAGGTGTCCGTGAAGTCGGGCGGGTTATGCAGCGCGAGCTGAACGACCTGGATCTCGAAACACGCTGGATCGAGATGCCCACGGAGATGAATCGCGCTGGACATCTGTTTGGACGCAAGGACGGCGACGGCAAAAAGTTTCTGCTGATCGGTCATCTCGATACGGTGTTTGAGAGCGATGACAACTTTCAGGCTTTCCAACGCGAAGGTGACATCGCGACGGGACCCGGCATCGCCGATATGAAGTCTGGCAATGTGGTCATTGTTTACGCGCTCAAGGCACTGAAGGAAATTGGCGCGCTGGACAGCATTCCGATTGTTGTTGCCTACACGGGCGATGAGGAAAAAAGCGGGAAGCCGCTGTCGATCTCTCGCAAGGACCTCATCGAAGCAGGAGAGTGGGCCGATATAGCCCTGGGCTTTGAGGGAGCAAGCTACGCCGACGGTACGGACTGGGCGACCATCGCCCGCCGCAGCGCCAGCAGCTGGACTTTGGAAGTCACCGGGAAACAGGCACACTCCTCTGGCATTTTTAGTGATGAGGTGGGCGCCGGTGCGATCCATGAAGCTGCACGAATCCTGCACAGCTTTTATGCCGAGGTCCGCGGCGAGTACGGCCTGACCTTTAACGCAGGAACCATACAGGGCGGTACAACGGTCAACTACGATGCTCAGCAGAATCGGGGCGAGACCTTCGGCAAGACCAACGTCGTGCCACGCAAGGTCGTCGTGCATGGCGGCATCCGTACAATCACAGAGGAACAACTGGCGCGCACGCAGGAGCGCATGCGAGCGATTGTGGCCAACAGCCTGCCGCAGACCTTCGCAGAAATTAGCTTTGTGGCGAGCTATCCGCCCATGGCGCCCACGGCTGGCAACCGACGTCTAGCAGAACAGCTCTCTAGCATCAACGAAGCCCTGGGCCGCGGCCCCATGCCCATATGGGACCCACTCAAACGCGGCGCCGCAGATGTATCCTTTGTTGCACCCTACACCGACGCCTTGGCGGGCCTGGGGGCGATTGGCGAAGGCGGACATACCCCCAACGAAAGTCTCGAACTAAGCTCCATGGCCGTTGCCATAAAGCGCGCTGCAATACTGATTTATCGTTTGTCTCAGGAATCGCAGGACTAAATCGAAGGCATCAAGCATTTGGCGGAAACATGCAAAAGTTTAGGCCATATGGTTTAAGGCTTAAGCAAACTTCAAACAGAGGATAAATCGTGTTTACAAAGCCCACACTTAACGCTGGTACTGCACAGCCAAAGACCGACTCGGCTATGGCCAGCTACAGCATGCTCCTGGCACTGCTTCTGACAACGGCGTTAGCCCTGCCGGTCCGGGCGCAATCCCCTGCAGCCCCTGCAGGGGAGGACTACAACCCGGAAGCTCGACTTGTGGAACTCGGTATCACGCTGCCCCCAGCGCCAGAGCCCGTGGCGAACTATGTAAACGGGGTACAAACAGGCAATCTGATTTTTCTGGCAGGAAAGGGCCCAAAGCGCGCCGACGGCAGTCAAGTCACCGGCAAACTTGGCCGTGAAATCAGCATTGATCAAGGTTATGAGGCCGCCCGTATAACCGCGATTAACCAACTGTCTGTACTCAAGGCAATGCTGGGAGATCTAAAGCGTGTCAAACGCGTTGTCAAAGTTTTGGGAATGGTGAACTCTGAACCCGACTTCGAGCAGCAGCCTGCGGTTATCAACGGTTTCTCAGACTTGATTGTGGAGGTGTTTGGCGACCGGGGCCGTCACGCCCGAGCCGCCGTGGGCATGGCTTCTTTGCCGCGAGGACAAGCGGTAGAAATTGAAATGATTGTGGAGGTTGAGAGCGGCAATCCTCTTTGGACCCAACGAAAGGTGAAGAATTTTCTGCCGCATATGACATCACCGGAAGTAGATGAACTTTTGGGTAAAACTGACATGGTGATTATTCCTATCGCCTCTCTGGAGCAACATGCTGCGCACCTGCCCATAGGCACGGATTTCATCAATGGCGTAGAACGCAGCAAACTGATTGCTCAGGAGCGCGATGTATTGGTCGCCCCCATTCTCATGGCCGGTCAGTCGCCCTATCACATGGGCTTTGCGGGTTCCGTGACACTGAAAGCACAGACCATCGTAGACGTTCATCTTCAGGCGGTCGAAAGTCTGATTAAGCACGGTTTTAAACGCTTTATCATCATGAATGCCCACGGCGGCAATCGGGCAATATCCACCTACCTTGTTGACCAGATCAACCAAACAACAGCAGGCGTGGCGGTCAGCTATGGCGAGGCAGTGCGGCCCTATTTGGCGCCCTCCACAGTAGCCCCCTCCAGTGTTCTGGATCGTCATGGAGGCACTGGGGAGACATCGAACTCTTTGTACCTCATGCCGGATCTGGTGCAGCTGGACAAAGCGATAGCTGCAGACATTACGCTGCCTGATCACCTTGAAGCGATGTTGCCAGAAGTGATTGCTGGCGATCCCACTGCGCTTCAGCTTTTTCTTGCCGAAGGGCTAAAGGCCCAAGAGACCGGGAAGATGACCTCGTCTGCTGAAATGTCCACCACGGGTGTGTGGGGAGAGCGGCATCCCGCCGAGGGAAGCCTTGCTAGAGGTGCTGCAGAGGCGGCCAGACAGATCGATGCCGCTGTTAAGTTCATCGACCGCTGGAACGAGTTAGCCGGTCCCGACTAGTACAGTGACTGCTGCGGTGACTGCCAAGACAATTCGCCTAAATGGCAGAGCGCACTTAGGAGCGACTCTTAGGCACTGCCCTTAACGATGAGGGGAGCATGGCCGCCAGAACTTTTCTTATCACGCTTAGCCGCTTTCTTTTCCTTGGGCGTTAACGTGGCTTGCTTCTTGGCTTCACGTTTGTTGTGCTGAGTCTTGGACATGGTCATACCTCTTGCCCGAACTGGGCATGCACGACACTGGTGAGCAGCAGCTAAGCGAGCTCCAAGCTGCTCTCACCAAAGAGCCTTGGTGCACATTCACTATAAGCCTATGGTCGCCAGAAGTACGTTTCTATTGATGGCGTAAGAACAGGCATGATGTCCGATCACGACAGGAGTGGCGACAATGATGAAGCTAACAGACGGTCTCCTGATAGCCGCTGTGGCGCTCGGCATCCTGGTCGCGGTGGCGGGTTTGGTAGACGCCGGCAACGCGCCGCTGCGCGATACGACCGCAGCACTGGTTAACGAGACTGCGATCTCTGCAGACGAGATGGAGAGCGTGCTGCAACGACGTACGCAGGAAGGCGCGCCGGTTGATCAGCTTCTGGGCACGTTGGACAACATGATCGACGAAGAGCTGTTGATTCAGCGAGCATCGGAGCTGGGTATCCTGCGCCGCGATTCCAATGTGCGCGTCGCGATTATCCAGGCGATGGAGAAATCGATCCTGAACGAGGAGCGTGGCCGCAGTTTCTCGGAAGTGCAAGTTCAGGCTTTTTATCGCGACAACACGGCGCTGTTTGCCGAGCCGCTACGGCTTGAGCTTGAGGCGATTGTGGTGACAGATGCACAGCGGGCTTCCTCATTGATCGCAGCGCTTCACGAAGGCGTCACAGCCAAGGCGCTCGCCGCCGAAAATGACGGGGTTTCGATCACGAGGCTACCACCGGTGCCCTTGAGCCTGGACGCATTGGGCAGGCGGTATCCGCAAGACGTGGTTTCCCGGCTGCAAACCGCTGTCGAGGGCGACGTACTCACGCATGAATCGAGCCGGGGTACCCACATCATCAAAATTCTTGGCGTTCGAGAGACCGCAGCACCTCCGTTCAATGAGATTCGCCTGTCGGTCTTGAACGAACTGCAGATGCAGAGTCAGAACATCGCGTATAACGAGTATCTTGCCTGGCTCAGGCAGCGAGCCAAAATCCGCAAGAACGAACGGCTGGCTCACTAGCATGCGGTATGGCGTTCTCTGGCTGATTGCCTTGCTTCTTCCCGCCCCACTCTTCGCTCACTCGCTAGGCGAAAGCTATGGTGTGCTGCGCGCCGGCCCAGGGGAGCGTAGCTTCACCGTCACCTACAACATGCGGCGCGATCAGTTCCTACAACTGGCCGAGCTGCAGAATTTCGCGAATCAAACGCCCCTGAATATCGTGGCCTCTGTCGTAGGCGCTCGCTATCAGCTGTATGCAGCTGACACGCCCTGTGAGAAGACCCGCCTCGCGGCGACAGAAACCAGCGCGTTCCTGCAGGCCAGCTTTGTGGCGACTTGCCCGGGCAGTACGTCTGTTGAGCTTCGCAATGATGCCTTCTTTGAGCTGCTGCCGGACCATCTTCACTTTGTGCGCGTCAGCACCTCGGACGGCGGATTTGCGGGCGAGCGAGTCCTTGACCGCACGCATCGTTCCTGGGTGCTGCCTGAGACGCCCTCTACATCGCTCCCGGACGTTGCGATGCGCTACGCGCGCCTGGGCATCAGTCACATGACGCTTGGCTTCGACCACCTGGCCTTCCTCGCATCGATCCTGCTCCTCGTCGGCGGCTTCAAGCCCCTGATTTTTGCAATCACGGGCTTTACCGTCGGCCACAGCATCACCCTCGCGCTTGCGGTGCTGGGGCTCGCCGTACCGGACGGTCAACTGGTGGAAGCGCTGATTGGATTGACCATCGCCCTGGTCGCCGCTGAGAGCGTATTCCGGCGGCAGTCGCGCCTAGGTACCTACGCCGCAGTTATTGTTGGCTCGGGTGCTGCCCTGTGCCTGTTTAGCGTTCTTCGCAGGGGTCCGGATCCGCTGACCATGGCCGGTATCACTCTGTTTTTTGCTGCCTACCTGTTACTCACACGAGAGCGGCCGGCATGGCTGCCGGCAATGACCCCGCTCCTCACCGCGTTCTTCGGTTTGATTCACGGCTTTGGCTTCGCCGGCTCGCTGCTGGAGATCGGTCTACCGGTGAATCAGCTCGCAGTGGCACTGCTGCTGTTCAACCTGGGCATCGAGCTTGGACAACTGCTGATGGTCGCTACGTTGCTCGCGATTCTACTGCTGCTCATCCGAATTGCTCCGGCCATCACCGCTGTGCAGGTACCGGCCAGAAACGTGCTGGCAAGCGCATTAGTTGCGCTTGGCATGTTCTGGTTTGTCGATCGCGCCTTTATGTGACGACTCGCGGGCCTAACGCCGGTCGGGCGGCGTGCCATAGGGGTACAGATCCGTTAACTCGACGTGCTCGTAGGTCAGGGAATCGAGCCTGACAGTGCCGACGAATCCCCCCGGCGCATCCACGATATAGATGGACTGAGCGTAGCCGGTTTCATCGAAACCGCGACGGAAGTGAACGCGTGATTTGGTGACGATCGCGTCGAAGTCGTCAGGATCCAGGCCGCCAACCTCAAGCTGTTCAGTCCAGATGATCTGGCGAAGTGCCGGGGTAATGATCAGCGAATTGCCCTCGCCGAACTCCACAATCGCTATCGTTTCGTATCCCATACCCTCGCCAAGGTAGCTCAGCGTGCCGGTAATCTGTACCGGCTTGCCGCTGGAGTCCGCCGCAAAACCACCCACGGGCATGTCAAAGGCATCCCCAGCCTGCACCTCTAACGACAGGAGCTTCTGAATGACGAGTTCATCACGTACGGTGCCATAGAGCACACGACTCATCCCCTGCTTGACCATCTCGGCGAGGATCCATGTCGAATCACCGTTGCGGTCACTGTAGTCCGCGAGCACCACCGGACTTTTGCCGCCCTTGATGTCCTCGATTGCTCGCGCGATCGCGTCTTCGGGCATCAGTAATTCGGTGTCGAACATCGCTTCGCGCACGCGCCACATGAAGTCGTTCATGTCGTCGGCGATGCGATCAGCGAGGGCCTGATCATTATTGGTAACAACCTGAATATTGGCGCCCAGATCCGGAACATCAGACCAGGGGAAGCCAAGGGCAACGCTGACGTAGACATCAGGTTCCCGCGACTCCCAGCGACGGGCGCGCTCGTAGATATCCATGTAGGGCGAACGTCCTGTCCACTGAAGTACGGTGGGAGTGACGATACCGGGACGCCTTGTCGCGGTCGTCGGGCTATAGGAGCCGCGAATGGTTCGCAGGAGCAGTCTCGCGGCGCGCTCGCCCTGCAGCCCCGTATCGTAGTGGGGGTAGCGTTTGATCACGAGCGATATGTCGGCCCACTTGAGAAACTCTTCATCCTCGTTGGCATGCAGATCGAAGGTCGCAGCGATTGGTACATCAGGTCCCACGACGCCCCGGATGCGTTTCGCGATCTCGGCTTCGGGCCGCGGAATATCGCGAACAGCCATCGCCCCGTGCAACGCGAGGTAAACGCCATCAACGGGCATGGCCGCCTCAAGGTCGGCGATTTGCCCGGCCATGATCTCCTCGAACGTTTCGCGGGTAGACCAGCTGCGGGATGATCCACCATAGACCCCGGCAGGCGAGGTCAGGCCGATCAGCTCCACGCCCTGATACTCACGAATTGCACTGGTGAAGCCCTTCGTATATCCGCCCGCCGTTAGGACCTCGTCACCTACGTCCATGTCCCGAATCTTCGTCCAATCCGCTATGGTCACATCACCACCGGGACAGAAAGTGCAGGTCTCATGCGCGAAACGCAGTACCGCAATCCGCGCTGGCGCTGGCGCCGCTGCAATTGTCGCAGGAACCGGTGCTGCATTCTGTATCGGTGCCTCACTGTTGCCGCAACCGGCGAGCAAGATGCCCAGGGCTGCGAAGAACAGCCAATAAATGAATCGAATCATTAGGTCATTTCCTGTGTGAAGTGCTGCATTAATTTCCCTCGAGGTCGACATAGCCAATTCCTCTGCGTTCAACAATCCGGGTTCCAAAGGGTGTAGAGCGTTCCCTGAGGTCGTTAATGATCTTGGCGCCGAGTTCAGCATCAGCCAACATCGGCCTTCCACGGACCTGTCGGGGCAAGCCGTAGCCCAGCGTAATGGGGTGCAGTGCCAGTTCGACGAGCTCCCTGTTCTCGAAAACGGGGACAGCCACGACGGCTTCCCAGATTTCCGGATTCGCGGGGAAACCTTCGCTATCGTTTTTGTAGCGCTTGTCATTGAAGTCTGCGAGATGAGCGTTCTCCCCAAGTTTATAGCGCGCGTAGTTGTCGTAGGGAAGGCGTAGTAAGGTTTCGTTCTGGAAGATAAAATCACCCAGGCTGTACATGATGGGCTTTCCGTCATAGATCTCGATGCCGCGCAGCGCGTGGGGGCCATGACCAACAAATACGTCGGCACCCGCATCAATCATCGCACGGGCAAACACCGGCAGAAACTCGGCAGGTTCTGATCGCTTGTGACCCTCGTGGGCATGGATGGTAACAATCACGAAATCGGCCAGGCGCTTGGCGTTGCTCACCACCGCGGCGATCGCCTCCACGTCTTTCTCGTTGGCGGTGGTGCGCACCCTGTTGTTATCAGTCAGCCTGAAGTCGCGACCAAAGAGTTCCATCTCGTCTGGTTTGTCCTCGTCGAGGCCTCGGGGGTCGCCGTCCTGGTCAGTGAACTGGCCAAGAGACATCCCCAACGCTTTGAGACGGTCAAACTCGTCCGCCGTCACTTCATAGGTGGTGTCGTAACGCAGCGGATTGAGACCCGGGCGGGCCGGCATGTCGTCGCGAGACGCGCCGGCACCCATGTGAGTTGCAAACGACGAAGACAACGATATCAGCGCGACACGTGCCTTACTCGTCTCCAGAAACTTCGCCTCCCGGGCCTCAGCGAGACTTTCGCCCACACCGGCGTCGAGCAAGCCCGCCTCGCGCACATGCCGTGTGGTAAGCCGCATGCCCTCAACGCCATAGTCGCCCGTATGGTTGTTAGCGCGGGCAAGGAGATCAAAGCCCGCCCAGGAAAGCTCCGCCGCCAGTTCCGGGGCCGCACGCATCCAGGTGCCGCCGCTGGTCGCCATCGGATAGGGCTCGTAGTCATGAAACAGGACTTCGAGGTTGGTGAAAGCAACGTCGGCCCCGCGAATCAAGTCGATCATCTGCAGGTATTCAGGCTCGTCGTAGACGGAGAGCTTCCGCGTAATGATGGAGTCCCCAGTGAGAGCCATAGAGAACCGTTCGTCTGCGGATCGAAACTCAGCCCATGTCGGGGCCTGAAACACCAGGCAAGCTGAACAAGAGGCAAGCAGACGAAAAACGATACGTTGAGTCATTGCCGACATAGTAGGCACCGTGGGATAAAGATAGGGAGTCGCGGGTAACGACTGACTATCCTTTTACTCACGCGGCCCCTTCTTTGTCAAATGATTCATACGGCAAGTCAGATAAATCAGCTGAGCCGGCGAGCGTGTTTAACGACAGCTGCGTCCGCCGCCTCAGAGTGATCCGAGGACCCTAGCCCGAAGGCTACCGTTCTTGCTCGTCAGAATCTGTCGCATCCTGGCTGGAATCTGCGAACATGTTTGCCATCGTAGGATTACGCCGTGTCAGCTTCTTAATCGTCACGTCCTGCGCCTTATCGTTAGCTAGACGCAAATTTCGATCCGTACCCATCAGCGCATCCTTTGTCTTTTGAAGATGGTCAATCGACTTATCAATCTCTGCGATTGCTGTCTCAAACTTTCTTGAGGCCAACTCATAGTTTCTACCAAATGCGCTTTTGAACGTCTCAAGATCATCTTCGAAGTTTGTAATGTCGATGTTTTGCGCCTTCACAATCGCGAGCTCCGTCTTGAACTCCAGGGCGCCCATTGCCGCGTTTCTTAGTAGCGTAATGATTGGAATAAAAAACTGGGGGCGGATCACGTACATTTTAGGATAACGGTGAGACACATCAACGATCCCACTGTTATAAAGCTCACTGTCAGGTTCAAGGAGCGACACCAGGATCGCGTATTCGCAACCCTTCTCTGTGCGATCCTTATCCAACTCTTTTAAGAAGTCCTCGTTCTTCTTCTTCGTTGCCGTGCTGTCACTTTCGTTCTTCATCTCGAACATGACAGATACAATCTCTACACCCGCTTCATCAGAGTCCCGAAAGATATAGTCGCCCTTGCTGCCCGTACTCGCGTCATTGTCTTTCTCAAAATACGCTCTTGGAAAAGCCGTAGCACGAATACGGTTGAACTCGGTTTCACAGTGCTGTTCGAGCGTTTCTCCCACCATTTTTGTAGATAGACGGGCCTTCATGTCACGAAGACGTTCGATCGCATCATCACGATCCTTAATCTGCGTTTCGTACTTTTCTGTGAGTGATTTTTCGGCCAGCGTTTTTTCGAGCTCAACTCTGCCAAGGCTGTTTTTGAACTCGTCACGCTCTTTCTCAACCGCACCCACGGCGTTGGTAATGGCCAGCTTCTGCTCTGTCTCGCCGGCACTAATTTTGGCTCTTAAGGCCTGAATTTCTGCGTCTTTCTTTCCCGCCGCTGCCTGCAGCTCCGCAAGGCGCTTTGCTTCAAAGAGCTCGGAGGCGGTCTCCTGCTCGCGCTTGACCTTTTCCAATTCATAGCGGGCCGCGTCGCGTTCTTTTTCTACGACGCTACGCGCCTCTGTGACCGCGAGTTGTCGCGCCACTTCGCCCGCGTCAAGCAATGCTTTCAAGTCCTGTATTTCGGCATCCTTCGCGGCGGTCGCCTTTTGCATCTCGCCGCCGACCTGGCTCTTGGCAAGCTCAATGGCGCTCAGCTTTTCTCTCTCGGCGAGCTCAAGGCGCTCATGCAACTGACGCTCAAATTCGCTGTCACGAACCTGTTTGAGAATATCTGCATAGCCGGCCTCGTCGATCTTGAACGCCTTTGCGCAGTGTGGGCACACAACTTCATTCATATAAAAACTCTCACTCCCTGGATGTCAACAAGCACTGAAAGACAAACACCCCACTCAGTAAGGGTTGAGGCTGAATCCTCGGCGCTGTAGCTCAGCATGCGCAACCATTGCGGCAGGCGCCATCTGCACGCCGGGCAGCACATCATCGTCACCAACCTCACGGTGCAAAGCAGCTACCCCACAAACCCAGATTTCGCCGCCACGCGCGACCAATTCAGCAACGAGCTCGGCGTTGGGATTACTCACGCCTACGCCGTAGGCTTCTTCGTAACGCGCAGTGTTAGCGATATCGTAGATCGCCGGGCCGTGCACAACGACAGCACTGGTCACTTGGCCCGAATCGATACCGGCTTTCTCCATGTGCTTATAGAGGGCTACAGCGCGAGCCAGCGCCGCGTTGGTCTTACCACTCTCGCCCTTGATGGAATCGAACGCGTGCTGCCATTGCCCATCAGCGGGAAACATCATGGTGGGAGTGACGACCACGTGATTATCCGCAACGCTGTTACTCGCAAACAGCGGGCCCATAAGGCTAACAACAAAGAACATAACGAAAGAGAAAAATTTCATTTCAAAAACTCCGGTAGTTAACAGACGGCCGCTTCCCAGTCTGACATGACCTTAGGTCCGTGGGCGCTTTTTTTTGGCTAAGCTTCCGGGCGGGCAGCGGCGAGCCGCCGCAAACCTTCGACCATACTAACCTCGGGTTCGTAGCCCAGATCCTTTCGGGCGGCCGTGATGTCGTACCAGTGCGCTGTCGACAGCTGCTCCGCCGACCAGCGTGTCACCGGCGGCTCATCGTCTCGTCGTGACAGGCGCCACCAACTCTCTGCCAGAGCCCCCGCGAACTTCGCAGCGCTCGCGGCTATGGGCTTGATCTCCGTCTCCACGCCGACCGCATCGAGCAGCGCAGCGATGATCTTCGCCTGGGGCCAGGGCTCGCCATTGGAGATAAAATAGGTCTTGCCATGGCAGGCGGTGTTGCTATCCAACGCCGCCAGCGCCAGCAGATGTGCCCGAGCCGCGTTATCGATATAAGTGGCGTCAATGAGCTTATGAGCGCCGGGTAGTCGCAGCGTTCCCCGATGCGCACGTTCCACAAGGCGCGGTAGCAGCTGGTTGTCACCGGGACCCCAGACCAGATGCGGGCGCAGTGATACGGTTTTTAGTGCACTACCGCTGGCCGCCATGACCAATTGTTCTGCCGCCGCTTTGGTTTGGGGATAAGGCGCCGCATAACTCTCGGGATAGGCTAGCGACTCGTCGCCACCCTCAATATCGCCGCCACCATGGGCGACACTTGGCGAGGACGTGAACACCAGCCGCCGTATGCCCAGTACCGTGCAGGCATCCAGGACATTTTGCGTGCCATGAACATTGATCGCGCGATACAGATCCGCATCGCCCCAGGCCCCCGCTTTGCCTGCGGTATGAATGATGGCCTCACATCCCTCAGCGGCTGCTTGCACATCCTGCGGTCGACAAACATCACCACGACGCACCTCGATAGCATTTTCAACCAGAGCCCTAGCCTCACCGCGCTGGAAAGCCACCGGTTCATCACCCTGTGCCCGCAGCATACGGCAAATGACCTGCCCCAAAAAACCGCCGCCACCTGTCACAAGAACTTTCATGATCGCGATGTCACGATTGATTAGTGGCCCACAGTGCGAGCTTTTCCCGGCCAATCTTGGAATTGTGACGCGTGTCCACAGGAAAGCCGGGGTGGAACAGCACGCGTTCAATTCGCTTTAAGGAGTCGTGCTGTGTGGCACGTTCCCGTATCGCCCGTGCCACCGTCATCTCGAGCGCCGCATCTAATGCTTTGTCGCTGCGCCGCAACTCAACACAGAGCACCGGGGTCTGCCCACCAGGCTCGCCCAGACCCACGAGCGCGCTTCGCTCCACCCCGTCAACCGTGTTGAAGATTGCTTCCACCTGGTCCGCAAAGAGATCGCCGTCAGCCGTCTGCACACGCTGCGATTTTCGGCCGCAAAACCACAGGCGTCCTTCGTGATCAAAGTAGCCCGCGTCGCCCATACGGTGCCAGATACGCCCATCCTCAGCCCTTATCTTGGCCAGGCGCGTCTGAGCGACGCGTCGCCAGTAGCGCTCGGTGGTGGTGGGGCCCTGCACAATGATTTCTCCGAGCTCGCCGGCAGGCAGTAGATCTCCCTCGTTGAGCACATCCACGGCCTCGTCTGTGAGTCGCAGAATTCTCACCTGGTTCTGCCCCACCGGCCGCCCCACGCAAGTTCCGCGACCCGCCCGCGTAGCGGCAATAAGTTCCGGGTTCATCTCTGCACTGCTTATGCTTGTCACGGGCAGACACTCGGTGGCGCCGTAGGGCGTGTATACCCGGCCCTCGCTCGTCATTGCCCGCTGCATCATTGCCACCGTATCCGCGGGCACAGCGGCGCCTGCAGACAACACGCGCTTAAGAGTTGGCAGCTGCGCATCTTGCTCTTCGCAGTAGCTGCCCAGCACTTTTAGTAGTGCCGGGGATCCAAAAATATTGCTCACCGAAAACTGCTCTATGGCCTGGAGCAGGTATCGCGGGTTAGCTTTGGCCGGACGCGTTGGGTCCATATAGGGTACAACCGTGGTCATACCCAGCGCCGGGTCAAACAAGGCAAAGGGGGGGAATGTGGCGAGGTCGACCTCGCCGGGTCGAATGCCGAAGGTGTCGCGCAGCATTTCGACCTGAGCAACAAAGTGCCGGTGGTCATACACCACACCCTTGGGAATACCCGTACTGCCCGAAGTAAACAGCACGGCGGCGGTCTCATCCGGCCGTGTATCTGCCAGCACCGGAAGACCGGTTTCTCCACCGCGGCGGGCAAGGCCCGTAAGCGTAATACCTCCCCAGGCCAGGCGCGGCCCAATAGTGATGCAACGACGGATAGATTGCGACGACCAACGCAGCAGCACACGCGCAAGCTGCGCTTTGCTGACACCAATAAACGCCTCGGGTTCTGCCTCGTCAAGACACTGTTTAAGTGGCTTAAGGCCGATACCGGGATCGATCAATACGGGCACGATCCCGGCTTTGAAGAGTGCGAAGAAGAGCGCAAAAAAGTCCAGTCCTGGGGGCACCATAAGGGCAACCCTTGCTCCGCGCTCGATACCGTAGTGTGCCAGGCCGCGTGCATAGCGATCGCTGAGCGCATCCAGCGAGGCATAGCTCGCCGACTCATAACGAACCCGGCCGCGGTGAATGCCCACCGGATAATGAATTGCGGCGCTGTCGGGTCGATCTCTGGCTTGTTCCGTTAGAGCGGCTGCGACGTTACAGGGTCTGCCTGAACGCGCACTATCCGACGGCGGGGCGTTCATTATTCGCGGTGTTGTTCACCGTATAGTCTGCATCCGCACTACCGGCATTGACGCCGTTGTCAGCCCCAGGCGAAGCTAGCTTCGTGGAAGCGAGGAACTCTTCGATCCTGTGCAGCAGCGGCTCGCCGCCATCTTCAAGGACGTAGTGTCCGCAATCGTCGAGAGGGTGGAGTTCTGCATTAGGCAGATAGCGCTGCCAGTCGCGATAAAAGGTCTCGTCAAATACAAAGTCCTTCAGTCCCCAGACCAGCAATGCAGGCTTATCGGCAAAGCGGTGTAACTGTGCCGCCGTGTCTGCAATCAGGGGGTAACCACGATCGCTCTCCTTAAGGGGAATATCCTGAACAAAGCGCACGGTGGCAATACGATTCTTCCAGTTGTTGTAGGGGCCGGTATAACCGCTGCGAACATCCTTTCCGACGGGTTTTTTGAAGGCAATGCGTGCCGCCATGGCAGAAAACGCGTTGACCCCACGAATCAGCAACGCCCCCAATGCAGTGCGACCGCCCAACCACAGGGCAAAGGGAAACTTCTTGGCGGCGGGCATGGGGAACGCGGCAGTATTGAGGATCACACAGCGCTCGATGCGTTCCACGCGCTGCGCCGCCCAAGCAAAACCGATCATACCGCCCCAGTCATGCACAACCAGTGACAGCGGGGCCTCGTCTCCGATGGTCGCCTTTACCAGCGCATCAAGATCTGCGATGCGCCGTGCAAGGTGATAGTCATAGTGTGCATCGTCAGGCTTATCGGATAGTCCGCAACCGATATGATCCAGGGCGATGCAGCGGTAGCGGTCGCGCAGGCACAACACCAGATTGCGGTAATAAAAGGACCACGTCGGGTTGCCGTGCACCATGAGGAGTACCGGCGCGTCCCGCGGGCCCTCGTCGATGTAGTGCAGCTTGTGGCCATCAATCTCAAGCCAACGCGACTCGAAGGGATACAGCGCCAATGGCGGTTGGTAGGGTTTGCTCATGGGGATTTACCAGACGACCTCAGCCATGGAGCAGTTCAGACCCGAGCCAATGCCCAGCAGTGCAACCCGATCGCCTCTCTTGAGCTTACCCGCCTCTGCGACATTGGCTAACACGATAGGTACCGAGGCTGGCCCGATATTCCCCATCTGTGGATAAATCGCGTGGACTTTTTCTGGATCCAGACCCAGTAAATTGACCAGTGACTCGGTGTGCACTTTGCTTACCTGATGAATAACGAACTGATCCATTGCATCAACGGCCCAGTCCAGGGCGGAGCAGCTTGCTTCGAAGGTCTGCGCAGCAAGCTTTAAACCCTCGCTGAGCAGCACGCGCGTGTCTGTCCGCATGCGGTCCATATTGCCCTGGCAAAGATGATTGAACTGTGTGGCCGAGCGGGTCACGCTGCCTCGGTAGCTGTGTCCTCCAGGCGCCAACTCGCGGCGAGCCATGATCATGGCAGCGGCACCGGAGCCCAGAGTCAGCGAGGCAAACTCCTCACGGAACTGTTCCTCCCCAACATCCGGATCCAACAGTCGCTGCGTTGTGGCTTCGATGAGCGGCCGGCTGGATTCACCGGCAACCACCAGGGCATAGTCCAGCTCCTCGCGTTCAATCATGCGAGCGGCGATGTCCATGCCGTTGAGGAAGCCGAGACAGGCATTGGCCACATCAAAGTTAAGGCAATCGGGCGCCAAACCAAGATTGCCGTGCACCATGCAAGCCGCCGATGGCTCCAGAAAATCCCGGGATACCGATGTACTGATAATCACACCGATGCGTGAGCGGTCGATGCCGCCTTCTTCAATCGCTTTTTCGGCGGCGAGGGTAGCGGCATCGGAGGGCCGCGTCCCGGGATTCCAGATCCGGCGCGCAGCGATGCCCGAAATTTCCTCGAGCAGACTCTCGCGCACCCCGAGGCGATCCATGGTGGGCTTGAGGCGCTGAGCGATCTCTTTGGATGTCAGGCTAATAGGCGCGTCTACCGCGGCCAGAGACTGGATGACGACGTTCTTAAAATGCATGGAGGCAAATTCTCTGCTGCGCAGCCCAGTTGGGGCCGCACTTGGGTTGTGGGGGCCGTGTGTTTCGGTTGTAAGAGGCGCGCAGACTACCATCCCGTTCGATGTGCCACGGAGGCCTTACGATTCCAGATTGCAGCAGCTTCGAACAGAACAAAAGCCGGGCTACGCCGTGGTCTCAAGCCCGAGCCGAGTCACGAAGCTCTGCGCTAGGTCCAGCGGCACTAAAGTAACGTATTTGTAGCTTAGCAATGCTGGGACCGGGGAGCAACGTAGCGTCGTGCCATCGTGTTTAAGTAGCACCGCTATTATGCGTTCAATCAGCCGTGGAACGATGATGCGATGCAATGAGCGGCCAATTGCACGAAAAGCGTTGTCTGCGACGGTCTCAGAGAAGGTTATTTCGCCGTCGTGGTGCGCCTCGGCGCCTCTGGCAAAAAGCGTATGGGCCGCCCTGCGAATACGTCATCCCGGACACGTCCAGCATCGACAGTCACCTGACCGCTCACAAGCACAAAGTCGATCCCCGTACTGGGCCTGCTGTCATGGGTATACGTGGCGTTGTCAGTAACAGTCTGCGGATCAAAAATCGTGATGTCCGCGATCATGCGCTCCTGCATCGCGGCGAGGCCCGTATCACCCAGATGCTTGGCCGGCCGATAGCTCATAGCGGCGATCACGTGCATGAACGGGATATCGTGCTCGCGCGCTAAACGCAATGTGCGGGCCTGAGCGCCAGCGGTGCGCGGATGCATTGCCGGGAGGTCGGCATAGGATGTATCCCAAGCGATTGACGGATCAATGGGCATGCCGTCCGACCCCATGGTGATGCCCTCCATACGCAGCCAGGCGGGGATCTGCAAGGCGAGCATTTTATAAGCGATCACCGGTCGCGTGGGGTCCTCGACAACTCGGCGCTCGTAGACATCGCGCGTGTAAAAGGATTGTGTGATCGGGTCGAACTCCAGATCCATGGCGGTGGTCACACCGTCGCGCAGCGCGAGCTTGTAAGCTATGGCGGTAACGCCGCGCCGGTGTTGATCTATAAAACCCGGACTCACTACATAGCCCATGGCATCAATACTGCGGTCACCCTGGATCGGCTCTGAGGTGATAACGGTGATGCGATCACCGTCAATGCCGACATCGCGAATCGCATCGAGTCCGGTTTACGGATCAATCACGCGACCACCGATTACAACAACGTCGTATGCGAAGCCGGGAACGCACACAACCAGCAGGAACAATATCAGGCTACGCATGTCACGGCCTACACGGGTAAGCAATTATCAAGCGCAGCTTAGACTCCTGTGGGACTCAAAACGCGGATCAGGGATTTTAAATGATGACAAGCTTCATCAACTGCGCAATAAGCAAGCCCACATAATTGCCTAGCGCTGTACCCAGCAGCCCCACCGCGATACCGGGCAAGATCAAGTGCGGCGTTCCTCTGGCCCCCGCTATCGCCATGGCGGATGAGGCCCCTCCAATATTTGCTTGAGAGGCGATTGCAATGATTTTTGAATCGATTTTCAGCATCCTGCCTATGCCGAAAATAATCACGCCGTGTATCAGGACGGTCCCCAAGGCGAAATAGAAAATGGCAGGTCCTATTTCGATGATTCGCGCTATCACAGATACCGCGCCGTTGGTCGCCAGAAACAGTAACAGTAGATAGTTTCCCAGCATCAGACTCCCTGTGAGATTTTTCACCACGGGGGTTTGTGCCAAGACTAGCGCAAAGGTGGTCAGCCAGATGATCTTGGGGATGATCGGTATCACAGTGGCTATGACGCCTGACAACCAGAGACAGCCCATTACCGTCGATGCCAGTACCGCGAGATCCCATAAAGTGATCGGCGCTTTCGTGCTGACAAGCAGGTTTGCAGTATTTGAATCGCCAGCACTATGCTCGTCCACAGAAACTCGCACGGGATCTGCTGTGTCTGTTTTTCCGAAATAAGCCGGTATCGTAATGCAGATAATCAGCCAGATAGCCGTGACAATCACGTCTGCGGCGACACCCGCCGTAAAGTATTCACTCGATGTGTTCAGCGCCTGACCCACCGCCGCAAAATTTACCCCGCCTCCGATATACGTCGCAGCGAACTGCCCAGAAAGCTTCCAGGTGTCCGGGCCAATGGCGTCAACCAAAACCAGACCCATGACAGCACCGCCCAGTGCTGCCCCAAAGGCGCCGAGTAAGAATGCCTTGAGCATAGGGCCACCCGCGGCGCGTATTGATCCCAAGTCCACCGTCAGAAGAAACAGTGTGATGCCTGCCAAAACTCCAGGCCCACGAAAAAAATCGTAAACAGTGGACGTTCCCGGAATCAGTCCTAAATTAGAAAACAGCATGCCGATCAATATGCTGAGCGCTGCCGCTCCCAACTTCTTGAACACACGGGTGTTGTTTTCCAGCCAAATCGCGAGAAGCACAGTAAAAACCAGCGCAAGAGTGATGGTGGTGGTGTTTTCGGTTGGCTCAAAAATCACGTCTGCATTCGCTTTGCATAGCGCCCCTGATGTTTACTTCTTTACAGTTCACTAGCCTGCGAGTGTAACCGGACACAGCATCATATGACGTTTATCAGGGGCTTGCGCGCCAAAAACAGCTTAAGGTTTTGGCAGAACAACGCTGTAATTAGCTTGTTCTCATTATCCGTGGTGCTTGCCGAATGCGGGCTGACTATGACATTGGGCATGTCCCAAAAAGGACTGTCCTGGGGTAGCGGTTCGGTTTTAAAGACATCTAAACCCGCCCCCAAAAGGTGGCCGCGCTGTAATGCGTCGATCAAGGCGGTCTCATCCACCAACGCTCCTCTACCAATGTTGATCAACACAGCGCCTTCGGGCATCAGGGCTAACTCTTTTTCACCCAGCATATTCTCTGACTCATGGGTATGCGGCGCTATCAAAACAAGGTATTCGGCGACGGGCAAGACACTGTCCAGCGCATCTGGCGTGTAGAGTTCATCGACGTACAGTTCGTTTGCATCAACCTTTTCAATGGATCGTTTGATGCCGATAGTCTTCATGCGGAATTGCCTGGCCAACCGCGCCACCTCCTGACCGACTTTACCCAAGCCGACAATCACCAGTGTTTTGTCACTTAAATCTGTGCCGGCGTACCGCTCCCAGTGTCGCTTTTTCTGATCCTGCAGCATATTGAGGACACCTTTGTTAAAGATGGTCATTACCATGATGCAAAACTCAGCCAATGGCTGGGCATGAATGCCCGCAGCATTGGTGAACACCGTATTGGGCATTCGCTGGTCGTAACGATTTTCGCTGATAAAACGCGCGACACCGGAACTTGTTGCTTGCAGCCATTTTGCGTTCGTTGCCAGTTCGGGCAAATCGTCGAGATGAGTCTGATCAAAATCAAAGATGATGTCCGCATCGGCGAGCAGCGTTTGCCAGGCTGCCTCTTGGGCGGCGGACCGCGTAAAAGCCACACCTTTGTGATCTGCGTTGTATCGGGGTTTCGCAATCAACGAGGGCTCGTAGATCACCTCGAGCCTGGAGTCCACCTGTCGGACCTGTTCGACATACTCTGGTTCGAGATAGCTTGTAATAAGGATTCTTATGGTCATTGATCGAGGTTCTCAGGCAAATTCTGTGCAAAGATTTAACGACAATAGCGGGGAATCAAAAGGCAAGCAAAGCTGATTAAGCCGCTCAGAATCCAACAACCAACATTACCCTCAAGCTACTTGTCAAACTGTGGCATCTTCCAACGTTATCGCTAATAGCGTAGTCTTCGCGCCAACATGAATCCTACCCTCTGCAAATTGCCTTTTTTTAGAGCCCTGCCAGCCTTGCTGCTGGCGGTGTTTATTAGCGCGCAAATTGGGCTGATAGGACACCTGCACGCCGACGACAGTCTCGCTGCCGACTGTCTGCAGTGCCAGTCTGATAATGGTCAGGCCGTAGCCCCCAGCAGTGCACTCCCGGCTGTTCTGAAACCGTCAGACATCAGCTCCCAGCGCCCCCTGTTTATGGGGCCGACCAAGGCCATCTACAGCCTCAAGGCGCGAGGTCCACCCGCACTCTCCTGAAAGAGACAACCCTTTCTTACTTTTAGGAGAACGACATGAAACGCACTCTAATAGCGCTCTGCGTTAGCGCCGCCAGCCAGGCCATGGCACAGGTCCCTGAATCACGTGTTGAACACGTATTGGTCACCATGCCTATCCACAAAAATGCCGCAGAAACAGCACTCCCAGTGACTGTTTTGACCGGCAAAGAGCTCCGCCGACTCACGGCGAGCACACTCGGCGAGACCCTTGGCGACAAGCCGGGCATATCCAACGCATCCTTTGGTCCCGGTGTCGGCAGACCGGTGATTCGCGGCCAGGCTGGACCTCGTACGGTCAATCTAAGTAACGGTATTGCTGCAGCCGATGTATCAAGCCTCAGCCCTGACCACGCGGTAAGCATAGAGCCCATGCTTGCAGAATCCGTTGAAATCCTCCGCGGTCCCGCAACGCTGCTGTACGGCGGTGGCGCCATTGGCGGCGTGATCAACACGCTCGACAATCGCATTCCCAGCGATCGCATAGACGGTGTACAGGGGGCTGTAGAG
>NZ_JBLGBE010000026.1:0-42924 GCF_047617445.1 Congregibacter sp.
TCCCCACGTTTACGCGAGGGACTACTCATCGCCGTTGCGGCGGTTTGTGCATACCTGCTGGTCAGTCTTGTGAGCTACTCCCAAGCGGATCCGGGCTGGTCTGGCACGGGTTCCGGGGGGCAGGTGAGCAATCTGGGCGGCCCAACCGGTGCCTGGTTAGCCGACGTTTGTTTCTCCCTCGTGGGCTACCTCGCTTATTTGTTTCCCCTGATGCTGGCGTATCGCGCGGCCTTGTTGTTCGCGGAGCGTCAACGACCAAGAGCGTTCTCCGGAACGGTTCTCAGCGTCAGGGCCTTGGGTTTGGTGCTGGTAATGGCCTCAGGTACGGGGCTTGCTGCGCTCAACGTAGGCGCGGTAGGACCGCTTCCCCAAGGGGCGGGTGGCATTATCGGCTTAGCGCTGGGCTCTGCAATGAATACGGCCTTTAACGCCTTTGGCGCGCGACTGATATTAGTGGCCGTGTTGCTATTTGGAATGACCATCTTCACCGACCTGAGCTGGCTGAGATTGATGGATCGCTTGGGCGCGCTTGCGATCAAGACGCTGAATAGTGCGCGAGCACGTGTACTGCAGTTCCGAGACGGGGCACGGGATCGCAGGGCTAGAGAGAAACAGCTTGAAGCACGTCGACAGATTATTGATCAGCACGTTGAGAAAGAGAAAAGGCGTACACCTCCCAAGATCAAACCACTCAAGCCACCGCCGGAAAAATCTGAGCGCGTTGAACGCGAAAAACAGGTGCCGTTGTTCGACGCGCCTATTACAGGTGAAGTG
Organism: Congregibacter sp.; assembly: GCF_047617445.1. Classification (GTDB taxonomy): domain Bacteria; phylum Pseudomonadota; class Gammaproteobacteria; order Pseudomonadales; family Halieaceae; genus Congregibacter. Next base: position 775 of record NZ_JBLGBE010000026.1, read on the forward strand.
CCGCCCCTGGAATTACTGGATCCAGCTGAGCGTGATTCGAGCGAGGGTTACTCGCCTGAGGCCTTAGCTCAACTCTCAAAGCTATTGGAGCTCAAGCTCGCTGATTTTGGTATTACCGCGGAAGTGACGGCGGTGTATCCCGGACCTGTCATTACACGTTTCGAAATCCAGCCGGCGGCGGGCGTAAAGGTCTCTCGGATATCTAATCTTGCCAAGGACCTGGCGCGTTCTCTTGCCGTTATCTCGGTGCGCGTGGTGGAAGTAATTCCGGGTAAAAGTGTCGTAGGTATTGAGATTCCTAATGAACATCGCGAAGTGGTTAATTTTCGTGAGGTACTGTCGTCCCGTACGTTCGATCAATCCAAATCTGCTTTAACGCTTGCATTGGGCCACGATATTTCGGGGCAGCCTGTCGTCGCGGATCTCGCTCGAATGCCGCACCTGTTGGTGGCGGGTACAACGGGTTCGGGTAAGTCGGTGGGCGTGAACGCTATGCTGATTAGCCTTCTGTACAAGTCGACGCCGGCGGACGTGCGCTTGATGCTCGTGGATCCCAAGATGTTGGAGCTGTCTGTCTATGACGGCATTCCGCATTTATTGACACCCGTGATCACCGACATGAAGGATGCGGCTAATGGCCTGCGCTGGTGTGTTGCAGAAATGGAGCGCCGCTATAAATTGATGGCCTCGCTCGGTGTTCGTAACTTGGCAGGCTACAACCGCAAAATTCAAGATGCCGCAAAAGCGGGCACACCCATGCTGGATCCTCTGTGGGTGCCGGATCAACTATCAATGACACCGGTAGAAGAGCAGAGCGCTTCCGAATTGGAAGCGCTGCCTGCAATCGTCGTGGTCATCGACGAATTTGCCGACATGATGATGATTGTTGGCAAGAAGGTTGAGCAGCTCATAGCACGTATCGCGCAAAAAGCGCGTGCTGCGGGTATTCACCTTATTTTAGCTACGCAGCGACCTTCCGTAGATGTCATCACAGGCCTAATCAAAGCTAATATTCCTACACGGATTGCTTTTCAGGTTAGCTCCAAAGTCGACTCTCGTACCATTCTGGATCAAGGCGGTGCAGAGCAACTCCTGGGGCACGGTGATATGTTGTACATGCCGCCGGGAAGCGGTCTATCTACACGTGTTCATGGTGCCTTCGTATCGGACGATGAAGTGCATCGCGTTGTAGCGGACTGGAAACGCCGGGGCGAGCCAGCCTATATCGACGGATTACTCGACGAGGGTAGTAGCACCGCCGTGACACCGGGAGAGCTTCAGTCTGAAGCTTCCGGGGGTGATGACGAAGCCGATGCTCTGTACGACGAAGCCGTCTATTTTGTTACCAAGAGTCGTCGGGCATCGATTTCTAGCGTGCAGCGCAAGCTACGCGTGGGCTACAACCGTGCCGCCCGCCTCATTGAGTCTATGGAGGCCGCCGGCGTAGTGACGGAAATGGGCACCAACGGGCAGCGCGAAGTCATCGCTCCGCCCCCCATCGAGGATTAATAGACCGTGTTAAGAACTTGGCTCACAGCAGCTTTCGTCGCGCTTACACTGGCCTGTACTCAGGCCTTTGCACAAAACGAAACTGAGGAAGTTTGGATCTTGCTTGCGGCTCAATCCCAGGCGAGCGGGGGATTCCTGCAGGAGCTATTTGACGAGAACGATGAGCTTTTAGAGCGCTCCAGCGGCCGCTACGCGGTGCTGCGCCCGGGCTTTTTTCGATGGGAGATAGACTCTCCGGACCAGCAAATGATCGTCGTGTCCGGGACGACACTGTGGCACTACGATATTGATTTGGCGGCCGCCACGCGGCGTGACACCACACAGAGCAATGAGTTTACGCCCCTTGAGCTGCTCGCCGGCGATAGTGGGGAGCTGAGGTCGCGCTTTCAGGCGCAGCGCCTAGGTCCATCACGCGTTCGATTGATTCCTACTTTTACGCAAGCCGGATTCGCGTCAGTGGACATTGGCTGGGAGGAAGGCGCGATTGTTGCTATGGATGTTCAGGATCGCAGCGGACAAATGATCAAGTTGGCTTTGTCGCCAGATCAGAATTCCGCGCCACTGACCGCCGAAGACTTTGATTTTGTGCCGCCCGCCGGCGTAGATGTCTATGAACCTTCTGATTATTAATCAGCGCCCGTGAACGAAGATCTCTTTGGTAGCCCGGCGCCGGCGCAACCATTGGCGTCTGCACTGCGGCCCTCCAAGGCTATTGACGTTGTTGGTCAGGCACATTTGCTGGCTAAGGGTAAACCGCTAGCCCGCTGCCTTCACGGTGAGCCCCTGCACTCGATGATCCTCTGGGGCCCCCCGGGGGTGGGTAAAACGACGCTTGCACAACTGCTTTGTGATGCCAGCGACAGTCGCATGCTAAAGCTCTCGGCCGTGATGGATGGCGTGAAGGCAATACGGGAAGCCGTAGCGGTGGGAGAGGCTGAGCGTTTGAGTGGCCGACAATGCGTGTTATTTGTAGATGAGGTACATCGCTTTAACAAAGCGCAGCAGGATGCATTTTTACCATTTGTTGAAAACGGCACCCTGACTTTGATCGGGGCTACCACAGAAAATCCAGCCTTCGAACTGAACTCCGCGTTATTGTCCCGGGCGCGCGTCTACCGCTTACGTTCTTTAAGCGTTGAAGAGCTGGCGATGATTCTGCAGCGTGGAGAGGTAGAGGTTGGCTTGACGTTGAGCGTGCCGCAGCGTGAGCGTCTTGCGTTGGCGGCGGATGGCGATGCCCGTCGGGTACTGAATCTACTAGAGCTCGCCGCCAGTCTTAAGGCGGAAACGGGTCGCTTAGATGATTCAAGTTTCGAAGAAGTGCTCCAGGGCTCGCCGCGACGCTTTGATAAAAATGGCGACAATTTCTACGATCAAATTTCAGCTTTGCACAAGGCGGTTCGGGGCAGCTCTCCCGACGCCGCTTTGTATTGGTATTGCAGGATGCTGGATGGCGGCTGTGATCCGCTGTATTTGGCGCGGCGCGTTATTCGTATGGCTAGCGAGGACATTGGTAACGCGGACCCCCGCGCATTGAGCTTGTCGTTGGATGCCTGGCAGACCCTTGAGCGTCTGGGCAGCCCAGAAGGCGAACTCGCCCTCGCACAGGCCATCACTTACTTAGCCTCGGTTCCAAAGAGTAACGCTGTGTATGTGGCATTTAAGGCCGCACAGCGTGCTGTCGCCGAGCGGGGGTCTGAAGAAGTTCCCATTCATTTGCGCAATGCGCCCACGGCTCTAGCAAAGTCAGAGGGTCATGGTTCGGAATACCGTTACGCTCACGACGAAACCGATGCCTTTGCAGCGGGAGAGAGTTACTTTCCAGAGGCACTGGACGGCTCACGATTTTACGAGCCTACGGATCGCGGCCTCGAAGGGCGGATTCGGGCGCGTCTGGAGGATTTGAGAGAGCGCGACCGGCTAGCAAGCCGTCGCCGCTATCGCTGATACAGTAGGGGCATTGAGGCTGATACTTAACGCAACAGCCCAAAGGCTTTACAATCCGCGCTTTTTAGCGAGCTACGATGATGCAGCATCTGGTTTTTATCGCAGTCGGTGGCGCCTGCGGGGCGTTAGCTCGCTATGGGCTGACCACGCATGCGCATAACCTTTGGGGGAGTAGCTGGCCCTTGGGCACCTTGGTGGTCAATGCCGGCGGATCTTTGCTGGTTGGCGTCATCTTCGTGATGCTTGAACGTGCCGTGCTGCACCCCGATTGGCGCAGCGTGTTGATGGTGGGTTTTCTTGGTGCCTTCACCACCTTCTCCACCTTCTCACTAGAAACTGTAGAGCTGTGGTTACAGGGCCAGCCCGGTATGGCTGCTGCGTATGCGTTAGCTAGCGTTTTTTGCTGCGTCGCGGCCGCTGCGATCGGTATTTATTTCACTCGAAGCTTGCTCGGTTAAGCTTCAGATGATGGGACTTAGGCAAGACAATGCTCGATATTAAAGAAGTCAGAAAACACCCCGAAGCCGTCGTTCAGGCCTTAGCCAAGCGTGGCTTTGTCTTCGATGCGGCGGCCTTCGATGCTCTTGATGCGCGCCGCAAAAGCGCCGACGTCACGAGCCAACAGCTCCAGGCTGAACGCAAGAGCGCCAGCAAAAAGATCGGTCAGCTTGTCGGTGGGGGCATGAGTGTTGACGAGGCCAAGGCCTCCGTGGACGAAACGCTTAAAGAAATCGCGGCGCGCCTGGATAAAGCTGAGGAAGAAGCCCGGACGGTGCAATCTCTGTTGGATGCGCTCATGGAGGGGATTCCTAACGTGCCGGACGTCGTCGTGCCAGCGGGAACGAGCGAGGATGACAATACCCTCGTCGCTCACTGGGGTGACATACCCAGCTTTGACTTTGAAGTTAGCGATCATGTGGATCTCGGCGAGAGACTCGGTGGTCTGGATAGCGAGCTGGGCGGTAAAATCACAGGTTCTCGATTTACCGTGATCAGCGGCCCCTTGGCGCAGCTTCATCGCGCCCTGATCCAATTCATGCTGGATCTGCATACGCGGGAGCACGGATGTACAGAGCTGAATGTTCCTTACATCGTTAACAGCGATTCTTTGCGGGGGACAGGGCAGCTTCCCAAGTTTGCAGAGGACCTGTTCAAGCTGGAAGGCGATCACGGTTATTACCTCATCCCCACGGCAGAAGTACCCGTCACGAATATAGCTCGAGATCGGATTTTCGAGGCCGCGGAACTGGGTGAAGAGGGTATTCGCTTTGCCTGTCACAGCCCCTGTTTTCGTAGTGAAGCCGGCAGTTACGGTCGTGACACTCGCGGAATGATTCGCCAGCACCAGTTCGAGAAGGTCGAGTTGGTGTATCTGGTGCGACCAGAGCAATCTGAAGCGGCACTTGAGCAACTCACTTCGCAGGCCGAAGATGTGCTGCGTCGATTAGAGCTTCCCTACCGTAAAATGCTGCTCTGTGGTGGTGATATGGGTTTCTCGGCACGTAAAACCTACGATCTTGAGGTTTGGCTGCCTGGGCAGGACAAGTATCGGGAGATTTCTTCTTGCAGCAGTTTTGGGGACTACCAGGCGCGACGTATGCAGGCACGTTGGCGGAACCCCGCGACGGCTAAACCTGAGTTACTGCATACACTCAATGGCTCAGCCTTAGCCGTTGGCCGAACGATGGTGGCGGTTATGGAAAACTATCAGCGGGCCGATGGCAGTATCGCCATTCCTTGGGCATTGCAGGCGTACATGGGTGGGCAAACCGAGATTGCTAGCGCTTAGGCGCTACCCCATGGATTTTTTACCGATCAATCTACGCCTGCGTGACCAGCCTGTTGTGTTGGTTGGCGCTGGCGTTGTCGCGGCACGCAAGGCTAGATTCCTGTTAGGCGCCGGAGCACAGCTTACGGTCATTGCACCCGAGCAGGACTCGCAGTTTCGCGCCTTGGCCGATGAGCAGCCAGTCACCTGGCATGCGCGTGAATATGTGCGGGGTGATTTGGCTGGCGCCATTATGGTGATCGCGGCGACGCCTGATCGTACGGTTAATGAAGCGGTCCACGCAGAAGCTACCGCGCGGGGCATTCCGGTGAATGTCGTGGACTCGCCGGATCTTTGTAGTTTTATTTTTCCGGCGATTGTTGATCGCTCACCGCTCATCGTGGCCATCAGTAGTAGTGGAGCCAGCCCGGTACTCGCACGCTCTGTGCGCAGCCGTATCGAAGCCATGTTGCCGGCTGCGACGGCTGATATTGCTCGTTTTGGACGACTTCATCGCGATAGGATTCGCGAAGTTGGGTCTAGTGAGGCTGAGAGGCGCCGCATTTGGGAGCAGGTCATTGATGGTCCCATTGCACAACTCATTCTAAATAATCGATGGCAGGCGGCTGAGCAGGCTCTGGCGGAGCTTTTGGAAAACCATAGCGATCTTCCCGTGGGAGAGGTGTATCTCATCGGCGCGGGTCCGGGTGATCCGGAATTAATGACCTTCAAAGCATTACGCCTTCTGCAGCGTGCAGACATTGTCTTGCATGACCGGTTAGTGAACCCCGATATTGTCGCAATGGCGCGCAGGGATGCCGATAAGCTGTATGTTGGCAAACGCCGCTCAGACCACAGCGTTCCGCAGGACCGCATCAACGAATTGCTAGTCGAGTTGGCCCAGCAAGGGAAACGTGTGGCACGCTTAAAGGGGGGTGATCCTTTTGTGTTTGGTCGCGGTGGGGAGGAAATCGAGCTTCTGGCGGAGAAGAATATTCCTTTTCAGGTAGTACCGGGAATCACCGCGGGGAATGCGGCTGCGTGCTATGCGGGCATTCCTCTAACGCATCGAGACTATGCGCAGTCCGTGCGCTTTGTCACGGGTCATACAAAAGACGGGAAGTTACAGCATCGCTGGGAAGAGTTTCTCAGCGAAACTGAAACACTGGTTTTTTACATGGGGTTGGTGGGCTTGCCTATCATCTGCAAAGAGTTGATGGCGCATGGACGTTCACCGGATACCGCGATCGCTCTCATAGAGCGCGCGACGTCTCCCAGCCAACGTCTCCTAACGGGTACGCTGGGGACCATCGAGTCCCTCGTCGAAAGCGCCAAACCTCAGCCGCCCACATTGATCATTGTGGGCAAAGTAGTGGACCTTGCAGAGCGATTACGCTGGTATGGCAGCGGTTGAACCCAGCACTCTAAGAGATCCAGCGCTTAAGCCCACCCTCTGGCGATGGCGTTGGGTGGTTGGCTATCTGATCATTGCCTGGACACTGGCGGCGCAGATACCTACGTATCTCACTGTGGCCCCTCTACAGACCCTGGGTGAGCAACCCATCGCCTGGTCCTTATCGCCGAGCATTAGTGCGGACCTGGACGGGAGGCGATTACACTGGGAGGCACAACGCCCCGGTAATCACTGGGCATCAAGAGCGCTGATCTTCCCCACCGAGTCAGAGTTTCTGCGCGTAAGCTTTTGTCTTGCTAGTGATGCGAGTCCGGATACCGCTGCGGTGTTATTGGCATCCGTACGGAATGGCAGGCTGGATTTTAATCGCCAATATCGAGTCAATAGCTTCTTCAGCGGTACGGCCGGTGAATGTTTCGATGAGCCTATTCCTCGAAGAGAGGGAGATGGCCCAGCGGTTGTGCAAATACAACTGCTTAGTGCGCCTGCATCTTTGTCGCTGAGTTCTCTTGAGGTTGGTGCACTCAAGGAGAATCCGGTCTGGCGGGGGACCCGCATGGCAATGTTACTCATTGGGGTGGTACTGCTTGCTTTAGTGTTCAGAGACTACCGCTTTGCCCATCCCACACTTTTGGTGATGGCAGGGATGTTCACTGTTGTGGGTATTCTGTTTGGCTGCTGCGTGAGCGTGAGTTTGAAAGCCGACATTTATGCACTGTTGACGGGCGGGCAAAGCATCGATGCCAAAGTCAGTATGCAGACAATCCTGCAAACGCAGTTCCCTTTACGCGGATTTTCAATATTTACGCTGCTGCACGCGGTGCTTTTTTGCGGGGCCACCTTGTTTCTTGGCTTGGCGCGTCGTCACGCATGGTTCGATATGTTGATGTTGGCGCCGCTCACCGAAACCCTGCAACTCTTTGTCCCGGGGCGGGGCCCGGGGACAAGAGACATGCTGGTTGATTGGTGTGGCGTGGCGGTAGCGGTCTTACTAGTCGTCCTGCTTCGCCGTAGTCAGCGCGTACGCTCGCTCCTGAAGGACTAGCGCATCTACGAGAATGCTACCGGCTTCGGAGAGTAAAACGTCCTCGCTAGCGATTTCTTCAGCCGACACGATGTCATCTTCAGTAGAATCTTCGTCGGTTTCAGCAGCGCCTTCAACTTCAGCGGCTGCTGGAGCAACCGCGCCGTCAATGGCGGCAACGTCGTCTGTAGGCTCTGCGTCCGCGTTGACATCTCCGTCTGCGACACCGGCTTCATCTTCGGCGTCCTTCTCGTCGAGCTCGTCCAGTGATGCCAAAGGCTCTTCACCTTGTGCAGTTCGGCGTCTGTTCTCGATTTTTAGAGCCCGCTCCTCGCGGACTTCCCGCTCTTCTCGACGTACTGTCTCATTCAGCGAAACACTGGTGATGGTGCGATTTTCGTTAGCAACCGCCAGTTGGTCCTGAAGATACAGAAACTCCGGGTTGCTGCTGCTGCGAGTCTCAAAGATCTCCGTGAGTTGAGGCACAAGGGAGTCGAGGTTGCTGTAGCGACGATGGCGAACGGGATTGATTTGATCCCAATCTAGAGCGTTATCCAATGCAGACTCGCCGATCTCTTCCGGGTCATACAGCGAAGGAAAGCTGATGTCCGGTACTACACCGCGATGCTGCGTACTGTCACCCGAAATGCGATAGAACTTGCTCTCGGTGATTTTTAATTGCCCCTCAGTGAGAGGCACCATGGTTTGCACCGTGCCCTTACCGTAGGAGCGATCTCCCACGATGAGACCGCGATCGTAATCCTGGATCGCGCCGGCAAAAATCTCTGAGGCCGAGGCGCTCAGACGGTTGATCAACACGACAAGCGGGCCGTCGTAGTAAGTACTGCGAAGGCGCTTGCCGTCCCTCCAGACTCGGCGGGAAGAGTGTCGAATCTGAACGGTGGGCCCGTATTCAATGAAAAGTCCGGTAAGGTCGTTTGCTTCCTGTAGTGAACCGCCACCGTTTCGGCGAAGGTCAACGATCATGCCTTCTACGTTTTCTTCTTCCAACTCGGCAATCAGCTTCTTTACATCTCGGGTGGTGCTTTTGTAGTTTTCGTCACCACGGCGCATCGCGTCAAAATCGAGGTAGAAGGTCGGGATGTCGATAACGCCAACACGTACTGTTTCACCGTTGCCTTTAGGGAGCTCTAGAATACGCTTCTGTGCGGACTGCTCTTCGAGTTTGACCTTGTTGCGCACGATTTGAATGGTCTTGCGTTCTGCATCGTTACCACCTTTGGCGGGAAGCACCTGCAGGCGCACGGTGGATCCTTTAGGTCCTCGTATCAGCTCTACTACCTCATCGAGACGCCAACCAATGACGTCCTCAAAGGGGCCGTCTTCATCCTGACCTACGGCCACGATGCGATCAGACGGTTTCAGCTCGCCCTGTTTGTCGGCGGGGCCCGCTGGCACGATGCGCGCGACGCGCGTGTATTCGTCCTCGGGGGAGAGCACAGCACCGATACCCTCAAGGGAAAGCCGCATGTTGATGTTGAAGTTTTCTGAACGCCGGGGCGAGAAGTAATTGGTGTGGGGGTCATACAGCTCAGTGAGTGCGTTAGCGTAAATTTGAAACGCATCCTGAGAGTTGTACTGGTTTACGCGGCCAAGCTGATTCGTATAGCGCTTAATCAGTGTCTCTGCGATCTCATCCTGAGGCTTGTCAGCAAGGCGAAGATTTAATACCTGATTCTTGACCTGAAGACGCCAGCGCTCGTCTAGCACAGCCTTATCTTCAGCCCAGGCAAGGGTGTCGAGATCGCGGTGAAAGCGCTCATCAATAGTGAAATCCATTTCGTCGATCATCTGTGGAAGCGTTTCCACCAGAGTTTCTAGACGAAGAGTCAGGTGTTCGTGAAATCGATTGAAAATCGTAAAGCCTGCGTCCAGGCGACCCTTGGCCAGCTCATCATCCATTTGCGTGCGAAAGCTCTCGAAGCTGGCAATGTCTGCAGCGGTAAAAAACATTTTGCCGCCGTCCAGGTTATCGAGGTAGTTGTCCAAATGGGCTGAGGATAGCTCGTCGTCGTACTTCAACTTGGCGTAGTGACGTTGCTCGAGTTGCTCTACGAGTTCAGTGGCTGTTTCCTGCTGGGCTTTAGTGTACTCAATGAGTGCAGCGCTCGAGGCTGTTGCTCCGAGGCCGGTTGCTAAAGTCAGGATTGCCGCAGTATTCAGGAATGCTTTACGCACGATAGTTTGCCTTATTGTTACCTGATTCGTTGGTTGTTCGAGTGTAGCGTGATGCCTTCTGAGGTCAAAGCGTTCGATGAGCATCGCCAAAGCTGGCTCGGGCCTGCTTTTTGCTGTCACTGGAGAGAAAATGCGGCACTGATACTCACCGAGTAACTTAAATACCCAGCGGAGTAGCTTTCGCCGGACGACGCGGATGCCGAATCCGAGGCCATCAGTGCTCGTTCAGCAAGCATCGGCCGGGGGGCGGCCTCGCGCTGGGTGCTGGCAGAGATAACAGGTCCTAGTTCCTCGCCCAAAGCGCTTGCGATAACGCTCGCTCTTTCTCGCGCATTCTCTGCGGCGGCAGCCAAGACTCCGCGATAGACGCTTTCTTCATCTTGCAGCCCTAAACGCGGAGATTGCATGCGATTGATCCCGGTGTCACTAAGGGTTGTTACCAGCTCGCCAAGAGCGTCTAGTTCCAGTAGTCGTACTGCAATATTTCTTGATACCCGATACCCCGTGAGCTCTTGCGTACGCTCGTCTTTTAACCACCGGTATTGGGGTGCTATGGAGAGCCCGGTGGTATCGATATCCGCATTAGTAATGCCTGCGTCGCGAAGAACCTGCAATGCCGTGGCTGTAATGGCATCGGCTTCCCGCCGAGCCACAGCTGCGTCTAGGTTTTCTGTGACGACATCCAGCTGCAAATTGGCCATATCGGGGGCTACGCGGACTTCAGACTTTCCCGTAACTTCAATGCGCCGCTGAAGATCTTCAGCAAAACTTATGTTCGGGGCTGCCATCGCAACAAACAGTAGGGCGGCAAACGTTGTGGTAAACGTTTTGGAAAACAAAGATCGAGCAGTCGGCATTTGGGGGTTTCCTGTATTCATGTCTTTTTATCAGACCACAGGGACTCGAGGGGGTTCCACGGACATTCCTCCCCTTAGCGGGAGGCATACCGCGGGGCTGGTAGCACATAGACGCTGGCCACATAATGCACGCTGGGCTAATGGAGGATGAATGTGGCAACGCTTTTGATGCGACATGCGGATGTTTTGGTGTGCATGGATGATGCACAACGAGAGATTCCAGATGGGGGTTTTTTTGCGCGCGATGGAATCATCGAGGCGGTAGGCCCTAGTGAGTCGCTGCCGGAAACCGCGGACCGAGTGATTGACCTCCAGGGGCACGTCCTGATGCCTGGTATGGTGAATACGCATCACCATCTCTACCAAAACCTGACCCGTTTGATGCCTCACGCCCAAAATGCGCCGCTGTTTGGCTGGCTGCAGGCCTTGTATCCGGTGTGGGAACGACTGACACCAGAAGCTTTTCGAGTGTCAGCGATCATCGGTCTTTCGGAATTATTACTATCGGGATGTACCACCAGTTCTGATCACCAGTATATTTTCCCCAATGGTAGTCGTTTAGACGACAGCATAGCCGCGGCGCGGGAGACGGGCATACGCTTTCATGCGCTGAGAGGCAGCATGAGCGTTGGTCAGTCATCGGGGGGCTTACCGCCTGACAGCCTTGTTGAGAATGAGGACAGTATCCTTGCCGACAGTGAGCGATTGATCAATGCGTATCACGATCCGTCGCCGGCGTCGCGGATTCAAGTGGCACTGGCCCCGTGCTCACCGTTCTCGGTAAGCCGTGACCTTATGCGCGAGTCCGCGAACATGGCCCGAGCGCACGGCGTGCGGTTGCACACCCACCTAGCAGAGAACGTTGAAGATGTCGCCTATAGTCGCGAGCGCTTTAACATGACCCCGGGTGAATACGCCGAAGAACTTGGTTGGCTGGGCGATGACGTTTGGCATGCGCACTGTGTACAGCTTGATAACAAAGATATTCAGCGATTCGCCAGCACGGGAACCAGCGTCGCGCATTGTCCGTGTTCCAATATGCGCTTGGCGTCAGGTATCGCGCCGGTAATGCCCATGCTTCGCGCTGGAGTTAATGTGGGTATTGGTGTAGACGGATCGTCTTCTAATGACAGCGGTCATTTTTTGGCCGAAGCACGCCAAGCAATGTTGCTGCAGCGACTCACAGAAGGCGCCGACGGTTGTTCCGTTCGGGACATGCTCAAAGTTGCCACTCGAGGAGGTGCGCAAGCACTGGGGCGCGCGAGCGAAATTGGCCAGTTAAGCGTTGGGTACCAGGCAGACTGCGCGGCTTTCGCGGTGAATGATCTTTGGCATGCCGGTGCGGTTCACGACCCTGTTGCGAGTCTCTTACTTTGTTATAGCTCGGTCGCTGCGTACACGGTCGTAGGAGGCGATGTCTTGGTCGAACAGGGGGTCTTAAGTGGCATTGATCTAATGCCACTCCTGGAGGCACACCGCGCCATGGCAGAGCGTCTGGCGAACGGAGAGCGAGCCTAAACCAAGCTAAGTTTCCGGTATGTTTGGACGGGCGCTAGCCTGCTGAGCTTCCAGCGCTAATCCATTGCGCGACGATTGCACGCTCCTCGTCTGTCATATTGGTCTTGTTCATGAAGGGCATGTCGTGACTATCGATACTGCGTGCTTTTATGCGCGGCGCCCATTGTTGCATCTGCGCCACAGTGTCTAGCATGACGCCTCCAGGAGCTATCGTGAACACATCGTCTGTCGGCATCGCAGCATGACAGCTACTGCAGCGTTCTCGAATAATACTGTGTGCTCTTTGGGCGAGCTCAGAGGCCGTCAAATCGCTCTGGGGGCTTACCATCACTTTTGGCGCCATCCATGCCGCAAGAACCACCGTGGCCGCTATGGCGGCGCCCAGTATCGCTGGGCGGTTAATGTGCACCTGCCTAAGGACAAAGTACTGCCTGGAAACCGCGGTGATCACTACGATCGCTAAGAGAATCGCCCAATTAAAGGCATGCCCGTAGGTCATGGGATAGTGATTGCTAATCATGATAAACAGCAATGGCAGTGTGAGATACGTGTTGTGCGTCGAACGTAGCTTTGCGCGAGCTCCCCAGTGCGGGTTTGGGGCTTCACCCGCTTCCAGGGCGCCTACAAGCTTGCGCTGACCTGGCATTATGACCTGAAAAACGTTACCCACCATTATGGTTCCAATGATGGCGCCGAAGTGGATGTAGGCGCCCCGGCCGCTAAAAAATTGTGACAGTCCCCAAGCAAGGCCGCCCCCAAAGATGAGTAAGACAGCGGCTAGCAGCCAGCCGTTCTTTGCCAGTGGACTGACGCACAGCACCGTGTAAGCAAGCCAGCTACCCACAAGAAAGCTCAGTCCGAGGGTAATAGCCTGCCATGAACTCAAGTCCGCGACCCGACGGTCAATGAGGTAGGACTCGGCGCCCAGGTAATAAATAACTGCTAGGAGCACCATGCCCGTGAGCCAGGTACTGTAAGCCTCCCATTTGAACCAATGGAGGTGGTCGGGCATTTTTTCTGGGGCACCCTGATATTTGGCCACCTCGTAAATACCGCCGCCATGAACGGCCCAGAGATCGCCCTTAATGCCCTTGTCTTTTTTCCACTGGGGTGGTTCTTCGAGGCTGTTGTCCAGCCACATGAAGTAGAACGATGCACCAATCCAGGCAATCCCGGTGATCACGTGGAGCCAGCGAACGATCAGACTTATCCAGTCAACGATGTAGGTTTCCATGCGTGCTTTAACTCCTATCGGACCTGTCTGACTGTAAAGGGTTTGGGGGCCGAGCATCCGGCGTGGGCTGATGGGCGGAGTCCAGCTCATCCCGGTGGTGCTTGCGTTCGCCCATAATCCAGCTCTCGCGTATGCAGCGATCGTCGCCCAACGTGGATAACACAAAGAGTGTTTCGAACAGGTCTTTACAGTGCTGCATTCGCTGCTCTAAAAGTGGGGTTGCAGCCAAATCGAGCACCAAAAAATCGGCTTCTTTGCCGGGTAGAAAGTTGCCCAGCTTGGACTCGAGGTCCAAGGTTCGGGCACCGCCCAATGTCGCGAGATAAAAGCTTTTATAGGGCGTTAGCGAGTGCCCCTGGAGCTGTTGAATTTTGTAGGCCTCATCCATGGTCTCCAAAATGGAAAAACTGGTACCTGCACCAATGTCTGTGCCTAGGCCGACGTTTATGCCGCAGCTCTCTGCCTTTGCCAAGGGGAATAAGCCTGACCCCAGGAACAAATTGGATGTTGGGCAAAATGCGATGTTTGACCGCGTTTCGGCCATACGCTGCCACTCAGCTTCGCTAAGGTGAACACAGTGTGCGAAGACGCTGCGGCGACCCAATAAACCCGCGTCGTCATAGCTGTGAAGATAATGATCCAGATGAGGGAATAGCTCTTCTACCCAGGCCACTTCATTGAGGTTCTCGGACATATGAGTATGCAGATAGACGCTCGGATGCTCTCGAAGCAACCTGCCTGCTGCTTGTAGCTGCTCGGGCGTTGACGTCGCTGCAAATCGTGGCGTAACCGCATAGCGCAGTCTCCCACGATCGTGCCAACGCTCGATGAGTTCCTTGCTCTCGCGATAGCTGGACTCAGGGGTGTCCTTAAGGTTGTCCGGCGCGTTGCGGTCCATCATTACCTTGCCGGCAATCATGCGGAGGTTTAGGAGCTCTGCCTCGCTAAAGAATGCGTCGACCGATTGTGGATGCACAGTGCCAAAAACCAGTGCGGTAGTTGTGCCGTTGCGCAGAAGCTCTTTTAGGAAACGCTTTGCGACTTGCTGGGCATACTCGAAGTCTGCAAACCGCGCTTCGGTGGGGAACACGTATTTATCCAACCACTCCAGCAGCTGCTCGCCATGTGCGCCAATAATATCCATCTGTGGATAGTGAATATGGGTGTCAATAAAGCCTGGCACCAGCAAGGCGTTTTCATGTTCATGGATTTCAATGTCGCCGGGCAGTGAATTGAGTAGCAGCTCCGCGTCGTCAACGGTGACAACATGACCGTTTTCGATCAGGAGTGCCCCATCAGGTAAATACTGATGGCTCTCTTTGAGGCCTTTTTCGGGGTCTTCGAGGAAATGCAGAATCCTGCCGCGGTGGAGTACTCGGCTCATAGAGACAGCGCGAGCTTCAAAGGCGTTTGCAGATCTATCTCATCGCAGTTATTCCCGGGACCGATGCGATCGACAACAACAAAGTCTGAGGCGGTATGCAGCGCAAGTAAGTAATGGTGCCAAGTGCCCCGGTGATAACTGATGCTCTGGCTGCCCGTCGCCAAAAAACCTTGGATCGCGTCCTCGTCGAGAATACCAGGGCGCGCTACAACTATCGCGTAGGTGTTTCCACTCGTGTTAATGAAGGCCTGCGATCCCAGAGGGTGACGCTCCATGCTTCGCAAAACAAAGTTGGTTTCTATAGCTTGCGCACGAAACAGGCTTAATACAGGAGCGCCGCCGTCCTTAGCGCAATCTACTGCAGCGAGGGCGTGGTGGCGCTGTGTGAGCCCTTCGTTAATCGGGTATTGCTCGCAGGGCGTCTGTGCGTCGATAAGCTCTCCGAAGGGAGCGAATGCTTCAGCCGTCAGTGGTCTTAATGTTAATTCTTTCAAGGTTCTAGCTGCCCCGATAAGTTGAGTAGCTAAAAGGCGATAGCAGTAGGGGGATGTGGTAATGCTCTCCGCTGCTGTCCAGATTGAAGACCACGTCTACGTAAGGATAAAAGACTGTCTGGCCCAAACCCGAAAAGTATTCGCCGGTGGAAAAATGCATGCGATAGGTTCCCGCGGGGAGCCTGCGGCCCGAGTCCAGCAGACCCGCAACACGGCCGTCATGATTGGTGACGCCCGCTGAGAGCTCGATCCAGTCTTCCCCATTAAGTTGATATAGCGCTAATGGCACTGACTGTGCTGGCTGCCCTCGTGCAGTGTCCAGGATGTGCGTAGTGATTTGACTCATTGCCATTGCTCCAGCCGAATCTGTAAGATTTTTCGTTGTTCCTCTGCCGCGACTGTGAGCTCCACAATCGGGCCATTGTCTAGGCGCTGCTCCAGCAGTTCGCACATTTCCAGTGCCGACTTTCCCGTTGCACAGACGATGAATATGTAACCGAAGCGCCTCTCATAGCGTTGATTACCCTTCACCAGACGCTCAATTACAGGCTCCGCGGCATTAGCAACGCTTGATTGCTCATGGGCAGCAAGATTACCGCTTCCAGCGTACTTGGCTTTGAGTGAGTTGACGTCTCCGATCTTGGGGTGACCTTCAAAAGCTTCCAGGTAGTCATCTTTTGAAAGAGTGGACCAGACGCTGTCTGCGACATTGCGAAGAGCCGGCAAATCCCTGTAGGGACGTTCTCGTAAAACGCCCTCAATCCAGCGTGTGCTAACGCAGCAAAGCTCCAGCACCTGTGCCGCGGGTTTCGTGTCTAGCGCATTGAATTCAGTCAGTGTCACTGAGCTTCCCAGTCTGCAATACCAAACACCCGCAGTCTGCTCACCCCGCCATCGGGAAAGATATTGAGACGAACGTGGCTGAACTTTTGGTCGTCGGGACACAGCACTTCCCTTGTGTAGGTATGTTCGCGATCTGGGCAGAGACTCTGCTGGTTGATAATGGACGTCCACTCCGTGCTTTCTGAAGGTAGTTGGGCTCCGGGCTCCAAGCAGCCCTCGAGGCTAAACCGATCCGGAAAGTTGCCGCGCAGATGCGCCGTATCGAGAATAATCTTGCGCACGCTGCCTTGCTTACCGAGCTTGATGATGGCCCAGTCGTTGAACTCATCACGCCGTCGACGGGTTTCCCAGCCATCACCCATATTCACGCCACGCCCGGGCATGACCAAATTGTCCGTGGAGCTAAAGAACTGATCCGAGGCGGCAACACCGCGACCGCCAATACCCACTGCCGCCAAGTCCACGGTTTCGTTCTCGAGATAGTCCTGACGATCAGGCATGACTTCGCCGTAGGCGCGAAATCGAGCGACACCTCCGTCGGGATAGATGCGCAAACGAAGGTGCGTCCAGCGCTCAGTGCTGTCACAGGGAATTGGGTTTTTCTCGTCCGGCAGTACGTCCGTGAGCGGTATGATTTCTGTCCACTGTGTGTCTGCCTCAGGGTCTAGTTTGACGTGCGTGCCGTCTACGGCCACTTGCAGCGGCGCATTACCTCGAAAGTGATGCGTGTCGACATCTACGCCATGAATACGGCCGGCGAAACCCAAGCGTAAGACACACCAGTCATGGTCCAGTTGACTCATGCGAAATTGTCGACCAAAGCTTCTGCGAGATTCCCAGCCGTCCATCCACTGACCTTTGTCAGTAAACTCACCCGCCTTGAATACACCCCGGCCCGGCTTTATGAGGTTGTCACAGCTCGCGAACCACTGATCACTGCAGTTAATCGCACGGCCACCTACTCGTTCTGCCAGTAAGTTGATGTAGCGAAACTGGAAGTCATCCGTCGCAGCCGGATCAAAGTTCTCGTTCATTAAGTTTCTACCGTTGAGTCATCGATGTGTGCATCGCTGGGGTTGTCGAATAGGGTTTCGGACGCGCTGAGCTGGTTTTGAAGTTCTTTCCAGCCGGGCCCTTGAATGTCCGGGATCGCGTCGCGGCGCGCATGATAGTGCGCGATCAGCTCGGCCGCCACCGACACCGCGATCTCCGCCGGGCGTTTCCCCGGTACAGCAGACAATCCAATGGGGCAGTGCACATTCGCAAGAGCAGTCTCTTTAAAGCCTCGATGCTGTAGTCGTAGCTTAAAACGGCGCCATTTACTTTGGGACCCTATAACCCCGACATAGGCTGCGTCCCCTCTACGCAGCGCCGCTTCCATCAGGGCATAGTCCAAAGGATGCTGATGAGTCATGATCAAATAGTAGCTGCCGGGAATCGCTCGCTTGATGATGTCCAGTGGTTCATCGGGATGCAGAGCATTGATACCCGTGGGTAAGATATCCGGAAACTCTTGCGTACGCGCGTCAATCCAATGAATTTTGAGGGGCAGGGTGGCTAACAGAGGGGCCAAGGCGCGGCCCACATGGCCCGCTCCGAAGAGATAGACTGATTGAGAGACTGGAACAAAGTGTTCAAAGAGCAGGCTTGTACTACCACCACAGCACTGCCCCAGTTTCTCACCCAGAGGGAAGTTCTCTACCCATTGGCCCGCGCGTGCGTCTGTGAGCATATTCTGTGCGCGCTGCAGCGCCTGAAACTCCAATTCGCCGCCGCCGATGGTCCCGTGAAAGTCTTGTGTGCTCACAACCATCTTGGTGCCCGAAGCTCTGGGCGTTGAGCCACGAACACCCAACATTGTAATAATCACATAGGCGCGGTCCAGTGATTCATATGCGCGAACCCACTCGCTCCAATGTGCGTCAGTCGCCAGCATCGTTACCTACTCTCAGCGCGAAGTGCTTCGCAGGCTAGAAGGACGCGTTCGGGGGTAGCCGGTGTATCCAGGCTGGGGTGAACACGGTAGTCGGCGAGACTGGCCACTGCATCTCTGATGGCAGACCACACGGATATAGCAAGCATTAGTGGCGGTTCACCGACAGCCTTGGAGCGAAAGATTGTCGCTTCTGCATTGGGGCTGTCCGGCAGCAACTCGACGTTAAAGATTGGCGGTGTGTCGCCGATGGCGGGAATTTTGTAGGTTGCAGGCCCCACTGTGGTGAGTCGACCGTTGTCATCCCAGGCAAGTTCTTCGCTGGTGAGCCAGCCCATGCCCTGAACAAATCCACCTTCGATTTGACCGATGTCGATGGCAGGATTCAGGGAATTACCAACATCGTGGCAGATATCAACGCGTTCTACGCGGTACTCACCGGTGAGGGTGTCCACGAGCACCTCAGACACGGCTGCGCCATTGGCAAAGTAGTAAAAGGGCCGTCCGGAAGCTGTTTCACGATCATAGTGGATCTTGGGTGTGCGATAGAAGCCTGTGGCCGATAGCGAAATTCGCTGGTGGTAGGCAAGGTTTGCGAACTCCGCGAAACTGAATATACGATCGTCTACTGTGATGCGGTTTCTAGAAAACTGCACGGACTCTTCGCTCACGCCGAAGTGTTCACAGGCGAAAACGGTAAGGCGCTTACGGATCTTACGCGCTGCCGCTAACGCGGCCATTCCGTTGATATCGCTTCCCGATGACGCGGCAGTAGGAGAGGTATTAGGGATTTTATCCGTGCGCGTGGCGGTGCAACGAATGTGTTCAATATCGACCTGCAGTTCCTCGGCAACGACTTGCGCGACCTTGGTATACAAGCCTTGACCCATTTCCGTACCGCCGTGGTTCAGCTGGATACTGCCATCGGTGTATACATGGATCAGTGCGCCTGCCTGATTCAAGTGCTGCACAGTAAACGATATGCCGAACTTGACGGGGGTGAGTGCAAGACCGCGCCGCAACACGGGATTCTCAGCGTTGAATGCACGAATCGACTCGCGCCGCGCTCGATAGTCTGAGGTCTTTTCTAATCGCTCAATCAACAAAGGTAGGACTTCTTGCTCTACAAGCTGTCCGTAGTGCGTAGTGTTTCGATTGCCTTTGGCGCTATAGAGATTGCGTTTGCGAACATCAAGAGGATCCAGGCCTCGGTCCCGGGCAATGGCGTCAATAACATCTTCGATGGCGACCATACCCTGGGGCCCGCCAAATCCACGGAAAGCGGTATTGGACACCGTATGGGTTTTAACCCGGAGTCCTGCGATTGCAACGTCGGGAAGGTAATACGCGTTGTCGCTGTGGAACATCGCCCGATCAACAATGGCGTCAGATAAATCCGGAGACATGCCGCAGCCTCCGGCGAGCATGAGATCCAAGGCCTGAATCTGGCCCTCATGGTCAAAACCTACGTCGTAACGGCTGAGAAAGTGGTGTCGCTTACCCGTGGCGCGCATATCGTCACCGCGCGCGAGTCGCAGCTTTACGGCGCGGCCAGTACGACGGGCTAGAATTGCGGCAAGACAGGCCCATTGATTGGCGTGGGTTTCTTTGCCACCAAAGGCGCCGCCCATACGTCGTGTATCGACCGTAACCTGGTGAAGATCTACCCCCAGTACTTCTGCAACGAGCTTTTGACCTTCTGTGGGATTCTGGGTTGACGAGTAAACCAGCATGCCACCGTCTTCTTCTGGGACGCACAGTGAGACTTGCCCCTCAAGGTACATTTGCTCCTGACCACCGATTTGCAGCTCTCCTTGCACGCGATGGGGCGCCTTAGGCAAGGCACTCTGAGCATCGCCGCGGCGCTGATAGTGGGCGGGGCGCACAAAGCTTTCCGCCGCAAGACCGTCTTCAATGCTCAAGCATGCGGGGAGGGATGTGTATTCAACTTTGGCGAGACGCACGGCCCGGCGGGCTTCAGCATAACTAGTCGCAGCGACGGCAAATAGCACCTGGCCATGAAACTCTACCGTGTCTCCCAGACCTACCATTAGTGGGTCTCCGGGAAACACAGGTCCAATGTCGATAATGCCGGGGACATCGTCGCGGGTAATGACATCGATGACCCCCGGTGCATTGCGTACGGCAGCGAGCGACATACTGGAAACCACACCGTGTGCAATGGTCGACAAGCCTACATAGGCATGCAGCGTGCCTTGGGGTGCCATCATGTCATCGATGTACACGGCCTCACCGGATACATGTTTTGCCGCGCTTTCATGCACCACCCCTTGACCGGCAGCACCTACTGGAGCGTCTTTTTGGATGTTGGATTTATCCATGGGGCACAGCTCCGGCCTGATTGACACCTAAAAGATGCACCCTGGTTGCGATTTCCCCGCGATACTCATGCTGCAAGCGCGATAGAAGACGAGCGGCAACCGTAAGACGATAGCTTGCCGACGCGCGCGCATCGTCAATGGGCTGAAAGTCTTGCGCAATTGCCGCAGCAGCATTCTCGATGCTGTCCGTACGGAGGTTTAGGCCACTTAGCGCGGATTCCACTGCTTGCGCCCGTTTGGGTATTGCTGCCATGCCCCCGAAGGCTACTTTGG
Organism: Congregibacter sp.; assembly: GCF_047617445.1. Classification (GTDB taxonomy): domain Bacteria; phylum Pseudomonadota; class Gammaproteobacteria; order Pseudomonadales; family Halieaceae; genus Congregibacter. The sequence continues at coordinate 21,514 of NZ_JBLGBE010000026.1, forward strand.
CTGCCGTGACACGATCGCCCTCGAGTTGAAGTGCAAACACAGCACAAACAGACGATATATCATCCTCAAAACGCTTGCTGATTTTGTAAGCGCGCAGCAGCAGCTTAGCTTTGCGCCGAGGCAATATAACGGTGGCAATAAACTCTCCGGCGGCTTGTGCGGTCTTGCGATAGTCGAGGAAGAATTCATCAAGAGGAAGCTCCCGCACTCCAGCGCTCGACTGTAGTGCTATGGAGCCGCCCAGAGCGAGAAGCACAGGGGGCCAGTCACCGATGGGCGAAGCATTAGCGATGTTTCCTGCGACCGTGCCCTGAGAGCGTATCTGGAGTGAACCAAAACGCTCGATGAGTTCCGCAAGTTCGGGGTAATCACTGAGGACTACGTCTATACAGTCTCGGTGCGTAACGGCCGCTCCCAACTGTATGTTGTCGTTATTGCAGTGAATCGATCGAAGTTCTGACGCGGCACAGATGTCGATGAGCACGGGTAGTGGTGTGAGCGATTGGGTGCTTTCCAAAAATAAATCCGTCCCGCCGGCAACCAGTCGAGCCTCGGGATGCTCTGCAAGCAGCTTTGCGACATGGGTAGCATTGCTGGGGCGAAAATAATGGCTGTGCGTCGATTCGAGTGCTGCGGTCTCGCTTTCTGTGTCCAGAAGCGCGCGAAGCTGGTCCAGGGTCGCTTGGGCCCGACGAGAGAACTTATCATCCTCGATATTAGCTAGCGCTTGATCTGCGGCGTCGATGATCGGACGGTAGCCCGTGCAACGGCATAAGTTTCCGCCCAGTGCCTCAAGAATCGTCTCGCGGTCGCAGCCAGTTTTAGCGTGATAAAGCGCAAACAGAGACATCACAAATCCTGGTGTACAAAAACCGCACTGCGAAGCATGGCATTCGATCATGGCACGTTGTACAGGATGCCAGGCGGCGCCGTCCTTCAGGTCTTCGACGCTAATGAGTTCTGTGCCGTGGAGGCTGCCTAAGGGGGCGATACAGGCGTTTACCGGAGAGTAGCGCAGTCCTTTGTCAGTAGCTTTGGCAAGGACGACGGTGCAGGCGCCACAGTCACCGGAGGCACAGCCTTCTTTGGTGCCCATGAGTCCACGGTGCTCTCGGAGATAATCCAAGACGGTTGTGTCGGCGGGGAGGTCTTCGATAGCGACCTCACGCTCTTGATGCAAAAATCGAATCATCCTCGGGCACTCTTGCCGAGCATTCCACGACTTTCGATGAAGTCGATAACCGCCTGCAGGCCCTGCTCGCTTTTCAGGTTGGTGAACTCAAAAGGCCGGTCTCCACGCATCTTCTTCGCATCGCGATCCATGACGCCAAGATCAGCGCCGACCAAGGGGGCCAAGTCGATTTTGTTGATGATCAATAAATCTGATTTAGTGATCCCCGGTCCGCCTTTGCGCGGAATTTTGTCGCCCGCAGAAACATCAATAACGTAGAGCGTCAGGTCAGATAGTTCCGGGCTGAAAGTGGCCGCGAGGTTGTCGCCACCGCTTTCTATAAACAGTAGCTCAAGATCGGTGAAGCGATCCTGTAACTCATCGACCGCCGCAAGATTCATGGACGCATCTTCACGTATGGCTGTATGGGGGCAGCCGCCGGTTTCTACGCCAAGTATTCGGTCACCCTCGAGAGCTTCATGGCGGAGTAAAAACTCAGCGTCTTCGCGCGTGTAAATATCATTAGTAATGACTCCGATGCTGTAGCGGTCCCTGAGATGCTGGCACAGCAAACGTACCAAGGCAGTTTTGCCGGAACCAACAGGGCCGCCTATTCCTACGCGCAGTGCGGGTTTACTCATTTCTCATTTTCCTTCTGTAAATCTATGCGTTGGATCATGCATGAATCATGATCGAAATAGTCTCGTATGCTGGCGCTCATGACGGCTTGATGCCATTGCCAAGCCCGGCAGGCTCAGCCCGATCTCACAGTCATCGACGGTCATCGCGTGCGTGCAGGCCTCGGGAATCTGTTTTAAAAGCTTAAGTAACATTCTCTGTGCTGCAGTTTGTCCCAGAGGTACTAGTTTAGTCGCTGCGGTCACTTGGTTTTCGAGCCAGCTATAGGCGTAGCCTTGGAGCGCGGCATCGGTTTGTATGCCCCAGCGATGACAGGCGACGGCAAACGCAATGGCATAGGCGGGTTTTTGTCCGAAAATAGGTATGTCTGGCGTCTCAAGACCTGTGAGTAGCCGCAAAAGTGCAGTCCCGATTTGCTGGTCTTCTAAAAGCAGTTCTGAGGTTTCCCGGCTGGCCAGCAACTGGTTGTTCCAGTGATTAAGCGTCTCCGTGTCGTTTCCCCCTAAGGCTGCTAAGGCCCGCAACAAAACAGGCAGGTCCAATTGCGCCACCCCGAGCATCATGCCGTCGTGTAACCAACGGTTGAGTTCCTCGCCCTCAACCCAACCTGCCTCGATGGCATACTCCAGACCCTGAGAGTAGGCGTAGGCCCCAATGGGCAAAGCCGGGCTGGATAGATGCAATAGGTATAATTGCGAATATGTCATGGCCCCGTTGTTCAATTTATAGCCTCGCTTAGCCGTGCGAATGGCTACGTGGATGACTATGTGCGTCGGACCCGGCGTGTGCATGCGGTACGCCCGCATAGGCTCCAGACTCCGGAGTAAAGGCATCATCAATTGCGCGAACGCCTAATCCTAGGCCCCCTAACATTTCTTCTAAAACATGGTCCCGAGGGAAGCGCAGCGCACCCGGTAAAATCTGGAGGCTCACATGGCGATTGCCCAAGTGATAAGCCGCCCTCAGCAATAGATGCGGATCATCGCTGTAGGCTTCTGCGAGTGACTCACTTGCCGCACGTATCAAAATAATCTCCTTGTTATCGCAGATCAGCGCATCGCCATCGCCTAACACGATGCCCCGGGAGAGAAACCAGCCCAGTTCCTGGCCACGTTCGGTCGTTGTACGGTAACGAGATTTCTCCCGTTCGGAAAAAACCAGGTGCACTTCATCTTGCCAGGTACCGTCAAAGGCCGTTGCATGGTGGTAGGCCTCGAGCATTAGTTCATCCATGTATTCGTCCTAGAAAAGAAAGTAACGCTGTGCCATGGGTAGCACGGTTGCCGGTTCGCAGGTAAGCAGCTGGCCATCGGCGCGTACTTCATAGGTTTGTGGATCGACTTCCATCACCGGTTGGTAGTCATTGAGACGCATATCCGCTTTAGTGACGCTGCGACAGCCTTGCACAGCGACCAATCGTCGTTCGAGTCCTAGCGACTCAGCGATGCCCGCATCCAGAGAAGCGGCACTCACAAAACTCACGCTGGTGGCTCGACTCGCTTTGCCAAAGGCGCCGAACATAGGGCGGTAATGCACGGGCTGTGGTGTAGGGATTGAGGCGTTCGGATCACCCATGGGTGCCGCTGCTATAGCACCTCCTTTAATGATGAGTGCCGGTTTGACGCCAAAAAAAGCGGGTTTCCAAAGACATAGATCGGCGAGTTTTCCGACTTCTACGGAACCCACTTCATGTGCGATGCCATGGGCCAGGGCTGGGTTTATCGTGTACTTGGCGATGTAGCGCTTGGCGCGAAAATTATCTGAGACTCCTGAGCCAAGGGAGCCGCGCTGGGACTTCATCTTGCTGGCAGTTTGCCAGGTCCGACAGATCACCTCGCCGACGCGGCCCATGGCCTGAGAATCTGAAGAGATAATTGAAAATGCACCCAGGTCATGGAGTATGTCCTCAGCGGCAATGGTCTCTTTGCGAATACGTGAGTCTGCGAATGCGACGTCTTCGGGTATCGATGGATCCAAGTGGTGACATACCATGAGCATATCCAAATGCTCATCCACGGTGTTTATCGTATAGGGGCGCGTCGGATTGGTAGAGGAGGGAAGTACATTTGGCAAGCCGCAGGCTTTGATAATGTCCGGTGCATGACCGCCGCCGGCACCCTCGGTGTGATAAGTGTGAATGGTTCTTCCCTTGAATGCAGCGATCGTGTCTTCAACAAAGCCGGATTCGTTGAGCGTGTCGGTGTGTATCGCGACCTGGACATCAAATCGATCCGCGACACTGAGGCAGTTATCGATAGAGGCGGGTGTGGTCCCCCAGTCTTCATGTAGTTTTAAGCCCAAGGCACCAGCGCGGAGCTGCTCTTCCAACGCTACCGGCAGGCTCGCATTCCCCTTCCCGAGAAAACCGAGGTTCACAGGGAATGACTCAGCGCTTTGAAGCATCTTTCCGATGTGCCAGGGGCCGGGCGTGCAAGTTGTTGCCTTGGTGCCCGTCGCTGGACCGGTGCCACCGCCAATCATTGTGGTGACGCCACTCATCAAAGCTTCTTCGATCTGCTGAGGACAGATGAAGTGGATGTGCGCGTCGATGCCCCCGGCGGTGAGGATTTGACCTTCTCCCGCGATAATTTCTGTGCCCGGGCCGATGGGGAAATCCACGCCGGACTGGATGTCTGGATTGCCGGCCTTGCCTATGCCGCTGATGCGGCCATCTTTGATGGCTACATCAGCCTTAACGACACCCCAGTAATCGAGAATCAATGCATTGGTAATGACCGTATCCGGAGATTCCGCGCAACTGACCTGAGACTGCCCCATGCCATCGCGAATAACCTTGCCACCACCGAACTTCACCTCTTCGCCGTAAATCGTATGGTCTTTCTCCACCTCGATGAACAGCTCTGAATCCGCGAGTCGTATTCGGTCTCCGGTAGTTGGGCCGAACATACTTGCGTAGTCACTGCGACTGATTTTTCGCATTAGAGGTCCCCCATCACGTCACCGCGAAATCCGTAAACCCGACGTTTTCCCGCCAAAGCCACTAATTCCACGTCGCGTTTCTGTCCGGGTTCAAAACGTACGGCTGTGCCGGCCGCAATGTTAAGCCGAAATCCCCGGGCAGCAGCACGGTCGAACAGCAATGCGGGATTGGTCTCTGCAAAGTGGTAATGGGAGCCCACTTGCACAGGGCGGTCTCCACTGTTGACCACGGTTACACCGACACACTCACGATCGTCGTTGAGGGTCAGTTCGCCCTCAACGGTAATCACTTCGCCCGGAATCATGATGCGCCACCGCCAATAGGGTCATGCACGGTGACGAGCTTTGTGCCGTCTGGGAATGTTGCTTCTACCTGAACTTCCTGAATCATTTCAGCAATGCCCTCCATCACGTCGTCGCGCGTCAAAATGGTGCGCCCGAAGCTCATCAGCTCCGCGACTGTTCTCCCATCTCTGGCGCCTTCAAGTATTGCTGCGCTGATCAGGGCTTGGGCTTCGGGATAGTTAAGCTTTACACCACGATCCCTTCTTCGTTCTGCCAATAGTGCGGCGGTGAACAAAAGTAACTTGTCTTTTTCTCTTGGGCTGAGTTCCACTTCAGTTCCTTACAGGCGTTTCCTGTGCATGAGCATAGGCACAGGCTCTATGGTGGGCAAGCATCATGTATGCCAGATTCGTGGTGTTGCCGGTACGGTTCCGCGCAGCTCATCCACAGCTTTACTCCAGAGACGGGCAAAGCCCTCGCGACAGCGCTGTGCATCGTCACCCAGATAGCGCGCAATCATGAGACCACCGCGCTGCGTTACCGTGAATGCCCCGTTGTTAGACGCACTGTTGACGCTGCTCAGCCAGTGATCTATCAGGGGTGCAGTCGGCATTTCAGTCAGCAGCATGATGCCAACAGTGCTTTGATTCTGCATCCCCATACGTGACTGACTCACCCGGTCTCCTGCTTCAAAAGCGAGCCGTTCAATCAGCAGCGCCTGACCCTCACGGTAGACTTCAAGGTTCTGCTGGAGCCGCCCTCGAGAAAAGGTCTCGCCGCAGGCCGGTCGTCCCAGAACTACTACATCCCAAAAGGCCAGTTCTGAGGTTTCCTTAAGGTCAATACGTGTCCTTAGCTGAGCGTTTACGCCATTGAACAGTATGGTTTCCTGAGGGAGCCATTCGAGCCGGCCCTCGTGCACCGACAGATGGACTGTCTGTCGCTGGCTTTCCTTGTGATCAGTGACGGTATAGAACCTGCCAGCCGAAGGCGTCGTGATAAGGGCTTCGCCACTTTCAAGAGCAACATTAATTTGTAGCTCGTCACCCAGAACCACGCCACCCGGGGGATGCAGGAGATAACAGTGCGCCTTGCCTGTGGGTTCGGGATAGAACAGACGTTGAACGCGAAGAGGGCCTTCGTGCAAGCAGTGATTCAGGCGCGTGCGACCACCACTTTCCTTAAAGGAAAGATCCAGTTGGGCGCGCCACTGCCGGAGAGGCTTGCTAGACTCCGCTGCGAATTCAAGGGTTTTTGAGAGCATAATGTCTACCTTACCGCATTGCCTCTGTTTTTGGCGCCTCGCAGGGCTAGTAAGCTCTGTTGTCACTCTGAGTCTCCCTGCAATAGCCAATGACGCGGCGCTTACTGCGCCGGTGGCAAGCCGAAACCTCTCTCCGCTCTACGCAAATCTGGGAATACCCGTGATGAGTAGCGCTTTCGCACTGGAAAAAGGCGAGCTCGAACTGGACTGGACCCTGCACTGGGCCAGTCACTCTGTATTCGAACGCTCTGACGATCAGATACTGTCGTTGGATGGGGAAACACGTCGCCAGGACTTTCGTGCACAGCTGGGTTTGGGGAAAGGCGTGGCGCTGTCTTTGAGTCTCCCCTACATCAGTCACAGTGGCGGCCAACTCGATACCTTTATCGATGATTGGCATGCATTTTGGGGCATGCCCGATGGTCCCCGTGCCGCTCAACCCATAGACGCACTGCGGTTCTCCTATACGGGGTCGTCGGGCTTTGATTTAAACTCAGGTCGTTCCGGGTTTGGGGATGCGGAAATCGCTGCCAGTTTTACAGCGGTTTCCGCCGAGCAATGGACCTTAGGAGTTTTCGCACACTACAAGTTCGCTTCGGGTGACGTAGATGACTTCACGGGTAGTGGCGAACAGGGAGTCTCGCTGGGTGTCCGGTGGAGTCACAACGCCTGCCTTGCTGCCCTGTTCAGCTGTCACCTTCAATTGGGCGTGAGTGGCGTCGGTGACAGTGAGTTCGATTCGGGGTCTGAAATCTTAGTGCCTTTTGCTGGTTTGTCGCTGGCTTGGGAGCTTGGCAGCGCTGTGGCCTTGCTCGCACAAGTTGATGCCCATGACGTGGTGTATGACGCGAGCCCGCTTGCGGCAAATGGGCCTGCTATCTGGGGCACCCTGGGTCTACGCTGGCAGCCACGAGATCGGTGGTTGATTGACGCCCAGTTTGTAGAAGACTTGGCAGTGGGCAGTGCGCCGGACATAAGCTTCCGATTTGCGCTTTCACGCTCATTTTGATCGGCAGCGTGCGCAAGCAGTCTTTTTGCGACACTGCTAGACTGGTTGTTTGGGCGAACAATAAGGACATATAGCCATGAATATTAGTATCGAACCGTCGGGACAAGCCTGCGGAGCCAGAGTGCTGGGATTAGATTTATCGCAGCCACTTTCTGATGAGACCGTACAAGCCTTGCGAGCCGCCTGGCTAGAGCATCATGTTCTAGCGTTCCCCGACCAGTCGCTTACTGATGACCATTTGGAGCACTTCACTGGCTACTTTGGACCCTTTGGCGAGGACCCCTTTATCGCGCCGCTGCCTGGTCGAGAACATGTGATTGCTGTGGAGCGTCGAGCACAGGAACAAGCTCCGCTCTTCGCCGAAGCTTGGCACAGTGATTGGAGCTTTCAAGCTACTCCGCCCATCGGCACCTGTCTGTATGGCATCACGATTCCTCCCACGGGAGGGGACACTTTGTTTGCCAATCAACACAAGGCCTTGGATACATTGCCCTCGGCGCTGCGTCACCGCATCGAAGGACTCATGGCCATGCACTCTGCAAAAGTCGGCTACGCACCGGACGGACTGTATGGAGCCGCTGATGCCGCAAGTGATCGAAGTATGGATATTCGTCCGTCACCGGATGCACAGGCAGTGCAATCACATCCTCTTATTCGTCGCCACAGCGAGACCGGACGCGCGTCGCTATACAGCTGCCTGGGGTACATCGTGGGCATCGAGGGAAGGTCGGACGAAGAGGCTGTGGAGCTGCTGATGGAGCTCTACGGCTGGCAGACTCGCGATGAAAATATCTACAACCATCAGTGGGAAGAGGGCATGTTGATCATGTGGGACAATCGCTGCCTGCTCCATCGCGCGACGGGTGGATATGATGGTCATGACCGCTTACTTCACAGGACTACTATCGGTGCCGGTTCTCTGTGAGTCGGTAGAGGAGTTCGTGACGCTGGCTAGAACCAGCGTCGCATTTTGAAGATCAGAGTCAAGCCTATGCCTGCTAAAGCGCATAACAGAACGACGATCCAGAAGGCGTAGTCATTGTTGATGCCGGGCATGCCACCAACATTGATGCCCATAAGGCCGGTTAGAAAGCCCAAGGGTAGAAATATCACCGCAGCCACGGTGAATAGATAGCTCCGAGCGTTCATCTGCTCGGCAATGCGGCTGCTGAGCTCTTCTTGCGCCAAAACAGCCCGGTCCCTCACTTCATCCATGTCTTCGATATGTCGAATCAATCGATCATTGATTTCTCTCAGTCGTAGACGGTTTAGATCGTCTAGCCAGCTCAGGCTTTCGGCAACTAATCGGTTCATGGCTTCTCGCTGCGGTGAAAGATAGCGCCGCACCGAGATGATTTGCTTGCGAAGCGTTGCCAGTTCTATGCGAATCCCGGCGGACTCTGCGTTTAGCAAACGCTCTTCGATGGTCAATACGCGGTTCTCGAAACCCTCAATGGTGTCGGTCATTCTTGCGGTAATTCGCTCCGTCCAGATCACCAGAAGCTCTACGGTATTTTTAGGGCCGTTCCCCGACGCCAACTCATCCAGTACATCAGTGGTCGAAGTGAGGTTGCGACGCCGTGTGCTGATCAAGTGTGTGCCGTCAGTCCAAATACGCAGAGACACCATGTCGTCCGGGTCTTCGCCTGGATTCAGGTTGATGCCGCGCAGAGTCAGCAGTAAATTATTCCCGCGATTTAAGGCCCGAGGCCTGGTCTCTGAATTGGTGAGAGAGCTATAGGCAATATCGTTGAGGCCGCTTTCTTCGCGGAGCCAGCGCTGAGCGTCTTCATCCTCGAAATCAAAGTGTAACCAAAGGCAGCCTTGATCGGCTGTCCAAGATGCCACTTGTGACCATTCGTAGGGGCAACTCCCGCCAAATCCATCTAGAAGTAGGGCGTGAACGAGACCTGTAGGAGGGCTGTTATCGGGCATTGGACTCTCGCTTAGCGGTCAGGTGGCAGCGTTGATAGTGCAGTGACTGAGTGGGCTGCGCAAGCGCGGCGAGCAGCGTAAAGATGGGTATCAAGAGGTTTGTAATTCCATCAAAGTGGTCAGCTGCTCCGCTTCACTTCGAGAGGCGCCACAGGTATCTGCTTGAGGCCTAAACCGCGCGCAGACATCCGGGTACTGCGTAGTTCCCCAGATTCGACAGCGATAGTCCGTGGTGTCCAAATTGACACAGGGGATGCCCGCGGGTTTCCCCTGGGGCATTCCGGGAAGTGGGCTAGATATTGATGGTGCGATGCAGCAGGCACCGCATTTTTCACGACAAATCATAGAGTATCATCAGTGGCATGGTCAGCGTGCTCGGTATAGCTGTGGTATTGCGAGGCCCTAGTAGTACGACGATGCCCATCGCTATACTTGCCAGGGGTGGGCCCGTACGATGTTTGTTCACTCAATGATGACAGATATAAAGAGTTGCTTGCATGATGATTTGCTATCGCGGCCTATTACTAGGCGTTTGCGTTATTTTTCTTGCCGCGTGTCAAACAACAGCGCCGATTGTGGAGACGCAAAGCGCGCCCGCGTGTCCCATAGTTGAGCCTCTGGAGTGTCCGGTGTGCGCGATACAAGAGTGCCCAACTCAGACGCCGCTTGATGTGCCCGCGGTCGAATGCCCGTCGATACCTCAAAGCTCTTGTTCAAGCGATGGGGTGACCTCCAGATACCCGTTGATCGGTGAGCAGGAGTGGGCGCTTGTGGAGCCTGGCGATCTAGTTCTCGAGGCGCGAATTGATACCGGGGCGGAAACATCGTCGATTCACGCAGAGAACATCCAACTGCTGGAGAAAGACAGTAAGCGCTGGGTGCGCTTTACCGTAAAGGCCCCTGATAGCGATCGCGAGATTCAGTTGGAGCGACGTTTGCATCGGCGGATCTTGGTGAAGCAAACAGGCAGCGAAGACTACGATCGTCGCTATGTTGTCCGAATGTGGATAACACTCGGTGACACCCGGACGTGGCTCGATGTAAGCCTGTCAGACCGTGATGATTTCGAATTTCCACTACTTATTGGACGTAACATGCTTATGGACGCGTTTGCCGTTGATGTAAGCCAGCATCACACACTGCCAAAGCCGGCTCCCAAGCCGGCCAAAGAAAAGGTGCAGTAATGGTCGCCTCAAGAACCCAGATTGGAATCATTGCCGGAGGTTTGATGATCTTTGGCCTGGGTCTGACGCTGTACAAATCCCTGTCTTTGGGACTGCCCCTACTGCCAGAAAAGTATCAAGACGTGTGGACCGTTGAGTCGAAGATCAGTTTTTACCCCACCGACGGCCCGGTAGAGGTGACCTTAAGTCTGCCGGAGGACAACAATGGCTGGGTCATTCTCAATGAGAACTTCGCGTCCTCGGGCTTTGGCTTTACCGTTGCTAACGGGGATCAAAAGCGCGATGCCCAGTGGACCAAGCAAACGGTGAGCGACTTCACGACCGTTTACTACAAAACACAGGTTTATGATCAGGACGCCGCGCGCAGGCCTCAGGGCTTGTCGACGAACTTGTCTGAGCTACCGCGACTCACTGACACACAAAGCAAAGCTTTTGATCTGTTTGTGGCGCAGCTTCAAGAAAAGTCCTCGAGCCAGTCAACCTTCGTATCGCTGCTGCTTCAGGAATTTGCCGGTGGCAGTAACCAGGATGTGCAGTTCATTCTCAGCGATCTGCATGACAGTAAGGTAAATGTGATTCGTTATTTACTCACCTATGCGGGCATCCCATCGCATCCTATTCGAGGTATACAGCTAGAAGATGGGCGCCGGCGACAGGTTCTCAGCACGCTTTTGGAAGCCTTTGTGGATGACGAATGGCGGATACTAAACCCGGCCGATGGTAGTGCGGGCATGCCTGAAAATTTTTATCTGTGGAAACGCGGCGAAGACGCGGTACTGACCGTATTAGGCGGCGAAAAATCCAGCTTGGAATTTGCCTTGGTTAAAAACAGTGTGCCGATCAGAACGGTTGTGAGTATGGAACAGCGCTCCGAAGAGTTTGCGCTGTTGGACTTTTCTATTTATGCCCTACCGGTCGAGCAGCAGGGCATTTTTAAAGGTCTTTTGCTTATCCCCGTGGCCGCGTTGGTGGTTGTCTTTATGCGCATTGTTGTGGGGTTAAGCACCTCCGGCACATTTATGCCAATCCTTATAGCACTGGCACTTATCCAGACGACACTGCTTGTGGGGCTGACGATCTTTTTGATGGTTGTAGGCGTGGGTCTTTGGATTCGCTCTTACCTCAGCCATATGAATCTGCTCCTGGTATCCCGCGTTGCGTCTGTGGTTATTGTCGTAATACTACTTATGGCAGCGATCGCGATCCTTAGTTATAAATTGGGTATCGATCAGGCGCTTACGGTGACGTTTTTCCCGACGATTATTCTGGCCTGGACTATCGAGCGCATGTCGATTCTCTGGGAGGAAGAAGGGGGGCATGAGGTCTTCATTCAGGGGGGGGGGAGTTTGCTGGTCGCGGTGTTGGCGTACCTGGTGATGTCAAACCGCTACATCGAGCACTTGACCTTTAACTTTCCTGAGCTACTGCTGACGCTTCTTGGTGTGATTCTGCTTATGGGGAAATACACGGGCTACCGACTCTCTGAGTTGTATCGGTTTCGAGAAATGAAGAAGCTCGTATGATTCACCTTGTATCGCCAAAAACGCTTCATTCCCTGGGCATCGTGGGAATGAATCAACGCAACATCAGTTTTATTGGCAAGAATAATCAGCGCAAAAACTATCGTCTGGTGGACGACAAATTGCTCACTAAACAGATCGCCATCGATAAGGGCGGAATACCCGTGCCGGAGTTGTACGGTGTCGTGAGTTACCTCTTTGAGATGGCCGGTTTCCTCAAGCAGATTCGCCATCGGCAGAGCTTTGTGATCAAGCCGGCCCAGGGCAGCGGTGGAAAGGGGATACTTGTGGTCACTGGTCGTGATGGGGACGGCTATATCAAATCGAGTGGCGTTCGCATCGATGATTCGGATATCCGTCACCACATCACCAATATCCTTGCGGGACTCTACAGTCTCGGCGGTAGAACCGATAAAGCTATGGTCGAAGCTCTTATCGACTTTGACCCGTCCCTGAAGGCCTATAGCTATGAGGGCGTTCCTGATATCCGGGTCATAGTATTTCAGGGCGTGCCGTTGATGGCGATGATGCGTTGTGCGACGCACAAATCTGATGGTAAGGCCAACCTCCATCAGGGTGCGGTGGGTGTGGGCTTGGATATCGCTACCGGTCAGAGTGTCTGCGCGGTACAAAATGGGGTGCTTGTGACCAAGCACCCGGATACCGGGGCTGTGCTAACCACGTTGCAAGTTCCGCTTTGGGACAGGATTCTCGAAATTGCAGCGAGCTGCAACGCAATGACAGGCCTGGGTTACATTGGCGCTGACGTGGTACTAGACCGTCAGTACGGTCCTATGTTGCTTGAACTGAATGCGCGTCCCGGCTTAGCTATTCAGGTCGCGAACCAGGCAGGGCTGCGTCATCGAGTGGTGATTGCACAGGATATTGTCGCCAGCACCGATGACCCTGCGGAGCGAATAGCGCTTGCCAAACAGCGCTTTGGCGCTTTGGCTGCAGCATCGCGCGCCTCAGTCGTTAGTTAGCGCCCGGCTTCATCGTCTTCAAGCAGTTCAGTGGTTAACAGCCCATCATTGCTTTTGAGGCTTGCCTGCTCGGTAGGTGACGGAAGGCTTTGGTCATTGTCCGGATCTTCATCGTCTGCAGGCTCGATCAACAGCCGGTCCTGTCCCTCGAGGCTGCTCTTTGGGTTGCCGGGAGGGTCTGCTGTGGGGTCAATGCCTAAGTGATAAGCAGCAAAGCCTGGATGCATCACCTGGTTGAGCGCCATGCCGATCACGCGTCCATGTGCGGGGCTGAGGATTTCGCTGCGTTGATTAGTGATGGGGTTGGTGACGGCGCCGAGCACCTCATCTGGTTTTACCCTTGCGCCCAGCTTGGTCTCGCTGATGAGAATCCCCCCTTTGCTGGCTCGTACCCAAGTAGACTGGTAGTAAACCGGTGCATCAGACCGCTTCCGTGATTTAGGGCTGCCGATAAGACCCAGGCCATTTAGAGCCGCGCGTACGCTTCGAACGCTATCTTCTACTGCCTCCTTGTTCAACTCATTGGGCGCCCCTGCTTCTAAGGTCACCGTGGGTATGCCTACTTCGCTAGCGGCGCGACGCAGGCTGCCCTTTGCTCCCTTACTTTGAAGTACGACGATGCGCCCCATAGTTTCAGCAAGTTCCTGAATCGCCGGATAGCTCAGGTCGGCGCGCAGCTGGGGCAGGTTGGTGCGACGAAAAGACCCGGTGTGTAGGTCAATAAGCATGTCGCATTGACTGATGACTTCTTTGAAGAACGAATGTGCGATGCGTGATGCGGCACTGCCCTTAGGATTACCGGGGAAAAACCGATTGAGGTCGCGGCGATCCGCCAGATAGCGTGAGCCTGCCCGAAAACCCTGGAGGTTGACGATAGGCACCCCGATGATGGCACCGGACAGAGTGTCAGCATTGATGTTGTAGAGCACGCGTCGCACTGTTTCGATACCGTTAATTTCATCGCCATGTAAAGCGGCGGTGAGGCATAGCCGTGGTCCGGGCTTTGTTCCATTCACGACTAACACAGAGGTCGGTGCGGAAATCCCGAGAAAGCTAACGCTGGGAGACCAGGCAAGACGCGTCGTTGTGCCTGGCAGCACCTCGGCGCCTAGCAAAATCAGCTGTCGTTTCGACGAGCTGGCTGGAGCATCATCCCCATCCCCGGGCTCCTCGTCCGCGAAAGTGTCGCTAGATACAACTACTGCGTCTTCAGTCTCTGCTGACCTTAACTGTTGCTCCTTGGCTTTTGCTAGAGGGATTACTGCCGCTGCTGGCTCAGGTATCAACTCGGAGGGATCCTCCACCACCTCTTTGAGGTCGATATTTTCTGCAGGCTTTGCTTTTGAAACGAGCGACTCGTCGGGTCTCGTTTCAAGCGTGGACTCGACAACGACCGAGATAGTGCCTGGAGCGTCCGAGGATGGATTCTGCGCACTAACGCTCAGCGTGACTGTCAGGACTGTCCACAGCCCGAACGTGATCAGTAGCGGGGCGAGCTTATTGGCAGTGCTGCTGAGTAAAGCTGACAATGTGGGCTATCGCATCCTTTCTCAAAACATGAATCGCAGAACGTTGAATTTCCGTGACTGTATCACCACGACGAAGCTGCGACGCCAATTCCTTGCTTGTTATCGTTTCCGTTGACCGTATTCGCGGAGTAAGACAAGTCCTAGTCAGGCTATTCGTGACAGAAACCGCATAATCAGGCACCAAATATCGGCGCGTTTGGTTATTAAGCGTGTTCGCGAGAATTGTGTTGAAACGCTGTGATCGATTCTAATAGCCTCAGCCGCTATCTGCTGCCAGATCGCCGGAGTGGACGTGTATTTCTCAAGATATTTCCCGTAGCACGGCTCATGCTAGGGGCCATTGTGGTCGGTGTGACTCGTTACGGTGATCAACGCGCCGAGCCAGCGCCTGTAGAAGGCGTTGCGCAAACGCTGTTGGATTTCCCCAGGACACACCCCACATTCGATCAGTTTCGCGATTTGAATACCCAAGGCAATGAAATGGTGCGCATTGATGCGGGCCGCGAGGGATCTCGGATTGTTGCTTCGGATAAGCTGCAGGACAAGTCCTCCCGGGAATACTTTGAGCGTGCTGTAGAGCTTCCCAAAGGTCGGGTGATTGTCTTACCCGTAGAGTTTAATAAAGAGCGGGGTGCCATCGATCAAGCCATTGCCGGATAGCCCCGCCTGCATGGCAGCCTGGACGGTCTTTCCCCGAAAGATGGTTTGCGGGTTGTCCTCGCCAGTAGCGGCTATCACCTGGTGGACGACCGCGACGACCCGGTGACCGTCGGGCGTTAGAGCGTGCCCGCCCAACCAGATTTAAAGGCTGTGGTACAGCGCATCACCGTAAACGAGTGTTACGCATGTCATAGCGATAAACACCGCAGCCGAACCCATGTCCTTAGCCCGGCCCAAAAGCTCGTTGTGCTCCAGGCTAATAGCATCCGCCAGCGCCTCTAAGGCTGAATTGATTAATTCGGTCAGTAGTAGCAGTAAGAGACTTAAAATTAACAGTAGCAGTTGATTGCGAGATTCGGCGATATAAAAAGCCAGTGGGCACAGTAGCACCGCTAATAGTAGTTCCTGCCGAAATGCGGCCTCGTGGCGCAGGGCTGACCCAAAACCCTTGTAGGTACAAACCGCCGCTTTAAAGATGCGCGTCAGGCCCGTGCCGTTGGGTTTATTCATAAAAATTAACTGTCTATTTCTAATAAGGGTGCGCAATCTTAAGCCGCAGTGTGAGACCTATCAATGTGCACATCAATATTCCATGAACGGATGCCAGCCCGGCGTTTATAATAGCGCCGAGACTGCGGTGCAATGTCCAGTAGTTGCGTAGTCCGAAGCGCCAGCCGGGTCTGCTTACTTTTAAGACGTCCTAAGAGCCGAAACTTGCCTAGAGTCCTATTCTGTCGCCACCTGGACCTCAGCATAGCTTCAATGGCCTTGTTGCTGACCCCCACGCTTGCTGTCGCTCAGGGCAGTATGCCGTTTTCTCTGGAGTATTTGCGTGAGCCTGCAGCGCAGTGGGGCTTGTTGATCGAGGAGGTGGCGAGCAACAGCTACTTGCTCTGGGAGGCAACGATCCCAAACGATATTCCGCTAGCGTCCAGCGAACCCTCGAGCAACGAGTCGCTGGTCATTGAGGAGGTGGTGGTGCATTCGAGCCGCTATCGTTGGAGCCGCCAGCAAGGCAGTACGGCAATTCTTAGTGCCGAAGACCTTATCAAGCGCCCGGTATCTTCCGGCAGTGCCTCGGTGGGTACTTCTGCGCGGCCCCGGGTGCGTGGCGAAATTGAGTTTTTTTTCAGCGGCGCCTATCCGCTCAAATATGGAGACCGGCTTGGTCGCGTCTCGATGTATTGGAAGCATTAATTGGAGTTCCGGGGCTGTTTTGCCCGGGAATGGCGATATCACTCCTGCGCATCCTGAGAACGTCAAATGCCTGGAGCTTGCCTTACGCCGTTGTACTCATTTGCCGTTTTCGCTTTCCGATCAGGTAGGAGCCTGACGGATCGACAGTAAACGCCCCCTGAATCGCCGTACGTCCGAGTAAGACTCTGAACTTCATAGTGTCTCTATCAGTCAGCGTGACCTCTACGGTCTGCTCATGGTCGCCAATGGTCATTGTGGTTTCTATAACGTAACGCAGCTCTTCGTGACCGCCGGAGTCTCTAACAACGCGCTGCTCAAGAACAGGAGCAGAGCATTGAACTACATCGCTGCTGTCTGTCTGGCTGGGGTGGATGTCAAAGCGGACCCAGGTTGCCCCCTCGTTGTCATAGGACTCGACCTTAAAGGCGTGCAGACAGGAAGTGCGTGCGCCGGTGTCGACTTTTGCCTTAATTTGCGCGATGCCAATATCCGGGAAGCCGACCCACTCGCGCCACCCCAGTGTTCTAAGTTCTGCCATGGTGTATCACTGAATTCAACGTACTCTGTTTTATCCGGGTGAAATTGTTCTTCCGCTGCCCGAGAGCGCTGGACCAAGCGATGAAGCAAAAGGGCTCTGCGCCGGGCCTTAGCGAAATCTAGCGCTGGACATAAATCCGGTGTCAAGATTAGACGCGGTCCCGGTGGCTAAGTCTACTAATAGCTCGCCCAAGACCGGGGCAAACTTGTAGCCGTGACCCGATAGTCCTGCTGTGTACGCGACATTATGCAAGCCCGGGTAGTGGTCCAGAATAAAATCGTCATCGGGAGTGCGGGTGTAAAAGCAACTGCGATGCTCCAGACGCTCAGACTGTACCCCAGGAAGGTATTCTGCGACAAAGTCTTCAATACGTTTGTCGTCTTCAGTTGAACGGTTTCTGTGGGCGGTCAATGGGTCCGTAACTGGCTCTCCACCAGAGTGTTCTGCCAGTTTTAGGCGGCCGTTACTGGACGGGAAGCCATAGAAAGCCCCATGGGGCAGTTCATAAAAAAAGCCATTCCTATAGCGATCGTCGTGACAGCGAAACCAGTGCAGATGTTTTCTGTCGACCCGCAGCGGCAGTTTTAGTTGAGGTAGGAGGGTAGTGCTCCATGGCCCCGCGGCAATCACCAGTGCGCCCGCACTAAAGTCACCCTGGTCGGTTTTCACCAGTACTGCGTCGCCCTGTGACTCCCAGCCTAAAATGCCGGCTCCGTGGCGATGCTCGGCGCCAGCGCTCTTTGCTTGATCGATGTGGGTTTGAACGCAGCGCTCAACCGGTAGCCACCCTGCATCGGGCTCAAAGATTGCGACGGAGTGTTCGGGTACGACATATTGAGGAATATCGCTGGCTTGGAGTTTATCGATCCGGAGCTTGTGCTGATTCGCTGACGCCAGGACACCGGCAATGATTTCACCGTCCTGGGGTCCGATATAGACGCCGCCGGTTCTTTGCAAAAGAGATTCATCCAGTTCATCCCAGAGCGTATAGCTGCGACGCAGTAGCGGCACATAATCAGCGTGCTCAAAATACGAGAGACGTATGAGTCGCGACTCACCGTGAGAGCTGCCACGATCGTGAGCGGGCGGAAAGCGATCGATGCCCAGACATTTCAGTCCGCGGCTGGCAGCACTAAAGAGGGCCGCGCTGCCAATACCCCCCGTGCCCAGAACAATGAGGTCATAGCTACGGTCAATATCGGTCATCAAGCGCACCCTTAAACTGATCGCCATGAGAGGCATTCACTGCAGGATACATGCCCATTTACTCGCTTGACTGAGCGGGGCTATACCAAATCGGTGAAGTGTAGGCGCGCTCCTGTATTGTGGCTGGACCTTCATAAGGGGTCTCTATCCCCATTGCTACAGCATCTAACTGGGAATGCCTTACTGTGGGTATCTGCAGCACCCGTGCGTAGTACACCGCCTTCGCCCGTGGATTAAATTCCGGGTCTATCCATACGGTGGTAAGTTGTGCGGCACCCATGGTGTTGGCGGTTTTACCCGTGCGAATATTAGCGGTATTACCAACCGGGCTTAACTTACCGTTGGCGTCCAGCTCGCGGCCTTCTGACCAGGCAATGTTGAAGATTTTCTCTTGTGCTTGCTTGTCTGTATCCAACCAGCTTTTCACAATTTGAATGCGGTCAAGGTTGTGGTCTAAAACACCCTTAAGAGCGCTCACAAGAAAGCTTGGCGCGCCGCCGTCTGGCGCTTGGCTTAGCTCGCCGCCCATGGGAACGCCTTTGGCATAGCCGGTGGCAGCGAGGTCTGTGCTCGCTAAATCGGCCTCACTGAAATCCCAGCCGGCAAATAAACGCACGGCAATCCGCGGCCCGGTCGTGGCATAGGTTTCCCGGCGTTTCATGGCCGCTATGATTTCTTCGCGTGTGTTTTCTTTTGCCCATACGGCCGCCAGGCCACCCGCCGACATGTTCCAGCCATTAAAGCTATCGACGCCATTAGAATAGATGTCACCGCTGCCAAGCTCGTTGCGGCGTTTATTCTCGGGTATTGAATCAATGGATACCTTGCCCCAGAAGTTGGGCTCCTCAGCCGAGGCCATACCCGAGTGCGAGTCGGTTGAACCTATCATGCCAAATTTAAAGGGATTAACGCCGAGCTCCTGTTCTATTTCCAGTCCCGCTTTTAAAGCGCTACGTGCCGTATCGCCGGGCTGAATTTTGTAGTCCTGCGCTTGCGGAACCCGTTGGAGGTAAAAGTTAAATCGCTCGAAATTCGCAAACTCATCGTTGGGCGCAAGATCGGGGTGAGTTTCGCTGTCGCCCTTGATTTGGGTGACTTCCACCAGAGTTTCCCATTTCGCGCGCTTGCTCGCGTAGTCGGCATTGAGCGCGTCACCGTTAAGCTGCTGCTTGGCAAACATATAGCCTTTGGATAGATTTGAATTGTGGGGAATGGATATAAAGCTTGCACCCGTCTCTAAAGAAATTGCTGCCAAGCTATCCCACAGCTGCTCGGGGTAGGGGGCGTCGTCTGAGCCCACGGGATCAAAGGTACTGGCAGTTTTTCCGTCGGTGTCCGACACGACAATACGATGTAGGTTGGCGCCACTGGCCGTTTGCGACCATTCCCAACCTACCAAGGCCGTAAATACCCCGGGCTCGTAATGCCTGTCAGCCGTTTGCATGGATCGTTGCCACTGGGATGCAGAGAGACGCGCCGCCGTCTCATCGTCCACTAAACCGATGGTCTCCAGACCACCGTTGGTACCCGCATCGATAGCCGCTTGCACCGGGTCGGCGGTATCGCCCGAAATGATCTCGGGCTCTGGTAGCAGTCCAGTAAAAAACTTGGTGCCCTCTACCGGATCCTCAATAAAATACGCCATCACTTTTACAAGGAACCAGGACTTTATGCGCGCAAAGACACCCATCGTGCTGGTGTCTGCCTCGCCGCTCATGACCAGGGGTACAACACCCAGGTATTCGGCATGGTCTGCTACCGATAAAAAGTCCAATGGTTGCTGAATCTGAACCCGCGTTTTAGTGTAAGGATGAATAACGGGCTCGCCCTTAGCGTAGCGATACGACACATCCGGGTCCGCAGAACGGTTACCGGCCATGTAAGCATCAACCGAATAAGAGCTGTGCAAATGCGTGTCGCCCCAGAGCAATTTATCGGGCTGTTGTGTGCTGGGCTGTGTGCTGGGCTGTGTGCTGGACTGTGCGCTGGACCCACTAGCCACTAGCGCCATCAGTAATAACCCCAATGCTTTGGCGTGCGGCCGCTTCTTATTCTTCATATGTGCTGCTCTTCCCGTTCGTTAAAAACCACCAAAATAGAAGTTTGCGCGTTTTTGAATGTTACAACAATCGTACACGTGGCGATTCATCGTTATATTGTGCTTATGCATACATCTGTGACTGACACCGTCCTTTCCGCCACTGGCGCGCAGGGGATTCGCAGCGCCACCGTGATTCAATCGCTATGGAGCGGCTACGGCGAGATTGTGCGAATTGAGTTACAGGGCGGCGGGTATCCATCGGTGATTCTCAAGCACATCAAACTGCCAGAGGCGGGCCCTCATCCCCGGGGTTGGAACACGAGTCGTTCGCACAATCGCAAGGTGCGTTCTTACCAGGTGGAAGCTCATTGGTATAAGAACTACGCCCATCAATGTGACGGTGCCTGCCCGGTGCCGGGCTGTCTGGCCGTTAGTGCTGCCGCGAATGAAACTTTATTGGTGCTAACCGACCTGGATGCCATGGGGTTCGATCTTCGAAAAGAGGTCGTGACCATTGAGGATATTTACGCCTGTCTGGATTGGCTGGCGAGTTTTCACGCAACGTTCCTCGGTAGCTCACCGGAGGGGCTTTGGGAGTGTGGCAGCTATTGGCATCTTGCTACCCGCCCCGATGAATTGGCTGCCCTTGAGGATGTTCGCCTGCGAGAAGCAGCCTCGCTTATCGATCAGGAGTTGGCGCGGTGTCGCTTTCAGACCCTGGTTCACGGTGATGCCAAGTTGGCCAATTTTTGCTTTACCGGTGACACTCCGATACCGGGCGTAGCCGCTGTGGACTTTCAGTATCTGGGGCGGGGCTGTGGCATGAAGGACCTGGCCTATTTTGTGGGCAGTTGCTTGCGCGAAGACGAGTGTGAGGCTTGGGAAGGTGACTTGTTGGACTATTATTTCACCCGCCTGCGTGCTCAGCTTGAGCAGAAACAACCCGGAATAGATGCCGATGCTTTAGAGGGTGAATGGCGAGGGCTCTACGATGTCGCCTGGGCGGATTTTCATCGGTTTCTTAAGGGCTGGAGTCCCGGCCATTGGAAAATCAATAGCTACAGCGAGAAGCTGACCTCCCGCGTCATCGAGCGACTGCAGCCGTGAGTCAGGCTGTGCTGCCTTTACAGTCCCTCGTTGATATCGCCATACAAGCCGCGCGAGAGGCGGGTGAGTGTATTCGCAGCACGGACCGCAGCATATTGCAGCGGCAATTTAAGGAAGCTGGTAGTAGCGCGGCATCCCAGCTTGTTACCGAAGTGGATCTTCGCAGTGAGGCCCTTATACGCGAGGCTCTGCAGGCAACGTGT
>NZ_JBLGBE010000027.1:0-42098 GCF_047617445.1 Congregibacter sp.
ATGAGTGACAAGCTGAGATTTGCAGTGTTTGGCAACCCCATCAAGCACAGCCGTTCGCCGCTGATACATGCTGCATTTGCGCGGCAAGGTGATGTGCATTTGGAGTATCGCGCCCTGCGAGTCGAGCTGGATGATTTTGACCGTGCCGTCACGGCCTTCTTTGACGCCGGTGGCCGCGGGCTCAATATCACCGTGCCCTTTAAGGAGCAGGCTGCCGCCCTGGCCATGGACCTGACGCCACGCGCCGCGCGAGCGACGGCGGTGAATACTTTGTGGCGCGATCCCGAGGGTGTGCTGCACGGCGATACGACCGATGGTGTGGGCTTGGTGCGAGATATGGTCGCCAACTTAGGCTGGCGGATACAGGGGATGCGAGTGTTGATTGTTGGTGCTGGAGGCGCCGTGCGCGGCGTGCTGGAGCCCTTGATGCGCGAGATGCCGGATTCAGTGCACATCGTCAATAGAACCGTAGAGCGCGCCGAAACCTTAGCGACAGAGTTTGGGGTGTTGGGCAAACTTACTGCGGGAGGTTATGAGACTTTGGCAGACAAGCAGTTTGATTTAGTCATCAATGCCAATAGTGCAGGGCTTAATGGGGAGGCCCCCACACTTCCGCCGGGCATATTGAGTGAGCGCTGCTGTTGTTATGACTTGCTTTACGGCGCACAACCGACCTTGTTCATGCGGTGGGCAGCACACAACGCTGCCTGGGCGGTGAGTGATGGTCTGGGAATGCTGGTTGAGCAGGCGGCGGAATCTTTTTACGTGTGGCATCGCCAGCGTCCGGAAACTCAACCGGTGATTCAGCAGCTGCGAGGTGTGATGGCCGCGGCGGCCTGAGTTTAATCCGCCGCTTTGTCGAGCTCGTCGATGTGCTCGTCTTTTAAGCGGACATAATTACCCGCGCTGTAGCTAAAAAATGCCATTTCTTTCTCGCTTAGCTTGCGAACCTGTTTCGCCGGAGCGCCGGCATACAAATATCCGCTTTCCAGGCGTTTTTTTGGCGTGACCAGTGCCCCTGCGGCAATAACAACATCGTCCTCGACTACGGCTCCGTCCATGACCACGGCGCCCATTCCTACAAGAATGCGGTTGCCTAGGGTACAGCCATGTAAGGTGGCGTTATGTCCGATAGTGACTTCTTCGCCAATGCTCAAAGGCCAGCCAGCGGGATTGAAGTCACTGGCATGCGTAATGTGCAGGACGCTGCCGTCTTGAACGCTGGTTCTGGCACCGACGCGAATAGAATGCATATCACCGCGAATGATGGTTCCTGGCCATACCGAAACATCGTCACCGAGTTTGACGTCTCCGAGTACGACGGCGCTGGGGTCAATAAGAACCCGATTGCCCAGTTGCGGCGTATGTTCTCTAAAGCTGCGCAGACTCATTTTGCTGTAATGCTTATGCACGGTGTGTTTTGCCCTCGTTGGTACTCCCGTAGTGCGTTATTGTGGCCCCAAATGCGATTGCAGGCCACCGCGTCTGCTCAGGCAGCGCGCAATCATGGTTTTACTTAGCCGAAGCGGGGCATCGCGAGCGAGAAGTTTGATCTTGAGGAAGTACCAATGACTGGTTTTCAGAGTCGAAGGCGTTTTATCGCAGGCGCTGTTTGCCCGCGATGCGCAGAAATGGACAAAATTGTTGTTGATCTGGACAGTGATCAGCGCGAGTGCGTTGCCTGTGGGTTTAACGAGGGGCGGCCTGCGGCGCCGGCCCCAGAAGAAGTAAAAACCCGCGTAAGCCGAGCCTCGGCGCGTCGAGTAGAAACCCCGGTACAGGTGGTCAGGCTGTTAGATCCTGGCTCCAATACTGCCAGCGACGCTGACGAGTGAAGTACCCAAAACTCAAAGCCAGGGTGATCCCGCGGCTGGCGTTAAATACCGCGAAGGACAGCCAGAGGCCCTGATTTCCAAGCCCAGTGGTCACGTACCAACAGGGCAAATAGATCAAAAATGCGCTAAACAGCATGCTGAGCATCATCGCCCGTGTGGCACCTGCCCCGATAAAAAGACCATCCAGTAGATAGCTTGGCGCCGCAATGACGGGTAACACAACCAGCCACAAACCCTGGGCGCTCATAACGGCTAGCACCTCTGGCAAGCCGGTGAGTAGCGGAAAGAGCCAAGGCTTGCTGAGTAAAATTATCGTGCTGATGACAAGTGCAGACACGCCGGTCCAAAGCGCGCAGCGCCGACTAACTTGGAAGAAGCGTTCGGTGTCGCCGCTTCCAAGTGCCTCCCCGGCTAAACCTTCTGCAGCATAGGCAAACCCGTCCATGGCAAATGCTGCGAACAGCAAAAACTGCATCATCACCGCATTGGCTGCGACCACCTCGGGGCCGAGAGCTTCTCCGGCTGCGGTGAAAAACGCGAATGCGAACAACAGAGTGAGAGTGCGAAAAAACAGGCTTAAATTGCTGCGCAGCAGATGTAGGTAGGGCTTTAGGTCGCGTAGCTGCGCCCAAAGTGCTGCGCTAAACAGTGACGCCCAGTGTTTTCTAAGTCCAATGATGGCGATGAACAGGCCTACGTACTCGGCGATGACCGTCGCAATAGCCGCGCCGCTGCTGGCAAGCCCCAAGCCCAGAATAAATAGCGCATCCAACACGATATTGATCAGATTGGTAACGACCAGAATGCGCAGGGGCCACCGCGTGTCCTGATGACCGATAAACCAACCTACAGCTGTGTAGGTGAGTAGGACCGCCGGGGCACTGAGTAAACGCAGGGCGGCATAGTTATCCGCTGGAACGTAAATTTCCGGCCGTGAACCCATGATGGCAAAGCCCAGTGCGAGTAATGGTCCCTGAAATAGCAGCAATAATCCTGCAACGGATAGGGCGATGAGTGCTGAGCGTGCGAGTGCCAGTAGCGCTCGTCTCTCGTCTCCCGCTCCATTTGCTCTAGCCACTTCGCCCGTGGTGCCCATACGCAAAAAGCTGAAGCCCCAGTACAAAAACGACAATACGGCGGCCCCAACGGCCACTGCTGCGAGGTGTGTGGGGCTATCAAGGTGTCCAAGCAGTGCCGCATCCACGAGGCCCATTAAGGGAATCGAGATATTTGCGACGATAGCGGGCCAGGCAATAGCCCATATCTTGACGTCCAGGGTCCGCCGTATCGCTATATGTTGGGGTTTATCCCTGTGCAAAACTGCTTCCTTTGGGCATTTGCCAAATCGCTTGTAAATCAGCGCGTTAGTAGGTTTATGGAGAAGCTTTCGCTATAATCGCCGCGCTTCAGGGGGAAGTGGCTACGTGCCACACTTGCTACAACTCTAACCACCCTGTCGCCGTCAGTCATGTAAACCCGGGAGAAACATGGTTTATTGCTGGCGAAAAAATACACGCCGAAGACGCTTCTGGACGACTAATCGCACAGAAATAGCATGTAGGCGCGCGTATTTTACGAGCAACCTCCGTTGAGGTGTTCCGGTCGAATCAACCCGAATTCGCCGATACAAATAGATTTGGAGTCTTGGGAGCAATCGCTCCTAAGACGCAATGACACAGCAGATTGATGGAGACCCGGTAATGCAGGGAGCAATCAACCGAGCGTTTATTCAAGGCGCAGCCGCGGTTAGTTCGGCACTGGCATTGTCTTCAGGGGCTGTTCAAGCCGCTGATGGCAGCAGAAGTTCAGTCAATATGGACCCCGGCGTTACCGCTGTAGGTCAGTCGATTTTCGATCTTCACATGACCATTCTATGGATCTGTGTGGTGATCGGCATCGCTGTCTTTGCCGTGATGTTCTACTCCATCATTTATCACCGCAAATCTCGCGGCGTGGTACCTGCGCAGTTCCATGAAAGCACTAAGGTCGAAATTGCCTGGACCGTGGTCCCCTTTCTGATTCTGATTGCCATGGCGGTTCCAGCAACGTCTACGTTGCTTGAGATCTACGACTTCGATGATGCCGAGATAGACGTTCTGGTCACGGGATATCAGTGGAAGTGGAAGTACGAGTATCTGACAGAAGATGGCGAAAACGTCACTTTTTTCAGCAACCTCAAAACACCGCAGTCAGAGATTTATAACTCGGCAAATAAGAACGAGAACTACCTCCGTGAAGTTGATGAGCCGCTGGTTATTCCCGTGAATACCAAGGTTCGCTTTCTGGTGACTGCTAACGACGTGATTCACTCGTGGTGGGTCCCAGAGCTAGCGGTTAAGAAAGATGCCGTTCCCGGATTCATTAACGAGACCTGGGCCCTGGCAACAGAAGAAGGCATCTACCGCGGTCAGTGCGCTGAGCTCTGCGGTAAAGACCACGGCTTTATGCCCATTGTTGTGGAGGTTGTAAGCCAGGAAGAATTTGCCGAGTGGCAAGGTGAAAAGCAGCAAGAAGCCGCGCAGGTGCGTGAGCTAATGGCCCAGACTTTCACTATGGATGAGCTTATGGATCGCGGCAAAGCGGTTTACGCCCGTGCATGCCTGGCCTGTCACGGCGCTAACGGTGAAGGCGGCGTCGGAAATGCCATTGCAGGATCACCGGTCGCGACCGGTGAGCTGGGTCAGCACCTGAACATCGGTATTAACGGTGTGGCGGGATCGGCGATGCAAGCTTTTGGTGGTCAGATCAACGACGTCGAAATGGCGGCGGTGATCACTTATCAGCGCAACGCATTCGGAAACAATATGGGCGATATGGTTCAGCCCATTGATGTATTCAATTACAAGAAGGGTTGAGGGGAGTATTAACCATGGCACACGGACCCGCTAAAGGCATTAGCCGCTGGCTGTTTACTACCAACCACAAGGACATCGGCACGATGTACCTGTGGTTTTCCTTCGCAATGTTTATCATGGGTGGCGCCTTCGCGATGATTATTCGCGCAGAGCTCTTTCAGCCCGGTATGCAGCTTGTGGAGCCGGCTTTCTTTAACCAGATGACCACCTTGCACGGACTCGTGATGGTGTTCGGGGCGATCATGCCCTCCTTCGTGGGTTTGGCGAACTGGCTGATTCCCATGATGATCGGCGCGCCGGATATGGCTCTGCCGCGCATGAACAACTGGAGCTTCTGGATTCTTCCACCCGCGTTCCTGATGCTCGCATCTACGCTATTTATGGAAGGTGGTGCACCAGCCTTTGGCTGGACGTTCTACGCACCGCTGTCGACGACTTATGCACCACCGTCGGTGACCTTCTTTATCTTCGCGATCCACATCCTTGGTCTGTCGTCCATCATGGGCTCGATCAATATCATCGCGACAGTGATGAACATGCGCGCACCGGGCATGAGCTACATGAAGATGCCACTGTTCGTCTGGACCTGGTTGATCACGGCCTTCCTGCTTGTCGCGGTGATGCCGGTACTTGCCGGGGCTGTGACGATGATGTTGATGGATATTCACTTTGGCACCAGCTTTTTCTCGGCGGCCGGTGGCGGTGACCCCGTACTCTTCCAGCACATTTTCTGGTTCTTCGGACATCCCGAGGTATACATCATCATCTTGCCGGCATTTGGTGTGATTTCTCAGATCATCCCAGCCTTTAGCCGTAAGCCGCTGTTTGGCTACGACTCTATGGTCTATGCCACGGCGGCGATTGCTTTCTTGTCATTTATCGTTTGGGCGCACCACATGTACACCGTGGGTATGCCTGTCGCCGGAGAGCTGTTCTTCATGTACGCGACGATGTTGATCGCGGTACCAACCGGTGTGAAGGTCTTTAACTGGGTCAGCACCATGTGGCGCGGCGCTTTGTCTTTTGAGACACCCATGCTGTTTAGCATCGGCTTTTTGGTGCTGTTCACCATCGGTGGATTCACCGGCCTGATGTTGTCCATCGCGCCGGCAGACTTCCAGTACCACGACAGCTACTTTGTAGTAGCTCACTTCCACTACGTGATGGTTGCCGGTGCGGTGTTCTCCATGTCAGCTGCCATTTATTACTGGCTGCCTAAGTGGTGTGGACGCATGTACAACGAGACCATGGGTAAAACCCACTTCTGGATCTCGTTTATAGGCTTTAACATCACTTTCTTCCCGCAGCACTTTGTGGGTCTGGCGGGCATGCCCCGACGTATTCCTGACTACGCGCTGCAGTTCGCTGATTTCAACATGATGTCGTCCATCGGTGCCTTCATCTACGGTGGATCTCAGATCCTGTTCCTCTACAACGTGGTTGCGACCATCGTAGCGGGCAAGCCAGTGAGCGATGAGAAAGTGTGGGAGGGAGCAGAAGGCCTTGAGTGGACGGTGGCTACGCCAGCGCCCTATCATACCTTTGAAGTGCCGCCGACTATTGATCCTACGCACGCGCACTCCTGATCAATTGACGAGTAGCTAGGAGCGAACATGCTGCGGTTAAACGCTAATCCCTCCATCGATACCGTCATCAAGTTGGTGACGGTAGCGGTGGCGATGTTTGCCTTTGTGTTCGTGGTAATGGTTCCACTGTATAACGTGCTCTGCGATGCTTTGGGCATCAATGGCAAAACCTCAGGAGAGGTTTATACGGCGGTGCAGGCTGGCGTGGACGAAAGCCGGGAGATCACCATCCAGTTTGTTGCGACGAACAACGATGGCATGCCCTGGGAGTTTCGGCCGTCCAGGACCATGATGCGCGTGAATCCCGGAGCGTCTAACGACACGGTGTTCCTGGCGCGCAACCCATTACCACAAGCGATGATTGCTCAGGCGATCCCAAGCGTTTCGCCATCTCGTGCTGCTGAATACTTCCACAAGACGGAGTGTTTTTGCTTTAACCAGCAGCCACTGGATGGACGAACCTCGGTGGAAATGCCCTTGCAGTTCATTATTGACCGCGAGCTACCTAGCGATATTAAGACAATCACATTGTCGTATACCTTGTTTGACGTAACAGACATGGCGCAAGGCGCCGTTGCCGTACGCTAACAGCTGTCGGTCAGGGGGACCGGCGGTTTAACTGGAGAGAAAATTCAATGACAAGCGAGACCTCCACAGATTACGAAAAGTATTACGTACCAGAGAAGAGTCCACTGGCCATAATGGCGACCATTGGCCTGGTTCTCAGCGTTTTTGGTGCGGCCAACTTCATCAATCAACTGACCTTTGGTGAGGCGGGAGAAGCTTCTCCTACCATTCTTTATGTTGGACTTTTTGTTTTTGCGGCTACTTTGTTCGTTTGGTTTCGGACAACGGTTCGCGAGAACATCGCCGGAATGGCCAGCGGCCAGCTCAAAAAATCCTATGTACTTGGCATGTACTGGTTTATTTTTTCAGAAGTGATGTTCTTTGCTGCGTTCTTTGGCGTGCTATTTTACGTCCGCAACCTGGCAGGACCGTGGTTGGCCGGGGAAGGTGAAGGCGGCCGCATGAACTATCTGCTGTGGGAAGGCTTTCAGTTTAGCTGGCCCATGATGCAGACGCCCCAGGAAGCCGTGGGCGGTGCCGCCGATCAGCTGATTGCTAATAACGGCTCCTTCGCCAGCGCCAAGCAAAGTATGGCCTTTGCCGAAGCACATCACTGGTATGCCTGGCTGCCCTTGTGGAACACCATCATTCTGCTGTCTTCATCCGTGACTGTGCACATCGCGCACACCGGTTTGCTCGATGGCAACAAGAAGAAATTCAACATATGGTTAGGCGCTAGCGTGGCGCTAGGCGTGTTGTTTGTCATTCTGCAGATTGCTGAGTACTACGAAGCCTACGCACACTTTGGCCTGACGCTGAGCTCCGGTGTCTATGGATCAACGTTCTTTATGCTGACGGGCTTTCACGGTTTCCATGTATTCATGGGCATGACCATGTTGGCGATCCAGCTGATGCGATCGTTGCGCGGCGGCCACTTCACTGCCGGTGATCATTTTGGATTCGAGGCGTCGAGCTGGTACTGGCACTTTGTCGACGTGGTTTGGGTATTCCTCTTTCTGTTTGTTTATATCCTCTGATGGAAGCTACTGTTTTTTTACAGTAGGTGCCTGAGTGGCGGTCCCTTGAGGGCCGTCGTCCCAGGGATTGCGATGACCTAGCTGTCCCGTCGCAACGCCATAAATAATCAAGCTCATCAAACTCAAAGCCAATCCCAGCCGTACACCCAATGAATTGAGTGTGCGGCGTTTGGTTTTGTCGCCCTGATCAACCATCAGGAAGTACGCACCACTGACGAGGCTTCCCACCAGCATTATCATGAAAAGGATGATTAAAAATTTCAGCACAGCCTGTACCTTGTTGAAGCCAAGCCCACAGTATAGCGGAGCCTCGCGGCAGTCGATTATGGGGGGGCTTGCACCGTGGCGGCGCTGAAGCTTGATCTGGAGTGGCGTACTACGCTGATGACGCTGTTGTTGTTTCCCGGGCTGATAGTGCTCGGTTTCTGGCAGCTGGATCGTGCGGAAGAAAAGACTGATATCGCGTTGCGGGAAAGCCAGCGGGCGATGGCCCCCGCGGTAAGTTTAACCGATCTCGTGAATGTTTCCGAAGACAGCCTGGCCTTTCGCAAAGTGACAGTGAGTGGTCACTACGTGCCTGACGCCGTTATTTTTCTGGACAACCAAATGCGTGATGGCCGCTACGGTCACGATGTGTATGGTCTGTTCTACGACCAAGCCAGTGAGCAATATGTCCTGTTGAATCGTGGCTGGGTGTCGGGGGACTCCTCGCGCCGTAGCCTTCCAGAGGTTGATGTTCCGCTGGATGAGTTCACCTTGAGCGCGACTGCCTATGTGCCTCCGGGAGAACCCTACCTTCTGGCCGAGGATCAATTTGTTGAGTGGGAGTGGCCCTTGCTTGTGCAAACAGCTGGATCTGACGCTTTGCACGACGTACTGAGTGATGAGCTTGCCGGAAGTGTTTTTGCCACGGAACTGCGCCTGGCAGCGGAAGAGCCTACGGGCTTCCGCCGGGACTGGCCTGTGGTGAACGTGTCACCGGAAAAACACCAAGGTTACGCGCTTCAATGGTTTACCATGGCCGCCGCTTTGCTACTGTTTTTTGTGTTTCGTAGCAGCAACATTTTAAGCCTTCGTCGGGGGTCTACTTCTCCCGATTCCGCAGATACAAAGGAGCAATGAGCGCGTGGACCGCGTAGAGAATCAAAGTACGCCAAGCACGGCGCCTAAGCCCGGCAACGGTCGAATGACGCTGCTATTGATTGCCGGAATACCGGTGATCGTCGTTCTTGCGGCAAGCTGGATGTGGTATTTCGTGGCTAATGGCCAGCTGGATCTGGTGAGTGCACTAGGTACGGCTAATCGTGGTCAATTAGTACAGCCGCCAAGACAGGCGACCGAGGCCGGATGGCAGGATGCTGATGGTAACGGTTTTGCTCCCGGGAGCTCTCCCATGTGGGCTCTAGTAGTGCCCCAGCGCGGTGCAAGCTGCGGGGCCGCTTGTGAGAAGCGACTCTACGAGGTTCGTCAAATCCATATGGCGCTCGGTAAAGAGCTTGGCCGTGCGCAGCGAGTCATGATTACTGATGCGCCTTTAGATACGCTCGCTCTGGACGTTACCCAGCTTAGCGATCAACGACCGCTTCCGGAAAGCTTTGCTGCCTACGTCACGGGGGAGCAGCGAGGCATGAGCCTCTGGCATGCCTCCGATAGCAACTTCGCGACGATGTTTCCCGAGTATTCTCAGTATCCGGATAGCTGGTATGTCATGGATCCAGCGGGCTGGGTCATGATGCGCTACGACCAGACCGTGAGCTACAAGGACGTGATCTCGGATCTCAAATTCCTGATGAAGAATTCTAATGGCTGAATCAGCTTCCGTTTCAGGCAATGACAGCGATACTCGCGCCGTATGGCGGGACTATCTAGAGCTGACTAAGCCCGGTGTGATTGCACTGATGATTCTCACCTCGGTGATAGGCATGTGCATGGCGGTGCCTGGATGGGTGCCGTTGGACGCGCTCATCCTTGGTAATCTGGGCATTGCCTTCTGCGCGGCCTCAGCTGCGACGGTTAACCATGTTGTAGATCAACGCATCGATCAGCACATGGCGCGCACCCGCAACCGACCTCTGGCCAGAGGCCGAGTGAGCAGCCGCAATGCGGTCATATTTGCCCTGTCACTAGCTGTGGCGGGTATGGCCATTTTGCTTATTTGGATCAATGCCCTGACTGCGTGGCTAACCTTTGCATCATTGGTGGGCTATGCGTTCGTCTACACATTGTTCTTGAAACGGGCGACGCCACAGAACATCGTCATTGGCGGGCTCGCGGGCGCGGCACCGCCACTGCTGGGCTGGACCTCGGTAACCGGCGAAATTCACGGGCACGCTTTGCTACTGGTGCTTATTATTTTTGCATGGACCCCCCCGCACTTCTGGGCGTTGGCGATTCATCGTCGCGAAGAATACGCCCTGGTTGATATTCCGATGTTGCCCGTCACGCATGGCGTGCGCTTCACACAGCTGCATATCATTCTCTATACCATCATTATGTTTTTGATAACGCTGATGCCCTTCGCGACACGTCTGAGCAACTGGCTTTATCTTGCGGGTGCAGTCGTGCTTGGCCTGCGCTTTTTCTATTGGTCTATAGAGATTTGGCGTGAGAAAAACCCCAACGCGCCGATCTACGCGTTTAAGTACTCCATCACCTATCTCATGCTCTTGTTTTTGATTATGTTGCTAGACCACTACCTACTACCTCTGCCGGCCTACCCCGCATGAGTACAGCTCATGACCCGCGTCAGCGCCGCGGTATTCGCCTGACCATCGCTTTGGTACTGACCTTTATGCTCATCGTGGTGGCGGGGTTTGTCCACCGCATTGGTCAGCCCCGGTTGATGTCCGATGGCGAGCTCCAGGCTAACGGCCTTTATTTGATGGATCCGCCCCGGGACTTTGGCGAGTTTGCCCTGATTGATCATCGTGGTGAGCCGTTTACGCCAGACTCGCTAAAGGATCAGTGGACGCTGGTGTTCTTTGGGTTTACCTATTGTCCTGACATCTGCCCTACGACAATGGCTTTTCTGGACCAGTTTGTGGGTCAACTTGAAGGCACCGAAGCCGGCGATACGCGGGTCGTGATGATTAGCGTGGATCCGGCGCGGGACACCGTGGAGCAGCTGGCTGGCTACGTGCCGTATTTCAATAAGGATTTTACGGGTGTGACCGGGGAGTTTTTGGATTTATTTAGATTCGCAACGGCGCTGAACACGCCTTTTCGTAAAGTCGCAGGTCAAGGCGAGGATTATCAGGTTGATCACAGCGCGAATGTCGTTCTGATTAACCCTCGCGGGCATTATCACGGGTTCTTTAAAGCGCCCCTGGATCTTGCCAAAATGAAAGTAACCTATCGCGCGGCACGTTACATCTGGGACCATTGATATGAGTGAAAAGACGCCCCTGATCCTGGTTGACGGTTCGTCCTACCTCTATCGCGCCTACCATGCGTTGCCGTCCCTCACGAACTCTAAAGGCGTGGCAACGGGCGCGGTAAAAGGCGTCATCAATATGCTGCGCCGCCTGCAAAAAGACTATCCCGACAGCACTATTGCCGTGGTATTTGATGCCAAGGGCAAAACCTTTCGCGACGACATTTATACAGAATACAAAGCCAATCGTCCGCCAATGCCTGATGATCTGCGGGAGCAGGTCCAGCCAATCCATGACATTGTTCGTGGTATGGGACTGCCGCTGCTGTGTGAGCCTGGCGTAGAGGCTGATGACGTCATCGGTACGCTGGCGCGGCAGGCCAGCGAAGCCAATTGGCCGGTTATTGTATCTACGGGCGATAAAGACATGGCCCAGTTGGTGAACGAATTCGTCACCCTGGTGAACACCATGAACGATACGGTGATGGATCCGCAGGGGGTTGTCGACAAGTTTGGCATCCCGCCGGAACTTATCATCGATCTCCTTGCCTTGATGGGTGACAAGGTCGACAACATTCCCGGCGTTCCTGGCGTTGGAGAGAAGACCGCGCTGGGCCTGCTTCAGGGTCTTGGGAGTTTGGATCAAATTTACGCGTCTCTCGATCAGGTCGAGACCCTGAGCTTTCGTGGTGCCAAGACCATGGCCGCAAAGCTCGAGAAAGAGCGGGACAATGCGTACCTCTCTTACACGCTGGCAACCATTGCGACAGACCTGGAGCTGCCCCTGGCTTACGCGGACCTTGCGAACGCAGTACCGGATAAGGCGGCATTGCTTGAACTGTTCAGGGAAATGGAATTCAAAGGCTGGATCGATGAGCTCGAAGGTGAGGCCCTGACCGATGATGCACCGGTGGAAGTCGACACCCGGGAGCAGCATTACGTCACTGTGCTGGATCAGGAAACCTTTGATGAATGGCTGGCCAAACTCTCCGCGGCTCCGTTGTTTGCCTTTGATACTGAAACCACCAGCCTGAACTATATGTTGGCTGAAATCGTCGGCGTATCCTTTGCCGTTGAGCGCGGTGAGGCCGCTTATGTGCCGCTGGCACATAGTTATCCCGGCGCACCTGCGCAGCTCGATCGCGATGTCGTGTTGGCGGCGCTCAAGCCATTACTTGAGGATCCAGCTCGGGCCAAGCTCGGCCAGAACCTTAAATATGATGCCAGTGTACTGGCGCGCTACGACATCGCGATGCAGGGTATCGCCTTTGACACCATGCTTGAGTCCTATGTGTTGGACTCCACCGGCACTCGCCATGACATGGATAGCCTCGCGTTGAAGTACCTGGGTCGCAGCACGACGCACTTTGAAGACGTCGCGGGCAAAGGCGCCAAGCAGATTACTTTTGACAAAGTAGGCATCGAAGAGGCGGCAGCTTACGCCGCAGAAGATGCAGAGGTGACTTTGGCCCTGCACGAGACTTTGTGGCCAAAACTGCAGGAAACGCCAAGCCTGGAAGCGGTGTTTACGGAGATTGAATTACCTCTGGTGCCCGTACTTTCGCGCATGGAGCGCTGCGGTGCACTGTTGGATGAAGAGCGTCTTTGGGAACACAGTCGCGAGCTCGGACAACGCCTCCAGGCTTTGGAAGAAGAAGCCCATAACGTTGCCGGCCAGGTTTTTAATCTGGGCTCTCCCAAGCAGCTGGGCCAGATTCTTTTTGAGAAGCTTGAGCTTCCCATACTGAAAAAAACGCCCAAGGGCGCGCCTTCAACGGCCGAAGAAGTCCTACAGGAACTGGCGTTGGATTACCCATTGCCCAAGTTGCTTATCGAACATCGTGGCCTGTCCAAGCTCAAGTCCACATACACGGACAAGCTGCCGGGAATGATCAATCCAAATACGGGCCGTATCCACACTTCTTACCACCAAGCAGTGACGGCGACCGGACGCTTATCCTCTTCAGATCCCAAT
Source organism: Congregibacter sp. (assembly GCF_047617445.1). Taxonomy (GTDB): domain Bacteria; phylum Pseudomonadota; class Gammaproteobacteria; order Pseudomonadales; family Halieaceae; genus Congregibacter. The sequence goes on from NZ_JBLGBE010000027.1 coordinate 13,229, forward strand.
CTGCAGAATATTCCGATTCGCACCGAAGAAGGCCGTCGAATTCGGCAGGCGTTTATTGCCGCCGAGGGTTACCAGATCGTGGCAGCGGACTATTCGCAGATCGAATTGCGCATCATGGCCCACTTGTCTGAAGACTCAGGCTTGTTGGCGGCGTTTCGAGAGAACCTGGATGTTCACAGTGCGACGGCTGCTGAGGTGTTCGGAGTGTCTTTGGACGCGGTGTCCGGCGACCAGCGTCGAAAAGCCAAGGCCATCAACTTTGGACTGATTTACGGGATGTCGGCCTTTGGTCTTGCCCGGCAGCTGCATCTTGATCGCGGCGAGGCACAACGCTATATCGATGTGTATTTTGAGCGCTATCCCGGCGTTCGCCAGTACATGGATCGCACGCGAGCCTTGGCGCATGAGCAAGGTTATGTTGAAACCTTGTTTGGCCGGAGGCTCTACCTCCCGGAAATTAACGTGCGCAATAAAATGCGTCAGCAAGCTGCCGAACGAACGGCCATTAATGCGCCCATGCAGGGTACCGCCGCCGATATCATCAAGAAAGCCATGCTGTCGGTAGATAAGTGGATCGCCGACGATAGAGTCGATGCGAAGATGATCATGCAGGTTCACGACGAATTAGTGCTGGAAGTCGCTGAGTCTCAGCTGGATCCTGTCTGCGATGAGCTGTGTCGCCTGATGTCGGCGGCCGCGGATCTGGCCGTTCCATTATTGGTTGAAGCCGGTCGCGGCGCTAACTGGGACGAAGCGCACTAAAGTTTTTTGTTACTCAACCGGAACTTTTAGCATCACCGGCCCTCAAAGTTACTGTGACAATGAAGTGAAGTGCATGGTCACTGAACGATGGTTAGCATGGTTATCATGGTGCCCATCGTTCGATTCCCCTGAAAGACCCTGACTGCCCGGTTGCTTTTCTCCTCGTTTTGCAACTGGGCTTTTTTTTGCCTGAAATTCTGACCAACCCCTACAACGGCATTACTTGGACTGGCGACGCGAGCAAGCGCTTAACTGCTTCGCTCGCTGCTTGCGCTTCTGCGCTTCGCGAAACAGCCACCCGCTTGCTCGCTTGGCACGGAGGCAGCGATCAGTAGGTAATAGCGTCACGTACCGATCCACCAAAGCTTTTTCGGAAAGTGAACGCTATGGCCTGCTAGTGAGTGTGTTCGGAGTGAGTTGCGAGCAATCAGCTGGCGCTATGCCCAGGCAGAATCTTCTGCGGGCACATCGTCATCAAACACAGAGGTGTCGGTGAGCCAGTGGTCGAGGATTGCGATGAGCTCCCCGTGCCCCTGGTGTTTCAGGGCGGAGAATAACTGACAGCTCACCAGGTCGCCCAGGTGAGCGACTTTGCCTCGGACCTTCAGGAGCGTTTGTTTTCCGGCGCCGTTGGACAATTTGTCGCATTTAGTAAGGAGCATATGTACCGGCATTTCTGCATCGGCCGCCCAACCAAGCATTTGCTGGTCAAAGGGTTGCAGTGGGTGTCGACAGTCGGAAAGGAGGATTAAGCCGCGAAGACTTTGTCTCTCGCGGAGGTAGGCTTCCATCTGACGGGTCCATTCCTGCTTGAGCTTTTGCGGTACTTTGGCATAGCCATAGCCAGGCAGGTCTACGATTCGTTGCTGCTCACCGACCGTGAAAAAGTTAATTAATTGTGTTCGGCCCGGTGTTTTGGAGGTCCTGGCGAGCTTATGATTTTGCGTCAAACTGTTAATGGCGCTGCTTTTTCCGGCGTTTGAGCGCCCTGCGAACGCCACTTCCCAGCCGCTATCGTCGGGACATTGACTCACTTTGGCGGCGCTGGTTAGAAACTCAGCCTTACGATAGCTGGGCTTACTAATGGGCTCGTTCAAAATTTGCTCATCTTGGTGATTTGTTGGGGTATCCATCTTGAGTATAATAGCGCGCCCTCCGACATGGGGGGGTAAGAAATATGAGTGGCCTTTTGCACAGGTTTTATATCTGGACGTAAGGCGTCGACTTTGACCACTTGGAGGTGTTTACCGTGAAGAAAGTCATATTGGCCGCTGCGGTAGCGGTATTTGCCGTGGCTGCTCAAGCACAGCCGAACATGGAAAAGTACGGCAAGAGCTGTGCTATCTGTCATTCTGCTGGCGTCGCCGGCGCACCTAAGGTCGGTGATACGGCAGCCTGGGAGCCACGTTTGGCCAAAGGTATGGATGCATTGATGGCCTCCGTTAAGAACGGTCTGGGAAATATGCCACCTATGGCCATGTGTTTTGACTGCTCGGACGAAGAGTACATGGAACTCATTAAGTACATGTCAACGTCGGCTGAATAATCAGTCTGCAATTGAGAGTAAGGATCCTGTTGTTATGAAAAAGCTGCTCATTCTCGGAGCGTTCATTTTTGGTGCAGTCTCTAGCACATTGAGTGTGCAGGCCGCGGACATCCTTAAGGGTGATCCCGCTGCGGGCGAGCAGAAGGCTGCTGCCTGCGGCGCCTGTCATGGCGCTGACGGTAACAGCATGGTTTCCATGTTTCCCAAGCTTGCGGATTTGGGTGAAAAGTACCTGCTACAACAGACCCAATATATTCGTGACGGTCTGCGCCCGGTAGCTCAAATGCAAGGACAGGTTGACGATATGTCGGATCAGGATCTTGCTGATATCGCTGCGTACTTCAGTAGCAAGCCGCGCAGTGTAGAAAAGGCTGACCCTACGCTTATCGCACTGGGCGAGAAGGTTTATCGTGCAGGGATCGCCGATCGTAATGTTGCGGCGTGTATCGCTTGTCATGGCGCTCGCGGAGCGGGCAACGCACCAGCGGGCTTCCCGGCATTGGGAGGTCAATATGCGGATTACGTCTCTGCGCAGTTAAAGGCGTATCGTAAAGGCTACGAAGACCCTACGGGTCGCGTAACCGATGGCGATATCAAGATCATGCGTAGCAATGCTTTTGGTCTCTCAGACATGGAAATCCAAGCCGTCTCGGCTTATGTGTCGGGCCTTCAGTAAAGGCTAAGCTTCATAGCCAGGTACGCAGACTGACGGCTCGCACTGCGGGCCGTTTTTCGTTCAGGGGGAGTGCAGGAGCTTTAAGTCGGCTCTTGCGTCTTCCGGGAAATGGAGTGCGGCGTGCAGAATCTCTCAAGCCCCAATGAACTTTACGGCGGAAATCGCCAACGCCCTCCATCCCGTGGGTTCTTCCACTTCTGTGCCTCATGGGGATGTTGATAACGCCGGTTTGCTCTCTTGCTTCGATGTCACCGGTCTTGCTGTTTCGAGCATAGGTGCTGCCTGTGCTGAATTAGCTGCGCTTTCATCGCACAGGCCAATGAAAGACCTGGTGCTGAGGTCCTACGTGTCGACCCTCCGGGCTGGGCAGAGGTCAATGTCGAATCCGAGGTGACTCTGGGCAAGAGCCTGACGACGCTAAATCTGCGCGAAACAGCTGACAAAGCCCGCTTTGAACAGCTGCTAGCTACAGCCGATGTGTTTATTCATGGTTACCGCGAGGGCCCTTGACGATCTGGGCTTGGGGCAGAGCCGTCGTCAGGAGCTCAATCCTCGACTCATAGACGTGGCCTTATCGGCTTATGGAGGCGGTGGTCCCTGGGCATGTCGATGAGGCTACGACAGCCCTGTACAGACGAGTACCGGTATTGTCCATGAAGGCATTATTCGTGGGGACGGTGAAACGCCTGCACCGCTGCCTGTACAGGCGCTTGATCATGCTACCGGCTATTTGATGGCTGCCGCAGCGTTGCGTGCCCTGCGGGTTATTCGAGAGTCCGGTACAGTACTATCCGCCCGCTTGTCTTTGGCGCGCACTGTAGAACTGCTTAAGCGGGCGCCGCTGAATAAAACACCGGAGGCTTTTAGTAGTGAAGACAGGCGGGATATTGCTCCCGGTGTTGAGCCCACCTATTGGTGGCCCGCGCAGCGGATTCGCTTTCCGGTGGTGGAGGGCCTTCAGGCACCGAACTGGCCTCTTCCCGCGCGACCGCTGCACAGTGATGCGTCGCAATGGTCCAGCTACCTCCTGCCAGCGATTGTTCAGGAGTGCCAAAACAGCGAACTTTTCGTTAGGATGTCTGTCGAAATACACATAACCTGAAAAATTTGGAGAACACCATGTTCAAGCGTATTTGCTTCGCAGCCTTTGCGACGCTTGCTATGCAGTTGGCTGCTTTGTCGGCTCAAGCCCAAGATGAAAATTACGTTGCAGGCGAGCACTACGATGTAATTTCCCCGGCTATTCGCGGCAGCTCTGACAAGATCGAAGTAACGGAGTTTTTTTGGTACGGCTGCGGGCACTGCTACAACTTTGAGCCACAGCTATCCCAGTGGAAGAAAGGTTTAGCGGATGACGTTGTTCTCAAAGGTTCTCCTGCCATGTGGAATGAGCTGATGGAGGTTCATGCGAAAGCCTATTACGCCGCTGAAGCGCTGGGTGTTTTGGATAAAATGCACATGCCACTTTTTCAGGCCATTAACGTTGATCGTAAGCGCTTGGCGGATGAGGACGAGCTTGCCGACCTGTTTGCTACCCACGGCGTAGCTCGCGAAGACTTTTCTAAGGCATTCAATTCCTTTGGTGTTGGTAGTCAGAGCCGTCAGGCGAATGCTCGTGCTAGAGCTGCAAAGATCACCGGGACACCAGAGGTTATGGTTGCCGGTAAGTATCGCATCAGTACGCGAAAGGCGGGCGGTCAGGCAAACATGCTAAAAATCGCTGACTTTCTCATTGAAAAAGAGCGCGCAGTGCAGGTCTCTCGAGCAGGTTCATGACCCTTATACCCGCCGCTTGATTGCGGCGGGTACTCTTTGGCCCGCATTCGGGCCGACCACCGACCTATTTCAAGTCCGGTCGTCTTCTCGTCACATACTGTTACATCCCGTTTGTATACGTCTCTAGTGATGTCTTGCCGCTTGCTCGAATTTGCTGAAATGCCTGTGTGTATTCGCCGAGCATTTCCAGGCAATAAGTGAGTCGTGCATGCAGATAGTCGTGCATATCGTTGTCGTTTTCTGCGCTGTCTTCATTGAATACCTGAGTCGCCTGACGCACGATCAAATGCTCCGGCATGTAGCAGATCCTGCTGTTTTTGTAGCTGCTCATACGAAGTTCTGCAATTGGGTAGGCTCCGCCTCCGGCGCCGCCGGATACAGAGATGATCAGGGCGGGCTTATGAGCCAATTCTCCGCTGCCGGGAAACATTAAAAACAGGTTCTTGAGTCCCGCAGGCACCATGCCGTGCCACTCCGGCGTCACTACTATAAAGCCATCACAGCTTTGTAGTTCTGCTCGAAGCTCACCGATTGCCGCGTCCCACTTGGGGTCGCCACTCCACAGACCTTCGTCCCAGAATGGTAGGGGATTGTCTGCGAGGGTGTACAGATAGGTCTCATCGCACAGTCCCTGCTTTTCTAGTTGCGCCGCTGCGTAACGAGCGATTTTTTCGCTTTGAGAGTCGTTGCGATGACTGCCGCTGATGATGCCAATTTTCATGATGATTTGGGGTCCGTGGGTGGGTTTTGAAAAGGCTGATACTTCTGATGTTGCGCTTTACCGTAGACGATCAACAGCAGCGCCATGATTTGCGTCACCGCCATAGTTACAATCATAGGAAGCGGTGACGATACCAATACGCTGCCCACTGCCCCGGTGATCACTGCGGAGAGCCCCATCTGTAAAAAACCGAATAAGGATGAGTTGGTCCCGGCAATTTTGGGGAAGTGCTCCATGGCCATGGCCATGGCCTGCGGTAGCACCAGACCCAGTGCTGCGGAGTAAAAACTCATCGGCAAAATCAGCGCAAAGACGGATTTAGGTGCCAGCAGATGCGCTACCAGCATGCAGAGCACGGCTCCTGTGGCGAGTAGTCCGCCGCCCAAGATCAGTTGTGATGGCTCTAATTTCGAAGCGAGCCGGGCGCTTACCGCGCTACCGCCCATATAGCCAAAAACCGAGGTCAAAAAGATTAGTCCGAAATACTCTACCGGGACGCCCAGCATGTTGATGAAGACAAATCCCGAGCAGGCGAGATAGGCCATGAGGCCCGCGTAGACCAGCGCGCTAGCCCCGGCAATGGGCAAAAACACAGGATCTCGAAGTAACAGCATGTAGTTCGCCGCGATGTTCCTGGGGCGAAGGCTTTGCGGCTCGGGCAGTGTCTCCGGGATTCGATAGCTGATAATACCGAGGACGATGGCGCCATAAATGCCAAGGAAAACGAACACCACAGGCCATTCCACATACCCAAGAAGAAGGCCGCCAAGTCCCGGTGCAATGGCGGGTGCCAGAGCCATGAGCATGGCAATTAGAGACAGTGCGCGAGCAGCGCCTCGAGGACCAAAGACGTCCCGAGTAATCGTGCGGGCGAGCGTAGGGCCCACGCAGGCACCAATACCTTGAATGAAGCGATAAAGGGTTAACTCCTCCACCGAGCTGGCCATCGCACAGCCGGCGGATGCGAGCACAAACAGGCCTGTTCCAGCCATAAGTACCGGTTTTCGTCCAAAGCGATCTGCCAGAGGGCCACAGGCAAGGTGGAATACTGCAAAGCCCCAGAGGTAGGCGCTGAGAGTGAAGTGCATATGCACGACATCGGTATCAAATGCCTTTTGCATCGCAGGCATGGCGGGTAGATACATATCGACGCTTAGCGGCCCAAGCGCGACAAGCGCAGCGAGAAACGCAAGCGTTGTTTTGGACTCGGGATCCAGGCGTAGACTGTGGTTAGGGTTGTGCATGGGCGCGCAATGTTACACCACAGCCTCGACCAGAGATTAAACTGCAGCGACTTAAGAAATCATCTTTGGGGGGTGCGTGTTCTAAGCAGCGTCCTCTAGCGTTACAGTACCGGCTCAAAGGAGTGTCTAATGCGTTGGCTAGTACTTATTACCGGTTTGGCTTTGGTCGTTGGCGGCTTGTTTTTGAATCGCCAGGACCGGGGCGATGGCCCTCTTATCGTGAGTGCAGACATGAGCACTCTTCGCGACACGGCGTCTGGCCCTGTGCTCGGCGGCAGCAGCGCTGTGGGTGCTCAGGTTTGGCTCGGAATCCCCTACGCGGCAGCACCGGTCGGTGAGAAGCGCTGGCGCGCACCTATGCCACCCCAGGATTGGTTCAATGCCCGAGAGAGCCTCACCTTTGGTTCCGTGTGTCCGCAATTTGCTAGCCGTCTGTCCGCATCCACTGCCCAGCCCGGGACTCTGATTGGCAGCGAAGACTGTCTGTCGTTGAACGTGTTTGCTCCAGCTCGCGTTGGAAGTGACGCGGCGCTGCCAGTGATGGTGTACATCCACGGCGGTGGAAATACGATTGGTTCAGCTGTCCCTTACGAGGGCTCTGCTTTCGTGCAAGAGCAGGGTGTGGTGATGGTTACGATGAACTATCGCCTTGGACCCTTGGGTTGGCTCAGTCACGCCGCCTTGCGTGAGGGCGCCTCGGCAGAGGATGCCTCGGGTAACTATGCCTTGCTCGATATGATCGCTGCCCTGAAATGGGTGCAAAACAATATCGAGAATTTTGGCGGGGACCCGGCGCGGGTCACAGTCTTTGGGGAGTCTGCCGGTGGCCGTAACATTTATGGATTGCTTGCCTCGCCGCTGGCCTCGGAGCTGTTTCACGGTGCCATTATTCAGAGTGGCTTTCCCGGAACTTTTACCCGGGCGCGCGCCGAGACGCCGGCCGATGATCCCCAGCCAGGGCACCCCAATGGATCTCACGCGCTGGCTCTCGCGTGGTTGGAACAGGGAGCTCAAGCGAGTGTCGCAGAGCGCCTTGATCGGATGTCTGCGAGCGAACTCGCGCAGTATCTGCGCGGACTCAGTGTGGATCAGCTGATGGCGCCGCTTCACACGGCTGCCGGCATGTATGCTGCGCCGGCTTTGTTTCGTGATGGGGTAGTTCTGCCCGAAGAGCCGCTTACAGAGGTGTTTAACGACCCCACACGCTGGAACCAGATGCCGTTGATGGTTGGCAGTAATCGCGATGAGATGAAATTGTTTCTAGCCCTCTCAGACCGATATACGGGCAAGCGTTTTGGACTCATACCGGCCGCGCGAAATGTCGAGCGTTATGACTTACTTAGCCGCTTTCACAGCGATGGCTGGAAGGCTTCCGGCGTTGACCTTCCCCTATCGCTGATCAGTGAAAGCAGCCCCGAGATCGATCTGTATGCCTATCGATTTGACTGGGACAGCATGCGCAAGAACTGGCTCATTGATTTGCCTCAGCTATTGGGTGCTGCCCACGCGCTAGAGCTCGATTTTTTGTTCGGCCCCTTAATCAGTCGCGTGGTGCCGGGGGTCTTTTACGCGGGCAATCGTGAAGAGCGAGAGGCGCTGGGACGCACGATGCGCGACTACTGGGCAGGGTTTGCTTACAGTGGACGTCCCGGCAGCGGAAGAAGCGCGGCGCAGCCGGCATGGCCGAGCTGGAGCGTTGATCAGCCGCTGTTGATGTTGCTCGATAGCAAGGACGATGGTGGTGTGCGTCCGGAGCGTATTATTGTGACCGTGGACGACATCAAACGTCGTCTGGCAGCAGAAGACACGTTGCCGGAACGTTTGCGCTGTGCGCTGTATGTTGATTTGTTTCTCGACAACAACGGTTTGAGCGAACAGTTCGTGACTCGGGAGTATCAAGCCTTGGGCTGTGGCCAGATTCCGTCCTGGCCTTTGGGTGGTTTATCGCGCTAGCTGTTCAGTCCTCGCGCACCGTGTGATCCAGCGGTAACGCCGTACGTTGGACTACCCGGCGCAGCACAAAGCTTGAGTGCACACCCGTCACTCCGGGAATGCGAGTCAGCCGGCCGAGCAGGAAACGTTCGTAGTACGCCATATCTGGAACTACGGCTTGCACCAGATAGTCGGAGTTTTGGCCCGTGACAACGTTGCACTCCACAACTTCAGGATAGTTGCCGACAGCCTCTTCAAATGCTTCAAAACGGTCCGGAGTATGTCGATCCATGCTGATGCTGATGAAAGCGGTGAGGTTTAGCCCGAGCTGCTGTTGATCTAGCAAGGTGACATGCGCTCGAATCAGCCCAGATTCCTCCAGGCGGCGAACACGCCGGGCGCAGGGCGTTGGCGATAGCCCCACTGCAGCGGCCAGGTCCAGGTTGCTGATTCGAGCATCGGCTTGTAGGCGCTCGAGAATGCGTCTATCCAGGCGATCCAGTTTGGGCGTAGACAATGCCGGCTCCTCCACGATAAAGCCTAAGTGTAGCTATTTTAGCTCTAAATTTACAGTTTGATAGAGTTATATACTATAAATAGATGAAAAGAGGCGTTAGTTTGCAGTATCTAGCTACCGTATCAGGCCTATAATTTGTCGCTCTGGTGCACACGTTGTCCTGCCGTTGGTTCGCTACCCCCCAACCACCGTCGGCAATGCTCACAAGGTACGCCTGTCGGACAGCGTCGCCAGCCCTTTCTTTATTCGTTATTGCGGATGCGAGGGTTCGCACAATCGCTGTTAAAATCACCTGGGTTGCTGAACGATAAATTGCTAACGAGCAAATTTTTTTTTGGAATTGCACATGAGCCGCTTTGATTACCGCCGATATCCCGCGTTTCCCCCCGTACCGATGACCTCTCGGCGTTGGCCCGATCGTCAGATCCGCCGCGCGCCGGGTTGGTGCAGCGTTGATCTACGCGATGGGAATCAGGCGCTTATCGAACCAATGACCGCCGCCCAAAAGTCGCGGATGTGGGACTTGTTGGTCAAGCTTGGCTTTAAAGAGATCGAAGTCGGATTTCCCTCGGCGTCGGGCCATGACTTTGCCTTTGTGCGGAATCTCATTGAAAACAATCGTATTCCCCAGGACGTCACAATTCAGGTTCTCACTCAGGCCAGAGAAGAGCTGATTGCCAGGACTTTTGAATCTCTCGAAGGTGTGCCCCGAGCGATAGTGCACGTGTACAACTCTACTTCAACCGTGCAGCGCGAGCAGGTTTTTGGTCTAGACCGCGAAGGTATCAAGGCGATTGCTGAGAACGGTGCGCGATTGGTCAAAGATTATGCGAGCCGTTGTCCGGATACCGACTGGACCTTCGAATACTCCCCAGAAAGCTTTACGGGGACCGAGTTGGATTACGCTGTTGAAGTCTGTGACGCGGTGACTCGTGTTTGGGATCCGACGCCGAACAAAAAAGTCATCATTAATCTCCCTGCGACGGTGGAGATGAGCACACCCAACGTGTATGCCGACCAGATTGAGTGGTTTTGTGATCATGTTGCTCGGCGGGACAGTATTGTCCTGTCCCTGCATACCCACAACGATCGAGGCTGCGCGGTGGCCGCAGCGGAACTCGGTGTTATGGCGGGAGCCGACCGTATCGAAGGAACCCTCATGGGTAACGGAGAGAGGACCGGCAATATGGACATTATCACCATGGCCATGAACCTCTACAGTCAGGGCGTTGATCCTCAGCTGGACCTCGCTGGTATGGATGAAATTATCGAAACCGTGAAAGCCTGCACGCAGTTACCCGTGCATCCACGGCACCCCTACGCAGGGGAACTGGTGTTTACCGCTTTTTCTGGAAGTCATCAGGACGCCATCAAAAAGTGTCTGACGAAGCGAGAGGATGACGAAAGCCAGCCCTGGGGTGTGGCTTACCTGCCTATCGATCCCGCGGACATTGGTCGGTCCTACCAAGAGGTGATCCGTATTAACAGTCAGTCGGGCAAGGGTGGCGTTGCTTATGTCATGCAGGCTGATCACGGTTATGACTTGCCGCGCTGGTTGCAGATCGACTTTAGTGCGACGGTACAGGCTTATGCAGAAGATACTGAAGGCGAGGTCGGTTCTTCGGCGATTCACAGTCTCTTCCAGCAGACCTATTTGCCGGACACGCCCCGCTGGCGCTTGCACGACTACCAGCTCAGTCGTGCCGACGGCGTTGATAAATTACAGCTGACGATTCAGGACGGATCCCAGTCCCGGCAAATTGCGGGCACCGGTAACGGCGTTGTGGCGGCGTTTGTTGATGCCTTGGAACGCTTCGTGGGTAAATCCATTGTACTGGTGGAGTACAGCGAGCATGCGCTGTCTCAAAGTGCTGATGCCGAGGCGGTGTGTTATATCCAGCTCAATATTGATGGCGATCGCAGCTGCGGCGTAGGGCGCAGCTGCGACATCGTGCAGGCGTCTCTGTTGGCCATTCTTGGCGCGCTAAGTCGTTCGCCGGGCCTGTCTACCAGCGCAGCCGCGTAGCAGCTGACCCACTCGTCTCAATAGGGGTGGCGAGCAAAGTAATCCCGACCAGCGGCCACGACGCGAGGCGCGAGTACTAGCGTACTTATCATTGTGGGTATGGCCATGAGGCCATAGGCGCCAGAAATAATATTGAACACCATATCGATACTCACGCTGGCACCGACTATCACCGTGGCCACAAATACCCAACGAAAATGGTGTTGTAGATGTGCCCCGAATAAAAAGCCAAAGCACTTGGCTCCGTAGTACCAGCCGGTAAACATTGTTGTCGTGCTGAGAATCAGGGCGACGAAAGCCAGAGGTATTAAACCGATTCGGCCCATCTCACCGACAAAAGCGTTGGCTGTCAGCGTGATTCCTGACAATTCTCCCGGCACTTGCCACTGACCCGTGAGCAGAATCACAAGGGCTGTGCAGGTACATACCAGCAAAGTGTCGATCACCGGTCCGAGCATGGCGACCAGCCCTTCCCGAACAGGTTCGTTGGTGCGTGCCGCGCCATGCGCCATGACCTCTGTTCCCACACCCGCTTCGTTGGAGAACGCGCCACGGCTGATGCCAATGAGCAAGGTGCCAATAAACCCGCCGCCCGCTGCTTGGGGCGTGAATGCCTCGCTTACGATGCTCGCAAATACCGCCGGAACCATAGATGCATTGCTGACAATGACATACAGCGTCATCAGCATATAAATCACCACCATGCTCGGTAGCACTGTTACAGCGACGCTGGCGACTCGAGGCAGTCCTCCAAAGATGACTCCGGCCACCAAGCTTGCAATGCATACACCGATCACAGGACCACCCCAGCCAGGCATGTTCCCTTCAAAAATCGTGTCACCCACAAGAGCTGTCAGCTGATTTGCCTGAAACAGGGGCAGCGTGCCTACAAGACCGGCCACCGCAAATAGAATCGCCAGCGGATAGAACTGTCTCGGCAAAGCTTCCCGAATAATGTACATGGGTCCGCCTTGTAACTGTCCAAGGCTGTCTTCGCCGCGATACATCACGCCAAGTGTGCAGGTGAAAAATTTTGTGGCGACACCGACGACTGCAGATACCCACATCCAGAACACTGCTCCGGGCCCGCCGGCGACGATTGCCAGAGAAACACCGGCGATGTTACCCAGACCCATGGTCCCCGACAGTGCGGCTGCCAGTGCCTGGCCGTGGGACAACTCACCCGCTTCGTCCGGTGTGTCGTGACGTCCCAACATAATGCCCACGGCATGGCCGAAGTGCCGATAGGGAAGGCCTCTGGAGTAGATAACAAAGAACAGTCCTCCCCCGAGGAGCAGGGCTACCAAAGGCGTTCCCCAAACGGCATCAACGAATCGCTGTGAAAGTTCTTCTAAACCGAGCATGCCTTGGCCACCATGAGCAAACGCCGCACATTAGCACAGGCTAAATACGACTTGCGGCTTCCCCTGAGCGAAAGACCCGTTATGATCTTCAGCGTAACAATACTGATTGAGTAATGTTGATCTGGAGACATCATGCCGAGCACTGCGTTTCATCTAGCACTCCCTGTGGACGATCTTGAAGCCGCTGCCAGCTTTTATGGTGAGATTTTAAACTGCCCTCAGGGGCGGTCTTCACCACGGTGGATTGACTACGACTTCTATGGGCATCAGTTGGTAGTCCATAAGGTCGAGACTAAAGATTTACCGGCGGTAGCGCGCAACCCGGTAGATGGAGAAGCCGTTCCCGCCAGTCACTTCGGTGTCGTGCTTGATTGGAGTGATTGGGATGTGCTTCAGCGCCGTTTTGAGGAGCGGGGGGTCGGCTACGCTATTGCACCGGCCACAAGGTTTGCGGGGCGTCGCGGTGAACAGCGGACCTGTTTTGTGCGCGACCCCGCGGGTAATCATCTGGAGTTCAAATGCTTTCGGAATCCCGAGATGCTGTTCGCCACCGATGGCTTTGAGTACGAGTGACCTTCGAGTGATCTCTCCGCTTAGGCAGAGACTGCGACCTTGGCGTCGGTATTTTCTGTGGTCGTTTTTGCTGTTTCTATCGGCCTGCAGCAGTACGACATTTTTCTACAACCGCCTCGATTTTATTCTTCCCTGGTATCTGGATCGCTATGTTGATCTGGAGCGTGCGCAGTCCCAAAAACTGGATATACAGCTGGAAGCATTGCTCGACTGGCATCGTCGCGAGGAGTTGCCTCGTTATTTGGATTTCCTGGACGATATAGCCGAAGATCTCGCGGCTCCGTTGAGCGTTGTACAGCTACAAAACTATGCTGATCGTGCGGAGCAGGCCTGGCTTCGCATTCGCGACCCTGGCCTTGAGTTCCTGCTTCGTCTTGGTGAGGATTTGAGTGATGAGCAAATAGAAGACTTCATTGCTGTGATGGCTAAGAAGCAAGCCAAGTACGAGGGCAAGTATCTCGATCGCGACGACAAGGAAATGCGTGAAGATGTTTTTGAAGGTCTGGAGGAAACGCTCGAGGATTATTTGGGACGCTTAGACAAGCCTCAGCGAGAGCGTCTGCGCACGGCAACAGAAGACCTTCTGCGCTCAGATACTGTCTGGTTGCAAGAACGCAGTGCCTGGACCGCCGAGCTTGCTCAGGCACTGGAGCGCAAGCCTGGCTGGCAGCAGCGGGTGACAAGGATTGTTTATGACTGGGAGGCTGATCTCGATCCTGAGGTCGAGGCACTCTATGACCACAACACCACCGTGGTGCGAGCAGCGATTGTGGATGTGCTGAACAGTCGCAGCGAAAACCAGGGTGTTCGTCTATACAAAAAAATTGACGGGTTCCGCGATGATCTTAACCTTCTTATCAGCCAGGGTCAGAGCCAATTAGCGGCTAAGCCCTGATTCAGGCGGCTGCTAGCCTGGCGAAGTATCAGGGCTTGAGAGCCAAGGCTTGGGCGTTACGAGCGCTGTGTCAGCGTCTTGGAAAAGACTTTGGAATTGCGCTGTAAGTTGTACAGGGCCTGCCGGGAGGGAGGCAGCGTATCCAGAGAGCTTTTTGCAAATCCTTGCTCCAGAAACCAATGCGCCGTTTGGGTCGTCAGCACAAACACCTCGGTGAGACCTTGAGTTCGGGCTTCTTGCTCCAACTCCTGCAAGAGACGCGTTGCTCGTTGCTCTCCGCGATAGTCCGGGTGCGAGACGATACAGGCCAGTTCAGCGCTTTGTTGCTCCGGGAAGGGGTACAGCGCGGCACAGGCAATGGTGCGGCCATCTCGTTCGAGAATTCGAAAACGGCCTATTTCTGCCTCGAGTAGTTCCCGGGAGCGCTTGAGTAATACGCCTGCTTCTTCCAGTGGCGCAATGAGTTCTAGAACACCACCCACATCTGCAATGCTGGCCCAGCGGGATTGTTCATAGGGACGACTTGTTACCAGGGTGCCGCTTCCGTCTGTGGTGAAGAGCTCACTTAGGAACGCGTCGGGATCTTCGAAACTGACGATGTGGCTCCGGGGAACGCCGGCATGGCAAGCTGCACAGGCCATACGCAGTAAGCGGGCTTCTTCGCTATCCGTTGGAGCAACTGCGGCCTGCTGGTCAACTGCATATTGTTTGATCAAGAGCCCATCGCTGTCATGAACGCCCGCGCTGCGGCCGAGAATAATCAGCTTATCGGCTTTTAAATCCCGGGCTGTACTGATCGCGACGTCGGCGAGGCTCAGGTTGAACGCTTCTCCGGTGGGCGAATAACCCAGAGATGACAGCAGCACCAGGTTGCCGCCGTCCAGTAGTGAATCAATACCTTCGCTGTCAATGCGCCGAACCCGACCGGTCAAATGATGATCTATGCCGTCCACCACGCCCAAAGGTTGAGCCATAACAAAATTACCCGACACTGCCCGCAGCTTGGCGCCTTGCATCGGTGAGTTTGGCAGGCCCAGGGACAATAGCGCCTCTAACTCTATGCGCTGGGCACCGATCACCTGAAGCACATGCGGGAGTGACTCGCTATCGGTAATACGTTGTTCCCGGTGCAAGGTGCTCTTAACCCCGTGGTCTTGCAGGCGCTTGTCGATTTGCGGCCGACTGCCAAAAACCAGGACTAAGCGCACGCCAAGACTACGCAGCAGTGCTACGTCGTGGAGCAGCCTCGGCAGTGCAGCACTCTCCTGCACCGCTCCGGGTATAACGATGACAAAGGTCGAGCCGCGATGCCGATTAATGTAGGGCGCGGTATTGCGGAACCATGAAATGGGGGAGCTGTGTTGGTCAGTCATATTCCGAGCATCGGTGAGCTGTGGCTGAATTGCCATGGATATCGGGCGTCGAGGGTTTAGCCAAAAATACCGCGTAGCGTGAAGAAGAAAATAATAGCGAGTATGGCGCCTGCGGGAAGCGTGATGAGCCAGCTCAAAAAAATCGAGCCAATGACGCGTAAATCGATCGCTGCAATACCCCGGGCGAGACCGACGCCAAGTACTGCGCCCACTAAGGTATGGGTGGTGGAAATAGGCAGTCCGGTGGCTGAGGCAAAAACCACTGTGCTTGCTGCAGCAAGCGTGGCCGCGAAACCTCTAGAGGGGGTGAGTTCGGTGATCTTGTTACCGACAGTGGCAATCACCTTCCACCCGTAGGTGGTCAGACCAACAACGATTCCCAGAGCACCAATAAGGAGAATCCACCCAGGCATTACGGTGGTCGCATTCACCGCGCCGCCGGACTGGACAACGCTCGTGATCGCTGCGAGTGGCCCGATGGCGTTTGCCACGTCATTTGAGCCGTGCGCAAAGGCCATGGAGCAGGCGGTGAACATCATCAACACGCCAAAGACGCGTTCAACGCTGGCAAAACGATTGTTCTCATCGGGTTCGAAGCGGATTCTGCGTAGCAGCAACGCGCCGATAACGGCGACGATGAGGCCAATGGTGAAAGAGAGCGGGATGGCATTCGCAAACTTTGATCCCAGTCCGTAGTCAAGTTCGAGGCCCAAATGCTTTAAGCCTTTGAGCAGGGTTACCATGGAGATCATAAAACCCACGATCCACATATAGATGGGGATGAGTCGTTTGGCGCGGGTAAACGGGTCGTCATGGTCGAGAATGAACACTTTGACGCTCGTAAACAGCGCAAAAGAAATGATTCCGGCAAGAACGGGTGAAATGATCCAGCTAATCGCGATGGTGCCGACTTGGCTCCAGTTTACGGAATCTACGGAGATGCCCACGGCTGCGAATCCCACAATAGCACCGACAATAGTATGCGTCGTGGATACAGGCCAGCCACGGACGCTGGCAATGAGTAGCCAAGTGCCTGCGGCAAACAGGGCCGACATCATGCCGTAGACCAACAATTCCGGAGACCCTTCTAAAAGGCCGGGGTCGATAATGCCTTTGCGGATAGTCTCGGTGACTTCTCCGCCTGCGAGATAAGCACCAAGAAACTCAAAAACGATCGCGATGAGAATCGCTTGTCGAATGGTTAGCGCGCCAGAGCCGACGGAGGTCCCCATGGCATTGGCTACGTCATTCGCACCAATGCCCCAAGCCATGAAGAATCCAGCTATACACGCAAGGCCCAGGAATTGTGGGCCGTAGGCAGCAATAATTTCCAAGATCTAGTATCCGTAGGTTCAGTTCAGACTAGCGTGCCAAGAGCAGTTCAAGCTGCTCACCCACTTCCCCACAGGCATCTCCCAATTCGGCAAGTGCAGCGGCGATCTGGTGATAAAAAACTGCGTCGAGGACCGGAAAACTGTCCTCGACTTTGCTGAGTTGACGCACCAGGCGCTGTTGCTGCGTATCACAGCGCCGCACCTGACGCTCTAGAGAACTCAGCATCTTCGCTATAATTTTACGCTCGTGTTTCCCAAAGCCCTGACTGATCAGTTCATCGAGCTCACGGATTGCCGTTAGTGCCTCACCCACCGTCGCCGCTAAGAGACTGCAGAGCTTGTCGAGAACCGTCCGAAGTGGCGCAGGGAACTGCATGCCTCTCAGCGCAACGGGCCTGGCGATCTCTCGCACGCAAACCGTGATGCGATTTTGGATATCCAGGAGCTCCAGGAGATCTGAACGCGGCACAGCAAGGAGCAGGCTCCGCGGGAGATGTTGACGTATCTCGCGGCGTAGCTTCCTGGCTTCAGCAGTGGTGTTGTCGATCACGCTGTGGATCGCGGCAACGCGCGTCCAGTCCTGGTCCGCGCTAGCGGACAATAACTCACAGAGTAGCTGCACGGTCTCCTGCGCGAGCTGCATATGTTGCTGGATTGGCACGATCGGTGATCTGCCAAATAGCTTGCCCAAAGGACTCGTCATGAAACCGAAATCTCTAGTCTCGCGAAGTTGCGGAGTATAGGGCCTGTTTGTGTCATCTGTCTTGCTTCGGATTATGAAATATGACCTTACTATTAATAAGGCTTTATTGCTGCGAAGTCGAGAGTCTGAGCATCCGCCTGTGATAGCATGCGCAGGCGCCATTAGCCGTGAAAACAGGGGTTTTTTGCATGCTTAAGCCGGAAACTAGCGAGTCGTCCGAGCGCTTGCTTACGCTTAAGGCCTTGCTCGAAGGGTTGCTTACCGACGGTCGAATCGCTGCGGGCGATCTTCGTCGTTTACAGGGCCTGTCACCGGGCGTCATTCATCCTTTGGTGTTTCTCGCCGAGCAAAAGCTCAAAGACCTCGAAAATCCCGACCAGATACTTAATATGACGGGCCTGCTCGCCTGGTTGAGCGACCGTAGTGGCCAGGCGGTCCTTGAAATTGACCCACTGAAGATTAAGGTGGCGGAGGTTTCCGAGGTAATGTCCCGGGCGTTTGCCGAGCGACACCGCATTCTTGCGGTGGACGTCAGTGACAAAGAAGTCGTGATCGCCAGTGCAGAGCCCTATCAGCGCGCCTGGCAGGTCAACCTGGAGCAGGTGCTGCGCAAACAGATTCGTCGCGTCATTATCGATCCGCGCGACTTGCAGCGGTACACCGCTGAGTTTTACACCATGGCCGGGTCGGTGCGGGGTGCGCGAGCGGCAGGCAAAGGCGCTGCCACTGGCCGCATCAGCAATCTTGAGCAGATGCTTGAGCTTGGATCCATGCGCGAGCCAGACGCGAATGATCAGCACATCGTCAGTATTGTAGATTGGTTGCTGCAGTACGCTTTTGAGCAGCGTGCCAGTGACATACACATTGAGCCGCGTCGCAATGTCGGCAACGTGCGCTTTAGAATCGACGGTGTTCTGAATACCGTGTACGAGTTACCCGAGCAGGTCTGTGCCGCGGTGACCAGCCGCATCAAGATCCTGGGCCGTATGGATGTTGCCGAAAAGCGTCGTCCCCAGGACGGTCGTCTCAAAACCCGCAGTCCCGAGGGAGCCGAAGTGGAATTGCGTCTCTCCACACTTCCCACGGCCTTCGGCGAAAAGCTGGTAATGCGTATCTTCGATCCCGAAGTGCTGCAAAAGAGTTTTGAAGCCTTGGGGCTGGCTGATGACGACCTGGTCCGCTGGCACGCGATGACCGGCACGGGGAATGGCATTGTACTGGTGACCGGTCCCACCGGCTCCGGTAAGACCACCACGCTATATTCCACGCTGCGACAGCTAGCGACCTCCGCGGTTAACGTTTGTACCATCGAAGACCCCATAGAAATGGTCGAGGGCTCGTTTAATCAGATGCAGGTCAATCATGGGATTGATTTGGACTTTTCCACCGGGGTGCGGACCCTGATGCGCCAGGACCCCGACATCATCATGATTGGTGAGATTCGGGATCTGGAAACTGCCAACATGGCGATTCAGGCGGCGCTGACCGGACACCTTGTCTTATCCACCCTGCATACAAATGATTCGCCCAGCTCGATTTCTCGCATGCTGGAACTTGGTGCGCCGGCGTATCTTGTAAAAGCGACCCTGCGCGGCATCATGTCTCAGCGACTCGTGCGCATTCTCTGCGATGACTGCAAACGGGCAAAGCCTACCGATATCGATGGTTGGCGGGAGCTCGTGCAGCCTTTTGACATCCCGGCTCCTAAAGAGATCTACGAGGCCGTGGGCTGTAAAACCTGCCGGGATACGGGCTATCGCGGTCGCCGGGGAATCTACGAGGTGCTGGTCAATAGCGCCGCGATTCAGGAAGAGATCGTGGCGAATATCAATACCGCGCGCCTTCGTGATACCGCTTTTAGCGAAGGTATGCAGTCTTTACGGGTTAGTGGGGCCGGGCGTGTTGCCCTCGGTGAGACCACCGTGGAAGAGGTGCTGCGAGTTGCTCCCGCGATAAGCCAGTAAACCATGGCCGGGCTTACTTTTGGCTTTGCGTCTGGGGCAATGAGCCTATGATTGAACAGGTCGTTTTGCCTGAGCTTCTCAAGGAGACGGTGCAGCAGGCCTGGGCAGCTATTCTTGATGCCGCGGAGCCTGTAGAGCGGGCGGAATTAGAGTCACTGCTTACACTCGAAGGTTTCCCGCAACAGTTGGCCACCGTGCTTGCTGGATCCCGCTACGTTGCCGAGAGTTTCCGGCGTAGACCGTGGTTACTTGTGCAGCAATGCAATGCTGGGCAGTTTGCAAGGTCCCTGCGAGACGGCGATCTCGAATCTGGGCTGGGCGACTTACTTGCCTCCAGTGATGAAGAAGCCGGTGTTGTACTGCGACGTTTTCGACAGCGGCAGATGCAGCGGATTATCTGGCGTGACCTTAACCGTTTGGCGCCCACCCTTGAGACCGCGCGGGACGTTTCCTGGTTGGCGGATGCTTGCATCACGCATGGCCTGAAACACTGCACGGCAGAACTCGAAGCCAAGTACGGGCAGCCCCGGGGGAATGATAGCGGCGAACATCAGGAGCTTGTCGTGCTGGCTATGGGTAAGCTCGGCGCTCGTGAACTCAACCTCTCTTCAGATATTGATTTGATTTTTACCTATCCCGAGAGAGGTGAAACGCAGGGTGCTGATCGCTCCATCAGCAATGAAGAGTTTTTCACCCGCGTGGGCCGGGCGTTCATCGCTTTGCTTGATCCGGTGACTGCCGAGGGTTTTGTGTTTCGTGTGGACATGCGTCTGCGGCCCTATGGAGAGAGCGGCTCCTTGGTTCAAAGCTTTGCGGCACTGGAGGCCTATTATCAGGAACAGGGAAGAGACTGGGAGCGCTATGCGCTGATCAAGGCCCGGCCAGTCACTGGCCAGAACAAGTTTCGAGACACTCTCATGGCTTGCCTGCAGCCTTTTGTCTACCGTCGTTACGTCGACTACAGCGCAATAGAAAGCCTTCGTGCAATGAAGCAACGCATTGTGGCTGAAGTTCGTCGTCGGGGATTACAGCGAAACGTCAAGTTGGGCAGCGGCGGGATTCGAGAAATCGAGTTCATCGCGCAGTGTTTTCAGCTCATTCGCGGCGGGAGAGACAGCAGTCTGCAGCGTCGGGAGTTATCACTTGTGCTTGCTGAGTGCGCTCATCTGGGTTGTCTTCCACAGGAGGTGGTCGAGGAGCTACAGGCGGCCTACTTGTTTTTACGCGATGTTGAACATGGGATTCAGGCATGGGAAGACCGGCAAACGCAGGAGCTTCCTGATCAGGAGACGGCCTGCGCGGCCCTCGCCCATTGCATGAGGTTTCCTGACTACCCCGCATTTATGGTGGTCCTTGATGCACATCGCGAGCGCGTGGCAGGGCACTTTGCCGCGCTCATTGCGGAAGCCGAGGATTCGACTCCGGCGCCGGAAAGTGAGGGCTTGTGGGGTGCTGACTGTGACCCTGAGCAATTGGCGGATTTGGGTTTTAGCGATGCGGAGGGTCTTGCCGGGCGTCTGCGCACGCTGTTTGAATCCCGACGGGTGCAAAGCCTCCAGACAGAAGGCCGAGAGCGTATTGATCGGTTTATGCCGCTGTTGCTGGAGGCCTGCGCAGAGTCCGAGCATCCCGACCTGGCGCTGGAACGCGCCTTGCCCCTGGTCAGTGCTGTGGCCCGGCGAAGCGCTTACTTATTGTTGCTTATTGAAAACCCGCCCGCGCTTGCAGACCTCGCAGCGTTGTGTGGGGCCAGTCCCTGGATAGCAGAGCAATTGAGTACACGGCCGGCACTCCTGGATGAGCTGCTCGACCGTGCGAGCCTCTATACAGCACCAGAGCGAGAGACACTGCAGTCTGAGCTGCGTCAGCAGCTGGCGAGATTGACCGTTGAAGATCTTGAAGGGCACATGGATGCCCTGCGGTATTTTAAAGCGTCCCAGGTCCTGCGAGTCGCGGCGAGTGAGCTCTCGGGCCGACTGCCATTAATGAAGGTCAGTGACAAACTCAGCTTTATTGCCGAGGTCTGCTTGGAGCAGGTGCTTGCCCTTGCCTGGGCTCAACTTTCTCTGCGCTACGGTGAGCCTGCGCGAGAGAGTACTGGGCGCGGTTTTGTCATCTTGGCCTATGGCAAGCTTGGGGGTATCGAACTGAGCTACGCCTCGGACCTTGATTTGGTTTTTATCTACGATGCAACAGCCGGTGGATATACCGACGGCGAACGATCCATAGATAACGCAACCTTCTATATCCGACTGGGTCAGAAAATGATCCATATTCTGGAAACTCGCATGGGTCTGGGCCAGCTCTACGAGATTGACATGCGCCTGCGGCCATCCGGTGCTTCAGGCTTGCTGGTGTCCACGCTTGCCGCATTTGAGCGATATCAACGAGACGATGCCTGGACCTGGGAACATCAAGCCCTGGTTCGGGCGCGGCCGGTGGCGGGTGACGACGTGCTTGCCGAAAAGGTCGAGAACCTGCGCAGGAATATTCTCTGTGTACCCCGTGATCCCGCTGATCTGGCCCGGGAGGTTGTGTTCATGCGGGAGAAGATGCGCAGTCATGCCCAGGTGACTGCCGAGGACTCAGAGTTGGATCTCAAACAGGGCTTCGGCGGTATCGTAGATATCGAATTTATGGTGCAATATAGTGTTCTCGCCTGGGCATCTCAAGATTCGTCTCTGGCCGATTGGTCAGACAATGTCCGTATTCTGGAAACGTTGGCCCACAGTGGCTATTTGCAGAAGGAACAGTGCCAGGCTTTAGTACAGGCCTATCTCGAATTGCGAAGCGCTACGCATCAGTTGGCGCTACAGCAGCAGTCGCGGAATCTGACAGGCGCGCGGTTTGCCGCGCAGCGAAGCAGCGTACAGCTTGCTTGGGAGTCGCTTTTTGCGAACGTCCAATGGGATGAAGAAACAGCGCCGACGGAAGCTGAGAATGTGCTCAAGCCCGACGGAAAACATAAACAGTAAGTAGGAGAACAACATGGATTTTGCGGATCGCGACGGCACTATTTGGCTCGACGGGGAGATGATTCCCTGGCGTGAGGCCAAGGTGCACGTGCTGTCGCATACGCTGCACTACGGACTTGGGGTGTTCGAGGGCGTGCGCGCCTACAAGACGCCCGATCGCGGCAGCTGTATCTTCAGGCTAAATGATCACACGGACCGCCTTTTTAATTCGGCAAAAATTCTCGCCATGGATATGCCCTTTGATAGGGAAACCCTGAACGAGGCGCAGCGTGATGTTGTTCGTGAAAACAATCTGGAAGAAGCCTACCTGCGGCCCATGTGTTTTTATGGATCGGAAGGCATGGGTTTGCGCGCTGACGGGCTTAAGACCCACGTCATGGTCGCAGCCTGGGAGTGGCCCTCTTACATGGAACCGGAAGCTGTGGCCCGGGGTATCAAGGTGCGCACCTCGTCCTTCACGCGGCATCACGTGAACATCACCATGTGCAAAGCCAAAGCTAACGGCAATTACATTAATTCGATGCTAGCTCTGCGCGAGGCATTGGATTCTGGTGCGGAAGAAGCCTTACTTCTGGACAATGAGGGTTACGTTGCCGAGGGCAGCGGTGAGAATGTATTTATTGTTCGTCGGGGCAAGATTCATACGCCAGAGCTGACTTCCTGTTTAGAGGGTATTACGCGGGCTACGATATTCGCCTTTGCCGAAGAGTTGGGTCTGGAGGTTTTGGAGCGACGCATTACTCGAGATGAGGTGTATGTGGCTGACGAAGCGTTCTTTACCGGCACCGCAGCAGAGGTTGTTCCTATACGGATGCTTGACGGCCGCGAAATCGGTAACGGCAGTCGGGGTCCGATCACCGAACAAATGCAATCGATGTACCTCGATGCGGTGCGCGGTAATCGGCCGCAAAATTCGGATTGGCTAAGCCCCGTTGCGTGATCAACTAGCAAGCGGATACAAACCTCAAGCTAATAAGAGACAAAGCCATGAGTGAAACCGCCAGCCTTGCAGTACAGGAACTGACTCTGGATAGCGGCGTGTTTTATCGCCGCTGGGATCTTGAGTCGCCTCGGGCCGTCGCCCTCATCGTGCATGGACTAGGCGAGCACAGCGGCCGTTATCAGCATGTTGCTGAGGCGCTGGCGGCGCGGAATATCGCGAGCTTCGCGCCCGATCATCCGGGCCACGGCCTGACGCCGGGGCACCGTTGTTTTATCAACAAGTTTGAGGACTTCTACCCTGCTCTGGATGCTCTACGAGAGCGGGCTGATGTTGACTATCCTGGAGTGCCTTGTTTCATTATTGGCCACAGTATGGGTGGTCTCATTGCGGGAAATTATCTAATCGAAAAGCAGTCGCGGTTCGCAGGTGCAGCTTTCTCTGGAGCAGCCTTCGAGGTGCCAGTGCCTCCCAGCGGCTTTGCGATCTTTATCAACAAAGTGCTGGCATCGATAGTTCCAAAGCTGGGTGCCTTGCAGTTGGATGCCAGCGAAGTCAGTCGTGACGCAGACGTTGTGCGCCGGTATCAGGAGGACCCGCTGGTTCATAGTGGGAAAATCACTGCACGTTTGCTGGTTGAGTTGTTTGCTGCCATGGAGAACCTGCAAAAGCGCTGCAGTGAAATCGAACTACCCGTGCTTGTGATGCATGGTGAGGGCGATGTCATGGCTGCGGTCAGTGGATCGCAGCACTTTTTTGACGGGGTAGGAAGTTCGGATAAGACCCTGCGTCTGTATCCGACCTTGTATCACGAGATTTTTAATGAACCGGAGCAGGCCCAGGTGTTGGGTGAGCTCGGAGATTGGCTCGAAGCGCATAGTCAGACGGTTTGAGCTATGACGCCTAGCCACGCAAACGGCCTTAGACATGCCTGAGCAACTGTTGTCCAAGGTGATGGTGACGGGCGCGGCGGGTCAGCTCGGATCTGCGCTGTGTTTGAGCGCACCGTCATCTGTCGATGTCTGTGCCCTGAGTCGGACCGATTGTGATATCTGTGATCCTGCCGCCGTAGAGGCGGCGCTGGATGCACAACGCCCTCAGTTAGTGATTAATGCCGCGGCCTACACTGCGGTGGATCGCGCCGAAGAAGATTCAGCCGCTGCCTTTGCTGCGAACGCGGAGGCTCCGGGCGTTTTAGCACGCGCCTGCGCGGCACGAGGCATTCGCTTTTTTCATGTGTCCTCCGATTTTGTCTTCGATGGCTCGCGTAGCTCACCCTATCCTGTGGACGCATTAACCGCGCCCTTGGGTGTCTACGGTCAAAGTAAGCAGGCAGGTGAGCAGGCGACGTTGAACTCAGGCGCTGATTGTCTGGTCTTGCGAACCGGCTGGGTGTATTCCCACGATGGTCAAAACTTTATGCATACGATGTTGCGACTCCATGGATCCCACGATGAGATCAGCGTGGTGTCGGACCAAGTGGGTACGCCTACTGACGCGATATCACTCGCCGGTGCTCTGTGGGCTGCGGCGGACCGTCCCGGTTTATCGGGGATTTATCATTGGAGTGACGCAGGGGTATGTAGTTGGTATGACTTTGCTCTGGCCATTGGCGAAGAAGCCTACGCTCTTGGCTTGCTGACCAACCTGGCGGCAGTGAAGCCCATCCGCACCGAGGATTACCCTACGCCGGCTCAACGCCCGGCTTATAGCGTGTTAGATAAAACCCAGAGTTGGCAGGACTTTGACATACTGCCGACGCACTGGCGCAGTCAACTGCGCGTCGTTCTCACACGACTCAAGGAGGCCGACCATCATGCCTAAGACCTTACTGGTGACCGGAGCTGCGGGGTTTATTGGTTCAAACTTTGTGCACTACTGGTTGGCGGCGCACCCCGATGATCGTGTTATTGGCTATGACGCACTGACCTATGCGGGGAATCGTGCAAATCTTGCCGCCGTCGAGGCCCGGGACAACTTTAGTTTTGTGCATGCTGATATCTGCGATGAATCCCGGGTCACACAGCTCCTGCGCGATGAGTCGGTTGATACCCTCGTGCACTTTGCCGCGGAAAGTCACGTTGATCGCTCTATCACGGGTCCCGATGCTTTTATAGAAACCAACATCATCGGCACGCACAGCTTACTCAAGGCAGCGCGCACGGTTTGGTTGGAAGGAGACGGAAAACCACACCGCTTTCATCACGTGTCCACCGACGAGGTTTACGGCTCCCTGGCGCCGGACGCGCCCGGTTTTTTTGAAGCCCAGCAGTACCAACCGAATTCTCCCTACTCTGCTAGCAAAGCTGCATCAGATCATTTGGTGCGCGCGTATCAGCACACCTATGGACTTCAGGTCAGCACGAGTAACTGCTCGAACAACTACGGTCCGTTTCACTTCCCGGAAAAGCTCATTCCCCTGTGCATGACCAATATTCTGCGTGGCCTTGAGTTACCCGTGTACGGTGACGGGAGCAATATTCGTGACTGGCTGTATGTAGAGGATCACTGTCGTGGTATTGATCTTGTGCTCAACAAAGGCCAGGTCGGCGAGAGTTACAACATTGGCGGCAACAACGAGTGGAACAATCTGGCTATTGTGAATTTGCTCTGCGAACGCCTCGATGCGAGATTTACGGCAGACCCGTCCTTGCAAGAACGTTACCCCAATGCACCGCAATGCCGCGGCGAACCAGCGAATAGTCTTATTCATTTTGTGACGGATCGAGCGGGCCATGACTGGCGCTATGCGATTGATGCGAGCCGGATTATGAGCGAGCTGGGCTACGCGCCCGCAGAGACTTTTGAGACCGGCATCGAGCGCACGTTGGACTGGTATCTCGACAATGAAAGTTGGTGGCGTCCTCTGGTCCAGGCTTAGCGTCGCGAGAGCCTCAGAGCTGTCGGCAGGCGAACCTTTGATCACAAGTTCGAAAGCCATGAGCACCCTATACCTAGAGCATGCTGACTTGCGTGTGGAGATAGCTCCCGAGGCCGGCGCTTCGCTCCTATCCCTTCAGTCGCTGCACAATGGCAAATACCGTGATTGGCTCGTCGACGATGGGCTTGCTGCGTCCATAGGTGTGCCAGCCTGTTTTCCTCTCATTCCCTTTGCCAATCGAATTACGGACGGAGAGCTTGAATTAGGGCGCCATCGACTAGCCGCCAATCGCCCTGACTTGTCGGCGTATCCGATTCACGGATACGCGTGGCAGAAGCCCTGGGTTGTAGATAGTGTGGGGCCAGACTCTCTGCGGCTGAGCTATGACGGCAGCGATGATGCCTGGCCCTGGCAGTACCGCGCTCAGCTAAGCTGTGTTCTCACGCCCGGGGAACTGCGAATGCACCTAAAATTGGTGCATTCCGGCTCGGGTCAGATGCCGGCGGGACTGGGCTTGCATCCGGCTTTTCCCAGCGCTGGCCTGCTTAGCATTCGGGGCGCGACGGGGGCTTTTTTACCGATTGATAAAACGGGATTGCCCACGGCCTATATACCCGGAGCACCACAGTGCGAGGCATTGGCGATGGGTCAGCTGCCAGCTTTGGGAATCGATAGTGATTTCGACGGCTGGCAACACAAACTGCGCCTGGAGTGGAGTGATCGACAACTCGAACTGTCAGCCGATCCCATCTTCACGGCGATGCATATTTTTCGGCCCAGGGATAAGCCTCTGATTTGTGTGGAGCCTGTGACCCACTTGACTGCTGCGATGGCATCACGGCGATTGCCGGCGGTGGCAGCGCCTACTTTACTGGCCGCCGGAGAGACATTGGAAGGCAGTGTGGTTTTTCGACTCTTGGGACCGTACTAGTTTTGTGTGCTGTGAACCGGGATACGGCGCTAAGGAAGTCGCGGGGCGTCCACAAATGCCATGCCGGCCTGGTCCTTGCCAGACAGTGAAGGTGCTCTACCGTCTACTAATGGCCACTCTATCCCTAAGCTTGGGTCATCCCAGGCAATACTGACTTCGTTCTTTGGGTCGTATTTATCGGTGCACTTGTATTGGAAGTCCGCAAATTCAGAGGTGACGTAGAAGCCGTGCGCAAACCCTGGCGGCACCCAAAGCATTTGCTGGGACTTTGCATCCAGAGTCACGCCATACCACTGACCTAAGGTAGGTGAGTCCCGACGTAGATCTACGGCAACATCAAACACACTGCCAGCTGTGACTCGCACCAGTTTTCCTTGGGTGTGATTAGTTTGGTAATGCAGCCCTCGCAGAATCCCCTGGGCAGAGCGACTATGATTGTCTTGCACAAAATGCAGATCAAAGCCCGCCTCGCGGAACACTTTGGCGTTCCAGCTTTCCACAAAAAATCCACGCTCATCGCCAAACACCGAAGGCGTCAACAGGTAGACGCCTGGCAAGGGCGTGGTATCAAATTGCATTTCGAACAGCCCCTTCCTCGCGAAGTAGCCCTATCAAATACTCGCCATAGCCGCTCTTGATAAGCGGCGCAGCCAGTGCCTGAAGGGCTTCTGCATCGATATATCCCATGCGATAGGCGACCTCTTCGGGACAGGCGATCTTGAGACCCTGTCGCTCCTCTACCACGCGAATAAAGTTGGCCGCGTCGAGAAGTGAATTGTGGGTGCCGGTATCAAGCCAGGCGGTTCCGCGGCTCATTACTTTGACATGTAGGTCACCGCGCTTGAGATAGGCGAGGTTCACATCGGTAATCTCCAGTTCACCCCGGGGTGAGGGTTGTATGTTCTTAGCGATGTCGACGACGTCATTGTCGTAGAAGTACAGACCAGTGACGGCATAGTGAGAACGCGGATTGGCTGGCTTCTCTTCGATATTGCTTGCCACGCCCTCGCTGTCAAAATCAACAACACCGTAACGCTCTGGATCGTTCACATAGTAAGCAAAAACCGACGCGCCATTTTGTCGCTCTGCGGCATGACGCAGGCTCTTTGAGAAGCCATCGCCATAAAAGATGTTGTCCCCTAAAACCAGACTTACGGGGTTATTAGCCACAAAGTCAGCACCGAGAATAAATGCCTGCGCCAAGCCATCGGGGCTAGGTTGCACCGCATAGCTGATATTGATGCCCCACTGTTCACCGCCGCCGAGTAAATCGGCAAACGCTTTTTGGTCCCGGGGCGTCGTGATAATCAACACATCGCGGATGCCAGCTTCCATTAGGGTCGCAAGGGGGTAGTAGATCATCGGCTTGTCATAAACCGGCATTAGCTGCTTGCTCACCGTGCTGGTTAACGGGTGAAGTCGGGTGCCCGAGCCACCGGCGAGAATAATGCCTTTATAGGCTGTCCCGCTCATACTGTTACATCCCTGAGTAATCCAGAAGGTTCTAGTATATCGGTCGCGCTTAGGGGCTGTCGTGTCACGGGCGCCCTGTCTGATCAGATTTACTCAGGGCTGGGACTTGAATCACATCAACCGGGAGGCAATATCTGAAAACCATCGTACTTCAGTCGCATCGGCCGGACCGATTAGCGGCTTGGATAGGGGACTGCTGTGCGTCGGTAAGTCGTTGGGCGTCGCATCGGGGTTTCGATTACTTACTCAAGGGGGACGTTCTAT